>NZ_JACJFT010000002.1:0-744754 GCF_014164605.1 Luteimonas sp. MC1782
TCCCTCGCGGGCCAACTTGCGCCAACGAGACAACATGAAAGGGTGGATGTAAAGCGACTCGGCAACATCGGCGACGGAGACGCCGGGAAGCTCACTCAGGCGTACTGCGGTGGCCTTGAAGTGGTCTGTGTAGCGATAGGTTGTTCGGGGGCCTGGCGTAGGCATAAAGACACTCCTGATCGTTAGGTCAGGGTGTCCACTGAAGCGAAGGAACTACCGTGTCGGCTTGAACGCATTGTTAGGCGCGCCCGCCCGACGTGTCAGACGCGAACTCTTTCACACCAGCAGCAGCGAGCTGTGCCCGTGCCTCCGGATCCTCCGCCACGACACGGTGAAGCGTATGAAACACGTATGTGCGGCACAAGCCTGGCCAAGCGACCAGCAGGTAGACCGCGCCTGCGGCCAGCCAGTCAGTTCGGGCCAAAGGCTTCCAGCCAGTGAAGTGTGCTGCGGCGGTGTAGCCAAGGACCAACAAGAGCACCCAGCGAAACCACGCCCAGAAGCGAGTTCCCCACAGCACGTTCTTGAAATGACGTACTTCGGATGCCGTTAGTTTCACTTCATGCCTCCATGCGGTGCGATAGCGCGCCTAACACCCAAGTTAAGCCGCGCCGCAGCGGGGCGTGAAGCACATGGCACGCTGTATCTGCCATGTGGTTTGCGACCCGATGCGGTGTCGGCTTGAACGCATTGTTAGGCCTGCGGCTCGCGCACACCCAACTGCTGAAGAAAGGTTGCGAGCGCATTCGCATCAATCTTGCGGCCTAAGCCAAAAAGATAGCTTTGGCCTGCCGTGGTTTGGAAGGTGACCACGGGGTGCTGCATATCCTCTAGCTTAGTGGTTCCAATCACGGCGGATCGTACTTGCGCTATTGGTATGACTGTGCGGCCGAAGGCGATGCGATCACTTGCGACAACGATGCTGTTTGGGAGGCGGGAGAACAGCCACATGCCTGGGAAGGCAATGAGAAAAGCGCCCGCCAGGGAGATTGCTACGAGAGCGGATGCGTCTCGTGCGCTGTCAGGGACAGCTACGGCTAGAAGAGCGAGTGAGAATAGCAGCGCGAACATTACGAATAGGAAGAAGGGGTTGCCGCCACGGGACGTACGAGCCCGTGCGCGTGCGAATGCGAATGGCTCAGTCCAGTGGAAACGTTGGTCGCGCGACATGTTCACCAAGCAGGCCTAACACTTAGTAGATTCCAGAAACGGAGTGTAATCCGTTCCTGACGCCGGTTGTCTGACGCACTCGACCCGCTGCAACCCATTCCAGATCAATCGCTTGGCTGATTTTTTTGGGCAACGCCTGCGGTAATGATTCCGGGAAATACCGCAGAAATGGAGTGCTATGTCATATCACCGCACGGATGCGGCGGTACCCGGTGCTTCGGGTGATGCCCCTCCATCCGAGGCCCCGCCTCCCCGCCTGCTCGACCAGGTGCGCGCCCGCTGTCGTGCCAAGCACTACAGCATCCGCACGGAGCGGGCGTATGTGGGCTGGGCGCGGCGGTTCGTGCTGGCCAATGGGCGCCGCCATCCGCGGGAGTTGGGGGCTTTGGAGGTCGAGGGCTTTCTGTCGACCCTGGCGGTGCGGCATGACGTGGCGGCCAATACGCAGAACCAGGCGCTGTCGGCGCTGCTCTTCCTCTACAAGGAGGTGCTGGGGATCGACCTGCCGTGGATGGAGTCGGTAACGCGCGCGAAGCGTCCCAAGAAGCTGCCGGTGGTGTTGTCGCACGACGAGGTGCGGCGCCTGCTGGCGCTGGTGGACGGGCAGGTGCGCTTGATGGCGTCGCTGCTGTACGGGGCGGGCATGCGCTTGATGGAGGCGGTGCGGCTGCGGGTGAAGGACGTGGATTTCGACCGTCGCGAGATCTGCGTGCGCAACGGCAAGGGAGGCAAGGACCGTCGGGTGCCGTTGCCGCGCAAGCTGGAGGTGGCGCTGCACGAGCAGCTGGAAAAGGTGCGCGTGCTCCACGCCCGCGACCTGCAGGCGGGGTGCGGCGAGGTCTGGCTGCCGCATGCGCTGGGGCGCAAATATCCCAATGCGGCGCGGGAGTTCGGGTGGCAGTACGTGTTTCCGGCCACGCGACTGTCGGCGGATCCGCGCACCGGTGCGCTGCGCCGGCATCACATCGACGAGGCGGTGCTGCAGCGCGCGGTCAAGTCGGCGCGGGTGGCGGCGGGCATCGACAAGCCGGCGACCTGCCACACGCTGCGGCACTCGTTCGCCACGCACCTCATCCAGTCCGGGCAGGACATTCGCACGGTGCAGGAGTTGCTGGGACACAAGGATGTCGCGACGACGCAGATCTACACGCACGTGTTGGGCCGTGGCGCGGGCGGGGTGTTGAGTCCGCTGGATCGGTATTGACGGCCTACCCGCGCGGCAGCGGCAGCCCGCGAAACGCCTTGACCGTGCGCAGCACGAAGCTCGAGTTCACGTCGCCCACGCCGGGTTGGCCGAGCAGGCGGTCGAGGAGGAAGCGCGAGAAGTGTTCGAGGTCGCGCACGGCGATCTGCAGCAGGTAGTCCATGTCGCCGGTGAGGGCGTGGCACGCCACCACTTCGTCCCAGGCGTTGACGGCGCTGGCGAAGGCGGCGACCGAGGTGGCGTCGTGGCGCTTGAGGCGGATCCGCACGAAGGCGGCGAGGCCGAGGCCGAGGTGCTCGGGGTCGACGTGCGCGTGGTAGCCGGCGATCACGCCGTCGCGCTCCAGGCGCTGCACGCGGCGCAGGCAGGCGGAGGGCGAGAGGTGCACACGCTCGGCGAGCTCGGTATTGCTCAGGCGGCCGCGGGTCTGCAGTTCGGCGAGCAGCTGCAGGTCGATGCGGTCAAGGTCGACGGTGGGCATGGGTCGGTTCCGTTGGGCCGTGGACGACGGGCGGGAGGAACGGCCCGCTTCGGGCTCGGGCCTGCGCCGGCGAAGGGTGACGTGGAGTTGGACGCCGCGCCGGCGAGCGCCGGTGCTCGAGCGTTCGCATTGCCACCGTATCTCTATTGTTGCGACAACATCGCTATACGCGGTTGAATGTTGCACGGAGTCGCGCTGTTGGCGCAACAGTCACATCCATGTTGCAGGATTTCGGCGTTAGAGTCTCCAGGTCGTGCTTTATCGCACCGTCTTTCGTGCCGGCCCTGCATCTGCCGCGCCGCCAGGAGTCCGCCATGTCCACCCAGTCCCAGCCGCGCCGCGTCGAGAACCTGCATACCGACAAGGGCAAGGTGCCGGTGTACGCGACGGGCATCGTGGCGCAGCCATGGGATGACTACTCCGCAGACGACCACGCGACGTGGGCGACGCTCTACGCGCGCCAGCGCGAGCTGCTGGTCGGCCGCGCCAGCAGCGAGTTCCTGCGTGCGCAGGATGCGATGGGCATGACCCCGGACCACATTCCGCGCTACGCGCAGTTGAACGCGGTGCTGGAGCAGGCCACGGGCTGGACGCTGATCGGGGTAGAGGGGCTGCTGCCGGAGCTGGATTTCTTCGAGCACCTCGCCAAACGGCGCTTCCCGGTGACGTGGTGGATCCGCCGGCCGGACCAGCTCGACTACATTGAGGAGCCGGACCTGTTCCACGATCTCTTCGGCCACGTGCCGTTGCTGATGAACCCGGTGTTCGCCGACTACATGGCGGCCTACGGGCGCGGCGGGGTGAAGGCGCATGCGATCGGGCCGGATGCGCTGCAGAACCTCACGCGGCTGTACTGGTACACGGTCGAGTTCGGGCTGATCCGCGAGGCCGAGGGGCTTCGCATCTACGGCAGCGGCATCGTGTCGTCCAGTGGGGAGTCGGTGCATGCGCTGGAGTCGGCGGCGCCCAATCGCATCGGCTTCGACCTGGAGCGGGTGATGCGCACGCGCTACCGCATCGACAGCTACCAGAAGACCTATTTCGTGATCGACAGCTTCGAGCAGCTGATGGACGCGACGCGACCGGACTTCACGCCGGTCTATGCGCGCCTGGCGACGCAGGAGGCGATTCCAGCCGGCACGGTGCTCGACACCGACACCGTGCTCCAGCGCGGCACCGGCGAAGGCTGGCCGACCGACGCCGACGCCTGAGGAACGCGTCGCCCGGCGATCGGCCGGGCGCGGCAGTACAGGGCCCCGCGCCTGACGGAGCGTCCGTCCCGCAGTGTTCCGCCCCGCGACCCGCCCGGCACGGGCGCGCGGGCGACAATACGCGCATGACTCCTCCCCAGCTTTCCGCCCTCGCGCGAGCGCTCGCACTTGCACTCGTCGTCCCCGCCGTGGCCCACGCCGCGCCGCCCGCCAGCCCGCGGCAGCCTGAGGCTCCGGCCCCCACCACCCTCGACCGCGTCATCGTTGAAGCCACCCGCCTGCGCACCGTGCCGGCCTTCGACACGCCCGCGTCCACCGCCACCGTGGATCTCTCCGGCGAGCGCTCCGACGCCAGCGCCGACGTCTCCGAGGTCCTGCGCGGCATCCCCGGCCTGCTCGCCCGCGACCGCCAGAACCTGGCGCAGGACACACAGCTCTCCATCCGCGGCTTCGGTGCGCGCGCGACGTTCGGGGTGCGCGGGCTGCGGCTGTACGCCGACGGCATCCCGGCGTCGATGCCGGATGGCCAGGGCCAGCTGTCGCATTTCAGCCTCGCCGGCGCGGATCGCATTGAAGTCTTGCGTGGGCCGTTCTCGGCGCTGCACGGCAACTCGTCGGGCGGGGTGGTGTCGATCCACAGCGCCGACGGCCAGGCCGGTGATCCGTGGCGGCTGCGGGCCACGGTCGGCAGCGATGGCACCTGGACCGGCGCGGCGCGGCTGCTCGGCGGCAACGACATCGTCGGCTACAACTTCGCGGTCTCGCGCCTGGATACCGACGGCTGGCGCGATCATTCCGCGGCGCGGCGCGACGTGGCCAACCTGAAGCTTGGCTTCGACCTGGGTGAACGCCGCAAGCTGAGCCTGGTGCTCAACCACGTCGACATCCCCGAGGCGCAGGATCCACTCGGGCTCACCGCGGCGCAGATGCGCGCGGATCCGCGGCAGGCGGTGGCCAATGCGTACGTCTTCGACACGCGCAAGAGCGTGCGCCAGTCGCAGGCCGGCGCGGTGTACGAGCACGGCTTGGGCGATGCGCACGCGCTACGCCTGTCGGCCTGGGGCGGCGACCGCGAAGTGACGCAGGTGCTGCCGATCCCGGCGGCGCCGCAGCGCAATCCGCTGCATTCGGGCGGGGTGATCGATCTCGACAACCGCTACGCCGGCTTCGATGCGCGCTGGTCGTGGAGCGGCAGCCTCGCGTCGCGGCCGCTGGAGCTTGCGGCGGGTGCGGGCGGCGAGCGCCAGCGGCAGCGGCGCCGCGGCTTCGAGAACTTCGTCGGCGACGCGCTCGGCGTGCGCGGCACGCTGCGTCGCGACGAGCGCAACGAGGTGGAGACCGACGACCTCTATGCGCAGGCGTGGTGGCAGGTCGCGCCGCGCTGGTCGCTGCTGCTCGGCGCGCGCCACAGCGAGGTCGGCTTCACCTCGAGCGACCGCTACGTTGCCGAAGGCAATCCCGACGACAGCGGGCGCGTCGACTATTCGGAAACTTCGCCGGTCGCGGGCGTCACCTTCGCGCCGTCGGAGCACCTGCGGCTGTACGCCTCGGTCGGACGCGGCTTCGAGACGCCGACGTTCAACGAGCTGTCGTACCGCGCCGACGGTGGCGCCGGCCTGGCCTTCGGGCTGCGCCCGGCGGTCAGCGACAACCACGAGCTCGGCCTGAAGTGGCGCACGCCCACCGGCGGCCTGCTCGAGGCGGCGCTGTTCCGCGCCGACACCGATGACGAGATCGCGGTGGCGACCAACGTCGCCGGGCGCAGCAGCTACCGCAACGCCGGCAGCGCGCGCCGCCAGGGTGTGGAGCTGTCCTGGCTGCAGCCGCTCGGCGACGCCTGGGACCTGCAGCTGGCGGCGACCCAGCTGGAAGCCGAGTTCCGCGGCGGCGCCATTGCGGGCGGCGGCACAAGCATGGCCGGCCGCATCCCCGGCGTGCCCGAACGCCACGCATTCGCGCGCCTGCAGTGGCAAAGCGGCGCCTGGACCGCGGCGTTCGAGGCCGAAGCCATGGGCGACGTGATGGTCAATGATGCCGGCACCGGGTCGGCGCCGGGTTACGGCCTGCTGCACGCCGAAGCCGCGCGGCGCTGGCCCACGGCGGCCGGCCCGGTCCGCGTCTTCGCCCGCGTCGACAATCTCCTCGACCGCGCCCACGTCGGCTCGGTGATCGTCAACGAAGGCAACGGCCGCTTCTACGAACCCGGCCACGGCCGCACCTGGCTCCTCGGCCTCGAATGGGAATTCGACCGCCGCTGACCCCTTTGCAGGCTCCACCCGCCCCTCCTTCGCGGCCGTCCTTCGCGCCTTCGCGAGAAACCCGCCCCTACCGGACAAGCTTGCGGCGACCCCCACCCCTGCAAGCCCCTCCACCTTCGGAGACAATGCCCCCCTCTCCCCACATCCACAGGCTTGCGATGTCCGGTCCCGTTTCCCTCACCCGCCACCTCATCGAGGCGCAGCGCGCAGGTCACATCGAGCCCGACCTGCGGCTCCTGATCGAGGTGGTGGCGCGCGCCTGCAAGTCGATTTCGGTGGCGGTCGGGCGCGGCGCGCTCGGCGGCGTGCTGGGCGATGCGGTCTCGGCCGCCGGCGGCGACAGCGTCAACGTGCAGGGCGAGGCGCAGAAGAAGCTCGACGTGCTGTCCAACGAGATCCTGCTCGAGGCCAACGCCTGGGGCGGCCATCTTGCAGCGTGCGCGTCGGAGGAGATGGAGCACTGCCAGCCGATCCCCGACGCCTATCCGCGCGGCGCCTACCTGCTGCTGTTCGATCCGCTCGACGGCTCCAGCAACATCGACGTCAACGTGTCGGTGGGCACCATCTTCTCGGTGCTGCGCTGCCCGGAAAACGTCGAGACGGTCGGCGACGAACACTTCCTGCAGCCCGGCACCGCGCAGGTCGCGGCCGGCTACTGCGTGTACGGCCCGCAGACCACCCTGGTGCTGACCATCGGCCAGGGCACGCATGCGTTCACGCTGGACCGCGAGCAGGGCGCGTTCGTGCAGACCCGCAGCGACATCCGCATCCCGGGCGAGACGCGCGAGTTCGCGATCAACATGTCCAACCAGCGCCACTGGGAGCCGGCCATGCAAGGCTACGTCAGCGAGCTGCTGGCCGGCCGCGAAGGTCCGCGCGGCAAGGACTTCAACATGCGCTGGGTGGCCTCGATGGTCGCCGACGTGCACCGCATCCTGACCCGCGGCGGCATCTTCATCTATCCCTGGGACCGCAAGGACCCGGGCAAGCCCGGCAAGCTGCGGCTGATGTACGAGGCCAACCCGATGGCGATGCTGGTGGAGCAGGCCGGCGGCGCCGCGACCGACGGCCGCGGCCGCATCCTCGACATCGCGCCGACCACCCTGCACCAGCGCGTGCCGGTGTTCCTCGGGTCGAAGGCCGAGGTCGAGGTGGCGACGCGCCAGCATTGCGAGCACGACGCCGCGCACGCGGGCGCGACCACCGCATGACCGCCGCGACCCTGTAGGCGCCACATGGCCGCGACCCGCGACTTCATCGAGGTCACCGCAGGCGCCCTGGATGCCGCAACCTGCGCGGCGATCGTGGAACGCATCCGCGCCAGCGACGCGCTGCAGCCGGGGCGCGTCGGCAGCGGCGTGTTCCCCGAGTTGAAGAAGAGCCGCGACATCGCGCTCGCCGGGCGTCCGGACTGGGTCGATGTCGAGCAGGCGCTCAATGTGGCGGTGTACGGTGGCCTGCTCGCGTACCTGCGGCAATACCCGCAGGCGCTGATCGCGCCGCTGATGCTGCAGCAGCCCGGTGCCGATGGCGCCCTGCGCCGGCTTGCGGCCGACGACATCACGGCGATGGACGATGCGGCGCTGGGCCGGCTGGCGATGACCTGCCTGCGCCCGGGCAGCGTGAACCTGCAGTGGTACCGCGCCGACGAGGGCGGCTATCCCTACTGGCACTGCGAGCTGTATCCGCGCGACGCGCCGTGCGAAACCCTGCACCGCCACCTGCTGTGGACGCTCTACCTCAACGACGGTTTCAGCGCAGGCGAGACCGAATTCCTGTTCCAGGAACGCAAGGTCGCACCGCGCACCGGCGACCTGCTGATCGCGCCGACGGCGTTCACCCACACCCATCGCGGCAACCGCCCGGCGCGCGGCGACAAGTTCATCGCCACCAGCTGGATCCTGTTCCAGCGCGCCGAAACGCTGTTCCCCGCCGGCGCCTAGCGCCGCAGCGCCTGCTCACTGCGGCTCGCGGCCGTGGTTGAGCACCAGCCAGTACAGCCCGACCTGCTTCACCGCCCACACGAACTGGCCGAAATCCACCGGCTTGCGGATGTAGCTGTTGGCGCCGAGCGCGTAACTCGCTTCGACGTCGAACGGTTCCCCGCTGGTGGTGAGCACCACCACAGGCAGGCTGCGCGTGCGCTCCTGGCTGCGGATCGCCTGCAGCACCTCGCGGCCGTCGACCTTGGGCAGGTTGAGGTCGAGCAGCACGATCGACGGCAGGTCGTCGGGATCGCGGTCGGCATGCGCGCCGCGTGCGAACAGGTAGTCGAGCGCCGCGGCGCCGTCGGTGACCACGGTGAGTGCGTTGGCGATGTTGGCTTCGGCGAACGCGATGCGCGTCAGTTCGACGTCGTCCGGGTTGTCCTCCACCAGCAGGATCGGGCGGGTGCTCACGGCGCGTTCCCCTGCCCGCCCTCCGGCGTGCCGACGCCACTGCCGCCGCGTGGCAGCGTCACCTGGAACGTGCAGCCTTCGCCGGCCACGGCGTCCGCGCTGATGGTCGCGCCGTGCCGTTCGGCGATGCGTTGCGCGATCGCCAGCCCCAGCCCGTGGCCCGCGCCCTCGTCCGCGCCGTGCAGGCGCTGGAACGGCTCGAAGATGCGTTCGCCACGCGCGGGATCGAAGCCGCTGCCATGGTCGCGCACCGAGATGCGCACGCCGTCGCCCACGTTGACCGCCGTCACCGCGACATGCACCCGGTCGCGGCCGCGCGAAAACTTCCAGGCATTGTCCAGCAGCTGTTCGAGCAGCAGCTTGAGCTGGCGCTCGTCGCCGCGCACGACGATGCCGGGCTGCACGTGGAGTTCGACCGCGCGCGCAGGGTCGGCATCCTGCAATTCGGCCAGCGTCCACTCCGCGAGCAGGCTGGCATCCACGTCGACCATGCTCAGCGGCGCGCGTGCGGCGCGCGACAGCGCCAGCAGCCCGTCGATCAGGGTGGACATGCGCGCGGCGGCGGCGCGCACGCGGGCGAGATGGTCGCGGGCGGTGGCATCCAGGCCGGCACTTGCATGCTGCTCCAGCAGCGCCGCGAAGCCTTCCACCGCGCGCAGTGGCGCGCGCAGGTCATGCGAGACGCCGTGCGAAAGCAGTTCGAGATCGCGCTGCGTGGCCGCGAGTTCCAGGCGGCAGGCCGCCAGCTGCTGCGCAAGATCGGAATCCGGCGCGGGCGCGCGGTCGTGCGGGTCCGCGGCGGGCATCGCGCCGGCCACGGCGTCGGTGCACGCGGACCGGTTGTGCGGGAGTGGCTGCGGCATGTGCATACGGTAGCAAGCCGCGCCGTGGACGAGGCGTATAGATCCGGTGAATGCCAAGCCCCCGGGGATGCGCGTGGAGCGCGGCTTGCGCTCGCGGCGCTTGCCGCTAGCCTGACGCACGGGCGCCGCCGCGGCGCGACGGGGGCATGGCATGTTGGACTGGTTGCGGGACGCCTGGCAGGCGCTGCTCGCCTTTCCCCACCTCGGGCTCTACCTGGGCGTGGCCTGGCTGGCGTACCTGGTGGTGCTGGGAGGCTGGATCATCCTGCAGAAGCGCGAGCCCGTGGCCACGTTGAGCTGGCTGCTGGGGCTGGCGCTGCTGCCCTACCTCGGCCTGCTGGTCTACCACGTGTTCGGGCCGCAGCGGATCCACCGTCATCGCCTGCGCCGCGCCAGGAGCCGCGGCAACGTGACGCATGGCGACGTCGACGCCGGACATGCCGACGGCGTGGAACTGGTGCGGCTGTCGCAGGCCACCACCGGCCTGCCGCCATCGTCCGCCCGCGACGTGCGCCTGCTGGTCGACGGCGCCGCGAAGTACAGCGCCCTGCTCGCCGACATCGCCGCGGCGCGCCGGCACGTGCACCTCGAGTACTACATCTACGAACCCGACCACACCGGTGCCGCGCTGCGCGATGCGCTTGTCGAGCGCGCGCGCGCCGGCGTGGCGGTGCGCCTGCTGGTGGATGCGGTGGGCTCCGGAGGCGCGCGCCGCTTCTTCCAGCCGCTGCTCGACGCCGGTGGCGAAGTGGCGTGGTTCCATCCGATGCGCCTCGGCCAGTTCTGGCGGCGGCCCTGGGCCAACCTGCGCACGCACCGCAAGATCGTGGTGATCGATGGCCGCATCGCCTACACCGGCGGCATGAACATCAGCGACGCCCAGGACGAGCGCCGCGGCGCTGACGCCTACCGCGACCTGCACCTCAGGCTGGAAGGCGACGTGGTGCGCGTGCTGCAGCTGGTGTTCGCCGAGGACTGGACCTATGCCACCGGCAGCCGCGACTTCCTGTCCGACGTCGCGCGTGAAACCCCGCATGAATCCGCGCCCGGCCCGATCCGCGCCCAGGTGCTGACCTCGGGCCCGGACTCGCCGTGGGAGGCGATCCACCGCCTGCACGTCGCCACCATCCACGCCGCGCGCAAGCGGGTGTGGATGACCACCCCGTACTTCGTGCCCGGCGAGGCGGCGATGATGGCGCTCACTTCCGCCGCCATGGCCGGGCTGGACGTGCGCCTGCTGGTGCCGCGCGAGAGCGACTCCAAGCTGGTCACGCTGGCCGCGCGCTCCTACTTCGGCGCGCTGCTGATGGCGGGGGTGAAGGTCCACGAGTACGGCCCGCGCCTGCTGCACAGCAAGACGCTGCTGGTCGACGACGACTTGGCGATCATCGGCAGCGCCAACTTCGACCACCGCAGCTTCCGGCTGAACTTCGAGGTGTCGGTGCTGTTCGACGACCCCGCGATCGCGGCTGAACTCGCTGCGCTGATCGAGGGCGAGATGGCAAGCGCGCCGCGCGTGCATCGTGGCCGGACCCGGTCGCTGCTCGGGGCGCGCATGCCCGAGGCGCTGGCGCGGCTGCTGTCGCCCCTGCTGTGATACCGCGACCGGCGGCGGCACGGGTCGCCCGGACGGCGCGCCGACGCGATGGCGGCGCGCGCGCCTGCGGTTAGACTGCGGCCATTGTCCCTGGCGGAGCCTGTCCATGCCCTGGTTGTTCCTGCTGCTGGCCGTGGCCGCGTTCGCCATGGCGCTCAACACCGCGTCGATGGCGCTGGCCGTGGCCTGCCTGCTGGCCGCGCTGGGTCTTGTGGTCGCTTGGGTGCTGGGCCTGCTGGCCCAGCGCGTGGGCAACCAGGCCCGCGACGACAGCATGATGCTCGACCCGGTCGAGCTGCGCCGACTGCGCGAGGAAGCCGAGGCGCGGCGCGTGGTCGCCGCCCAGGCGCAGCCGGGCGACGCGCCGGAATCGACCGGCGCCTGAGCCCGCCGCGCATGACCCTGCTCAGCGTGAACCTCAACAAGGTCGCCGTGCTGCGCAACTCGCGCGGCGGTGACCAGCCCGACATGCTGCGCGCCGCCCGCGCCTGCCTCGATGCCGGTGCCCACGGGCTGACCCTGCATCCGCGTCCCGATGCGCGCCATGCGCGCAGCGACGACGTGATGGCGCTCGCCACGCTGGCGGCCGAGCGCGGGGTGGAACTGAACCTCGAAGGCAATCCCTTCGCGGCGCCGCGGCCCGGCTATCCCGGCTTCGTGGCGCTGTGCCGCGCGGCGCGCCCGGCGCAGGCGACCCTGGTGCCCGACGACGACGGCCAGCTGACCTCCGACCACGGCTTCGACTTCGTGCGCGACGGCGAGCGCCTGCGTCCGCTGGTCGCCGAATTGAAGGCGCTGGGCTGCCGCGTGAGCCTGTTCGCCGATGCCAGCTGCGATGTCGAGGCGGCGGCGGCCACAGGGGCGGACCGCATCGAGCTGTACACCGGTCCGTTTGCCGATGCCCATGCCGCCGGCGACGCCAGCGCGGCGCTGGCCACCTGTGCCGGCACCTCGCGGCGCGCGCAGGCCGCCGGACTCGGCGTGAATGCCGGCCACGATCTCAGCCAGGACAACCTGGGGGATTTCCTGGCGGCAGTACCTGGGGTCCAGGAGGTGTCGATCGGCCACGCGCTGATCGGCGAGGCATTGCATGACGGGCTGGGGACGACCGTCGCGCGCTACCTGGCGATCCTGGACGCGGCCGGCGCCTGACATAAAAACGCCGCCCTTGCGGGCGGCGCGAAAACAGCAAGCGTCTCTCCCGACCGGCGCGCTGCAGGCGACGCCGGAGGGTCTTGCGTGGTTCAGTTCCTGACGAAACCGATCTTCAGCATCTGCGCGTTCTTGGCCTCGGCCAGCACCTTGGCCAGCGTGCCGTAGTCGGCGTCCTCGTTGACGTCGATCTCGAGCGTGGGCTGGTTGGACGGATCGCGCTCGACTTCAGCCTGCATCATGTTGCGCAGGGCCGAGGTCGGCGTGGGACTGTCGTTCCAGTACACCTGGCCCGACGCGTCGATCCGCAGGCGGATCGGCGGCGGCGGATCCACCGGGTTCACCGGCGGATTCAACGAGGGCTGCGGCAGGTCGATGTCGATCGGGTACGACAGCTGCGGCGCGGTGACCATGAAGATGATGAGCAGCACCAGCATCACGTCGCAGAGCGGGATGATGTTGATGTCGGCCATCGGGCCGTCACCGGAATTGGACGAAAAAGCCATGTGACTAACTCCGGATCAGTTGCTTTCGCGGGTGGCGACGAAGCCGACCTTGCGCATGCCCTGGGCCTGCGCGATGCCGACGACCTGCTTCACCACGCCGTACTTCGTGGTCTTGTCGCCGCGGACGTTGACCGGCGGCTGCGGGGTCTTCTGTGCCTCGACCGACAGTGCGCTTTCGAGCAGCTGCAGGGTGACCGGCTGGTCGTTGAGGAAGATCTCGCCGTCTTCGGTGACCGCGATGGTGATCGGCGGAGCCGGCGGTGCCGTCTCCGGCCGCTCATCCAGGTTCGCCTGTGGCAGCTCGACCTGGACCTTGTGGGCCATGAGTGGTGCCGTGACCATGAAGATGATCAACAGCACCAGCATCACGTCGACCAGCGGCACGATGTTGATCGTGGCGTTGACCTTGTCATGGCCGCTACCGCTTGAACTGTAAGCCATGTCGGGACTCCCTCAATACCTGGCGATCAGCGCTTCTGCTCGCCGACGCGCGAGCCGGTGGCGAAGAAGTCGTGCAGGTCGTGCGCGAAGGTGTCGAGCTTGTTGTTCGTCGAGCGGTTCAGGCGCACGAAGAAGTTGTAGCCAAGCACGGCCGGGATCGCGACGCCCAGGCCCAGCGCGGTCATGATCAGCGCCTCGCCGACCGGACCGGCAACCGCGCCGATGTCGGCCTGGCCGCTGGCGCCGATGCGGATCAGGGCGCGGTAGATGCCCCACACGGTGCCGAGCAGGCCGACGAACGGCGCGGTCGAACCGACGGTGGCGAGCACGGTCAGGCCGGCCTCGAGCTTCAGCGACTCGCGGGTCACGCCCTGGCGCAGCGCGCGGTCGACGAACTCGGAGCGGTTGAGCGACTCGACCAGGCGCGAACCTTCGTGGCGCTGGTGGTGCGCCGCGGCCAGGGCGGCGTCAAGCGCGACCTTGGAGAAGGGCTCGCTCTTGCGCTGCTCTTCCATGTGGCGGATCGCGTCCTGCGCGTTCGGGGTTTCCCAGAACGACTGGATCACGTTGTCCGAGGACGCACGCAGGCGCGCGTTCTTGATGGCGTTGAAGATGATCCAGTAGATGGACATGGCCGACATGACGACCAGGGTGATGAGCACCACCCAGCCGACTGCGTCCATATGCTGGACCATGTCCGCGAAACCCATCTGCTGGAGCGCAGCGGCGTTGCTGCCGCCGGAGGCCGGGATGTTCGAAGTTTCCTGCAGCATGACGCTTACCTTCTAGATGTTGTGATTTGGATAGTTTGGATCGGTTATAGCCGGTAGAGCGATGGAACAGCGTGAGGCGCGGCCAGGGCCGCGACCCGGGTCAGAGCACGAAATCAACCGGGACGCGCACGCGGCCCGAGGTGGCGACGCCATTGACGATTTCCGGGTTGAAGCGCCACTTGCGCGCGGCGTCCACCGCGGCACGGTCCAGGTCGCGGTTGCGGCTGGATTTCTCGACCGACACGTTGGTGACGTTGCCGTTGGCATCGACGTCGACGATCAGGATGACCTGGCCCGTCACGCCGGCACGCAGCGCCGCCGGCGGGTACTTCGGCGGATTCATGCTCTTCGACGACGGGTCCACGCTGGCGCCGATCGACGGCGTGGGCGCGGGCGGCGCAGGCGGGGCGGGCGGCGGCGCGGGCACGTCGATCGGCGACGGGTCGTCGAAGATCACAGGCGGCTGTTCGGGCGGCGGGGGCAGCGGCGACGGCGACGGCGGCACCAGCTCCTTGATGGGCTTGGGCTCGGGCGGCTGTTCCGGCGGCGGCGGCGGCGGCGGGGGCGGCGGCGGCGGCTCGATGATCACCACGCGCGTGACCTCTTCGGCCTCCGCTTCGGCACCGGGCGGATTGACCGGCGCCAGCAGCAGCAGGACGGCCGCGGCGTGCAGCGCGACAACCATGGTGAAACCGGTGATCCGTGCCCAGTTCAGGCCCTCGTCCTGGTCGTCGTTCCGGTTCGAGGTCGTGGAGGCTTGCGTCATGCGGGGAACTCAAGTCTGGCCGGGCAGGAAGCGCCCCGAATATTGTCGTATCCGCGCCGCTTGTTCAGCGCGGGAATTTCCAAGCTTATACCAATCGTGGCTGCCAGTACCAACCTGGCCAGCACGTGATCGGAGGTGCGCCTCAGCGCTTCAACAGCGCCCGCGCTTCCTCAGGGCGCTTGACGCCCTTGTCCAGCGCCTTCTGCGCGGCATCCTTGGATTCGGCGCTGCGGCCTTCATTGGCCAGCACCTTGGCGAGGTTGAGCCAGGTTTCGCCATCGGCGGCAAGCGGCGCGGCCTTCTGGTAAGCCTTGATCGCCTCGCCGTACTGGTCGCTGAAATAGTACGCCTGCGCCAGTGCGTTGTAGGTCTGGTGGTCGGGCTTGAGGATCTGCTTGTCCAGGCCCTCGGTGATCACCCCGGCGGCTTCGCGCTCCTTGCCCTCGCTGTTGAGGTACAGCGCCATCAGGTTGCGGTAGTCGCGCTCCTCGGTGAGTTCACCGGCCTTGCGCAGGCGCTCGTAGACCTCGATGGCGCGCGGTGTGTCGTCGGACTGCAGGTAGATGTTGGCGAGGTTGAGCTGGGCACGCCTGTCGCCGGGTGACTGGGCGGCCACCTGCTCGGCAAGCTGCGCGGCTTCGGCGGGACGGCCCGCCTCCGCGTATGACGCCATCAACAGCTGGACCCAGTCGGGCCGTGCCTGCGGGTTGCCATCGATCACCGGCTTCAGCGCCGCGATCGCCTCGTCGTAACGCTCGAGGCGATACAGCGAATTGCCGCGGATCACGTGGTACTCGGGATTGGTGGTCTTTGTTTCGGCGATCACGCGGTCGAGGGTGACGAGGGCACCGGCGTAGTCGTCTTCCTGCAGCTGCAGCTGGGCAAGCATGACCAGGGAGCCGTAGTGGTCGTTGTTCTTCAGGCCGTTCGCCTCGACCGCCTGGCGCAGGTAGTCCTTGGCGCGCTCGGTGTCGGTATCCACGTAGAGATCGGCCATCAGGCGCATCACGATGGCGCGCTCGTACGCGTTGGCTTTGGGATTGGCGATGATCTCCGCGGCGATGGGCTCGGCGGCGGCCACGTCCCCTGCCTCGTGGGCTTCGGAAATCTTGTTGATCCTCGCGCCGATGCGCTGGCTGGCGCCGAGTTCCGGTTCAACGCGGGTGGCTTCGGGGAACTGCGCGGCGGGCTTGGCGGCCTCCGCCTTCGCAGCTTCGGCGCGCGCGCGGCGCTCGCTGCTGCGCTGCGCGTTGGCGTCGCCAACCGTCATGACGAGCAGGGCGGCGGCGATCGCCGTGGTCAGCAGGCGGCTGGAGTTGGAAACGGACATCGGGAACACCCTTCAGGTTGAGGCTGCCGGATGACGCGGGCGCCTTGGTACAAACGGGTCGGCAAAGCTAACAGAAGAATATGACAGCCGCGAGCGTCCGGAGGTCCACTGGCAGCGGCGCTCAGCCGCAGGCTGGACGACGCCCGGCGCTGCGCGCCTGCTCCCAGGTGGGCACCAGGCCGACGGCGCGCGACTGCAGCTCGCCGATGCGGGCGCTGGGGTCCGGATGGGTCGACAGCCACTGCGGTGCGCGACCGCCGCCGCTGGCCGACATCATGTTCTGCCACAGGTTGACCGCCTGGCGGGGATCGAAGCCGGCCTTGGCCATGAGCTGCTGGCCGACCACGTCGGCCTCGCTTTCCTGCACCCGCGAACCGGGCAGCAGGAACGCGGTCTGCAGCGCGGCACCGCCGAGCTGGTTGGTGGTCTGGCTGGCACCCTCGCCGTAGCGCGAACCGAGCACCGCGCCGACCACGCCGAGGCCGGCCTGCGCCCCCATCTGCCGGGTGATGCGCTCGTCGTGGTGGTGGGCCACGACGTGCCCGACCTCATGCGCGATCACCGCGGCCAGCTGGTCCTGGGTCTTTGCGACCGTGAAGATGCCGGTGTACACGCCCACCTTGCCGCCGGGGAGCGCGAAGGCGTTGGGGTTGTTATCCACGAACACCGCGGACTCCCAGCCGATGCGCTGCTGGTCGGCCGGCAGCTCACGCACGATGGCATTCACCACGCAGCTTACATAGCGCTTCTGCGCGGCGTCGGTGGACTGCCGGAGCTGCGCCTTCTGCTCGGCGAAGGCCTGCGCGCCCATGGCGTCGAGCTGCGTCTGGGACACGGCGCCGACGTACTGGGTGCGCCCGGTCGGCGAGGTCGTGGTGGCACAGGCCGCCGTGAGGCAGGCGATGGCGACAGCGGTGGCGGCAGTGATCGGCGAGGTCCGCATGGGGAGTTCCTTGAATGGGTCATGCGGTTGTAGACCGGCTTGCCTGAAGGCGGCGTCAACTCCCCCGCGGGCCTGCACACTCACACGTCGAGGTTGGTGGCGCGCAGGGCGTTGTCCTCGATGAACGCGCGCCTGGGCTCCACCACGTCGCCCATCAGGGTGCTCAGGATCTGGTCGGCGGCGACCGCGTCCTCGATGCGCACCTGCAGCAGCCGGCGGGTCTCCGGGTTGACCGTGGTTTCCCACAGCTGCTCCGGGTTCATCTCGCCGAGGCCCTTGAAGCGCTGGATCTGGCGGCCCTTCTTGGCCTCGTCGAGCAGCCAGGCCTGCGCCTGGGCAAAGCTCGACACCGCCTGGGTGCGGTTGCCACGGACGATCTGCGCGCCTTCGCGCACCAGGCCGTTGAGCAGCGCCGCGGCGTCGCGCAGGGCGCGCAGCTCGCCGCCCTCGAAGGCCGAGAACGGCAGCACCTGCACGTTTTCCAGGCCCATGTGCCGGCGCGTGACCAGCAGCGCCGCCGGCCGCTCCTCGTCGCCAGCCTGGAATTCCAGCGCGTAGCGCGGCTGGCCCAGCCCGCCACGGTTGAGCCGCGCCTCGAGCACGTCGAGCTCGTGGCGCTCGTCGGTGTTCTCGGCCAGGCGCTCGGCGTCAAGCGGGGTGTAGTCGATCAGCGCCTCGAGCACGTTGGGGTCGTAGCGGTGGGTGTTGCGGACGATGGTCTCGCGCGCGCCGGCAAACGCCAGCAGCAGCTTCTCCAGCGCCATGCCCTCGACGGCGGGCTCGCCGGTGGCGGGCACCAGCGAGGCGCCTTCCACGGCGTTGCCGGCGAGGTAGGCGTCGAGCGCCGCATCGTCCTTCAGGTACAGCTCGGTCTTGCCCTGCTTGATCTTGTACAGCGGGGGCAGGCCGATGTAGATGTGCCCGCGCTCGATCAGCTCCGGCATCTGCCGGTAGAAGAAGGTCAGCAGCAGCGTGCGGATGTGCGAGCCATCGACGTCGGCGTCGGTCATCAGGATGATGCGGTGGTAGCGCAGCTTGTCCGGGTTGTACTCGTCCTTGCCGATGCCGGTGCCGAGCGCGGTGATCAGCGTGCCGACCTCGGCCGAGGCGAGCATGCGGTCGAAGCGCGCCCGCTCGACGTTGAGGATCTTGCCCTTGAGCGGCAGGATCGCCTGGGTCTTGCGGTTGCGGCCCTGCTTGGCGGAGCCACCGGCCGAGTCACCCTCGACGATGAACAGTTCGCTGAGCGCCGGATCCTTTTCCTGGCAGTCGGCGAGCTTGCCGGGCAGGCCGGCGATGTCCAGCGCGCCCTTGCGGCGCGTCAGGTCGCGCGCCTTGCGCGCAGCCTCGCGGGCGCGGGCGGCATCGACGATCTTGCCGGCGATGGCCTTGGCCTCGGCGGGGTTTTCCTGGAGGAATTCCTCGAGCTTGGCGCCGAAGGTGTGCTCCACCACCGGGCGCACGTCGGAGCTGACCAGCTTTTCCTTGGTCTGCGACGAGAAGCTCGGATCAGGCACCTTCACCGACAGCACCGCGATCATGCCTTCGCGCATGTCGTCGCCCGACAGGCTGACCTTGGCCTGCCTGGCGATGCCGTTCTGCTCGATGTAGTTGGTCAGCGTGCGCGTGAGCGCGGCGCGGAAGCCGATCAGGTGGGTGCCGCCATCCTTCTGCGGGATGTTGTTGGTGAAGCAGAACATCGTTTCCTGGTAGCTGTCGGTCCACTGCAGCGCGACGTCCACGGTGATGCCGTTTTCCTCGCCGGTGACCGAGATCACCTTGGGGTGCAGCGCCGTCTTGAGCTGCGCCAGGTGCTCGACGAAGGAACGGATGCCGCCCTCGTACTCGAACACGTCGCGGCGCGGCTCGCCGCGTTCGTCGGCCAGGGTGATCTTGACCCCGGAGTTGAGGAACGACAGCTCGCGCAGGCGGCGGGCGAGGATTTCGTAATGGAACTCGACGTCGCTGAAGATGTCGACCGCCGGCCGGAAGCGCAGCAGCGTGCCGCGGCGCTGGGTGGCCTCCATCTGCTTGAGCCGGTACAGCGGCTCGCCCAGTGCGTATTCCTGGCGGTAGTGGAAGCCGTCGCGCCAGATGTCGAGGCCGAGGTGCTCGGACAGGGCATTGACCACCGACACGCCCACGCCATGCAGGCCGCCGGAGACCTTGTAGCTGTTGTCGTCGAACTTACCGCCGGCGTGCAGCACGGTCATGATGACCTCGGCCGCCGACACGCCCTCTTCCTTGTGGATGTCCACCGGGATGCCGCGGCCGTTGTCGGACACCGACACCGAGCGGTCCTCGTGGATGGTCACCACGATGTCGTCGGCGTGGCCGGCCAGCGCCTCGTCGATCGCGTTGTCGACCACCTCGAACACCATGTGGTGCAGGCCGGTGCCGTCATGGACGTCGCCGATATACATGCCCGGGCGCTTGCGGACGGCCTCGAGGCCGCGCAGCACGGTGATCTTGCTGGAGTCGTAGCTGCTGGCGCCGCTATCGGGGGTACTGACGGTCTGGTCGGTCATCGAATGCTTCTGGCCCTTCGGGATGCCCCATCCGTGCCTGCCGCGACCATGCCGCGGGAGACACATTACTTATAGGGGCGTGAGGCGGCCATTATACCAGTTCATGGCGGTTGGCAAGGATTGCGGGGTCTGCGGCCGCCCAACCCACAGGAGAAGCACTCGGGGGCGTGGCGGCGCTGGGCCAGCACGGTCCGCTTGAGGGACCTTGGTGCTGCAATGCATCAATCCGCGCGCCGGACCGCCCCGTGTTCCACGTGGAACACCGTCGCCCCGACCGCCGGGAGCGCGACCAGGTCCACGCCCGTGACGAACACCTGAGCAGGCGTCGTGTCGAGCACCGCAAGCACCCGTTGCCGGTGCTCCGCGTCCAGTTCCGACGCCAGGTCGTCCAGTGCGATGACCGGCCAGCCACCACGCTCGGCGGCGCAATCGCTGGCCTGTGCGAACAGGCAGGCCAGCGCGGCCAGCTTGGCCTGCCCACGCGAGAGCGCCTCGCGTTCGGGCTTGGTGGCCAGGTGCAGGCGCCAGTCGGCGCGGTGCGGGCCGACCGTGGTGTGGCCCAGCGTGCGGTCGCGGTCCTGGGCCACGGCCAGCGCGTCGGCGAGCGACAGGCTGCTGCGTCGCCATCCCGGCTCGAACTCGAGCGCCATCCGGCCAAGGCCGGGCGCGAGTTGCGCGGCCACCGGTTCCAGGCGCTCCTGCAGGCGCTCCAGATACCCCGCCCTGCGCCGAGTGAGTTCCTCGCCGGCCGTGCCCAGCTCCAGGTCCCAGGCCGCCAATTGCGCCGGACCCGCCCCGGCCTTGAGCAGGGCATTGCGCTGCTTCAGCCCACGCGCGTAGCGGCGCCACACCGGCAGGAAGTCCTGTTCCACGTGGAACAAACCCCAGTCGACGAAGCGCCGCCGCGGCTCACCGCCACCCGACACCAGCGCATGGCTGCCCGGCTCGAACGCCACCACCATCAATGCCGACAGCAGTTGGCCAAGATGGGCCACCTTTTCGCCGTCCAAACGCGCTTCCCAGCTGGAACCGCTGTGCCGCAGCCCGGCCTTGTGCGGCACGGGAGTATCGCCTGCCCCCACCGACTCCCACTCTGCGAACACCTCCAGCGCATCCGCGCCGGTGCGCACCAGGCCGTCACGCACGCGGCCTCGGAAGCTGCGGCCGTAGGCCAGCAGGTGCAGGCCCTCCAGCACGCTGGTCTTGCCGGCGCCGTTGGCCCCGACCAGCACGTTCAGGCCGGGCCCGGGCAGCAGGGCGACATCCTGCAGGTTGCGCACGTTGCGCAACTCCAGCCGGGTCAGGCGCACGGCGGGCGTGCCGGAAAAGCAGAACGCCCGGACCAGGCCGGGCGTTCGTGTTCCACGTGGAACCTGTCGTTCACAGCCGCAGCGGCATCACAACGTGGCGGGAGCGCTCGTTGGCGGCCTCGCGCACCAGCGCCGAGGAGTTGGCATCGCGCAGCGCGATGACCACGGTCTCGTCGCGCAGCGCGCCCAAGGCGTCGAGCAGGTAGTTCACGTTGAAGCCCACCGCCAAGCCGTCGACCACGGTGTCGGCCTCGACTTCTTCCTGGGCCTCTTCCTGCTCCGGGTTGTGCGCATTGATCTTCAGCTGGCCCGGCGACACTTCGAGGCGCACGCCACGGTACTTTTCGTTGGACAGGATGGCGGCCCGCTGCAGCGCGGCACGCAGCACTTCGCGGTCGATGCGCACCTCGCGGTCGGCGCCGATCGGAATCACGGCCTCGTAATCCGGGAAGCGGCCATCGATGAGCTTGCTGGTGAAGGTCACATCGTCGCGCTTGACGCGGATGTGGTTGCGGCCCATCTCCAGCTCGAGCACGCGGTCGCCGCCTTCCAGCAGGCGCTGCAGCTCGGTCACGCCCTTGCGCGGCACGATGATCTGGCGCTTGGACTGCACGCTGTCCTCGAGCGCGGCTTCGCACAGCGCAAGGCGGTGGCCGTCGGTGGCCACGCAGCGCAGGCGCTGCTCGGCGAGGTCGAACAGCAGGCCGTTGAGGTAATAGCGCACGTCCTGCTGCGCCATCGCGAACGAGGTGCGCTCGATCAACTCCTTGAGCGCCGCCTCGGGGACGTTGACGCGCTCGGTGGCCTCGACCTCGTCGATCGACGGGAAATCGTTGGCGGGCAGGCTGGCCAGGGTGAAGCGGCTGCGTCCCGCCTGCACGGTGACCTTGTCGCCGGACTGCGAGACGGTGACCTTGCTGCCGTCGGGCAGGGCGCGAACGATGTCGAACAGCTTGCGCGCCGGGATGGTGATCTCGCCGTCCTGGGCGTCGTCGACCGCGCAGCGCGCCACCATCTCGACCTCCAGGTCGGTACCAGTCAGCGACAGCTGGCTGCCGGTGACCACGACCAGCAGGTTGGCCAGGACGGGCAGGGTCTGGCGACGCTCCACGACGTTGACGACTTGGGCCAGGGGCTTGAGGAAAGCTTCTCGCTGCAGACTGAAACGCATGCCGTGGTGTCCCCTTGGCTCTTAGCTGTTAAACAGGATAAATAACAAAAAGCGGTGGTGGTGGAGTCAGGAAAATCTGTTGAAAACCTGCGCAATTACCTGATTTACAACATGTTTCCGCCGCTACAACTCCTGTGTGAAACCCCGCCGGGTCTGCGCACAAGCTGTGGACAGTTTTAGGAGTGTTTCCCCCGACGCAAACTGTCCACAGCTTGTCCCCGGTCCGTACAGCGGTTGGCGGGATGCTGCGCCGGCCGCCTATTCATTCAATTTGCGGATGAGCTTGTCCCAGTCCTCGCGCAGCTTGCCGTCGGTCTGCGCCAGGGTGCGGATCTGGCGGCAGGCATGCAGCACGGTGGTGTGGTCACGACCCCCGAACGCGTCGCCGATCTCGGGCAGGCTGTGCTCGGTGAGTTCCTTGGCCAGCGCCATCGCCATCTGGCGGGGGCGGGCCAGCGAACGCGTCCGCTTCTTGCCCAGCAGGTCCTTCATCTGCAACGCATAGTAGTCTGCCACGGTCTTCTGGATGTTGGCGATGCTGACCGAGGCCTGCTGGGCGCGCAGCAGGTCGCGCAGGGTCTCGAGCGCGAACTCCTGGGTGATGGCGCGGCCGGTGAAGTTGGCCTGGGCGGTAAGCGTATTGAGCGCGCCTTCCAGGTCGCGCACGTTGGACGGCATCCGCTTGGCCAGCAGGAACGCCACGTCCTCGGGGATGTGGACGCCACGCTCGCGTGCCTTGGCCAGCACGATCGCCGCGCGGGTCTCGAAGTCGGGTGGATCGATGCCCACCGGCAGCCCCCAGGCCAGGCGTGACTTCAGCCGCGGCTCCAGGCCCTCGACCTCACGTGGGAACCGGTCGCAGGTCATGATGATCTGCTGCCGGCCCTCGAACAGCGCGTTGAAGGTGTGGAAGAACTCCTCCTGCGTGCGGTCCTTGCCGGCGAAGAACTGGATGTCGTCGATCAGCAGCGCGTCGAGCTGCTGGAACTGGCGCTTGAACTGGTCCGCGGTCCGTTCCTGCAGCGAGCGGAAGAACGCGCTGTAGAAGTCGTTGGAGCGCATGTACAGCACGCGCGCGCCGGGGTTGTTGCGGCGCATCTCGTTGCCCGCGGCGAACATCAGGTGGGTCTTGCCCAGGCCCGTGCCGCCGTACAGCAGCAGCGGGTTGTGGGCGCGGTCGCCGGGCTTCTGCGCGGCCTGCCACGCGGCGGCGCGGGCGAGCTGGTTGCTGCGGCCTTCCACGAAGTTGTCGAAGGTGAACTGGTTGTCGAGGTTGCCGTGGAAGGCGAGGTCGGCGGCGGACACCGCCGGCGCCACCACTGCCCGCGCCGGCTCGGCGGCACGCGGCAGCGAGCCGATTTCCAGCGACACCTCGCCGCCGCCGCCGAAATGCCCCAGCAGTTCGCGGATGCGGACCATGTAGCGGTCGCGGACCTCGTCGCGCACGAAGGCGTTGGGCGCATACAGCACCGTGGCATCGGCGCGTCGCGCCGCCTGCAGCGGCCGCAGCCAAGTGTGGACGTCTTCGGCCGGGAATTCGGCTTCCAGGCGTTCGAGGCAGCGGGGCCAGGCTTCCATGTGCGGGTTCGACATACCGACGGCAGGGCCGCCGACACCGTGGTCAGGCCACGTGCGGCGGGGGCGAAAGGGGAACGCGCAGCCTATCACCGCGCACCCGGCCATGTGCGCCGCGGCACCCGGTGCGACAGGGCGCGCCGGCACGCGATTTGACCTGCGCCCGTCGACGCGCCTAGAATCTCCGGTTCTTTCCGCCGCGTCAGCTAGAGCGACCGACACCATGGCCACCAAGCGCACCTTCCAACCCAGCAACCTCAAGCGCAAGCGCGACCACGGTTTCCGTGCCCGCATGGCGACTGCCGACGGCCGCAAGATCCTTGCCCGCCGCCGCGCCAAGGGCCGCGCGCGCCTCACGGCCTGACGTTGCCTGGCGGCCGCTTCCGCTGGCCGCCATTGTTCCGCTTCGCATGAACCTCCGCTTGCCCCGCCAAGCGCGTGTCCGCGTGCGTGCCGAATTCGACCGGGTGTTCCAGGACGGCCGCCGCACGGCGACGCCGCTGCTGGCCCTGCACGTCCTGCGTGATGGCGCGCCCGCGCGCCTCGGCCTGGCCGTGTCGCGCAAGGTCGATCGCCGCGCGGTGGCACGCAACCGCATCAAGCGCGCGCTGCGCGATGAATTCCGCCATGTCCGCGCCGCATTGCCGGACGCGGCGTTCGTCGTGGTGGTGCGCCACGGTGCCTCCAAGGCGGCGCCGGAAGCGCTGCGCGAAGCCTTCCGCGATGCGTTGCGCCGTGCCGGCGCGTTGCCCGCACCTGACCTGACCGGCACAATGCCCGCCGCCCCCCTTCCCGCCATCCCAGCGCCGCGACCTGCCGGCCAATGAGCATGCCTGCCCGATGAACCAGACCCGCACCTTCCTGATCTTCGCCTGGCTGATGGTGGCGACCCTGCTGTGGATGGAGTGGGGCAAGGAGCAGCGCGCGCCGGTTCCGGTGGCGGACACCACCGCCGCGATCGCCGGCCCGGATGCCAGCATCCCCGGAGCGCCGCCCGCGGCGGCGGTCCCCGGTGCGGTGCCGGTCGCACCCGCGGCAGCTGCGGCCGGGGCGATCCCGGGCATGGGCGCCACCCCGGCGCCGGCGACCGCCGGCCTGCTCCAGGTGCGCACCGACGTGCTCGACCTCGCGCTGCGTGGCGGCGTGGTCGCACGCGCCGACCTGCTGGGGTTCCCGCAGACCCGAGATGATGGCAGCGCGCCGGTGCGCCTGTTCGATGACGCGCCGGCGCGGTTCTTCGCCGCGCAGAGCGGCTGGGTCAGCCAGGGCAACGCGGCGCCGACACACGAGGCCGGCTTCCAGCCGGAGTCCGCGCAGCTGCAGTACCAGCTGGCCGCCGGCAGCGACACGCTCGAGGTGCCGTTCGTATGGCAGGGCCCGGACGGCGTCAGCATCCGCCGCGTGTACGTGTTCACGCGCGGCAGCTACGCGATCGACGTGCGCGACACCGTCTACAACAAGAGTGCCGCGCCCTGGCAGGGCCACGTGTACCGCCAGCTGATCCGCCTGCCGCTCGCGGTCAAGGCCGGCTGGACCAACCCGGAGTCCTTCAGCTTCAACGGCGCCACCTGGTTCAGCGCCACCGACGGCTACAGCCGCCGCAAGTACGCCGACTTCATCGATGACGGCCCGCTCAACCAGGTGCAGACCGGCGGCTGGCTGGCGATGCTCCAGCACCACTTCTTCAGCGCCTGGATCCCGCAGCCGACCGACGAGGTGACCGTTTCGCTGCAGTCCACGCCGGGCGCCGGCGGCGTGCCGCTGTACCTGATCCGCGAAGTCGGCCCGGGCGTGATGGTGGCGCCGGACGGCCAGGCCACCACCAGCGCGCGCCTGTGGGTCGGGCCCAAGCTGGTCGGCCAGATCAAGGCCCAGGGCGTCCCCGGCCTGGACCGCGCGGTCGACTACAGCCGCTTCTCGGTGTTCGCCTTCCTCGGCGAAGGCCTGTTCTGGATCCTCAACAAGCTGCACGGCCTGTTCCAGAACTGGGGCTGGTCGATCATCGGCCTGGTGATGCTGGTCAAGCTGGTGCTGTACCCGCTGTCCAAGGCGCAGTACCAGTCGATGGCCAAGATGCGCAAGTTCCAGCCGCGCATCGCGCAGCTCAAGGAGCGCTACGGCGACGACAAGCAGAAGTTCCAGGTCGCCATGATGGAGCTCTACAAGAAAGAGAAGATCAATCCGGTCGGCGGTTGCCTGCCGGTGCTGCTGCAGATGCCGATCTTCCTCGCCCTGTACTGGGTGCTGCTGGAGTCGGTGGAGCTGCGCCACGCGCCATGGATGCTGTGGATCCAGGACCTGACCGCGCGCGACCCGTACTTCATCCTGCCGGTGGTCAACATCGCGGTGATGTGGGCGACGCAGAAGCTGGCGCCGATGGTCGGCATGGACCCGATGCAGCAGAAGATGATGCAGCTGATGCCGCTGGTGTTCGGCGTGTTCATGGTGTTCTTCCCGGCCGGCCTGGTGCTGTACTGGGTCACCAACGGCTCGCTGGGCCTGCTGCAGCAGTGGTGGCTGATCCGCCGCTATGCCGACAAGCCGGTGAAGCCCGGCGACTCCGGGACGGCGGTCGCGAAGAAGTGACGCCGTTGGCCGGCCCGCGCCGCCATGCCTGAGGCCGCGACCGACACGATCGTCGCGGTCGCCACCGCGTCCGGTGCCGGCGGCATCGGCATCGTGCGGTTGTCGGGCCCGGCGGCCGCCGCCATCGCGGCCACGGTCTGCGGGCGCACGCTGCGCCCGCGCCATGCGCACCACGCACGCTTCCATGACGCCGCCGCCGAGGTGCTCGACGACGGTATCGCGCTGCTGTTCCCGGGCCCGGCCAGCTACACCGGCGAGGACGTCGCCGAACTCCAGGCGCACGGCAACCCGGCGCTGCTGCAGGCACTGGTGGCGCGCTGCTGCGCGCTGGGCGCGCGCATGGCGCGGCCCGGCGAATTCACCGAGCGCGCGTTCCTCAACGGCCGCCTCGACCTGGCGCAGGCCGAGGCCGTGGCCGACCTCATCAATGCCGGCGACGTCCTCGCCGCGCGCGGCGCGCGACGGGCGCTCGACGGCGCGTTCTCGCGCCGGGTGGAGGCGCTGGCCGACGCGCTGGTCACCATCCGCGTGCATGCCGAAGCCGCGATCGACTTCGCCGACGAGCCGCTCGACACCCTCGGCGGCGACCTGCTGGCCGCGCGCCTCGCCGGGGCCCGCGCCGCGCTGGCCGCGCTGCTGGCCGCGACCGAACGCGGGCGGCGCCTGCGCGATGGCCTGCACGCGGTGATCGTGGGCCCGCCGAATGCCGGCAAGAGTTCGCTGTTGAACGCGCTGGCCGGCAGCGAGCGCGCCATCGTCACCGACGTCGCCGGCACCACGCGTGACCTGCTGCGCGAATCGCTGCGCGTCGACGGTGCCGAACTCATCCTCGTCGACACCGCCGGCCTGCGCGAAGGCGGCGATGCGATCGAGCGCGAAGGCATGCGCCGCGCGCGCGACGAGCTGGCGCGCGCCGGGCTGGCGGTGGTGGTGCTGGATGCGCGCGATCCCGACGCCGGCCGCGCCGCGCTCGACGCCGCGCTTGCCGGGGTGCCGGAGATCCTGTGGCTGCACAACAAGGCCGACCTGCTGCCCGCCGATGCGCCGCCGCCGGCCGCGGGCGTGCTGCGCGTGTCGGCGCGCTCGGGGGCCGGACTGGAGGCCCTGCACGCGCGCCTGCGCACGGCGGTGCTGGGCGAGCCGGCGGCGGGCGAAGGTGAATTCACCGCGCGCGCGCGGCATGTCGAGGCGCTGGGCCGCGCCGCCGGCCACCTGGAGGCCGCGGCGGACGCCCTCGCCGGCGAGGCCCTGGACCTTGCCGCCGAGGCGCTGCGTGTCGCGCACGGGGCGCTGGGCGAGGTCACCGGCCAGGTCGGCGCGGATGAACTACTCGGTCACATTTTCTCGCGCTTCTGCATCGGCAAGTAGCGCAGGCGGCGCCGACGGCGCCCGGGAGTTGACAAACGGCCGCGCCTGTCGCGTGCTACGCACACGTGCGCGCCCGCGCACCAAGGGGGAGTTGAACCGATGTCCGTGACAAAACATGCGTTCCCGCGCCCGGTGGTCTACCGGCTCGCGCTGGGCGTGGCACTGATCTGTGCCCTGTCGGCCTGCAAGGGCGACGAGGCCACCACCAACCCGCCGGCCGCCGCGGTGACCGGCGAGCAGGCCGCCGCCGCGGCCGCGGCCGCGACCGAAGGCGCCGCCGCCGAGCTTGCCGCGCTCAGCCCCGACGAACTCCGCGCCAAGGCGCGCGCGGCGTACGCCGAGAGCAAGCTGTACGCGCCCGCCGGTGACAACGCCATGGAGTACTACCTGGCCCTGCGCGAGAAGTCGCCGGGCGACGCCGCGGTCTCCAGTGCGCTCACCGACCTGATGCCGATGGTGGTGATCGCCACCGAGCAGGGCCGCGACCGCGAGGACTTCCTCGAGGCGCGCCGCCTGTCGGCCCTGATCGAAAAGGCCGACGCCAACCATCCGTCGCTGGCGCGCCTCAAGGCCTCCATCACCGGGGCGGAGGAAGTCGCCACCCGGCGCGTCGCCCAGCAGGCCTTGACCGCCGAGCAGGAAACCGCGCGCCAGGAACAACTGGCCGCCGACCGTGAGCGCAGCCAGGCCGAGGAGCAGCGCGTGGCCGCGCAGAAGCTGGTCGAACAGCAGGCGGCCGCCGCCCGCGCGGCGACCGAGGAAGCCGCCGCCACCGCGCGCCGCGAGGAGCAGCGCGTAGCCGAGCAGCGTGCCGCCGAGCAGCGCGCGGCCGAGCAGCGCGCCGCCGCCGCAAGGCCGGCCGCGGCCACCACGCCGGCCGCCGGCACCGCCCTGCGCGCGCTCAGCACGCCGGCACCGCGTTATCCGGCCGAGGCGCTGCGCGCCGCGCAGTCCGGCGAGGTGCAGGTGGAGTTCACCGTGTCGCCGGACGGCAGCGTCACCGATGCGCGCGTGGTGCGTGCCAACCCGCCGCGCGTCTTCGACCGCGAGGCGGTCGCCGCGGTCCGGCGCTGGCGCTTCGAGCCGGTCGCCGAGCCGGTCACCACCCGCCGCACCATCGCGTTCAATCCCGGCGGCTGAGCCGCGTGGCGTGACGCAGGAAAAAGCCCGGCGCAAGCCGGGCTTTTTTGTGGTTCTTTCCCGACTGGCGGAAAAGCGCGGGGCTGGTGTTAGCGGCGGGTACCAAGGCCCTTGAGGACTCATGTCCCCCGGCGCTGGCCTGGCGGCCAGCGCCTCCTCCTTGACTTCGCCCTCAAGGGCCTTGGCACCCGCTCCGCCGCACTACGCGGTGGTTGCGGGAGCCAAAGCCACAGCCCCCCATCTCGCGAATGTTGGCTGTACCCGCAGCCAGCGCAGAGCCCCGAAGTGGCCGGGAGGGCTTCGCGGGGAAGTAAAGGAGGAGGCATCCGCCGCCAGGCGGATGCCGGGGGACATGAGCCGCGAAGCCCTCCCGGCCACCACAGGGGCCCAACCAAAAAAAGCCCGGCGCAAGCCGGGCTTTCTACAGGCGGGGGTGCGGCCGTCAGGCCGAGATCGCCAGCTTCTCGCGGTGGTACAGCCGCGCGGCGAGCAGCCACAGCACCACCCCCAGTCCGAAACCCGCGCCGAGGTAGGTTCCCCATTCCAGTGGCGTGATCCACTCGCTGCGCACCAGCTTCAGCAGCATCTGGTTCTGCGCCAGGAACGGCACCGTGAACTGCCACAGCGCGTTCTTCACCGGGTTCACCATCAGCACCACGGTCGGCACGATCGGCAGCAGCATCAGGATGCTCATGTAGCTCTGCGCCTCCTTCACCGACTTGACGCTGGCCGCGATGAGGGTCAGCAGCGTGGTGCCGATCAGCACCATCGGCAGCAGGACCAGCAGCATCTGCAGCATCATCGGTGTCGACACCGAAACCAGCTGCATCGCCCGCGGCGCAAGCGCGAAGCTCAGCTTGAACGCCACCAGGATCAGCGCCAGGCTGAGCATCCCGAACAGGCAGGCGGCGAGGATCTTGCCGCTCATCAGCGCGCTGCGCGAGGCCGGCGTGGCCAGCAAGGGCTCCAGCGACTGCCGTTCGCGCTCGCCGGCGGTGACGTCGATCACCAGGTAGGCGCCGCCGAGGAACGCGCTCAGGATCAGCAGGTACGGCAGGAACGCCAGCAGCATGCCGCGCCGCGCCTCGGGCGTGGCCACGTCGCGCTGCGCCACCAGCACCGGCGTGGCCACCTCCGGGCTCAGCCCGCGGCTCACCACGCGCAGCGCACCGAGCTGCTGCCCGTACTGGGCGAGCGCGGCCTGCAGGCGGCCGACCGGGATCTGCGAATCCTGGCGCGACGAGTCGTAGATGATCTCGACCATCGCGCTGCGGCTCTCGCGCCAGCGCTGCGGGTAGTCGGCCGGGATGCGCAGCACCACGTCGTGCTCCTGCTGGCGCACGGCGGTGTCCGGGTCGGCCGGCGGCGGCAGCGTGCCGATGTTGCGCGTGCCGAGGTGGCGCACCAGGTTGGGCGCGTGCTCGGCGCCGATCACCGGCAGCTCCAGCGTGGATTCCAGCTGCGTGCGCGCGCGCTTCTCGGCCATCGAGCCGATGCCGAGGATCAGCACCGGGAACAGGATCGGCCCCATCAGCAGGCCGAGCATCACCGTGCGCCGGTCGCGGAACAGGTCCATCAGCTCCTTGCGCGCGACGGTGAACAACGCGTTGTTGGTCAGGCTCATGCGGACAGGCCCTCCTCGGTGCCGATCAGCTGGACGAAGGCGTCCTCCAGGTTGTCTTCGCCCGCCTGCGCGCGCAGCTCGTCGGGCGTGCCGCTGGCACGCACCTCGCCGTTGGCGATGATGACGATGCGGTCACAGAGCGCGGCGACCTCCTGCATGATGTGGCTGGAGAAGATCACGCAGCGGCCCTCGCCGCGCAGCTGCTGCAGGAACGCGCGCAGGCCGCGGGTCGTCATCACGTCCAGGCCGTTGGTGGGTTCGTCGAGGATCACGTTGCGCGGGTCGTGCACCAGCGCGCGTGCGATCGCGGTCTTGGTGCGCTGGCCCTGCGAGAAGCCTTCGGTGCGCCGGTCGAGGAAGTCCTCCATGCCCAGCGTCACCGCCATCGCCGCGATGCGCGCGGCGATGGTGGCGTCGTCGAGGCCATGCAGGCGCCCGAAGTAGGCGATGTTCTCGCGCGCGGTGAGGCGCTTGTACACCCCGCGCGCATCCGGCAGCACGCCAAGGCGGCGGCGCACGGCGGCGGCGTCGCGCCGCGTGTCGAGGCCGTCGATGCGCACTTCGCCGCGCTCGGGCGACATCAGCGTGTACAGCATGCGCAGGGTGGTGGTCTTGCCGGCGCCGTTGGGCCCGAGCAGGCCGGTGATCTCGCCGTCGCGGGCGGTGAAGCTGACGCCGCGCACCGCGTGCACCGGGCCGGTCTTCGACGGGAAGCTCTTGTGCAGGTCGTGGACTTCGATCATCTCAGGGCTCCCAGCCATAGTTGCCGGCAAACGGCGGCTCGGCGGCGAGGCGCTCGAGGCAGGTGGCGTCGATGCCGGCGGCATCGGCGCGCTCGATGAACTGCGCGAACAGCTTGGGCATGCAGCCCACGCCGAGCACCGCGTGGCCCTGGCCCGGGGCGACCAGGTGGCGGCCGTTGGCAAGGTGCTTCACGACCTCCTCACCGTAGCGCGGTGGCGTGACCGGGTCGTACTCGCCACTGATCGCCAGCACCGGCACGTCGCCGCCCAGCGGCGTACGGAAGTCGTCGGCGCGCGGGGCGACTGGCCAGGCGGCGCACTGCGCCTGCATCAGTTCCACCATGTCGTTGCCGAGCACGCTGCTGCTGTCGCGCGGGTCGGGCCTGAGGTCGGCCGCGTCCTCGCCGCACATCACCGACAGCTGCATGCCGTGCGCGATCATGTCGCCGAGCGACGCCACCAGCAGCCGCGACTGCGCCATCAGCGGCTCGTAGCGGCCATTGGCGGCCTCGTGCAGCAGCAGCGGCAGGGTGGATGCCGTGGCCGGCTGGTAGGAGAACATGCGCAGCAGCGCGGCCAGGTCGCCGAACTGCGGCGCCTGGGTGTGCCACCCGCCGTCCACCGGGTCGCGGAAGCGCACCTCGGCGAGGTTGCCGGCCTGCAGCGCGGTGCGCACCGCGGCCAGCTGCGTGGTCGGGTCGCCGAGGTTGGCCAGGCAGGCCTTGTCGGCGCGGCAGCGCGCGAACTGCGCGGCCAGCGCGTCCTCGAGGTTGCGTGCGTGCTCCTGGCCCAACGCCAGGCTGTTGGGCACCACGCCGTCGATCACCACCGTGCGCACCTGCGCCGGGAACGCCTTGGCGTACTGCTGCGCCACGCGGGTGCCGTAGGACACGCCGACCAGGTTGGCCTGCGGCGCACCGAACGCCGCGCGCACCAGGTCGAGGTCGCGGACGTGGTCCATGGTGCCGTAGCGGCGCAGGTCGCTGTCCTTGGCCAGCGTGTCGCGGCACTGGGCGGCGAACGCGCGCATCGCGTCGGGGCTCATGTCGTCTGCGGGCCCGAACGCGTTGTCGCCCTCGCCGTCGCTGCAGCGCAGCGGGTGCGAGCCGCCGGTGCCGCGCGCGTCGACCAGCATCACGTGGCGGTTGCGGCGCACATCGGAGAACGCCGGCGCCACGCTCGGGTAGGACTCGAGCGCGGACTGCCCGGGTCCGCCGGCGATCATGAACACCGGGTCGGGCTCCGCCTGGCCCTTGGCCGGGATCCACGCCACCGCCAGTTCGATGCGGCGGCCGTCGGGCGCGGCATGGTCCTCGGGGACCTCGAAGCGCGTGCATTGCGCCTCCACGGCGGTCGCGCCGACCGCGCTCAGCGAGCAGGGTTCGAACGCCAGCGTGCCGTGGCGCATGCGCCCGTCGGCCAGCGCGCCCTCGACGCCGCCACCCGTCTGCGCCGTGCAGCCGGCGGCGAGCGCCGCGGCCAGCAGCGTGGCGATGGTCATTCCACGTGTACTCATTCGGGATCCTCGGGAAAGAAAATGGCTTCGATGGTCGATGCGAACAGCCCGGCGATGCGGAACGCGAGTGGCAGGCTGGGATCGTACTTGCCGGTCTCGATCGCGTTCACCGTCTGCCTGGAGACCTCCAGACGTTCGCCGAGCTGCGCCTGTGACCAGCCGCGCTCCTCGCGCAGTTCGCGGACGCGGCTCTTCACCGGTAGCGGCGCGCGGTGATGCAGGCGAACACGCCGTAGGCCAGCATGTACGCCGGCAGCACCAGGATCAGTGCCAGGCCGGTGTCCACCCGCACCACGCCGGCGAGCGCCAGCAGGCCGAGCGAGAAGCTGCCGAGCGTGAGCACCAGTGACGCCTGGGCAAAGGCCTCGAGCTGGATCCGGCGCTGCATCTCGTCGCTGTCGCGCACGAAGCGCAACACCGCCCTCGCCACGAACACGATCGGCACCGCCGGCAGCAACGCCAGCAAGCCACGCGCCCAGGTGGCATCGACCGCGCGCAGCGCGTACATCGACCCGAACAGCACCACGACGTAGGCCGCCATGGCCGGGATGAACTCGCGCCGGTAGCGGCGTTCGATGGATTGCATGGTGGATCCCCGTGTCAAGTTTGCTTGACATGGAGGATGCGGCGCGCCGCGCCTGGTGTCAAGCGAGCTTTACACGTCGGCGCGCAGCCATGCGCTACTTGCTGCTGACGTACTTCTCGCGGCGGATGCGCGGCACCGGCAGGCCGTGGCCCTTGAGTGCCTCGAAGCAGGCGTCGACCATGTCCGGGTTGCCGCAGAGGTAGGCGATGTCACCCTCGGCCGATGGCGCGAAATCGTCGATGAACTGCTGCACGTAGCCATGGCGCACATCGGCATGCGCCTGCGCCGAGCCCGGCGCCGGCAGCTCGCGCGAGAAGCACGGCACGAAGCGGAACCCCGGGTGGCGCCCGGCGAACGCGCGGAATTCATCGCCGTACAGCAGCTCCTGCGGGGTGCGCGCGCCGAACAGCAGCACCACCTCGATGCCGCGCGCCGCCATTGCGTCGGCCAGCTGCGGCAGCATCGCGCGGTACGGGGTGACGCCGGTGCCGGTGGCGATCAGCAGGTAGCGGCGGTTGTCGTCGGCGGGCTGCAGGCAGAAGCGCCCGAACGGGCCGCTGGCCTGCACCGTGCCGCCTTCCTGCAGGCTTTCGAACAGCGAGGTGGCGGCGCCGCCGGGCACGTAGCTCACCGCGATCTCCACGCTCTCGCCGGCATCCGGCACGTGGTCGCGGATGGTGGCCAGCGAATAGCTGCGCTTGGTGGCGGTGCCGTCGGCGTAGTGGAAGTGCACCTGCACGAACTGGCCGGGGATGTAGTCCAGCGGCGCGCCGTCATCGCGCACGAAGGTCAGGTGCGCGACCGACGGTGCCAGCATGCGGCGGGAAACGAGCTTGAGCGGGAATTGTGCGGGCACAGCGGAACAGACCATTGCCGGGCCTCGACCCGCAGGGCTCCTATAATACCGCCCCGCCGCATCCGGCCGCGGCCAGGACCCACGATGACCCAGTCCCCCATGCCCGCCGGCGACCACGCCGCCCTTTCGGTGCGCGACCTGCGCAAGACCTACGACACCGGTGTCGAGGCGCTGAAGGGCGTGTCGCTGGATGTCGCGCCCGGCGATTTCCACGCCCTGCTCGGCCCCAACGGCGCCGGCAAGTCGACCCTGATCGGGATCGTCTCGTCGCTGGTCAACCGCACCTCGGGCGAGGTGCGGGTGTTCGGCGTGGACCAGCAGGTCGAGCGCGCGCGCGCGATGCGCCTGATCGGCCTGGTGCCGCAGGAGCTCAACTTCAACATGTTCGAGAACCCGCTCGACATCCTGGTGAACTACGCCGGGTTCTACGGCATCCCGCGCCGCGAGGCGCTGCCGCGCGCGCAGCGCGAGCTCGACCGCGCGCACCTCGGCGGCAAGGCGAAGTCGATGGCGCGCACGCTGTCGGGCGGCATGAAGCGCCGGCTGATGATCGCGCGCGCCATGATGACCAACCCGCGGCTGCTGATCCTCGACGAGCCCAGCGCCGGCGTGGACATCGAGATCCGCCGCGGCATGTGGCAGTCGCTGCGCGAGATCAACGCCGCCGGCACCACCATCATCCTGACCACGCACTACCTGGAGGAAGCGGAGAACCTGTGCCGCAACCTCGCGATCATCGACCACGGCCGGATCATCGAGCACGGGCCGATGCGCACGCTGCTGTCCAAGCTCGACGTCGAGGGCTTCCTGTTCGACGTCGACGGCATGCTGCCGACGGCGCTGCCCGAGATCCCCGGCGCGGCGGTCACCGCGATCGACGCGCACACCCTGGACATCGACATGCCGCGCGCCATGGACCTCAACCGCGTGTTCGCGGCCCTCGACGCCTCCGGCATCCGCGTGCGCTCGATGCGCACCAAGTCGAACCGGCTGGAGGAGCTTTTCGTGCGCCTGACCGGCGACCCGGTGGTGCCCGCCACGCCGGCCGCGCTGCCCGGAGCGGCGGCATGAACGCCCTCGACCCCGCCGTGGCCGAGGCCGGCACCCTGCGCCCCAACCTGGTGGCGCTGGGCACCATCGCGCGCCGCGAGGTGATGCGCATCCTGCGCATCTGGAGCCAGACGCTGGTGCCGCCGGCGATCACCATGACCCTGTACTTCCTGATCTTCGGCGGCCTGATCGGCTCGCGGATCGGGACCATGGACGGCATCGCCTACATGGACTTCATCGTGCCGGGCCTGGTGATGATGAGCGTGATCCAGAACAGCTACGGCAACATCTCGTCGAGCTTCTTCGGCGCCAAGTTCGGACGCCACGTCGAGGAGCTACTGGTCAGCCCGATGCCGCCGTGGGTGATCCTCGGCGGCTACGTCGCGGGCGCGGTGCTTCGCGGGGTGATGGTGGGCGTGATCGTGCTGGGCATCGCCATGCTGTTCACCACCGTGCGCATCCCGCACCCGTGGGTGACGGTGAGCACGGTGCTGCTGGGCGCGACGATCTTCTCGCTGGCCGGCTTCGTCAACGCGGTGTACGCCAAGAAGTTCGACGACGTGGCGATCGTGCCGATCTTCATCCTCACCCCGCTCACCTACCTCGGCGGCGTGTTCTATTCGGTGCGCCTGCTGCCGGACTGGGCCGAGGCCGCCACCCACGCCAACCCGATCTTCTACATGGTCAACGCGTTCCGCTACGGCCTGCTCGGGCAGAGCGACGTCCCGCTGTGGGTGGCGTATGCGCTGATGCTGGGCTTCGTGGTGGCGCTGGGCGCGTTGAGCCTGTGGCTGCTGAAGCGCGGAGTCGGATTGCGCAGCTAGCGCGTCGCAGGGGGCGCGTTCACGCGCCCGCGGGCTTTTTCCCCGACATTTTCCGCGCGTTCCAAACGATTGCATCACCAGGTCCGGGCAAACCCCTCAAGACCTGCGGGAGATGTTGCGCGAGCCTTGGGCACCGGAATCGTCCGGCACGTTCATTCTGGAGAACACCCATGGACGTCCGCACCAGCCTCGCCACGCTGCTCCTTGCCGCTGCCATCGCGCCCGTCGCCGCGCAGGAGTCCATCCCGTCCCTGCCGGCGGTCAAGGCCGAAGCGCTCCGCTACCTGGCCGATTGCGACCATCGCGTCCTGCCCACCCAGCGCGAGGTCGGCGAATGGACGGGGCAGCACAACTTCAGCCAGGTCTACGACACGCGCCTCCAGTTGATGGCCGAGATCGGCCGCACCTGCGAGCAGCCAGGCATCGAGCAGGTGCAGGTGGTGACGCGCGACGATCCCGCCCCGCGCCAGCTGGAGCTGGTCGCGATCAACGGCCAACGCCCGGATTGACAGCTGAAGACGGTCTCCATGATCTGGTAGGTTTGCCCGCTGCCGCGCGCGGCACGACCGGACCACGGAGATCACCATGAAGGAAACCAGCCGCACCACCCGCACCACGTTGCTGTTCGCGATGCTCGCGCTCGCCGCCACGGCATGCGACCGGTCCACCGACGGCGCCAGCGTCGCGGAGGCGACGCAGCAGGCGCAGCCCTCGGAGGCCGGCGCGCAGCCGGGCGACGCCGCCGTGGCCGGCGCGATGGACATCGACATCGCGTCCGTGCCGGACGGCGCGGCCGCCGCGGGCGAGTCCGCCGGCTTCGACATCGCCGCGCTGCCAGCGTCGACCCTCGAACTGGGTGCGTTTCCGTACTTCACCATTCCCACCGGATATCGCGAAACACCGCGCCAGAGCCGCCGGCTGGCGCATGGCGAGGCGGCGTTCTGGGTCGGCGACCGCTTCGAAGTCGTCGAGGGCGAGGTGCATGCCGTCGGCATGCGCGTGGCACCGGATGCGGGCAAGGATTTCTCCGCCACCGAGGTCGCGCGCAACATCGAGCACGTGGTGACCGCGGCGGGCGGGGTGAAGGTGTACAGCGGCGAGGAGCCGTCCGACGCGCGCCAGGACAAGGCGATCCAGGCCGTGATGCGTGACTATCCGCCCGAGGCCAAGTGCCTGGTGATGCATCCGGTCGATGTCTACGTGCTGCGCCGCGACGAAGGCAACGTGTGGGTGCGCGCGTGTTCCGGCCGCCACTTCGCCGGCCTGATCGTGCTGCGCGAACGCGCGCTGGTGCCGACGTCGGCGCTGCTGCCGGCCGACGCGCTGCGCGCGAAGATCGATGCCGATGGCCGGGTGGCGATCCAGGTCAACTTCGACGTGGACAAGGCCGACATCCTGCCCGCGTCGCAGCCCCAGGTGGACCAGGTTCTGCAGCTTCTGCGCGACGACCCGGCGTTGCGCCTGTCCATCGACGGCCACACCGACGCCAACGGCGACGCCGCGCACAACCAGCGCCTGTCCGAGGCACGCGCGCAGGCGGTGGTGGCCGCGCTGACCGCGCAGGGAGTCGACCCCGCGCGCCTGCAGGCGAAGGGCCACGGCCAGTCGCAGCCGGTGGCCGACAACGCGACCGAAGAAGGCAAGGCCAGGAACCGCCGCGTCGAACTGGTGAAGCGCTGAGGCGTTACCGACGCATGAAGTGCGCCGATGCGGCCAGCCGTGCACCAAGCGGCCGGATCGGCTTCAGTCGCGCGCGGGCAGCCGGAAGAACGCGCGCGTGGTCGCCGTGGCGTTGGCCGCGGTCACTGCCACGTCCTCGCCACGGTCGCGTGCGAGTTCTTCGACGATATGGCCGAGGTGCATCGGCTCGTTGCGCCGGTCCTTCGGCATCGGCTTGAGCGAGCGCGGCAGCAGGTAGGGCGCGTCGGTTTCCACCATCAGCCGGCTGGCGGGGATGTTGGCCACGATCTCGCGCAGGTGCTGGCCGCGGCGCTCGTCGCACAGCCAGCCGGTGATGCCGATGTGCCAGTCGCGGTCGATGCAGTCGAACAGTTCCGCGCGGCTGCCGGTGAAGCAGTGCACCACGGCGGCGCCGATGCGGCCCTCGAACTCCTTCATGATCGCGACGAAATCGGCGTGCGCGTCGCGCTGGTGCAGGAACAGCGGCTTGCCGGTGTCCACCGCGATCTCCAGCTGGCGCTCGAAGGCCTTGCGCTGCGCCGGGCGCGGCGAGAAATCCCGGAAATAGTCGAGCCCCGTCTCGCCCACCGCCACAACTTCGGGATGCGCCAGCAGCGCGCGCATCTCGGCATCGCACTCGGCGGTGTAGTCCACGGCGTGGTGCGGATGGACGCCGGCGGTGGCAAACAGCTCGCCGGGGTGCGCGCGGGCGAGTTCCAAGGCCATCGGCGAGTGTTCGCGGCTGGCGCCGGTGACCACCATCTGCACGACGCCGGCGTCGCGCGCGCGCGCCATGACCTGGTCGCGGTCATGGTCGAAGCTGTCGTGGGTGAGGTTGGCGCCGATATCAATCAATTGCATGGCGACATTGTAGGCCGCGTCCCCCGCCCCGCCCCTCCCTGCCCAGCTCCCTTCGCGCCTTCGCGCCTTCGCGAGAAAAACCCCCGCATCAACATCCACCCCGACCCCCTATCCTTTGCGGGTGAACGACGCTTCGTTTCCCATCGACGACCTGCTTCCCGCGATCCGCGCCAGCCTCGCCGACCACACCCGCCTGGTGCTCGAGGCGCCACCTGGCGCGGGCAAGACCACGCGCGTGCCGCTGGCGCTGCTCGATGCGCCGTGGCTTGCCGGCCAGCGCATCGTGATGCTGGAACCGCGCCGCGTCGCCGCGCGGGCCGCGGCGACGTTCATGGCGGCGTCGCTGGGCGAGGAGGTCGGGCAGACCATCGGCTATCGCATCCGCTTCGAGAACCGGGTGTCGGCGGCCACGCGGATCGAAGTCGTCACCGAGGGCATCCTCACGCGCATGCTGCAGGACGATCCGATGCTCGCCGGCGTGGGCGCGCTGCTGTTCGACGAGTTCCACGAGCGCCACCTGGCGGCCGACCTCGGCCTGGCACTGGCGCTGGACGTGCAGGCGGGGCTGCGCGAGGACCTGCGCATCGTGGTGATGTCGGCCACGCTGGACGGCGAGCGGCTGGCGGCGTTCCTCGACGCGCCGCGGCTGTCGAGCGCGGGGCGCAGCTACCGGGTGGACATCGCGCATTTCCCGGCGCGTCGCGACGAGGTGCTCGAGCACCACGCGCGGCGCGCCATCGAGCACGCGCTCGAGCGCCATCCCGGCGACGTACTCGCATTCCTGCCCGGGCGCCGCGAGATCGCGCGCTGCGCGGCGGCGCTGGAATCCGGCGCGGCGCTCGCCGCCGCGGGCGCCGAGGTGCTGGCGCTGCACGGCGAGCTCGCCATCGAGGAACAGGCGCGGCTGCTGCGCCCGTCAACGGAAGGCCGGCGGCGGGTGGTGCTGGCGACCAACATCGCCGAGTCCAGCGTCACCCTGCCCGGCGTGCGCGTGGTGGTGGACAGCGGGCTGGCGCGCGAGCCGCGCTACGACCCCAACAGCGGCTTCAGCCGGCTCGACGTGGTGCGCATCGCCCAGGCGTCGGCCGACCAGCGCGCGGGACGCGCCGGCCGCGTGGCCGAGGGCTGGGCGTACCGGCTGTGGCCGGAATCGCTGCGCCTGGAGGCGCAGCGCCGTCCGGAGATCGCGCAGGTCGAACTGGCCGCGCTGGCGCTGGAGCTGGCCGCGTGGGGCAGCGACGCGCTGCGCTTTGTCGACCCGCCGCCGCCCGGCCCGATGGCGGCGGCGCGTGACCTGCTGCGCCGGCTGGGTGCGCTCGACGGTGGTGCGATCACCGCCAGCGGGCGGCGCATGATCGCGCTCGGCACGCATCCGCGGCTGGCGGCGATGCTGCTGGCCGCGCCCGACCCGGCGGCGCGCGCGCTGGCCTGCGACCTGGCGGCGCTGGTCGAGGCGCGCGACCCGCTGCGCGTGCGCAGCGATGCGATCGCAGCGCGTTGGCGTGCGTTGGCCGCGTTCCGCGAGCGCCGCGTTCCGGCCGATGCCAACCGCGGCGCGCTGGCGGCCATCGATGCCGCCGCGAAACAATGGCGCCGTCGCCTGCGCTGCGATACGCCGGCGCCGCGCGATGTGCCCGCGCACGCGCTCGGCGACCTGCTCGCCCACGCGTTCCCCGATCGCGTTGCCGCGCGCCACGGCAGCGACCTGCGCCGCTACGAGCTGGCCAACGGCCGCATGGCGCGGCTGGCCGATGACAGCGCGCTGGTCGGCGAGCCATGGCTGGTGGCCAGCGAGCTGCGCTTCGAGGCGCGCGATGCGCTGCTGCTGCTCGCCGCGCCGGTCGACGAGGCGCTGCTGCGGCGTGATTTCGCCGCGCGCTTCAGCGACCGCGACGAGACGCGCTGGGATCCGGCGCGGCTCGCGCTGGTCGGCGAGCGCGTGCGCCGCTTCGACGGCATCGTGCTCGACAGCCGCGTGACCGGTCGCGTCGAACCGCAGGCCGCCGCGCAGGCGCTGACCGATGCGGTGCGCGCGCTTGGTCTGGCCGCCCTGCCCTGGAGCGACGGACTGCGGCAGTGGCGCGCGCGGGTGCGTGCGCTGCGTGCCTGGCAGCGCGCGTTCGATCTGCCCGGCCCGGTCCTGCCCGAGCTTGACGACGAGGCGCTGCTGGCCGGCCTGGACCACTGGCTGCGGCCGGCGTTCGCCGGCAAGTCCAGGCTCGATGCGCTGGGCGCCGACGCGTTCGCCGGCGCGCTGCGTGGCCTTATCGACTGGGCATCGCAGCAGCGGCTGGATGCGCTCGCGCCGGCGCGCATCCTGGTGCCGTCGGGACAGGCGCGTGCAATCGAGTACGCGGTCGACGACGACGGCACGCCGCAGACGCCGGTGCTGGCGGTGAAACTGCAGGAGCTGTTCGGCTTGGCGGATACGCCACGGATCGTCGACGGCCGCGTGCCGTTGCTGCTGCACCTGCTGTCGCCGGCCGGCCGCCCCCTGCAGGTGACCGGCGACCTGCGCGGCTTCTGGGACCGCACCTGGCCCGAGGTCCGCCGCGAGATGAAGGGCCGCTATCCCAGGCACCCGTGGCCGGAGGATCCCTGGAACGCCACGCCGACCCATCGCGCTCGGCCCCGCCAAGGCTGAATCGCCGTTGTTCCGATCACGCCGGCGCGACACACCCGGCAACAGACTTGCCGCATCCTGTTCCGCCGGCCGATTGTCCGCCGGCCCACGCAACGAGGCTCCCATGCACAAGCGCCATCATCTCCGCGACACCCTCCCCGACAAGGCCATGGAACTGGTCGGCCAGCTTGGCGAAGGCCTGCGCAACGTCGTACCGGCAGGCGCCGGCAAGTGGCTGCAGACCGGCGCCGCGATCGGCGTCGCACGTACCGGCACGCGTGCCGTCAGCCACGTGGTGCGTCGCAACCCGGTGGCGGTCGCCGCCGCGGCCGCCGGCATCGGCCTGGTGCTGTATGCGGTGCGCAGGCACCGCAGGAAGGCCGAGGCCGAGGCCGCGATCGAAGGCAAGTCGCGCCGCATCGAGGCCAAGCGCGGTGCGCCGCGCAAGCGCGCCGCCAACGCCGACGGCGTGGTCGCCGCCAGCGGTGCCGACGGCGACTGAGGGTCCAGCCGCGGTCAGGCGGTGGCGGCTTCCGGCAGTTCGATCACGAAGCAGGCGCCGCCACCCTCGCGGTCCTCGTACCAGAGCTGGCCACCGGCACCACTGACGATCTGCTTCGCCAGCGACAGTCCCAGCCCGCTGGAGGCGCCGGCGATCGCCGGATCATCGTGGGCGAGACGCACGAACGGACGGAACAGTTCGCGCTGGCGATGGCCCGGGATGCCCGGGCCGCGGTCTTCGACCCGCAGCTGCCAGTAGCCCGGCGCGCTGGCCGGTGCCGACAGCTCGACGTCGCTGCCCGGCGCGTACTTCATCGCGTTGCTGACCAGGTTCTCGGCGACCTGGCGCAGCACCACCGCGTCCATCGCGACCACGGCGTTGCCGACCGGGGCGGCGCGCAGCTGGCAGCCGCGGTCCTCGAACTGCAGTGCGTAGCGGCCCATGATCCAGTCGACCACGTCGCCAAGTGACGCACGCGCGTCGACCGGCCGTTCGGCTTGGCTGCGCGCCTGCGCCTGGGTTTCCAGGTAGCGGCGGATGTAGCCGAGGCCGTCCTCGGCGCTGTCGCGGATCATCTGCAGGTAACGCGGCACGCGCTCGGGGCGCACGCTGTCGGCCAGCAGCATGTCACTGGCGAACACCACGCTGGACAGCGGGTTCTTCAGGTCGTGAGCGACGAGGTTGACGAGCTCCTGGCGCTCGCGGGCCACCCGCTCCAAGCGGTCGCGCGCCAGCTTCAGGCCGACGTGCGCGTTGACGCGTGCCATCAGCTCCTCGGGAATGAACGGCTTGGTCACGTAGTCCACCGCACCGGCGCCGAACGCGCGCAAAAGCAGCTCGCGGTCCTGCGCGGCCGTGAGGAACACCACCGGCACGCGCAGCAGCGCGCGTTCGCGGATTTCGGCCATCACTCCGAAGCCGTCCATGCCCGGCATCATCATGTCCAGCAGCACCAGGTCCGGAACCTGCGCCTCGACCATGGCAAGCGCAGCCGGCCCGTTGTCGGCCACGGCGACCTCGTAGCCATGGCGCGCCAGCAGCGCGCTGACGACGCGCAGGTTGGCCTGCTGGTCGTCCACGACCAGTACGCGGCCCTGTGCTGTGAACCCTGTTGGCATGATCGTCCCGTGCATCCGTTGCCGGTCTGGCGCGTGAATACGCCGCGGCCGCGCCGTGAAGGTAGCAGAATCCCCCGCGGCGCACGGCAAGCTTCGCGGTGCTGCGCGGCGTGCCATGCAGGGTCACGCTGAAGCGTTCAGGCGAAGGGGGCGGCCACCGGGACATCGCGCCAGCTGCCGGGTGCGAGGTCGCCGAGCCGCTGTGCGCCGATCGCGATGCGCACCAGGCGCAGGGTGGGCAGCCCGACCGCGGCGGTCATGCGTCGCACCTGGCGGTTGCGGCCCTCCGAGATACGCAGCTCCAGCCACGCATCGGGCACGGTCTTGCGCACGCGCACCGGAGGATCGCGCGGCCACAGCGGCGGCGGCGCGTCAAGCAGGCGCGCGTGCGCGGCACGGGTCGGCCCGTCGCTGAGCGTCACGCCGGCGCGCAACGCGTCAAGCTGCGCGGGCGACGGCGCACCCTCGACCTGCACCAGGTAGGTCTTGGCCAGCTTGTGGCGCGGATCGGTGATGCGGTGCGCAAGCGCGCCGTCATCGGTCAGCAGCAGCAGGCCTTCGCTGTCATGGTCGAGGCGGCCGGCCGGATACACCGCGGCCGGCAGGCCGAAGCCGGCCAGCGTGGGCCGTGGCGGCGTGCTGCGATCGGTGAACTGGCACAGCACGCCGTGGGGCTTGTTGAACGCGACCAGCACTACTTCACGAAGCGCAGGGTCATCCGGTCGCTTTCGCCGATCGCCTGGTACTGCTGGCGGTCCTCGGCGTCGTGGCGGTTGGACGGCGGCAGCGTCCACACGCCGTTGGGGTGGTCGCGGTCGTCGCGCGGGTTGGCATTGATCTCGCTGGAGGCGTCGAGGCGGAAGCCGGCGGCCTCGGCCATCGCGATCACCTGCGCCTGGCCGACGTAGCCCGACTTGTCATTGGCCGGGACGTCCGCCAGGGCGCGGTGCTCGACCACGCCCAGCACGCCACCCGGCTTGAGCACCGCATGGAAGGCCTTGAACATGCCCTCGGCCTGGCCCGCGCTGCGCCAGTTGTGCACGTTGCGGAAGGTCACCACCGCGTCCGCCGAGCCGGGTGCGCCCAGCACCGGCGCCGCCGGGTCGTAGGCCACCACGCGGGCGCGCGAGAACTGCGCCGGCGCGGCGGCAAAGAGCGCCTCGAGCCGGCCGCGGGCGGTGTCCTGGTAGGCGCGCCCGGAGCCCGCCGGGAGCGCGGCGGGATCGACCACGGCGGCGATGTAGCCGTCGCCCAGCCACGGCGCGAGGATCTCGGCGTACCAGCCGGCGCCGGGCGTGACCTCGATGACGGTCTGCCCGGTCTCGATGCCGAAGAAGGTGAGGGTTTCGCGCGGGTGGCGGTACTGGTCGCGGGCGACGTTCGCCGCGGAACGCCAGCTTCCGCCGAGTGTTGCATCGAGCAGCGGATCGGGCGCGTGTTCGCTGACCGTGGCCGGCTTGGCCGTGGAGGCGTCGGCGCCAGGCTGGGCGGTGGCACAGGCGGCGAGCAGCAGCAGCGGCAGCAGGGCGGCGCCCTTGCGTAGGGTGGACATCGGCGTGCTCCAGGAGGGCGGGTCCGCAAGCCTAACCGGAACCCGCACGATGAAAAGGCCCGGCACAGGGCCGGGCCTCGGGGTCATGCGCGGAGGCGGATCAACGCACTTCGTATTCGCGCGTCTGCACGACCGCGCCGTTGAGCAGGATCTCCACCTTGTAGCGGCCCACCGGCCAGCCGTCGGGCTTGCTGACCTGGAAGGCGGTGTTGCCGGTACCGGTGAAGTCGAAGTCGCGGCTCAGCTCGTCCACCAGCTGGCCATCCTCGAACGACCAGCGCGCGGTGAGCTGGCCACGCTGCGGCGTGCCCGGGTCCGACGAGGTGGTGGCCACCGAGGCGTGGATGGTGTCGCCGGTGGCAAAGGTGGTGGCCGGCGCGGTGACGCGGTTGTTGGCATCGACCGCGGTGCCGAGATCGACCGAGGTCACGCTGACCGTGGCCACGGGGGCGGGCGCCGGCATCGTCGCCGGGGCCGGCGCGGCCGGGGGCGGGGTGACGACGGCGGGTTCGTCCTTCTTGCAGCCGGCCAGGGCGAGCGTGCCCAGCAGTGCCGCGGCCAATGCGGCATGGATCGGGGTGCGCATCATGTGGTGGTTCTCCATGGGGTTCTGGGCATGCGGTTCGGGGCTTGGGGCGGGTGTCGCGCGGATCAGGTGTCGGCATCCGCCGGCGGGATCTTCAGCACCTGGCCGGGCTGGATGCGGTCGGGATCGTCGAGCTGGTCGCGGTTGGCCTCGAAGATGCGCCGCCACTGGCCGGCCTTGCCGTACTGCGCCTTGGCGATGTGCGAGAGCGTGTCGCCCTTCTGCACCGTGTAGCTGGTGCCGCCCACCACGGCCTCGGTGGAGGACACGGATGACTGCACGTTGCCGAAATCGGCGCCGCGCGGGGCCGGTGCCTCGGTGCTGCCGACGGCGCTGCGGACGTTGGAAAAGTCCGGCTTGCCCGGTTTGGCGGCGGTGGCCGCCTTGCGGTCCCGATTCAGCGACAGCGATGCCGGATCGTTGGGATTCTGCGGATTGCTCATGCTGGGCTCCTGTGCCTTGCAGCGCGGAGGTTCACACGGCCGTTGTTAAGGGAACATCGCGTCTTTGTGAGCGTCCAGGCGCCCCCCGGACGGCGTGGTGTGCGCGTTTACTGACGTGGGTCGCGCCGCGCCGCGGGCGGCGACAGGCCCGGCGTGGCCCGCCAGGGATTGATGTCCAGGCCACCGCGGCGCGTGTAGCGGGCTTCGACCGACAGCTGCTGCGGACTGCACTGCGCCATCAGGTCCACGAACACCTGCTCCGCGCACTGTTCGTGGAAACCGGCGTGCTCGCGGAACGACACCAGGTAGCGCAGCAGGGCGGCGCGGTCGATGCGCGGGCCGCGGTAGGCGATGCGCACGCTGGCCCAGTCCGGTTGGCCGGTGACCGGGCAGTTGGACTTCAGCAACTGCGAGCGCAGGGTTTCCTCCACCACCTGCCCGGGCGCGCAGGCCAGCAGTTCCGGCGCCGGATGGTCATAGGCGTCGATGGCGACGTCCACGCCGTCGATGTCGATGCTGGCGTCGTCGTCGCTTGCGGTGGCCATCGGCGGCAGGCCGAAGCCCACCGCCACCGACGCGCCGGCCGCGGCGGAGAGGTCGGTGGTGATGCGTGCGTGCACCTCGGCGGCATCGGCGAAGCGCGTGCCGTTGAAGGAGTTCAGGTACAGCTTGAGCGACTTCGATTCGATCAGCCGTGGCGACGCGGCCGGCACCAGGAAGGTCGCGGTGGCCACCGCCGGCTTGCCGCGCGCGTCCAGCCACGAGAGCTCGTAGGCCTGCCAGCGATCGTGGCCGTCGAACGGCAGCCTGGCGCCGATGCCGAGCGCCGCGCGGCCGGCGTCGCGGGCGATGGGGAACAGCAACGTGGCGTCATAGACGCGCGGATAGGCGACTTCGCGGCCCAGGGGGAGTTCGATGGTCATGGGCGCATTATCGCCCCTGGGCTCAGCTGCCGCTGGCGGGCACGCCCTCGCCGTGCAGGTAGTCCAGCGTCAGCTGCAGCATCGCGCGCATGCCCAGGTCGAGCGCCGACTCGTCGAGGAAGAATTCCGGCGAATGGTTGCTCGGCGCGGTCGCGGGGTCCTGGCCCGCCGGCGTCGCACCGACGAAGAAGAACAGGCCGGGCACTTCGCGGGCGTAGAACGAGAAGTCTTCGGCACCCATGTTGAGCGGCATGTCGACCAGGTTGCCGGGGCCGGCCACCTTCTCAAGGCTCGGGCGCATGCGCGCGGTCAGTGCCGGGTCGTTGGCGGTGACCGGATTGCCGTCCTGGTCGGGAACGTTGGCCTCGACCGTGGCGCCGTGCGCGGCGGCGACCTTCTCCGCCACGTTCGCAAGGTCCGCGAACACCGCATCGCGCATGCCATCGTCGAAGGTGCGGATGGTGCCCACCAGCTCGACCTGGTCGGGAATGATGTTGTAGCGGATGCCGCCCTTGATGGCGCCGAAGCTCACCACCACCGGCTGCCTGGAGATGTCCTGGCGGCGGCTGACGATGGTCTGCGCGGTGCCGATGACATCCGCCGCGGCGACGATGGGATCCACCCCGCCCCAGGGCCGCGACCCGTGCGTCTGCCGGCCCTTGACCACGATGTTGAAGCGGTCGGACGCGGCCATGGTCGGCCCGCTGCGCACCCCGAGCTTGCCGGCCTGCAGCGTCGAGAACACATGCAGGCCGAACACCGCGTCCGGCTTGAAGTCGCGGAAGATGCCCTGCGCCAGCATCTCCTTCGCGCCGCCCTTCTCGTCGTCCGGCGGGCCTTCCTCGGCGGGCTGGAACACGAACAGCACCTCGCCCGGCAGCTCGTCGCGCATCGCCACCAGCGCCTCGGCAACGCCCATCAATACCGACGTGTGCGCGTCATGGCCGCAGGCGTGCATCACCCCCACGGTTTCGCCGCGGTAGGTGGAGGTGGCTTTGGAGGCGAACGGCAGGCCGCTGGTCTCGGTCACCGGCAGCGCGTCCATGTCGGCGCGCAGCGCGATGCGCGGGCCGGGCTTGCCACCCTTGAGCACGGCGGTGACGCCGGTGGTGGCGATCCCGGTTTTCGGCTCCAGGCCCAGCGTGCGCAGGTGGTCGGCCACCAGCGCCGCGGTGCGTGTCTCGCGGTTGCCGAGCTCCGGGTACTGGTGGAGGTCGCGGCGCCAGGCCACGACCTTGGCGCCGAGTTCCGACGCGGCTGCGGCCACTTCCGGCCGCTGCCCGTCCTGGGCATTCAGCGGCAGCGCCAGGCCGGCGAGGACGAACGACGAAAGCAGGATGCAGGCGTTGCGTGACATGGCGCGTTCTCCCCGGGCAGTGCGCCGATGGTAACCGGCGGACGGCAGCCGTCAGAACGCCTCGTCGAAGGCCACTTCGCCCTCCACGCCCACCTGGTAGGCCGAGACCCGCCGCTCGAAGAAGTTGGTCAGTTCCTGCACGTCCTGCAGCTCCATGAACGCAAACGGGTTGCGCGCGCCGAAGTGCCGCGGCATGCCCAGCTGCGCCATGCGCTGGTCGGCGCAGTACTCGAGGTACTGGCGCATGTCCTTCAACGACAGCCCGGCCACGCCGCCCGACAGCGTGTCCTCGGCGAACGCGTACTCGCACTCCACCGCCTCGGTCATCATTTCCACCACCTGCGCGCGGAACGCGTCGTCGACCAGGTCCGGTTCCTCCTCGCGCGCGGTGCGGATGACCTCGAACGCGAATGCCATGTGGCAGCTCTCGTCGCGGAACACCCAGTTGGTGCCGCTGGCCAGGCCGTGCAGCAGCCCGCGCGAGCGCAGGTAGTACACGTAGGCGAACGCGCCGAAGAAGAACAGGCCTTCGATGCAGCCGGCGAAGCAGACCATGTTGAGCAGGAACTGGCGGCGCTGCGCGCGGGTCTCGATGCGGGTGACGCCCTGCAGCGAATCGATCCACTTGAAGCAGAACTCGGCCTTGCGGCGGATCGAGGGGATGTTCTCGACCGCGGCGAAGGCACGCGTGCGGTCGGCGGGATCGGGCAGGTAGGTGTCGAGCAGGGTGAGGTAGAACTGCACGTGCAGGGCCTCCTCGTACAGCTGCCGCGACAGGTACATGCGCGCTTCCGGCGCGTTGATGTGCTGGTAGAGGTTGAGCACCAGGTTGTTGGACACGATGGAATCGCCGGTCGCGAAGAACGCGATCAGGCGCTCGATCAGATGGCGCTCGGCGGGGCCGACCCTGGTCTTGAGGTCGGTGGTGTCGAGCGAGAAGTCGACCTCCTCCACCGTCCAGGTGTTGCGGATCGCGTCGCGGTACATCTCGTAGAAGCGCGGGTAGCGCATCGGCCGAAGGGTGAGTTCGAAGCCGGGGTCGAGCAGCAGCCGGGGGTGGTGCGTGGACATCATGGTGTTCCTCGGGATACGGGCGGGCTTGCGGAGTCGCGTCTGCACGGCCTACTGGCAGGCCTCGCAGCTCTCCGGGTTCTCCAGCGAGCAGGCCACCGCCTCGGCCGGTGCGTACTCCCGCGGGGCCGGCGCCTCCGCGTCCATGCCAGCCAGCGTCGCCTTGGCGATCTTCGTGGCCGGCCGCGAGCGCAGGTAGTACGTGGTCTTGATGCCGCGCTTCCAGGCATGCATGTACATCGACGACATCGCGCCGATCGACGGGCTTTCCATGAACAGGTTGAGCGACGCGGACTGGTCGATGAACGCGCCGCGGTCGGCGGCCATGTCGATCAGCGAACGCATCGGCACTTCCCAGGCGGTGCGGTAGATCGCGCGCAGCGCCTCCGGCACCTGTGCCAGGCCCTGCACCGAACCCTCGGCGCGCTTGATCGCGTCGCGCACCTCCGGCGTCCACAGGCCGAGCTTCTTGAGTTCCAGCACCAGGTGGCGGTTGACCTGCAGGAAGTCGCCGGACAGCGTCTCGCGCTTGAACAGGTTGGACACCTGCGGCTCCACGCATTCGTAGCAGCCGGCGATCGAGGCGATGGTGGCGGTCGGCGCAATGGCGATCAGCAGCGAGTTGCGCAGGCCGTGCTCGCGGATGCGCGCGCGCAGCGCGTCCCAGCGCGCGGTGTCGGCCGGGACCACGCCCCAGGCGTCGAACTGCAGGTCCCCGGCAGCGGCGCGGGTGTCGGCGAACGCCGGGTGGCGGCCGCGTTCGATCGCAAGTTCGCAGGACGCTTCAAGCGCGTGGAAATAGATCGCTTCGGCGATGCGCGCCGACAGCGCGCGCGCCTCGTCGCCGTCGAACGGCAGGCGCAGCTGGAAGAACACGTCCTGCAGGCCCATCACGCCCAGCCCGACCGGCCGCCAGCGCAGGTTGCCGCTGCGCGCGGAGTCGATCGGATAGAAGTTGAGATCGATCACCCGGTCGAGCTGGCGCACCGCGAGGCGAACGGTCTCGCCGAGCCTGTCGAAATCGAAGCGCGGGCCGTGCCCGGCATCGGCCTCCAGATGGTGTGCAAGGTTGATCGAACCCAGGTTGCAGACCGCGGTCTCGCTGTCGGATGTGACCTCGAGGATCTCGGTGCACAGGTTGGACAGATGGATGACGTTGCCGGCCCGCGCGGTCTGGTTGCTGGCGCGGTTGCACGCGTCCTTGAACGTCATCCAGCCGTTGCCGGTCTGCGCCAGCGTGCGCATCATGCGCGCGTACAGCTCGCGCGCCTTCAGCGTGCGCACCGCCTTGCCGTCGGCCTCGGCCTGCGCGTAGGCGCGATCGAACGCGTCGCCATGGAGGTCGGTGAAGTCGGGCACCACGCGCGGATCGAACAGTGACCAGTCGGCATCCGCCTCCACGCGGCGCATGAACAGGTCCGGGATCCAGTTCGCCAGGTTGAGGTTGTGGGTGCGCCGCGCGTCGTCGCCGGTGTTGTCGCGCAGTTCCAGGAACTCCTCGACGTCGGCATGCCACGGCTCCAGGTACACGCAGGCCGCGCCCTTGCGCTTGCCGCCCTGGTTGACCGCGGCCACCGACGAATCCAGCGTCTTCAGCCACGGCACGATGCCGTTGGAGTGGCCGTTGGTGGAGGTGATCAGCGAGCCGCGCGAGCGCACGCGGGTGAAGCTCACGCCGATGCCGCCGCTGAACTTGGAGAGCTGCGCGATCTCGCCGTACTTGCGGTAGATCGACTCCAGGGAATCCTTCGGCGAGTCGAGCAGGAAGCATGACGACAGCTGCTCATGGGTGGTGCCGGCGTTGAACAGGGTGGGCGACGAAGGCAGGTAGTCGAGGCGGCCCATGCGCCGGTACAGCGCAAGGGCCTCGGGTACGTCCTCGCTGAGCGCGCAGGCGATGCGCAGGAAGAACTGCTGCGGCGTTTCGACCACCTTGCGCGTGTGCGGGTGGCGCAGCAGGTAGCGGTCGTACAGAGTGCGCAGGCCGAAGTAGTCGAAGCGCAGGTCCAGCGACGCATCGATCGCGTCGTTGAGCTTGCGCGCGTTGGCCTGCACGAAGCCGAGCAGGCGCGCGTTGATCAGGCCGAGTTCGTGGCCGCGTGCGACCGACTGCGAGAACGCGTGGATCTCCTGGCCGGCGACCTCCTTGGCGATCACGCCGGCCAGCAGGCGCGCGGCGAGGCGGCTGTACTCGGGCTCTTCCGCGGTCAGCATGGCCGCGGTGCGGATCGACAGTTCGTCGAGTTCGCGGGTGCTGGCGCCGTCGTACAGGCCGGAGATGGTGCGCGTGGCGACGCGCATCGGGTCGACCGCATGCAGGCCGTCGGCACAGCGCTGGACCGCACGCACGATCTTGTTGAGGTCCACCGCCTCGTCGGTGCCGTTGCGCTTGAGTACGCGCATCGTGGTGGCGGTGGGCGGCGGGGTGAGCAGGAAGCCGTCGGGGCTGCCGGCCGGTGCCGCGGGCGCGGCGCCGGAGTGGTCGTGTTCGGTCATGGCGTTCGCCTTGTACAAAGTGGCGCACCTGGCCATCGCTCCCTCGGGCGGCGGCCGGAGGCCTGGCGTCGCCAAGGGTCCGGTGTCGGTGTCGCAACGGCCGCGACGCACCCGCGCGGGCGGATGGGCGGAGCTGCGTCACCGGCCATCTCCCCCCGGAGATTCCACGGCCGGCACCGCGCGGCGTGCTTCGCGCGGCTGTCGGCAGGTCTTCGGACTCGTGGACACGGCGACGGAGGTCCGTCGCCACCTACTTGCCGCTGCTTCCCGGGGCGCGTGCCCCAGTGCATGTCGCGACTTCGTTTCCACCTACCGCTGCGGGGCAGTGCCGGCCTTGGCACACGTTCGAAGAACGCGCGCCGCACCGGCTTCCCTTTTCATCCCGTGGCGCAGGCCGCGGGAACCGACCGGCACAACATAGTGGGGTCGATGAGGGAGGTCAATACAATATGTCGTGGCCTAGTCGCGGTGCTCGCGCGCGAGGTACTCGGCGCTGCGCATCTCCACCAGCCGCGATGCGGTGCGCTCGAACGCACCGCGCAGGCGCTCGCCGGCGTACAGCGCAGGCGGTGCCGCCGCGGCGGTGCACACCAGGTTGACGTTGCGGTCGTACAGCTCGTCGACCAGCGTGACGAAGCGGCGCGCGGCGTCGTCGCGCGTGCCGTCCATGCGCGGGATGCCGCCGAGCAGCACGGTGTGGAACTCGCGCGCGATCTCGATGTAGTCGGCGGCCGCGCGCGGACCCTCGCACAGCGCGGCGAAGTCGAACCAAACCATGCCCTTGCAGCGCGCGCGGGTGGCGATCTTGCGGCCCTCGAGTTCGATCGAGCCGTCGCGGTGGGCATCGTCGCCGCCGAGCGCGTGCCAGCGCGTCTCCAGCCAGGCGTCGCCGCCGTCGTCGAGCGGCGTGCGGTAGACCGGTGAGCGGGTCAGTTCGCGCAGGCGGTAGTCGGTGTCGCTGACCAGCTCCAGCACGTCGCAGTGCTGCTCGAGCAGCGCGATCGCCGGCAGGAAGCGCGCGCGCTGCAGGCCGTCGGCGTACAGCCCCGCGGGCGCGATGTTGGAGGTCGTCACCAGCACGATGCCTTCGGCGAACATCCGCTCCAGCACGCGCGCCAGCAGCATGGCGTCGCCGATGTCGCTGACGAAGAACTCGTCCAGCACCAGCACGCGCAGCGAGCGCCGCCATTCGGCCACGATCGTGGCCAGCGGATCGCGTTCGCCGGAATGCTCGCGCAGGCGCTGGTGGACCACGCGCATGAAGCGGTGGAAGTGGGTGCGGCGCTTGCCGTTGCCGCCCCGCGCGCCGGCGTCGAGCTTGGCGACCGGCAGCGGCAGGTGCTCGTAGAACTGGTCGACCAGGAAGGTCTTGCCGCGGCCCACGCCGCCCCAGAGGTAGAGGCCCCGGGGCGCGCGCTCGCCGGCGCCGAGCAGCCGCGTGAGCAGGGTGCCGCGCCGCCGCGCGAGCAGCGCCGCATGGACGCGGTCGAGCGCCGCGAGTGCCGGCTGCTGGGCCGGGTCATGGCTCCAGTCGCCGCGTTCCACGCCTTCGCGGTAGGCCTGCGACGGCGACATCCCGCCGCCGCCGTCAGTCATTGCCGCCCGGCAGGTGGCGCCGCACGCCACTCTTGATCGCGCCGCGCAGGTCGATCAGCTTGCGATGGAAGAAGTGCGAGGTGTCGGGCATGCGCACCAGCTCGGCCTTGGCCTTGCGCTTGGCCAGCCAGGCATAGACCGCATGCGGATCGACGATCTCGTCGGCCTCGCCCTGCACCACCAGCCACGGCATGGTCGGCAGGGTGATGGCGTCGAAGTTCCAGCTGCGGCCGACTGGCGGCGCGATCGAGACCAGCATCGCCGGCCGCAGTTCGGCCGCCACGGCGAGGCTCACGTAGGCACCGAAGCTGAAGCCCGCCAGCCACAGCTGGTCGGCCGGGCGCTGCGCGCGGACCCAGCCGGCCACCGCGCGCAGGTCGTCGCGCTCGCCGTCGCCCTGGTCGAACGCGCCGGCGGACTGGCCGATGCCGCGGAAATTGAAGCGCACCGTGGTCACGCCCAGCTCGCGCAAGGCGCGCGCCGCCATGGTCACCACCTTGTTGTGCATACTGCCGCCCTCGGTGGGCAGCGGGTGGCAGACCACGGCCACCGCCGGCACCCGGTCGACGTCGTCTTCGGGAATGTCGACGGCCACCTCGAGCGCACCCGCAGGGCCCGGCAGCAGCAGGGCGCCGGAGGCATCGGGGAACGCGGGCAGGGGGCTGGTCATGGGGGAATGATAGGTCCTGGCGCTCAGGGCGTGCGCAGGCGCAGGTCGACGACCACCGGGTCGTGATCCGAGCTTCGCCATGGTTTGACTGCCTGTTCGCCGCCATTGATGGCCTGTTCGGCGGCGTTGTCTGCTTCGTCGGCATTGCTGTGCCACGCGGAGGCGGACAGCAGGCGCGCGGCCAGCGCCGGGCTCAGCAGGGCATGGTCGAGGCGGCCGGCCTGGGCGTCATAGACATAGGTGTACGCCGGGCTGGCGGGCGCGCGGCCGCTGGCGGCGAAGGCGTCCTGCCAGCCGGCGGCGATGAAGTCGCGCACCGGCTCCTCCATCGCGTAGGCATTGAGGTCGCCGAGCACCGCGACCAGCGTGCTGCCGCTGCCGGTGGGATCGCCCGCCAGCCAGTCGCGCAGCTGCGCCCCCGAGGCGCGGCGGGTCGCGTTCCAGCACGACTGGCCGTCGCCCTGGTCGGCATCGCCGGCGCTGGCGTCGCGGCAGCCCTTGGACTTGAAGTGGTTGGCCACGACCACGAACGCGGGGCCGTCGCCGGCGCGGAAGGCCTGCGCCAGCGGCGCGCGGCTGAGTGTCGCGAACGGACCCTCGGCGCGCGTGGCCGGCGCGCCCATCGGGCGCACGCGGTCGGCGCGGTACAGCAGGCCGACGCGGATCGGGTCGCTGCCCGGGCCTTCGCCGGCATCGACGAAGCGCCAGCGCGCGCCGCCCGGGTCGAGGGCGGCGACCAGCTGGGCGAGGCTGGAGCGCGCGTCGTAGCCGTCGTTCTCGACTTCCAGCACCGCGACGATGTCCGCGTCCAGCGCGTCCAGCGCGGCTACCAGGCGCGCCTGCTGCGCCAGGTATTCGCCGGGGGTGCGCGCGCCGCGCGCGGTCGGGAAGCCGCCGCCCGCGCCGTCGCCATTGAACAGGTTCTCGAGGTTGAGGCTGGCCAGGCGCAGCTCGCCGGCCCGCGGCGGCGGCGCGGGGCGCGGCGCCGGACGCAGCGCCGGCAACGCCGCGACCTCCAGCCGCGGGCCGTGCTCGCCGACGCGCAGGGTGCCTTCGACGCCATCGACGATGCCGCCGGCGCGCCAGTCGGCAGGCGCCACCTGCGCCGTCTCGCCCAGGGCCAGCACCAGGCTGCGGCGGCGGTTGCCGGCGGCCAGTGCCTTCGCGTCCACGCCCGGCGTGGCGACTTCGGTGGGCGCGTACAGGCGGCCATCGAAGGCCACCACGACCTCACCGTTGCGCGCCAGGCGATGGTTGCCACTGACCACCAGTGGCGCGGCGATGCGGATCCGCTGGCCGTCATGCACCCGCCAGTCCGCCGGCGGTGTGACCAGTACGCTGGCCGCGTCGGTGGCCGCGGGGCGCGGCGCGATGCTGCCGCATCCGGCGGCGGTCGCCAGCAGGGCGGCGGCGAACAGCACGCCGGGAAGGGGCTTGGACAGGCTGCGCATGGCGACTCCGGCGGGGTGAGCGAACGATCGTGGTGGGGCGGAAACGACAACGCCGCCCGGAGGCGGCGTTGTTGGCAGGCGGGTCCCGCTTACTCGAGGTTCGCGACCATCCAGTCCACGGTGGCGATGACCTGTTCGTCGGTCAGCGCCGGGTTGCCACCCTTGGCGGGCATCATGCCGGCGTTGCCGGTGAAGCCCTCGATGGCGTGGCGATGCAGCATGTCGGCACCCTGGGCGATGCGCGCCGCCCAGGCCGCACGCTCCAGCTTGGGCGCGCCACCGGCACCGGAGCCGTGGCAGCCGGCGCACAGGTTCTGGTTGATCACCGCGCCGTCGAGCGTGCCGCCGTAGGCGACCTGCGCGGTGGCGGCGGCAGCCGCGGCGGCCGAGGCCGCGGCCTGTGCGGCGGCACCGGTGGAGCCGGCATACACGGCGCTGATCGGCGCGATGCGCTCCGCGGTGCGCTTGGAAATGGACGGGTCGACGTCCACCTCGAGGCTGTGGTGCAGGAAGTACGATCCCACCATCAGGCCGAAGGTGACCAGGGTCAGGAAGAGCAGCACCAGGGAGAATTTCTTCAGGAAATCGAGGTCGTAATTGCGCACGGAGCACCTTTCGCGCGTGGCGGGCGGCCACAGCTGGGCCGGATTATAGAACAGAGCCCATGCCATTGCCGCAGCGCCGGGGCCCGCGCTACCGTGGATGCGGTTGTGCTCTTTCGTGCAGGCAGGATGCTATGCCCAAGACAGTGGCGCCGGATGGTGCCAAACCCCGGCCCACGCCGCCGCAGCGACGCACGCAGGCGCAACGCCGTGACGAGACGCGCAGCCGGATCCTCGTGGCGGCGGTCAACGAGCTGACCAGCAAGGGCTATGCCGGCTTCCGCGTCAACGAGGTGGCCATCGCGGCCGGCGTGTCGAAGGGCGCGCAGACCCATCATTTCCCCACCAAGCAGAGCCTGGTGATCGCGGCGGTGCGCCGCGCGTACGAGGATTCGCATGCCGGCAGCATGCGCCTGGTCGGCGCGATCAGGCCGGGCAGCGATGTGTTCGCGGCGCTGGTCAAGGATTCGGAACAGTTCTATCTCGGCCCGACCTTCGCGATCTCGATCACCATGATGGGGCTCGGCGACTACGAGCCGGAGCTGCGCAGGCAGGTGCAACTGGTCTCGCGCAGGTTCCGCCTGCCGATCGAGGGCGAGTGGCTGCGGGCCTTGTGTGCGTCGGGCATGCCGGAAGACACCGCGCGCACCGTGCTCTATCTCACCCACAACATCTATCGCGGCATCGTGATCCGCCGCCTGATGCGCCATGAGCCAAAGTACGCGCGCTACTCGACCAGCGCCTGGGCCAGGCTTGCCCGCGGGCTGATCGAATCCGGGCTCGGCAAGGTTGCAACGCCGGCGTGACGCGGCTGCATGGTGCTCGCGCGTGGGGCCCGTGCGAAGGCCGGGGATGCCGCGAATGGTGCGCCTGGAGGGATTCGAACCCCCGACCAATGGCTTCGGAAGCCACTACTCTATCCGGCTGAGCTACAGGCGCGCAGTGCGGCATTTTCCACTATCGCGCCGCGCGAAGCGAGCGCCCGGCCGGAACGCCCCGGTGACGGAGCCAGCGCCGTCGCATCGGCACCCGGCGGTACCATGCCCGCCATGTCCTACGAACGCTTCGACCCGCAACCCGCCACCACGCCCGGCTGGCGCACGCGCCTGGGCCTGTACTGGCGGCTGATGCGCGCCGACCGCCCGATCGGCTGGCTGCTGTTGCTGTGGCCGACATGGTGGGCGCTGTGGATCGCCGCCGAGGGCGTGCCGCCGCTGTGGACGCTGGTGGTGTTCAGCGCCGGCGTATGGCTGACACGCGCGGCCGGCTGCGTGGTCAACGACTACGCCGACCGCTGGCTGGACCCGCATGTCGAGCGCACGCGTGGGCGGCCGATGGCGACCGGCGCGGTTTCCGGGCGCGAGGCGCTTGCACTGTTCGCGGTGCTGATGCTCGTCGCGTTCGCGCTGGTGCTGACGATGAACCGCCTGACCATCCTGCTCAGCGGGGTGGGGCTGTTCCTGGCGGCGACCTACCCCTATCTCAAGCGCCACACGCACCTGCCGCAGGTGTACCTGGGCATGTCCTTCGGCTGGGGCATCCCGATGGCGTTCGCCGCGGTGCAGGGCGAAGTGCCGGCGGTGGCCTGGGTGCTGTACGTCGCCAACATCTTCTGGTCGACCGCCTACGACACCTGGTACGCGATGGTCGACCGCGACGACGACATCAAGGTGGGCTCGAAGTCGACCGCGATCCTGTTCGGTGACCTCGACCTGGTGGCGCAGGGCGTGCTGTACGCGCTGGCGTTCTCGGCGCTGGCCCTGGTCGGACGGCAGGCGGGGCTGGGCCGGTTCTATTGGGCGGGGCTGGGCGTCGGCCTGTTGCTGGTGGCGTACGAGTTCTGGATTGCCCGCCATCGCCAGCGCGAGCCCTGCTTCCGCGCGTTCCTGCACAACCACTGGGTGGGCATGGCGGTGTTCGCGGGCATTGCCGCGGACTTCGCGTTGCGGCGCCCGGGCTGAGCGTCGTGGAACGCGCGCCCGCTCCGCCGCCGCCACCCGATCACGTGCAGCGCCCGTCGGCGCTGTCGGCCATGCGCTATCCGGTATTCCGCAAGGTCTGGCTGGCCAGCGCCTCGTCCAACTTCGGCGGCATGATCCAGTCGGTCGGCGCGTCGTGGCTGATGATCTCGATCGCGGAGTCGGCCGACATGGTCGCGCTGGTGCAGGCTTCGATCGCGCTGCCGGTGATGCTGTTCTCGCTGGTGGCCGGCGCGATGGCCGACAGCTTCGACAGGCGCAAGATGATGCTGGGCGCGCAGCTGTTCATGCTGCTGGTGTCGGTGGCGCTGGCGCTGTGCACCTGGTCGGGGCTGATCACGCCGTGGCTGCTGCTGCTGTTCACCTTCCTGATCGGCTGCGGCGCGGCGTTCAACGCGCCGGCCTGGCAGGCGTCGGTCGGCGACATGGTGCCGCGCGTGGAACTGCCGGGCGCGGTGGCCCTCAACAGCATGGGCTTCAACATCGCGCGCAGCGTGGGGCCGGCGCTCGGCGGTGCGATCGTCGCCGCCGCCGGTGCCGCCGCGGCATTCGCGGTGAATGCCGTCAGCTACATCGCGCTGATCGTGGTGCTGGCGCGCTGGCGCCGGCCCGCCGAGCCACGCCTGCTGCCGCGGGAAACCCTGGGCGTGGCGATCGCCGCGGGCATCCGCTACGTCGCGATGTCACCCGCCATCCGCACCGTGCTGGTGCGCAGCGCCGTGTTCGGCGTCGGCGCCAGCGCGGTCATGGCACTGATGCCGCTGGTGGCTAGGGACCTGGTCGCCGGCGGCCCGCTGACCTATGGCCTGCTGCTCGGTGCGTTCGGCGTGGGTGCGATCGCCGGCGCGATGGGCAGTGCGCACCTGCGCCAGCGCCTGACAACCGAGTCGCTGGTCCGTTGTGCCTGCGTTGCCTTCGCGGTGGCCGCGGCAGGTGCGGCGATGAGCACGTGGCTGCCGCTGACCATGGCGGCGCTGCTGCTTGGCGGTGCGGCGTGGGTGCTGGCCATGTCGACCTTCAACGTCACGGTGCAGCTGTCCACCCCGCGCTGGGTCGTGGCGCGCGCGCTGTCGCTGTACCAGATGGCGGCGTTCGGCGGCATGGCGACCGGCAGCTGGCTGTGGGGTTCCGTGGCCGCGCGCGACGACGTGCGCACGGCGCTGCTCGGCGCGGCGGTGGTCATGCTCGCCTGTGCGGCGCTTGGCCGCTGGCTGCCACTGGCAAAACTGACCGAACTCAACCTCGATCCCTTGCGCCGCTGGCAGGAGCCCGCCACCGCGGTCCCGGTGCAGCCGCGCACCGGTCCGGTGGTGATCACCATCGAGTACGTGATCCGCGAACAGGACGTGCTGGAGTTCCTCGGTGCAATGGCGGAACGGCGGCGCATCCGCCGCCGCGACGGCGCCCGTAACTGGCGGGTGCTGCGCGATCTCGCCGATCCGCAGGTGTGGATCGAGCGCTACGAGACATCCACCTGGCTTGAGTACATCCGCCACAACAGTCGCCTCACCCACGACGACGCGACCATTCCCGAACACCTGCGTGCGCTGCACCAGGGGCCGGGGGCGCCCCGGGTGCGGCGGATGATCGAGCGCCAGACCTCCGCGCTGCACACGGTGGCCAGCGCCGGGTCATCGGCGATCGGCGAAACGCTGATCGATCCGAACCGGTCCCCCTAGGTGCGGCACCCGGCGCGCGGCGCTCACGGCACCCGGGCCGCGACCCAGGCGTCGACCCGGGCCACGCCGGCCCGGCGCAGGGCGATCGCGGCGGCATGCAGGGTGGCACCGGTGGTCATGACGTCGTCCACCAGGGCGACGTGCCGCGGCAGCGCGCCGCCCGACGGCTGCGCCGCGAATGCGCCACGCAGGTTGCGCCGGCGGTCGTCGGCATGCAGCCGCGACTGCGGCGTGGTGGCACGCGCGCGCAGCAGCAGGCCGTCGCACAGCGGCAGCGCCAACGCGCGCCCCAGCGGCCGTGCAAGCTCCAGCGCCTGGTCGTAGCCGCGTTCGCGCAGGCGCGCGCGGTGCAGCGGAATCGGCAGCAGCGCGTCCGGCCGCGGCAGCGACGCGAACGCGCCGGCCATCGCCGCCGACAGCAGCCGGCCCGCGGCAAGGTCGCGGTGGAACTTGAAGCGCGGCAGCAGCCGGTCGAGGGGGAAGGCGTAGACGAATGCGGCGTGGGCGGTATCGAGCGGGGGTGGCTGGCGGAGGCAGGCGGCGCAGGGCGCGGCCGGTGGGCCAGGCGCCGCGCAGCGCGGGCAGGCCAGGCGGTTCCACGGCAGCGCGGCGGCACAGGGCTGGCACAGGTCGCGCCGGCCGTTGGCCAGCTCGCCGCAGACGAGGCAGCGCGGCGCCCACAGGCTGCGGCCCATGCGCGCAAGCCAGCCGTCAACCGCGGTGGCCGGGCTGCGGTTGACAGGCGCAGGCATGGTTTCCAGACTGCCGGGTCCGCAATACGTGCGCCCTCAGGACTCCGCCATGCCCGACGTCAGCGACTTCCGCGCCAGTGACGCCGCCATTCCGCGCCACGACTGGTCGCGGAGCGAGGTCGAGGCCCTGCTGGACCTGCCGTTCACCGAGCTGCTGCACCGCGCCTCGAGCGTCCACCGGCTGCATTTCGATCCCGCCGAAGTCCAGGTCAGCACCCTGCTGTCGGTGAAGACCGGTGGCTGCCCCGAGGACTGCGCCTACTGCCCGCAGGCGCAGCGCTACGACACCGGCGTCGACGCGCAGAAGCTGATGGAAACCGAGGCGGTGATGGAGAAGGCGCGCCAGGCCAAGGCCGCCGGCGCCTCGCGCTTCTGCATGGGCGCGGCGTGGCGCTCGCCGAAGGACCGCGACATCCCCAAGGTCGCCGAGATGATCGCCGGCGTGAAGGCGCTCGGCCTGGAGACCTGCGCCACGCTCGGCATGCTCACCGGCACGCAGGCGCAGGCGCTGAAGATGGCCGGGCTGGACTACTACAACCACAACATCGATACCGATCCCGAGCACTACGGCAACATCATCCACACCCGCGAGCTGCAGGACCGCTTCGACACGCTCGGCCACGTGCGCGATGCCGGGCTGAAGACCTGCTGCGGCGGGATCGTCGGCATGGGCGAGTCGCGGCGCCAGCGCGCCGGCCTGCTGCAGACGCTGGCGACCATGCCGGCGCACCCGGATTCGGTGCCGATCAACCGCCTGGTGCAGGTGGAAGGCACGCCGTTGCACGGCACCGCCGAGCTCGATCCGTTCGAGTTCGTGCGCACGATCGCGGCGGCGCGCATCCTCATGCCGAAGTCGATGGTGCGGCTGTCCGCCGGCCGCGAGCAGATGAGCGACGAGCTGCAGGCGCTGTGTTTCGCCGCCGGCGCCAATTCGATCTTCCACGGCGACAAGCTGCTGACCACCGGCAACCCAGATACCGCACACGACGAAGCGCTGTTCGCGCGCCTCGGCCTGCGCGCGATGGCGGTCACCGTGGACGCACCCGACCATGACCACGGCGGCACCGTGCATGCCGACATCGTCGCCTGCCAGCCGCGGAGGCAGGCCGTTGGCTGAGCAGCGCCCCGACCTGCGCCGGCGCGTGCAGTCGCTGCGCGCGGACGCACTGGCCGACGACCTGGTGCGGCGCCGCCGCGTGGTGGGCCGCCGCGACGGCGTGCGCCTGGAAGTCGACGGCCGCTGGCTGCTGAACTTCTGCGGCAACGACTACCTCGGCCTGGCCCAGCAGTTCCAGGTCGTGGACGCGCTGCAGAACGCGGCCTCGCGTGACGGCGCCGGTGGCGTGTCCTCGCACCTGGTCTGCGGCCACCACGTGGCGCATGACGCGCTGGAGCGCGAGGTCGCCGACTGGCTTGGCACCCCGCGCGCGCTGCTGTTCGGCAGTGGTTACCTCGCCAACCTCGCGGTGCAGCAGGCGCTGCTGGGCGATGACGATGCCTGCGTGCAGGACCGCCTCAATCACGCCAGCCTGATCGACGCCTCGCGCCTGGCCGGCTGCCGCCTGCGCCGCTACCCGCATGCCGATGCCGAAGGTGCGCTGCGGCAGCTGAAGACCGTGCCGGCTGGCGCGGCGATGCTCGCCACCGACGGCGTCTTCAGCATGGACGGCGACGTCGCGCCGCTGCGCCAGCTGGCGCTGGCCGCGCGCATGCAGTCGGCGCTGCTGTATGTCGACGATGCGCATGGCGTGGGCGTGCTTGGCCCGGGCGGGCGCGGCAGCGTCGCCGAAGCGAAGCTGGGCGTCGAAGAAGTGCCGCTGCAACTGGCCACGCTAGGCAAGGCGCTCGGCGGCTACGGTGCCGTGGTCGCCGGCGATGCGGATCTCATCGAACACCTGGCCGGTACCGCGCGGCCGTACCTGTACACCACCGCGCTGCCACCGGCGCAGGCCGCGGCCTCGCTGGCCGCGGTCAAGCTGGCGCGCCGCGAGCACTGGCGCCGCGACAAGCTTGCCGCGCACGTGCAGCGCTTCCGCGACGGTGCGCGCCGCGCAGGCCTGCAGCTGCTGCCGTCCGACACCCCGATCCAGCCGGTGCTCTGTGGCGGCAACGCCCGAGCGCTGGACATGGCCGCACGCCTCGAGGCCGACGGCATCTGGGTGGCCGCGATCCGCCCGCCGACGGTGCCCGAAGGCCGCGCACGCCTGCGGGTCACGCTGAGTACGGTCCACCTCGACGGGCAGGTGGATGCGCTGGTGGAGGCGCTGGCGCGCGCGCGCGACCACGTCGACGCGTTGCACCTGGCCTGATCGGCGTGCCGGCGCATGCGTCCGCCCCCAGCCGCCCGCTGGCCGCCGTCGGCATCGGGCTGGCATCGGCCCTGTTCTTCACCATGACCTACGTGCTCAATCGCGCCGCGGTGGGCGGGGGCGGTGACTGGACGTGGACGGCGGCGCTGCGCTACCTCATCACCTTGCCGCTGCTGCTGCCGCTGATGCCGTGGATGGGCGGCATGGGGCCGGTGGGGCGCGCGCTGCGCGCGCATCCCTGGGCATGGCTGCGCTGCAGCGCGATCGGCTTCGTGGCGTTCTGCGTGCTGCTGACGTTCGCGGCGTCCAGCGGGCCGTCGTGGCTGGTCGCCGGCACCTTCCAGTTCACCGTGATCGCCGGAATGCTGTGCGCGCCCTTCCTCTACAGCGATGCGCGCCGGCGCATCCCGCGGGCGGCACTGCTGGTGGCCGCGCTGATCTTCACCGGCGTGCTGCTGCTGCAGGTCGGCTACGGCGGCGGCGCGATCGACCGCGCCGGCTGGATCGCGCTGGCCTGCGTGCTGGGCGCGGCATTCGCCTATCCGCTCGGCAACCGCCTGTTGCTGCTGCACCTCGAGCGCAGCGGCGAAACGCTCAACGCGGCGCAGCGCGTGTTCGGCATGACGCTTGCCAGCCAGCCGCTGTGGTGGCTGGTGGCGGCCTGGGCCTGGACGCGCAGCGGCGCGCCGCCGATGGACCAGGTCTGGCTGGCCGCCGGCGTGGCGCTCAGCGCCGGCGTGATCGCCACCATCCTGTTCTTCCAGGCCACCGGCATGGTGCGCAACAACCCGACCGCGCTCGGCGCGGTCGAGGCGATGCAGGCCGCCGAGCTGCTGTTCGCGATCGGCATCGGTGCGTGGCTGCTGGGCGAGCCGCTGCCGGGCGCACTTGGGCTGTGGGGCGCCGCGCTGATCGTGGCCGGCATCGTCGCCTTCGCCTGGGTGGTGGCGCGGCCGCAGGCCGGCAGTCCGCGCCGCGCGCAGGCACTGCGCGGGGACAAGGGCGCATGAGCGGCGAGCTGCACATCGAAGTCGTGGGCCAGGGCGCGCCGCTGGTGCTGCTGCACGGCTGGGCGATGCACGGCGGCGTGTTCGCGCCGCTGGTGGCGCGCCTCGAGGACCGCTTCACCCTGCACGTGGTGGACCTGCCCGGGCACGGCCGCAGCCGCGACAGTACGGTCGCGCTCGCGCCGGAAGCCTGCGCCGCCGCGATCGCCGCGCGGGTGCCGGTGGCGCCGTGGCTGGGCTGGTCGCTGGGCGGCATGGTCGCGCTGCACGCCGCATCCACGCGCCCGGAGCGCGTGCCGGCGCTGGCGATGGTGTGCTCGGCGCCGCGCTTCGTGCGCGACCCGGACGCCGCCGGCGACGACGATGGCCGCTTCGGCATGTCGGCGGAGATCTTCGCCGGTTTCGCGCGCGGCCTGCGCGAGGATTACCACGGCACGCTCGACCGCTTCATCGCGCTGGAAGCGTTCGGCTCGGACGACCCCAGGGGCGAGCTTCGCGCCCTGCGCGCGGAACTGTTCGTGCGCGGCGAGCCGCCGGCGGCGGCGCTGGCCGACGGCCTCGACCTGCTCGGCAGCGTCGACCAGCGCGCCCTGCTGCCGACGCTGCGCGTGCCCAGCCTGTGGCTGGCCGGGCGCCGCGATCGCGTGGTCGACCCGCGCGCGATGCGCGCCGCAGCGGCGCGCACGCCGGGCGCGCGCTTCGTCCAGGTCGAACACGGCGGCCACGCACCGTTCCTCACCCATGCCGACGAAGTCGCGGCCGCGATCGCCGGATTCCTTGATGCCGTCGGTGCGATGCCCGGCCACGTTGCGATCGACCGCGCCGCATCAGACTCCGAACCAATGCCATGACCGACACCTTCGATACCCGCCAGGTGCGCCGCGCCTTCTCGCGCGCCGCCGCCGGCTACGGCGCCGCGGCGGCGCTGCAGCGCGACGTGGAATCGCGGCTCATGGAATCGCTGGAATACCTCGGCGAGCGCGTGCCCGACACGGTGGTCGATGTCGGCAGCGGGCCAGGCAGCGCCGCGCTGGCGCTGCGCGCGCGCTGGCCCAAGGCGCGCGTGCTCGCCATCGACCTCGCCCTGCCGATGCTCCACCAGCTGGCACCGCGCCGCGGCTGGAACCCGCTGCAGCGCCGCATCGACCGCGTCTGCGCCGATGCGCGCCTGCTGCCGCTGGCCGACAACAGCGTCGACCTGCTGTTCAGCAACCTGTGCGTGCAGTGGGTGGACGACCTCGACGCGCTGTTTGCCGGCTTCCGCCGCGTGCTGCGCCCGGGCGGGATGCTGCTGTGCTCGACGTTCGGCCCCGACACCCTGCATGAGCTGCGTGCGGCGTTCGCGGCGGCCGACGACGAGGCGCACGTGTCGCCGTTCGTGCCGATCGCGGGCTTTGGTGACGCGCTGATGCGGGCGGGCTTCCGCGATCCGGTGCTCGACCGCGAGGTCGAAGTGCACGGCCACCATGACATGCCGGCCCTGATGCGCGAACTGCGCGCGCTGGGCGCGACCAATGCGCTGGCCGGCCGGCGGCGCGCGCTCACCGGGCGCGGGCGCTTTGCCGCGGCGCAGGCTGCGTACGAAGAGTGGCGCGGCGCTGACAACCTGCTGCCGGCCACCTGGGAAACAATCACCGCGATGGCCTGGTCGCCCGCGCACGGCGCGCCGATCCGCGAGGCCGGCGCCGAGATCGCGCGCTTCCCGGCGAGCGGCATCCCGGTGCGCCGCCGCACCGCGTGAGCCGCGGGTTCAGCGAACGCACACCGGCGCTGCCTACACTCCGCGGATGAGCAACCACACATCCCGCAACATCGCGGTGCGCAACGCGCGCGTCGCAACCGGCACCCTCGCCGCCCGCGCACCGCGCCGGTCGCTGCGCCGGTTCGCCGGCCACGCCGCCGTGGCCGTGCTGCTGGCCGGCGCCGCCTCAACCGCCAGCGCGCAGCGCTACAACATCGACCTGTCGCGGATCGATGCCAGCCAGGTGCTGGCGCTGGGCGAGGACGTGCTGCTGCGCGCGCCGGATGCGGCCATCGACCGGCTGTTCCATGCCGTGCACGCCAGTTCGCGCCTGCCCGATGAATCGCAGGCGCTGTGCGCGCTGTTCGAACCCGACGCGGCGCGCGATGTCCCCGCGTTCCAGCGCACGGTCGACCGCCTCGGCAGCGCCAGCCGCGAGCGCTTCGCGCTCGCCTTCACCGACGTCGCACTCGCCGGCCTGCAGGGCCAGCCGCAGCCCTATGATCCGGTGCAGGCGCGGCAGGTACTGAAGTCCGCGGCGGTCAGCGCGACCTTCCTGCATGACGGCTTCATGGCCGGGTTGATGTCCGAAGGCCGCGATGCCGCCAGCCGCGAGGCGCGCTGCCGTTCGTTCCGCTGGCTGGTGGGCGTGCTGGTCGACGTGCCGCTGGCCGAGCGTGCCGCGGCGACCCGCTGGCTGCTGCGCGAGGGCCTGACGCTGGTGTCCGCGGCGCCCTGAGCGGGCAACCTTGCCGCCTACTCGGGCTTGACCACCAGGTCGCGGTGGAAGAAGTACACCTCGCGCGCCAGGAACCGCCACTGCGTGCGGAAGCTGCGGAAGCGGCTGCTCGGCGTGGGCGAACCGAGCGCATCGATGCCGAGCCGGCGGCACAGCCGCAGCGCGCGCGCCATGTGCAGCGGGTCGCTGACCACGATCACGCGCTGCAGCCCGTGTTCGCTCAGCACATCGCGCGCCTGCGCCAGGTTCTGGTAGGTGGTGCGCGACAGGGTTTCGATCAGGATCGCGTCGCCCGGCACGCCCTGGCGCAGCGCGTAGGTGCGCGCGACCTGCGATTCGGAGAAGCGCGCGCCGCTGCCGTAGCCGCCGGTGAACAGCAGGGTCGGCGCGAAGCCGCGCTCGTAGAGCGCGATGCCGTGGCGGATGCGCTCGGTGAACACCGGCGACGGCCGCGTGTCGTAGGCGGCGGCGCCCAGCACCACGATGGCATCGGCCGGCCCGGCCTGGTCGCGGCCGCCCACGTACACGATCCACGCCGCCACCCCCGCCAGCCACAGCAGGCACAGCAACACGAGGCGCGGCAGCCAGCGGAAGCCGTGCCGGCGCGGCTGCCGCCGGCGCGCGGTGCGGCGTCGGCTCATGCGAGCCACGGCAATGCGTCGAGATCGACGTTGCCGCCCGACAGCACCACGCCCACGCGCTGGCCGGCGAAGCGCTCGCGCTGGCCGAGCACCGCGGCCAACGCGATCGCCGACGACGGCTCGACGACCTGCTTCAGGCGCTGCCACAGCAGGCGCATCGCGGCGATCGTGTCGGCATCGTCGACCAGGATGACCTCGGCACCATGTTCGCGCAGCAGCGCGAAGCCGGGGGCGCCCAGCGTGCCGCGCAGGCCGTCGCAGACCGTGTCCGGCACCAGGCCGGTGACCCGCTCGCCGCGCGCCAGCGACGCCTGCGTGTCTGCGGCGCCACGTGGCTCGGCCAGTACCAGGCGGCAGTCCGGTGCGCGCGCGGCCAGCGTGAGCGCGGTACCCGCGGCCAGGCCACCGCCGCCCACCGGCACCACCACGGCGTCGAGCGCGCCGGCCTCGGCGAGCAGCTCCAGCGCCGCAGTGCCTTGGCCGGCGATCACCATCGGATCGGCGTAGGGGTGGACCAGCGTCGCGCCGCTGGCGGCCTGGATGTCGGCGCAGGCCGCCTCGCGGGCGGCGATGCCGGGCGCGCAGCGGTGCAGCACCGCGCCGTAGCCGGCGATCGCCGCCAGCTTGGTGCGCACCGCATCCGCCGGAACCACCACGTGGCAGGACAGGCCGCGGGTCGCCGCGGCCAGCGCCAGCGCGCCGCCGTGGTTGCCAGACGAGTGGGTCACCACGCCGCGTGCGGCCAGAGCTTCGGGCAGTGACCACACCGCATTGCAGGCGCCGCGGAACTTGAACGCGCCCGCGCGCTGCAGGTGCTCGGCCTTGAACGCGAGGGTGCAGCCGGCTACGGCATCCAGGCCGCGCGAGCGGAACACCGGCGTGACGCAGGCGTGCGCCGCGATGCGGGCGGCGGCGCCAAGCACGTCGTCGAAGCTGGGCAGGGCGTCGGGCATGTCGCCAGATTAACCGGGATGACTGAGCCGTTCAGCTGAATTCCTTGCAAACGGGGGTGGGTTAAGCGCCAATTCAACGGCTTGGGCCGACTCTGGTCCGGCACACCTGCAGGGGAATGGTCATGATCCGCAAGTTCCTTCTCGCCGCCGGCGCCGCGCTCGTGCTCGGCGGCTGCGCAACCGGCTACGGCTACAGCGGCCACGGTGGATACGACGCCTACGGCGATTACTACCACGGCGGCGGCTCCAGCTACGGCTATGGCGGCTACGGCTACGGCGGCTACGGGTATGGCGTGCCCTACGGCGGCTTCGGCTACGGCGCGTACGATCGCTATTACGGCGGATACGGATCGCCGTGGTACGGCGGCGCCTCGTGGTACGGCTGGCCTGGCTACGGCTATTACCCGCCGTACCGCCCGCCACACCGTCCACCGCACCAGGGGCGTCCGGATCGGCCGGATCGGCCGGGCATGGGCATTCCCCAAGGTCCGAGCCAGTCGCAGGCGCGACCCGTGATCCGCGACGGCTGGCAGACGCGACCCGGGCGCACGATCACGCCCACGCCCGGACGCCTGGGCGCACCGGCCCCCGTGGACCGGCAGCCTTCGCGCATGCGTGAGCGCCCGCTGCAACGGCCGGCGCCGGACCCGCGCGCGTCGCTGCGGATGCCGGAGTCCCGGTTGCAGGCTGGCGGCGCCGAGGCTGGCGGTGCCAGGCTGCGCGCGCCGGCAATGCGTCAGCGCCCCGACGCGATGGCGATGCCGGCACCGGCGGCACGGCAGCAGGCGCCGGCACGGCGCGCCATGCCGTCGCGCCAGGTGGAGCGCAGCGGCACGTCGGCTGCGCGACCCGCCGTGCGCGCGCCGGCGCGTGGCGCGAGCGAGCGCCGCAGCACGCGCGAGGTGCTGACCGAGGCCCCGTAACGCGACCTGCGTCGCGTCCTTGAAACATATTGCCGCTTGCAAAGGTGGCCGCCATGGTCGCAAGCTAGGCCAACTGACCCGATGCGTCGCTTTGGGACGTAATTTGGTCTGACGATTGTCGACACCCGGCGGGGGATCCCGGATCCCCCCTGTTCCGCTCCCGCCGGGCGTCGGCGCCTCACCGGCGCCACTGGCCCGTTCTCCGGCCAAAAAAACGGGGCCGAACGTCCCCCGACGTTCGGCCCCTTCGCTTCCCCGGAATGCGCCTGGCCAGCCCTGTTCCAATCTCCGGCCACGTCCCTTCGGGGTCGTTGGCCATTCCGGGTGCGCCAGAACAGAATGCAGGTTGCGTGCCAACTTTCCGCGCGCGCGTGTACACGCCACGGGCAAACGCGATAATCGCGACATGCATCACGACTTCCATCGCTACGACGTCATCGTCATCGGCGGTGGCCACGCCGGCACCGAAGCCGCGCTGGCCTCCGCACGCGCCGGTGCGCGCACCCTGCTGCTGACGCACAACATCGAGACGGTCGGTGCGATGAGCTGCAACCCGGCCATCGGCGGCATCGGCAAGGGCCACCTGGTGCGCGAGGTCGATGCGCTTGGCGGCGTGATGGCACGTGCGGCGGATGCCGCCGGCATCCAGTGGCGCCGACTCAATGCATCCAAGGGCCCGGCGGTGCGCGCCACGCGCTGCCAGGCCGATCGCGCGCTGTACCGCGCCTTCATCCGTCGCGCAGTGGAAGCGCAGGCCAACCTCACCGTGTTCCAGGCGGCGGTCGACGACCTGGTGATCGACGCCGGCAGCGTGCGCGGCGCGGTCACCAACACCGGGCTGCGCTTCGATGCGCAGGCGGTGGTGCTGACCGCGGGCACCTTCCTCGCCGGGCGCATCCATGTCGGCGAGACCCAGTACTCCGCCGGCCGCATGGGCGACCCGCCGGCGACCACGCTGGCCGCGCGCCTGCGCGACGGCCCGTTCGTGGTCGACCGCCTGAAGACCGGCACGCCGCCGCGCATCGATGGCCGCAGCCTCGACTACTCGGTGATGGTGGAGCAGCCCGGCGACGACCCGCGCCCGGTGTTCTCGTTCATGGGCTCGCATGCCGACCAGCCGCGCCAGGTGTCGTGCTGGATCACGCAGACAACCGAACGCACGCACGACATCATCCGCGCCGCGCTGCACCGCTCGCCGCTGTATTCCGGGCAGATTGAAGGCACCGGCCCGCGCTACTGCCCGTCGATCGAGGACAAGGTGGTGCGCTTCGCGGAGAAGGCGAGCCACCAGGTATTCGTGGAGCCCGAAGGGCTGGACGTGGCCGAGATCTACCCCAACGGCATCTCCACCTCGCTGCCGTTCGACGTGCAGCTGGCGCTGGTGCGGTCGGTGCAGGGTTTCGAGCGCGCGCACATCACCCGCCCGGGCTATGCGATCGAATACGACTTCTTCGACCCGCGCGGCCTCAAGGCCACGCTGGAGACCAAGGCCGTGGCGGGGCTGTTCTTCGCCGGCCAGATCAACGGCACCACCGGCTACGAGGAAGCGGCCGCGCAGGGCCTGCTCGCGGGCGCCAATGCGGCACGCCTGGTGCATGGCCATGACGGCTGGTCGCCACGCCGCGACCAGGCCTACATCGGCGTGCTGGTGGATGACCTGATCACCCACGGCACCGTCGAGCCGTACCGCATGTTCACCTCGCGCGCCGAGTACCGCCTGCAGCTGCGCGAGGACAATGCCGACCTGCGGCTGACCGCGCTCGGCCGCGACCTGGGCCTGGTCGACGACGCGCGCTGGGACGCGTTCGCACGCAAGCGCGACGCGGTCGCGGCCGAAACCGCCCGGCTGGGCGCGTTGCGGGCGTCGCCCAACAACGCGACCGGACGCGAAGCGGTGGCCACGCTCGGCATCGAACTGAGCCGCGAATCCAGCGCGCTCGACCTGCTGCGCAGGCCCGAGCTCGACTACGCGCGGCTGGTCACGGTGCCGGCATTCGGGCCGGCGGTGGCCGATCCGGCCGTGGCCGAGCAGGTCGAGATCGAGACCAAGTATTCCGGCTACCTCGAGCGCCAGCGCGAGGAGATCGCGCGCCAGCGGCGCAGCGAGGACACCACGATCGACCACGCGTTCGACTACACCGTGGTCCGCGGCCTGTCGTCGGAACTGCGCCAGAAACTGGAGCAGGTGCGGCCCGGCACCATCGGCCAGGCGCAGCGCATCCCGGGCATGACTCCGGCGGCGATCTCGCTGTTGCTGGTGCACCTGGAGCGTCGCCGGCGCGTGGCTTAACGGCAGGCAACGGTGGACGCGCGATGCGGCCGCCGCCACCTTGATCACGGTTCCGCCGTTCCTATCTCCGCCACTGGCGGGCTGACGTGCCCGCCCGGCAACAACGGAGGAGAACATATGAACCAGATCAGCCGCCAGCGCGACCAGTGGCCGCGCGCCCAGGACCCGATGGGCCAGCTCTTCGACCGCCTCTTCGGCGGCAACCTGATGGGCGAAACCGGCAACGACGAGTCGTCGGTGGTCACCAGCCAGTGGGCGCCACGCGTCGACATCAAGGAAGAACACGACCGCTTCGTGCTCTATGCCGACATTCCCGGCGTCGACCCCAAGGACATCGAGATCCAGATGGACAAGGGGCTGCTCACGCTGAAGGGCGAGCGCAGCAGCGTGACCCGCGAAGAAGGCGAGCAGTTCTCGCGCATCGAGCGCAGCCACGGCATCTTCCATCGCCGGTTTGCACTGCCCGACAGCGCCGATCCGGACCGAATTTCGGCGAGCGGCGAGCACGGCGTGCTCGAGATCGTCATTCCGAAGCGGCCGGAAACCACCCCGCGCCGGATCCAGGTGGGTGCACGCACCACGACGCAACAGAACGGCGGATAACGCCGCGCCAAGGCCAGGGTCGGCCGGCATCCGCGGCTGCGGGTGCGGGCCGGCGGCTCAGTCCGCGCTGCGCAGGTTCTGTGCGCCGCTCAGAACTTCCACGTCGCCCGCGCGTACACGTCGTCGTCCCGGCGCGGGCCGGCGGCGCTCGCGGGCAGGTCGATCTCCTCGCGGCGGCGGATGCGCGCGTCGATCTGCCAGGCCTTCGAGGCCTGCCACACCCAGCGCGCCTCGAGCAGCTCGTCGTTGGGGCGGAAGTCGCTCGACAGCAGCCAGCCGTCGGCAACGCGCCCGTAGACGATGCCGAAGTCGTGGTCGGGCAGCACGTCCATGAAGCTGAAGGAGGCCTGCCACGACAGCGCGTCGGCTTCGCCGGTGCCGGAGTTCACCGCCTCGCGGCGCGGCGTGTCCGGCGCCCAACCGATCTCGCCGCCGAGCCGGAACCTGGTGCCGCCGTCGCCCAGCGGCCATTCGGCGGCGGCCTTGGCGGTCACCGCCAGGTAGTCCTCGAGCGCCGGGTCGGCGAGGCCGTTGGTGCGCAGCGCGGACGGCAGCCAGGTCAGCGTGAGCATGCGCTGCACCACGGGGCCGACGGCCGTCTTCGATTCCGCCGCTGCGAACAGGCCGACGCGCGAACCGCCATCGGCGAAGTCGAGCGGGCGGCGCAACGCGCCGGTGGGGCCGCGGCGGTCGTTGTGCCGCGCGATCACGTGCGTGGTCCAGTCCTGGCCCCGCCGCTGCCACCAGGCGCCGTCGGTCCAGGTGATGTCGAAATTGGTGCTGTCGTTCTGGTCCAGCGACTTCTTCATGATGTCGTCGATCGCGAACGCGGCCTGGAAGCGGCCCAGGCGCAGGCTCCAGGGCGATTCCGCGGGACGGTATTCCAGGTAGGCCTCGTCGATGGTCGCCTGGCCGTCCTCGAGACCCGAGGGCCCCGGGGCGTAGGTCCGCATCCAGAACTCCTCGCTGTCCTGGTCGCTGTCCAGGCGCGCGACCACACGGCCGCTGGCATGCCAGTCGCCGCCGAGGTCGCCGCGCACGCGGAAGCGCACCCTGGCGCGAACGCTGTCGGCGTCGGCGGTGGCGCCGCTGCGGGCGCGCGTTTCGGAGCCGACGTAGCCGAAGCGGACGTCGCCGCTGGTTTGCCACGCGTCGCTGGCCTGCGCGCCGCCAGCGGCGAGTGCCAGGGCGAGCGCCAGGGCAGTGCGTCCGGCGTGACGTGCCGGGGTTCGCCGGGCGAGCCGGCCTTGAATCGCGTGCACGTCGTCGACCTCCGGGCCATGCGGGTGCCGGGGCAGGGCGGAAACAGGCTGCGCCGGATCGTGGGAGGAGTATGGATACGCGCCTGCGGCGGGTCCTTGACCCGCGTCAACCGGGCGCGTGCCGCGCGTTGCGGCATCGGGCCATCAGGCGCTGATGCGCCGCCGTCAGCCGGCGTCGGGGTGGCGCTCGAGCCAGCGTACGAGCTGCTCGCGGTAGAACTGCAGCTCGTCGCTGTAGCTGTCATTCACGCACGGGTCGCAGCCGCTGTCGCAGCAGTCGCTGGGGAGCGGCGGCTCGGGCGGCACCGGGCGCGGGTCGCGGTCTGGGACGGGATGGAGCGTTTTCATCGCCCGCCATTGTCCCACGCAGCGCCCGGGCGAAGGTTCCGCCGCGCTGAACATGGCGTGCCAGCAGCGTGCACGCGTCGCGCCCGCCACGTCCGGCGTGGCGGGCCGACGTGGCCGGAGGCCGAAATCCTCAGCTGCGCTTCGCGCGGGAGAAGGCGTCGGCCAGTGCGCTGTTCGCTGGCGGGGCGTCTGCGCGCGGGGCGCCGCTGCGTGGACCATTGCCAGGTCCGCCAGCGCCGCGCGGGCCGGTGCGCGATCGCGGGTCGCGGGCACCGCCATCGCGGCGCGCGTCCTGCCGTTCCTCGCGCGGCGCCGGCGCATCATCCAGCCGCCGCGTCAGCGCGATGCGCTTGCGCGCCACGTCGACCTCCAGCACCTTCACTTTGACGATGTCGCCGGCCTTGACCACGTCGCGCGGGTCCTTCACGTAGTGGTCCGCCAGCGCCGAGATGTGCACCAGGCCGTCCTGGTGGACGCCGATGTCGACGAACGCACCGAAGGCGGCGACGTTGCTGACCACACCCTCGAGGATCATGCCCTCGCGCAGGTCCTTGATGTCCTCGATGCCGTCGGCGAAGGTCGCGGCCTTGAATTCGGGGCGCGGGTCGCGGCCGGGTTTCTCCAGTTCGGCGAGGATGTCGCGCACGGTCGGCTCGCCGAAGCGCGCGTCCGTGAACTGCGCGGGCTTCAGCGTGCGCACGAACGCGGCGTCGCCGATCAGCGCTCTCACCTCGCGCCCGCAGGCCTGCACCATGCGCTCGACCAGCGGGTACGCCTCGGGATGCACGGCCGAGGCATCGAGCGGCTCGTCGCCGTCGGCGATGCGCAGGAAGCCGGCGCACTGTTCGAAGGTCTTCTCGCCGAGGCGCGGCACCTTCAGGAGGTCCTTGCGGCGCTTGAACGGGCCGTTGGCGTCGCGGTGCGCGACGATGTTCTCGGCCACCGTGGCCGACAGCCCGGCGACGCGTGCCAGCAGCGCGCCCGACGCGGTGTTGACGTGCACGCCGACGGCGTTCACGCAGTCCTCGACGCGCGCATCCAGCGCGCGCGCCAGCCGGTACTGGTCGACGTCGTGCTGGTACTGGCCGACGCCGATCGCCTTCGGCTCGATCTTGACCAGCTCGGCCAGCGGATCCTGCAGGCGGCGCGCGATCGACACCGCGCCGCGGATCGACACGTCCAGGCCGGGGAACTCACGGGCCGCGGTCTCCGATGCCGAATACACCGACGCGCCGGCCTCGCTGACCACGATCTTCTGCAGCTTCAATTCCGGCGCGGCCTTGATGACGTCGGCGGCGAGGCGGTCGGTCTCGCGCGAGGCGGTGCCGTTGCCGATCGCGACCAGCTGCACGCCGTGCTCGGCGCACAGCTTGCGCAGCACGTGCACCGACTGGTCCCACTGCTTGCGTGGCTCGTGCGGATAGATCGTGTCGGTGGCGACCAGCTTGCCGGTGGCATCGACCACCGCGATCTTGCAGCCGGTGCGGATGCCCGGATCGATGCCGAGCACCGCCTTCGGCCCGGCCGGCGCCGCCAGCAGCAGATCCTTGAGGTTGTCGCCGAACACGGTGATCGCCTCGGCCTCGGCCTTCTCGCGCGCCTGCGCGAACAGGTCGAGCATCAGGTGCAGCTGCAGCTTGGCGCGCCACGCCAGGCGGCAGGCATTGAGCAGCCAGGCGTCGGCGGCGCGGCCCGCGGCGCGGATGCCGGCGCGCAGCGCGACGCGGCCCTCGGCGTAGGCGTTGCCGGCCTCGACATCGCTGCCGGGTTCCAGCTCGATCTGCAGGAACTCCTCGCGGCGGCCGCGGAACAGCGCCAGCAGGCGGTGCGAGGGGATCTTTGCCAGCGGCTCGGCGTGGTCGAAGTAGTCGCGGAACTTCTCGCCGGCCGCCTCCTTGCCCTCGGCCACCTTCGACCGGATCACGCCTTGCGTCGACAGCCATTCGCGCAGCTCGCCGATCAGCGCCGCGTCCTCGCCCCAGCGTTCGATCAGGATTGCGCGCGCGCCTTCCAGCGCGGCCTTGGCATCGGCGATGCCCTTGTCGGCATCGACGAAGCGCAGCGCGAACTCCTCCGGGACCTGCGTCGGGTCGGCCAGCAGGCCGTCGGCCAGCGGCTCAAGCCCGGCCTCGCGCGCGATCTGCGCGCGGGTGCGGCGCTTGGGCTTGTACGGGAGGTAGAGGTCTTCGAGCCGCGCCTTGCTGTCGGCGGCGTCGATGTCGGCGCGCAGCGCGTCATCCAGCTTGCCCTGCTCGTCGATGCTGGCCAGGATCGCCGCGCGCCGCTCCTCGAGCTCGCGCAGGTAGGCCAGGCGCGTTTCGAGGTTGCGCAGCTGGGTGTCGTCGAGGCCCTCGGTGGCCTCCTTGCGGTAGCGCGCGATGAACGGCACGGTCGCGCCGCCGTCGAGGAGCGCCGTGGCGGCGTCGACCTGGGCGGGGCGGGCGCCGATCTCGTCGGCGATGGTGGCGGCGATCTTGCGCGCGAGCGCGGGCGTGATGTCCAGCGTCGTGTCCTGCATGCAGCGGCTGCACAGCGCCGCGGACCGGTGATTGTCCCCCGCGTCGCGGGTGCGCGTAACCCGTTGACAGCGCCGGCCGCTCAGGCCTTGCGCACGACCTCGTCGGCAGCGCCGCGGCGCCGGCGCCAGGGCAGCGGCAGGCCGAGCAGCATCAGTGCCGCCCAGGCGAGGCGGCTGGAAACCGATTCGCGGTCGGGCGGCAGCAGGCGCGCGTCGTCGGCGGCCGCCTCGGCCGCGTCGGTGGCCTCGTCTTCGGCGGTGTCGAGCGCGTAGGCGCCGGCATCGAGTTCGGCGAGCACGCGCCGGGCGTGGATCGCCTGCGCGTCGGGCACCCGCAGGCGCATGCCGCCGATCGCCAGCCGCCATTCCCAGTTGGCGATCGCGGTGCCGGTGTCGTCCAGGCGCGCGTCGAGGCCCTCGGCCTGCAGCAGCCCGCAGGCGAGGTGCGCCTCGAGCGGATCGCTGTAGCTGGCGACGGTGGTGAACATGGTGCGGCCCACGGTACGCTGCGGTGATGCGCATCGCCATCCTCGCCCTTGCCGTGCTGGGCCTTGCCGCCGGATGTGGCGGCGGGGCCGAGGCTCCCGCCGCTGCCGCGCCGTCGTCGGGCATCGATCCCGCCGTGGCGCGCGTGGTCGAGGACTGGCCGCTGCCGGCCACGCAGCCGGGCTCGGCGCTGCCGGACCTCGCACGCGCCGCCGACGGCCGCCTGCTGCTGGCGTGGACCAACTCGCAGCCCGGGCGCCGCCACATCCTGCAGTTCTCCAGCTACCACCCCGGCGACCTGCGCTGGCAGACCGCGCCGGTCACCATCGCCATCGGCCAGAGCATGTTCGTCAACTGGGCCGACACGCCGCACATCACCGCCACCGCCGACGGCACGCTGTGGGCGCACTGGCTGCAGAAGAACGGCACGGCGCCGCACGCCTACGATGTGGCGCTCAGCAACTCGCGCGACGGCGGCATGCGCTGGAGCACGCCGTTCAGCCCGCACGACGACGGCACCGCCAGCGAGCACGGCTTCGTGTCGCTGTGGCCGCAGTCGCCCGACAGCCTCGGCATCGCCTGGCTGGATGGCCGCAACAGCGCGGCGGCGGCGGCCGGCGGGGATGCGCCCGGCGGGGACGCGGCTGGCACTGGCCACGCCGATGCCCACGGCGCGGTCGCGGGAGGCGCGATGACCCTGCGCGCCGCCGTTTATGGCCCCACGCTGCGTCGCACGCTGGACACGGAGATCGACGCCAGCGTCTGCGACTGCTGCCAGACCTCGGTGGCAGTGACCGGGCGCGGCGCGCTGCTGGTGTACCGCGGCCGCACCGCCGGCGAAGTGCGCGACATCATGACCACGCGCCTGATCGGCGATGCGTGGACGACGCCCGTGCGCGTGCATGCCGACAACTGGACCATGCCGGCCTGCCCGGTCAACGGCCCGGCCGTGGCCGCCGAAGGCGACTCGGCGGTGGTGGCCTGGTACACCGCGCCCGCTGGCGTGGTGCAGCTGCGCGCCGCGTACAGCGATGATGCCGGCACCACGTTCGCGCTACCGGTGGAACTCGACCGCGGCGAAGCGGTGCAGGGCCGCGTCGATGTCGCGCTCGGCGACGGCCAGGCCTGGCTTCTGTGGCTGCGCGAGGACGGCGACGGCCAGTCGCTGTGGCTGTCACGCCGCTCGCCGGACCTCGCCACCGAATACCAGCGCCTGCAGGTGGCCCGGGTCGCCGGCCGCGGCCGCGGCACCGGCTTCCCGAAGCTGCAGGTGGCCAACGGCGTGGCGCACGTGGTGTGGACCGACGTCGTCGACGGCGTGGCGCAGCTGCGCGGGGCACGCGTGCTGGCACGCTGAGCGCGCGTGCGGAAGTCGCCCTGGCGTCTCGCCTCAGCGCTCGTGGCGGTAGTTGATCGAGCCGCGGCTTTCCAGCGTGCTCGATTCGATCTCGATGTCGAAGCCGCGGCGCAGCAGGTACTTCAGCGTCAGCACCTGGCCGGTGCCGAGCAGTGACACGCCAAAGCCGACGTACAGCCGCGGCGACAGCTGCTTGCCCACGCCCAGCACGCTGCCGCCGAGCGCGCGCGACTGCATCACCCCGGCGTCGTCCAGGCCGATCTGCTTGCCCAGCTGCGAGGCCAGCAGGCTGCCGCCGGCGTTGAGGGCGGCGGAGGCGGCGTCGAGGTCGCGCGCCTGGCTGCCGCTGAGGCTCGACAGCGGCCGGCCCAGCGCCAGGTAGGCGAGCGCTTCGGCTTCATCGCTGGCGGGATCGGTCCAGACCCGCGCGCGCGGCGCCGAGGCGCGGCCGTCGACGTCGATGCCGGCGGTCACCTCGCCCACGCGGCGCTCGGCGCGGATGTCGAGCACCGGGTCGGCCACCGGCGTGTTCGACCACTCCAGTCGCCCGCGGGTGATGTCGAGTTCCTGGCCGTAGGCCTCGTAGCGGCCACCGACCTCGAGCATGCCGTCGCCGGTCATTTCGCGGCCGGCGCGCGAGCGCACGCGCAGGCGCCCGTCGAGGGTGCCTTCGAGGCCGAAGCCGTTGAGCGTCACGTCGTCGCCCATCACCAGCGACAGGTCGAGTTCCATCGCCATCGCCGGGCCCTTCCCGGGGTCCACCGGGTCGAGGATGACCACGTCGGGCGACGTGGAGACGCCGTCGCTCAGGCGCTCCAGGTCCATGTGCGCGCTGGGTACGGTCACCGTGCCGGTGACGCGCAGCGGCTGGCGCGCGGCGTAGCGCACTTCGATGTCGGGGCTGGCGACGGCGCGCAGGTCGCGTGTGTCGGAGACCAGCACGTCGTTGCCGCGCACGCGCAGCAGCAGCGGTGCGTCCGCGTTCCGCCAGCCGAGGCTGCCGTCGATCGCCAGGCGCCCGCTGCCACCGGTGCCGAGCGTGCCGGTGATGCGCGCCGAGCCGTCGGGCAGGGCATCCAGCCGCGCGCTGCCGTCGACGATCGCGATGGCGAGCGCCGGCAGCTCCGCGTTGAAGCCGCTCAGCGCCGCCTGGCCGCCGAGCGCGGGCTGCGCACGCGTGCCGCCGAGGCGGATGTCGGCGGTCAGCCTGCCGGTGGGCGAGACGATGTCGGGCGAGAACAGTTCCATCCAGGTGAGCTCGCTGGTGGCCAGCGCGATCTCGCCGTCGAGCGGCGCATAGGCGTCCCAGCCGGTGCGCAGGCGCGCGTCGATGCGACCGTCGCCGTTGAACGCGCTGCCGAGCGTGGCGTCGATGCGGTTGGCGTCGAACGTCGCCGCCAGCGCCAGGCGCTCGTACGACAGCACGCTGCGCCGCGCGCCCGGCCGCGTGCGCAGCGCGCCGCTGGCCGAGGTGAGGTCGACATGGCCCTGCCAGGCGCGGCCTGCCGGACGCAGGCGGCCGTCGAGGTCGACGTTGCCGTCCAGCGCCCAGGGGCGGCCGTTGTCCTGCTCCGGCAGGTAGGGCAGCGCCAGCGCCAGCGGCAGGCCTTCGCCGCTGACCGCCAGCCCCTGGCGTGGCCAGTCGGCGCTGGCGCACAGGTTGCCGCCGGCCGTGGACGCCAGGCAGGTGCGCGACAGCGTCCAGCCACTGCCGGCCTGCGCGAACGTCGCCGGCGCCTGCAGGCGCCAGCTGGCACCACGTGCCGGCGCGGCATCCAGCGATGCCAGCGCGCCGCGCCACTGGCCGCTGCCCGCGCGCTGCGCGCTGCCGGCCAGCGTGATGCGACCGATCTCGCCCTGTGCTTCGGCGTCGAGCTCGAGGTCTTCGACCGCGCCGCGCGCGCGCACCGCGAGGGTGTCGAACGCGATGCCGGCCTGCAGCCCGCCGGCATCGATGGCGAGTTCGCCACCACCGCCGCGCCAGGGCAGCTGGCCCTGCAGGCGCAGGCGGTCGGCGCGGTAGTCGCCGTGGCGCAGGCCGGTACCGGTCAGGTCGGCGCGGATGTCCGGCGCGGTGCGCGCGCCATTGACGGCGAACGTGCCGCGCAGCTCGCCGGACGCACCGGGCAGCAGGTCGTCGAGCCGCAGCGGGCTGAGCGCGCCGTCGACGGTGATGGTGTCGGTGAGGCGGCCGCTGGCGTCGATGCGGCTGGCGCCGACGGTCAGCGCGGCCTCGCCTTCATAGCGTGCCTCGGCGGCGGCGCTCGCCGCGCCCTGCATCGCGAAGCGCGCGTTGCCGGCCAGGCGACGGCCGCGCAGCTGGCCGCCGAGGTCGCGGGCGTCGACGGTGATGTCAAGGCCACCATCGCCGCGGGTGGTGCCGGTGCTGGCGATGCGCCCGTCGATGGCGCCGTCGAAGGCCGGCATGAAGTAGCCGGGGTCGAAGCCGGCGAGGGTGGCGTCCAGCGTCCAGCCCAGTGCCGGTGCCCATGTCAGGTCGCCAGTGCCGTCGAGGCGTCCGCCGGGCATGCTCGCGCGCAGCGTCTGCAGCTGCAGGTGGCCGTGATCGCCGCGGCCCTTGAGCTCCAGCCCGGCGGACTGCGTGCCGCGTTGCAGCGCCGCGGTACCTGTCAGCGCCCAGGCATCGCTGCGCCCGGCGATGCCGAAGTCGGCATCGCCGCGCACGGTGGCCGCGGGGTCGGCGCTGGCGCCGGCTTCGGGTGTCGGCGCCCACGACAGGCCGCGCGCGATCACCGCGTAGCGGAACGTCGCCGCCTGCGGGTCCTTGAAGTCGCCGCGGCCGGTAACGGTGACGCGGCCGTCGAACACGTCCAGCACCAGCGGCTCGAACGCCAGCACCTGCTCCTCGAGGCGCAACTGCGACGGCTGCAGCACGGCGCGCAGCGTGCCCTGCGCCAGCCGCCCCTGCAGCGTGGCCGAGCCGCCGGTACCGTCGGCGCGCAGGTCGAACGACAGCGGCGTGGCGCTGCTGCCGGTGCCGGTGAGCAGCGCCAGGTCGAGCTGCTCGCTGGCCGCGGCCAGCGACCAGCGCGGCGCACCGGCGCCGCGCAGGGTGAGGCGCGCGCGCAGCGGTGCCGGGGCGTGTCCGGTCAGCGCGATGTCGAGCGCCGCCACGTCGCCGCGTGCCACCAGCCCGAAGCGCGGCCGGGTGCGGCCGGCGGGTGCCGGCAGCAGCGCGGACGCGGTCAGATCCATGCGGTAGTCGTCGCCCGGCGCGTACTCGCCGCTGGCGGCGAAGCGGCCGCGGTCGCTCTCCACCACCACGTCGCCCAGCTTGAGCGCGCCGCGCCGTGCATCCAGGCTGCCGCGCAGCGTGGCGACGTCGACCAGCGCCTCGCCGCCGCGCAGCACGCGGAAGCCGTCGACCGCGATCGCGTCCGCCTGCAGTCCGATCGGCGGATTGACCTGCGGCAACACCTCGGGCCACTGCGGCAACGAAAACGGCTCGTCGACAGCCGGCGGCAGTTCCAGCACCGCGTCCTCGACTTCCAGCCGGTCGAGGCGCAGCAGGCGCCCGAGCAGCGGGCGGATGTCGGGGTCCAGGGTGACCCGGCGCGCGCTGAAGCGCAGCGCGCGTGGCGCAGCGCAGCCGCCGTAGGGCACCTGTTCGCCGTCCATGTCCGGGCAGACCAGCTGCTCGAACACCACGTCATGCATGGTCAGCGGGCCGGATGCCGGGCCCTCGGCCGCGCGCCAGGCGAGCGTGGTGCCGGCCGGCAATCGCGCCACCACCTGGGCGAGCAGGAAATCACGGCCGCCGAACGTGGACAGCAGCCAGTACCCCCCCACCAGCAGCAGCACCACCAGCGCCGCGGTGCCGATTGCACTGCGCCGTGCCAGCACGCGCATCCGCGCGCGGCGGCGCGCGCGCAGTCCGGCGATGCGCGCCTCGCGGTCCTCGCCGGTCACGTCGGGTGCCTGCGCCATGGCTACAGGTCCGCGCCGATGTTGAGGTGCAGGGTGAAGGGTGAGTCCGGATCGTCGAGGCCGCGTGCGATGTCCAGGCGGAGCGGCCCGACCGGCGAGCGCCAGCGCAGGCCGATGCCGACGCCGGTGCGGATGTCGGGTGAGCTGTCGTAGGCGCTGCCGGCGTCGACGAACGCGGCCACGCCCCAGCTGCCGCGGAAATAGTGCTCGTATTCCGCGCTCGCGGTGAACACGTGGCGCGCGCCGAGCGCGAAGCTGTCGTCATCGGCATCGACCACGCGCGGGCCGACCTCGCGCCATTCGTAGCCACGGACGCTGCCGTCGCCGCCGGCGTAGAAGCGCAGGCTCGGCGGCATGTCGACCAGCGCGCTGGTCGACGTCTGGCCGAACTCGCCGCGCAGGATCAGGCGGTCGAGGTCGCCGAACCCCAGGTACCAGTGCCCGCGCGCGTGCACCTGGGCGAAGCTCGCCTCCGAGCCGAGGCCCTCGGCGCCGCCGCGCAGCAGCAGGTGGCCGCTGTAGCCGCTGCGCGGGAACAGCGGGTCGTCGAGGTCGACGTAGCTGGCGCGCAGCGAGGGATAGGTAAAGGTGGCGTAGCGGTACAGCGCCGGCGTGCCGGGATCGTTGTCGTCCTCGTATTCGTACGCCCAGCGCTCGCGCAGTGCGTGCACCGCGGCGACCAGGTTGAGGTTGCGGTTGTACTGGCCGCTGCGGCTGGCCACGAACTCGACGCGACGGGTGTCGATGTAGTCGGTCTGCTCGTCGGCGGCCTGCAGGCTGGCGGTGTACCAGCCGTCAAGCCAAAGGAAGGCCGGGATGCGGTACTGCAGGGTCAGCGTCTTGCGCTTGCGCGCGTAGTCGAGCTGCGCCAGCGCCTTGTGGCCGCGGTCGTTGACGTAGCGGCGCTCCAGGCCGAGGCGCACGCCCGGGCCGCTGTCGGTGCCGTAGGACAGGCCGGCCGTGTACACGTCGCGCTTGGCGGGCGTGAGCACCACGTCCACCGGCACCGCGCCATCCACCGCTTCCTCGATGCGCGGCTGGATGTCGATGCGGCTGAAGTAGTCCAGCCGCGCCAGCGAGGTGCGCAGCCGGTCGAGGCGGCCCTGGTGGTAGTAGTCGCCCTCGTTCCAGTACATCAGGCGCTCGAGCAGGTCGTTGCGCACCACCCCCCTGGGCTGCTGCAGGAAACGCGTCGCGCCCATGTCGTAGCGCGCGCCGCTGGTCCACACCAGTTCGATGTCGGCGGCGTGATCGGCGCGGGTGACCTCCACGCGGCGCGCGGAGAAGTCGGCGTCGAAGTAGCCGCGCTCGGCGAGGCGGCGGCTGATGCGCGTCTTGCTGGATTCGTAGGTCGGGTGGTGGAAGATCGAGCCCTCCCGCGGCAGGAAGGCGTCGAGCTCCTCTTCCAGGTAGCGGTCGTCGTGGCCCTCGCCAAGGATGGCGATGTCGGCGCGGCGCACGCGCACCGGCTCGCCCGGTTCCACGGTGATCACCACCGCGACCGGGCCGCGGCTGTCCGCGCCGGCCCCATCGCCGGCGCGCACCTCGCGCGCCACCGTGGCCACGCTCTCGGCCTCGTCTTCGGGCGGGGCGGCGGTATCCAGCACCACCCGGCGGGCGCCGTCGCGCTCGCGTTCCACCACGATCCGCGGCGAGTAGTAACCGAATGGCTCCAGCGCCTCGCGCGTCTCGTCGCCCGCGGCGCGCAGCATGTAGCCGAGGCGCCGCGCCGTGACGTCGCTGCCGATCGCGCCGCCCAGCGACAGCGCCGTGCGCACGTTGTCCTCGAGCTCCTCGTCCAGGCCGCGGATCTCCACCGACGACACCTTCACCGCATGCGCAAGGCCGCCGATCGACAACAGGAAGACGGCGATGGCGGCGCGGGAGGCTGGATGCATCGCGCGAGGATACCGGTCCGGCGTCAAGCCACGATTAACGGCGCCGGGCGTCAGCTCGACAGATGCTCGATCGCGGCCACCGCGCCCAGGCGCGCCGACAGGCGGCCAAGCAGGGCGAGGCGGTTGTCGCGCAGCGCGGTGTCGTCGACGTTCACCATCACCTCGTCGAAGAACGCGTCCACCTGGGGGCGCAGGCGCGCCAGGCGCTCCAGTGCCGCGACGTAGTCGCCGGTGGCCAGTGCTGGCGCGGTGTCGGCCTCGGCTTCGGCGACCGCTTCGGCCAGCGCGCGCTCGGCGGGCTCGGCGAGCAGCGACGCATCGACCTGGTCGGGGCGGGTGCCCTCGGCCTTCTTCAGGATGTTGCCGATGCGCTTGTTGGCCGCGGCCAGCGCCTCGGCCTCGGGCAGTGCCGCGAACGTGCCGATGGCGGCGATGCGGCGGTCGAAGTCACGCAGCGATGCCGGGCGCAGCTCGGCCACCGCGGCGAAGTGCTGCGGCGGCACGCCGCGGTCGGCGTAGTAGCCGCGCAGGCGCTCGAGGATGAAGTCGTAGAGCTCCGTGGCCAGCGCGTCCGGCGCCGGTGGTGGCGCGGCGGGTTTGCCGGCCCTGGCCGCGTCGCCACCGGCGTCGGCTTTGGCGGCGAGCTGCGCGGCATCGACCGCCGCCATGCCGTCGACCACGTGGCGCGCCGCGAGCGCGGCCAGCGCCGGCAGGTCGAGCTCCAGCCCGCTTTCGATGACGGTACGCGCCAGGCCCAGCGCGGCGCGGCGCAGGGCGAAGGGATCCTTGTTGCCGGTCGGCTTCAGGCCCGCGGCAAAGCCGCCAGCCAGGGTGTCGAGGCGCTCGGCGATGGCCAGCACCCGGCCGGCCGCGGACGGCGCGATGGCGTCACCGGCATGGCGCGGCTGCCAGGCCTCGTCGATGGCATGCGCGAGCGCGAGGCGATCGTCGTGCGCGAGGTCGTCGAGCGAGGCGTCCTGCATCGCGTAGTAGCGGCCGGCGATGCCCTGCAGCTCGGGGAACTCGTTGACCATGCGCGACTGCAGGTCGGCCTTGGACAGCAGCGCCGCGCGTGCCGCCAGATCCGGATCCACGCCCACCGGGCGCGCGATGTCGCGCGCCAGCGCCGCCACGCGCGCGGCCTTGTCGGCCACGCTGCCCAGCCGCGCCTGGAAGGTCACGCCCGCGAGGCCGGCATTCATCGACGCCAGGCCCTGCTTCATGTCCTCGACGAAGAAGAACCGCGCGTCGGCGAAGCGCGGGCGGATCACGCGCTCGTATCCCTTGCGGATCTCGGCCTCGTCCTTCGATTCGATGTTGGCGATGCCGATGAAGTGCTCGCCGAGCCGGCCATCGGCGTCGAGCACCGGAAAGAACTTCTGGTTGGCTTCCATGGTCGCGATCAGCGCCTCATGCGGCACCGCCAGGAACCCGGCGTCGAACGAGCACGCGACCGCCTTGGGCCACTCCACCAGGCATTCCACCTCGGCGAGGTTGCCGGGCTCGATGCGCGCGCGGCCGCCGGCCGCCGTGGCCGCGGCCTCGACCTCGGCAACGATGCGCGCGCGGCGCTCCACCGGGTCCACCAGCACTTTGGCCGCGCGCATGGCGTCGACGTAGTCGCCCGGCTGGCCGATCCACACCGGCCGGTCATGCATGAAACGGTGGCCGCGGCTCATGCGGTCGGCATCGATGCCGAAGGCCTGGGCGGGCACCACCGCGTCGCCGAGCAGCACCACCAGCCAGTGCACCGGGCGCGCGAACGCGTGGCCATGCGCGCCCCAGCGCATCGGCTTGGGGATCGGCATCGCGGCGAGGGCGTCGGCGAGCACCGCGGGCAGCAGGTCGCGGGTGGCCGCGCCGGGCGTGACCGCGCGGTGCACGAAACGCTCGCCCTTCTGGTCGCTGGTGCGCTCGAGCGCGGTCCAGTCGACGCCGGCCTTCTGCGCGAAGCCCTGCAACGCGCGCGTCGGCTGGCCGTCGGCGTCGAGCGCGATGTTGAGGTACGGTCCCGGCACCTCGCTGGCCTGTTCCGGCTGCAGCACGGCCACGCCGTCGAGCAGTGCGGCGATGCGCCGCGGCGAGTACAGCGGGCGCGCGCCGGCCGTGAACGCGATGCCGCGGCGCGTGAGCGCATCCTGCACGCCGGCGAGGAACGCCTGCGCGAGGCCGGGCAGTGCGGCGACCGGGAGTTCGTCGGTGCCGAGTTCGATGAGCAGCGGTGCGGTATCGGTCATTGCTGTGCCTTGGTGCGTCAGGCGGCCGAAGCCGGGGCCTGCTTGAGGCCCGGGAAGCCCAGCTTCTCGCGCTGTGCGTGGTAGCTCTCGGCCACCGCCTGCGACAGCCGGCGCACGCGCAGGATGTAGCGCTGGCGCTCGGTGACGCCGATCGCGCGGCGCGCGTCGAGCATGTTGAAGCTGTGGCTGGCCTTCATCGCCTGCTCGTAGGCCGGCAGCGGCAGGTCGAGTGCGACGAGCTTCAGCGCCTCGGCTTCGCAGGCGTCGAAGCGGTGGAACAGCTCGGCCACGTCGGCGTGTTCGAAGTTGTAGGTGCTCTGCTCGACTTCGTTCTGGTGGTAGACGTCGCGGTAGGTCACCGGCGTGCCGTCGGGCCCGTGCGTCCACACGATGTCGAACACGTTGTCGACGTTCTGCAGGTACATGCACAGGCGCTCGAGGCCATAGGTGATTTCGCCAAGCACCGGCCGGCACTCCAGGCCACCGGCCTGCTGGAACCAGGTGAACTGGGTGACCTCCATGCCGTTGAGCCAGACTTCCCAGCCGAGGCCCCAGGCGCCGAGCGTGGGCGACTCCCAGTTGTCCTCGACCAGGCGCAGGTCGTGCACCAGCGGATCCACGCCCAGGCTTTTCAGCGAGTCGAAGTACAGCTCGACGATGTTGTCGGGGCTGGGCTTCATCGCCACCTGGTACTGGTAGTAGCGCTGCAGGCGGTTGGGGTTCTCGCCGTAGCGGCCGTCGGTCGGGCGGCGGCAGGGCTGCACGTAGGCGGCGTTCCACGGCTCCGGGCCCAGCGAGCGCAGGAAGGTCGCGGGATGGAAGGTGCCGGCACCCACCTCCAGGTCGAGCGGCTGGATCAGCACGCAGCCCTGCGCGGCCCAGAATTCGTTGAGCCGCTGGATCAGCTGCTGGAAGGTCGGTGCGGTCATGCGCGTTCGGTGCCCGGGGAAAGGCCGCGTGGCGGGGCGCGCTAGTATAGCGGCGCCCCCGCACGCCCCCATGCGGATGCCGGAGCGATGTTGCAGCCGCCTTCTCCCTTTCGCGAACACGCCGCCACGCCCTCGCCCGCACGCCTGCCGCAGGGGCGCCTGGCACTGGAGCCGGTGCTTGCCGCGCTGGTCGCCGACGGCCTGCTTGCGGAGAACGATGCCGAGCGCGCGCGCACCGCGTCGCGCCAGGCGCGCGCGCTGGACGGCATCCATCCGCTCGTGCTGCTCGCCAACCTCAAGCTGCCCGCGCGCGTGCCGGTGGGCACCGACCTCAGCCTCGAACGGCTGTCGCAGTGGCTGGCCGGTGTGTGTGGGCTGCCCTACCTGCGCATCGATCCGACCCGCGTCGACGTGGCGGTGACCACGGCGCTGGTGTCGCAGGCCTACGCGCGGCGCCACCGCATCCTTGCCGTCGAAGTCACCCCGACACACGCGGTGCTCGCGACCAGCGAGCCGCTGGATACCGCCTGGCTGCCGGACCTGCAACGCCTGCTGCGCCGCGAAGTCTCGCTGGTGGTCGCCAACCCGCTCGACATCGGCCGCTATGCGATGGAGTTCCACGGCGTCACGCGTTCGGTGCGCGGCGCGCGCGACAACCGCGAGGGTGGCGACGCCGGGCTGCCGAGCTTCGAGCAGCTGGTGGAGCTGGGCCGCGCCGGCGACGTCAACGCCGACGACCAGCACGTGGTGCACATCGTCGACTGGCTGCTGCAGTACGCCTACGAGCAGCGCGCCAGCGACATCCACCTCGAGCCGCGGCGCGAGGCCAGCCAGGTGCGGTTCCGCATCGACGGCATGCTGCACAAGGTGTTCGAACTGCCGCCGCCGGTGATGGTGGGCGTGGTGAGCCGGGTCAAGGTGCTCGGGCGCATGGACCTGGCCGAGCGCCGGCGCCCGCAGGACGGGCGCATCAAGACGCGCTCGCCGGGCGGGCGCGAGGTCGAGATGCGCCTCTCCACCATGCCCACCGCGTTCGGCGAGAAGTGCGTGCTGCGCATCTTCGACCCGGACACCGCGTTCAAGCCGCTCGAGGCGCTGGGTTTCGACGCCGGCGAGGCCGCGGCCTGGAACGACCTCACCACGCGCCCGCACGGCATCGTGCTGGTCACCGGGCCGACCGGCTCGGGCAAGACCACGACGCTGTATTCCACGCTCAAGCGCCTGGCCACGCCGGACCTCAACGTGTGCACCGTCGAAGATCCGATCGAGATGATCGCGCCCGAGCTCAACCAGATGCAGGTGCACAACGCGATCGACCTGGGCTTCGCGCAGGGCGTGCGCACGCTGCTGCGCCAGGACCCGGACATCATCATGATCGGCGAGATCCGCGACCTCGACACCGCGCAGATGGCGGTGCAGGCCTCGCTGACCGGCCACCTGGTGCTGTCCACGCTGCACACCAACGATGCGCCCTCGGCGGTCACGCGCCTGCTCGACCTCGGCCTGCCGCATTACCTGATCGCGTCCACGCTCAACGGCGTGCTGGCGCAGCGCCTGGTGCGCACGCTGTGCCCGCACTGCAAGGTGCCGGCGGAGGTGCCCGCGGACGACTGGCGCGCGCTGCTCGGCGAAGGCGCGCGCATCCCCGAGGGCACCCCGTTCGGCCCGGTCGGCTGCCTGGAATGCCGCAACACCGGCTACTACGGCCGGGTTGGCCTGTACGAACTGATGCCGGTGTCACCCGCCCTGCGCGCGAAGATCAGCGCCGACATGGACCTCGCCGGCTTCGCCCGCGCGGGTGCCGCGGAAGGCCTGCGCACGCTGCGCATGGCCGGCGCCGAGAAGGTCGCGCAGGGCCTCACCACGATTGCCGAGGTCGTCTCGGTGCTGCCGCCGCGCGAGTAGCGGCGTGTCCATGGATCAATGCCGATGAGTCGCCGCCACGCCCCCTTCCTGGTCCTCGAGACCGGCCGCCCGGTCGCGTCGATGCGCCGCCACGGCCGCTTCCCGCACTGGATCCGCACCGCGGCCGGACTCGCGCCCGGCGAGGTGACGGTGGTCGACGTGCAGGCCGGTGCCACGCCGCCGTCGCACCGCGGCTTTGCCGGGATCCTGGTCACCGGGTCCGGCGCGATGGTCAGCGACCGCGAGGACTGGAGCGAGCGCAGCGCCGACTGGCTGGGCACCGCGGCGCGCGCCGGTACCCCGGTGTTCGGCATCTGCTATGGCCACCAGCTGCTGGCGCACGCGCTGGGCGGCGCGGTCGGCGACAACCCGCGCGGCCGCGAGATGGGCACCGTGGCCGTGGACCTGCACCCGCAGGCGGCGGACGACCCGCTGTTCGCGGGCCTGCCGCCGACCATCCTCGCCCAGGCCACGCACCTGCAGAGCGTGCTGGCGCCGCCCGACGGCGCCACCGTGCTGGCTGCGTCCGCGCTCGACGATTGCCACGCGTTCCGCTGGGGCGATGCGGCCTGGGGCGTGCAGTTCCACCCCGAGTTCAGCGGCACCCACATGCGCGGCTACATCCATGCCCGCCGCGATGCGCTGGCCGGCGAGGGCCACGACCCGGTGGCGGTGCGCGACGCGGTCAGGGCGGCACCGCGCGCGCGCGACGTGCTGCGTCGCTTCGTGCGCCACGCGCGGCGCGGCGCGGCCGTCGGGCAGGCGGCCGTCCAGTAGAATGTCGCCTGGGTGGCGACCGCCACGGATACGCTGGGGACGGGGAAAGGCATGACCACGCGCGCGATGGGCCCGGTTGCGGGTTTCGGCTGGCTGAAGCAGGCGATCAACCAGGGGGGTGGCAACCCAAAGGCGGTGTTCGGCGGCGCCGGGCTGCTGATGCTGGTCGCGCTGGTCCCCACCCTGGTGCAGATCGTGGTGCAGGGTGGCATGGGTGCGGTCAGCGCGACGGCGACCGTGGGGCTGCTCGGCTTTTCGGTGCTGTATTCGCTGCTGGTCATGGGCCCGCTCTTCGCCGGCTACCTGCGCCTGCTGCACGCCAACGAGTCCGGCGCGCCGGTGCACGCCACCTCGATCTTCCAGATCTTCCAGGCGGGCCAGGGCGCGGGCCGGGTGATCGGGGTGCTGCTGCTGGTGCTCGTGCTCGGCCTGCTGCTGTTCGGCGCCATCGCGCTGGCGTTCGGCGGCGACTTCTTCGCCGAGATGGCGGTGGTGATGCAGGCGCTTGAGTCGGCGGAGCCGGGCGAGGCACCGGTGATCCCGGCGCTGCCCAGCGGCACCGGCACGCTGTTCGCGCTGCTGTTCATCGTCGGGGTGTTCTTCAACGGCTTGTACTCGCTCGCCCTGGGCCAGGCCGCGCTGGGCCGCGCGGGCGTGGGCCAGTCGCTGGCCGATGGCCTGCTGGGCGCGCTGAAGAACCTGCTGCCGCTGCTGGTGCTGACCGTGGCGGTGCTGGTGGCCGGGCTGATCGCCCTGTTCGTGCTGGCGCTGGGCGTGGCCCTGCTCATGGCGCTGGGTTCGTTCATCAATCCGGCGCTGGGCATGGTGCTGGCGGCACCGCTGTATTTCGCGGCGATGGTCGCGCTGTACGTGGTGATGTTCGGCGTGATCTATGCGATGTGGCGCGACATCTGCGGTGGCGGCGTGGACACGGCGGCCGGCGGCGGGCACGAAGTCGCCGCCTGAGCCGCCGGCTCAACCCGGCGCGCGCTGCAGCGCGGCGCGCAGCACGCCACCCGCCGCGGACACCAGCCAGATGTTCGCCGCGAGCGTCGCGGCCGCGAGCAACCACAGCCATGCGCCTGCCCAACCGGGCATGCGCGCCGGTGCGTCGTCGGCCAGGCACACGCGCGTCCGGCTGATGCGGTCGTGCAGCGCGGCATGGCGCGGCGGCAGCGCCGCGAGCAGATGGCCGAGGTTGAGCGTGAGCCAGGACAGGCCGCCGGCGAGGAAGCGCACCAGCAGGGACGTGATGCCCGGCGGCTGGCCCGCCGCATCCACCACGCGCAGGCCGAGCGCGCGCTTGCCGGGCGTCGCCTGCCAGGGCGTGCGCTCGAAGCCGACGCACCACGCCAGCCAGGCGACCACGAACGCCGCCAGCGGCGGCAGCAGCATCGCGGACAGGGCCGACTCCACCCCGTGTGCCGCGGCCAGCAGTTCCGGGTCGCGCAACCAGCCCTGGGCCAGCGCAAGCGGCGACTCCAGGGTCTGCAGCGCGTCGGCCATGCGCAGGACAGTGGCTTCGAGCAGCGTGTCGGTCGCGGCGCCGAGCGCGCCGATCGAACGCCGCAGCGGGTTCCAGACAACGCCCAGCACCGGCAACGCCACCAGCGCGGCATCCAGGCTCCACGCCGCGGCGCGCCGCCAGAAGCCGGCGGGTCGCATCAGCCGCTGCCGTCGCCCGCCGCGGGCGCGCGTCGCGACACCGCGCGCGCCGCCAGGATCCCCGCCTCGTACAGCAGGCACATCGGGATCGCCAGCATCAGCTGCGAGATCACGTCCGGCGGGGTGATCACCGCCGCCAGCACGAAGATGCCGACGATCGCGTAGCCGCGCGACTCGCGCAGCTGCGCCGGCGTCACCCAGCCCAGCAGCACCAGGATCACCAGCGCCACCGGCAGCTCGAAGCTGATGCCGAACGCCAGGAAGATCACCAGCACGAAATCGAGGTAGGCGTTGATGTCGGTCATCATCGCCACGCCCTCGGGCGTCACCGCGGTGAGGAAGCTGAACACCGACGGCAGCACCACGAAGAACGCGAACGCGCAGCCGGTATAGAACAGCAGCAGGGACGTCGCGAGCAGCGGCAGCGCCAGGCGCTTCTCGCGGCGGTACAGACCCGGCGCCACGAACGCCCAGGCCTGGTACAGCAGCCACGGCATGCTCACCACCAGCGCGGCGAAGAACGCGAGCTTCAGCGGCGCGAAGAACGGCGAGGCGACTTCGACCGCGATCAGGTGCGCGCCTTCGGGCAGCTTGTCGATCAGCGGCTGCGCCAGCAATGCGTACAGGCGGTTGGCGAACGGCAGCAACGCCAAGAGCGCCACGCCGAAGCCGACCAGGCCGCGGATGATGCGCGCGCGCAGCTCCAGCAGGTGGTCGAACAGCTGGCTTTCGCCGCTATCGGTCTCCGCGGACATGCGCGTCTCCCGCGGCAGGGGGCGCGTCGCCGTTGCTGGCGCCCGGATCCGACGCGTCGTCTCCGCGCACCGGCCCGTCGTGGGCGACGTCGCGTGCGGGCCCGTGCGCATCCGCCGGCTCCGGGTCCGCGTCGGCGGCCGCAGCGGGCGCTGCGGGGTGTGCCCACGGCTCGATCGCGTCGCTGACTTCATCGCGCATTCGTTCGAAATCGCGCTGCATCTCGTCGCCGCCGGCGCGCACGCGGTCGCGCAGGCTGCCCGCGGCTTCGCGGGTCTCGTGGATGCTGCGTTTCAGCTCCTCGGCGGCGAGTTCGCGCTCGAGTTCGGACTTCACCGAATACCACTGCGCACGCGCACGGCGCACCCATAGCCCGGCGAAGCGCGCCGCCTTGGGCAGCCGTTCGGGGCCGAGGACCACCAGGGCGACCACTGCGATCAGCAGCAACTCGCCAAAGCCGAGGTCGAACATGTGTGCGTTCGCGAAGCGCCGGCCCGGGGGCTCAGCGCTTGACGCTGTCGTCGTGCTGGTCGGGGGCCTTGTCGCTTTCGCGCGACTGGTCACTCGGGCGCGACTGGTCGCCGAGCTGGCCGGCCGGCTTGTCGTCGTCGTCGGACATGCCCTTCTTGAAGCCCTTCACCGCTTCGCCCAGGTCGCGGCCGGCGCCGCGCAGGCGCTTGGTGCCGAAGATCAGCAGCACGACCACCAGCACGATGATCCAATGCCAGATGCTGAAACTGCCCATGCTGCTCTACCTGGAATGCGTCGGGCGCTCAGGATAACAAGACGCCCCGCGCGACGCGTGCCGGCGGGGCGTGCGCGCTCACCAGCCCGGTTCGGGGAGCGGCTCGGGCAGCGATTCGGGCAGCGGCTCGGCAAGCACCGGGCTGTCCTCGACCGGTTCGAACGCGGAAGGCGCCGCCAGCGTGTTGCCCGCGTCGATGGGCCGGGTGTCGACCACCGCGGTGCCGGCAGCGGCCGGCAGGGTGGCCGGGGCCGTGCGGGGCGCGCCCGCGGTCGTGCCGCGGTTGCTGCGCGCCAGCGCGGTGGCTTCTTCCAGGCGGTCGCGGAAATCCACGACCGCGGCCGACGGCTGGCCCCTGGCACGGCCCTCGAAGATCATCCGCGGCGTGGTGTCGCGGCCGTAGACGGACTCGTTGGCGGAGTCGTCGATCGACAGCACCGCGCCGTCGAGCGCCACGCCGGCGAACAGGCCGCGCGCGCGCGACCACGACCAGATCTCGGCCTTGAGTTCGCCGTCGGTGGCGGTGGAGGCATTGCGGCCGAGCGGGCCGGCAGCCACCGCGGCGTCGGCGCCGAGGGTGAACTTGCCGTTGACGATCGATTCCAGGCCGCGGTCGCTGCGGAACACCAGCACCACGTCGGCCGACTGCACGCCGGCCTGGAAGCCGATGCTGCCGCCGGTGAGGGTCACGAAGCTCGGGTTGGACCAGGTGCCGTCGGGATTCTTGACCGACATCAGCCCGCGGCCGCGGCGGCCGCCGAGCACCAGGCCGGCCTTGATGGTGTCGGGCACCACCACGATCGCGCGGGCCTCGTCGAACAGCTTGTCCGGGATCCCCGACTCCGGAATCTGCTGGATGTCGGTCAGCACGCGCACGGCGTTCAGCGCGCGCGCATCCTGGTCCGGCCCGGCAACGGCGGGCGCGGCGACGAGGGCGAGCGCGAGCGCGGCGGCAAGCGCGGGCAAGCGGAGCTGGTTACGCGTGGCGGACATGGCGGACTCCGGAAAGGGATGGCACGAGGATGCGGCGGGCGGCGCACGATGTCGACCGCGTCGCGCAGGCCGTCAGGCTATGCGCGCGGCGATGAATCGGCGATGAGGCGGCGAACCCGTAAACTGCAGCCTGTTGCCGAACGCCACGCGCATCCCGCGAAGCCATCCCCCATGACCGAATCCCATCCCGCCGCCGGCGACACGCTGTTGCTGGTCAATCTCGGTACGCCCGCCGCGCCGACGCCCGAAGCGATCCGCACCTACCTCGGCGAATTCCTGTCCGACCCGCGCGTGGTCGCGCTGCCGCGCTGGCTGTGGCAGCCGATCCTGCGCCTGGCGGTGTTGCCACGGCGCTCGAAGGCGGTCGCGCACAAGTACGAACAGGTGTGGATGGACGGCGGCTCGCCGTTGGCGGTGCATACGCGCCGGCTGGCAGAAGCGGTGCAGGCGCGCATGCCCGGCGTGCGCGTGGTGCACGCCATGCGCTACGGCGCGCCGGTGCTGGCCGACGCACTCGCTGCCGTGCGTGATGCCGGTGGACGCGCGCTGGTGCTGCCGCTGTATCCGCAGTACTCCACCACCACCACCGCCTCGGTGGTCGACGTGGTGGAGCGGGTGATGCCGGCCGCGCAGGTGCGCGTGGTGGACGAGTATTCCGTCGATCCCGGCTGGGTGGACGCGGTGGCCGCATCGATCCGTGCGCACTGGCAGGCCAACGGCCGCGGCGAACTGCTGCTGTTCTCGTTCCACGGCATTCCGCAGCGGCTGGTGGATGCCGGTGATCCCTACGAACGCCAGTGCCACGCCGGTGCACGGGCGATCGTCGCCGCGCTCGGACTCGAGGACGGCGAATGGAAGACGGCGTTCCAGTCGCGCTTCGGCGCGGGCGCGTGGCTGAAGCCGGCGACCGACGCCACCGTGCGCGCGCTGGCGCAGGCGGGCACGCGCCGCGTCGACGTGGTCTGCCCCGGTTTCTCGGCCGACTGCCTGGAGACGCTCGAGGAGATCGCGATCCAGAACGCGGAGCTGTTCCGCGAACATGGCGGCAAGACACTCGCCTATATCCCCTGCCTAAACGACGCGCCGGCGCATGCGGACGCGATCGCGGCGATCGCCGCGCGCGAACTGGCAACCTGGCGCTGATGGAAGCCTTCGAACTCGACGTGCCGTTGGGCAAGGTGCGCGGCCTGCGCGCCGGAACGCCCGGTGCGCCGCCGGTGCTGGCGCTGCATGGCTGGCTCGACAACGCCGCGAGCTTCATCCCGCTCGCACCGCACGTTCCCGGCGTGGACCTGCGCGCGGTCGACCTGCCCGGGCATGGCGCCAGCGACCACCTCGGCGCGGGCGCCGACTATTCGTTCGCCGGTGCCGTGCATTCGGTGCTCGACATCGCCGACGCGCTCGGCTGGGCGCGCTTCGCGCTGCTCGGCCATTCGATGGGTGCCGGTATCGCCAGCCTCGTGGCGGCGGCATGCCCGGAGCGGGTGACGCGGCTGGTGGCGATCGAGGCGCTGGGTGCGCTCTCGGAAACCCCGGACAACACCGTGTCCCGGCTGCGCCAGGCGGTGGGCGCGACGCGCGCGCTGCCCGCCAAGCGCCTGCGGGTGTTCCCCGACCTCGAAGTCGCGGTGCGCGCGCGCATGCAGGCCAACGGCCTCACCGAGCCGGTGGCGCGGCTGCTGGTGGAGCGCGGCGTGGTGGCGGTGGAGGGTGGCTGGAGCTGGAGCAGCGATCCGCGCCTGACCCTGCCGACCATGGTGCGCATGACCGAGGCGCAGGTCGACGACCTGGTGGCCGGCATCACCTGTCCGACGCGGGTGGTGTTCGCCGACCCCGCGCAGGCCTACCTGCCCGATGCGCTGCGCCGCGCGCGCGCAGCGCGCCTGCCCGATGGCGACGTGACCATCATCGCCGGCAGCCACCACCTGCACATGGAAGACCCGCAGGCGGTGGCCGACGCGATCGGCGACTTCCTCGTCCGTTGAGCGCGCCGCTGCCGCCCGTCAACGCAGGGAGATGGTGTCCACGGACAGCAGCACGCGCAGCGCCGCCTTGAGCTGGCGTCCCTCGCTGCGGAAGTAGTCGCGCTCGGCGCGCCAGCCCGGGCAGCGCGCCTCGACCTCGTGCCAGAACGCCGGGGAATGATCGGCGCGCAGCAGGTGGCAGAGCTCGTGCACCAGCACGTATTCGAACGCGGAGGGACGGCCGAGCACCAGCGCCAGGTCGAGCGCGAGCGTGCCGTCCGGCGCCAGCGAGCCCCACTGCGAGGACATCGGTTTCAGGCGCAGGCGCGCGGGCGCGCGCGGCAGTCCGGGCAGGTAGCCGGGCAGCCAGCGGCCGACGTCGGCGCGCGCTTCGCTCTCGTAGAACTCGCGCAGTGCGCGGCGCAGCGCGGTGCCGCCGCCACGCGCGGTATCGCGGAACACGAGGCCGTCGGCATCGCGCACCACGCAGGCGAAGCGTCCGCGCTCCCAGCGCAGGGGCAGCAGTTCGCCCCGCAACGGAAGCGTGTCGGTGACGCCGCGCTGCAGCGGCGTGATGTGGTCGATGGCGTGCGCCCGCAGCTGCGCCTGCAGCCAGTCGCTGTGTTCGCGCAGGAAGCGTTCGCCCGCGTCCAGGCTGGCGCGCGGCGGCAGCGTCAGGCGCGCGCCGCGTTCATCGACCGACAGGCGCACGCGGCGCGCGCGCGGATCGCGCACGCGCAGCACATCGATGGAGCTGCCATCGTCCATCGCGAGCGCGACGGTGTCGCGCTGGACGTTGCGGGTGCCCGGTGCAATGGACTTCGGAAGCAGCAGGCGGAGCAGGGACGACATGCGCGCATTCTACCGGTGCGCGCACGCAACGCGCACGCGCGACGGATGCGCGCGCGCCGTTGCGATGCACGCGTTCAGGCGTCGACGCGCGACAGCTTGAGCGCGGGCTCCAGCACTTCGAACAGGCGGCGCACCTCCGCCGACATCAACGCGAACTGCGCGTCGAGTTCGGCGCGCTGGTCGGCACGGTCGCCGCTGTCGAGCTGGTCGACCACGCCGTCGAGGAACTTCAGCTTGCGCACCACCAGGTCTTCGCCGAGCACGAACGACACGTGGTCGTCGAGGGTGAGCGCCAGGCGCGTGACCTGCTTGCCGGCCTCCAGGTGGTGGGTGATCTCGTCGCTGCCGAGGTCCTGGCGCTGGCACTTCACCACCGCGCCCTTGTCGTTGGCGTCCTTCATCTCGCATTCCTCGCCGAGCGTCAGGCCGTCGGGAAGCGTCTCGCCGGCGATCCAGCCGGTGAGCACGCTGCGCGGCGCGACTTCCGCGTTCAGCGGCAGTGCCGGGAAGCTGCCCAGCGCCTCGCGAAGCTGCGACACCACCGCCTCGGCGCTCTTGCGCGACGAGGAGTCGACGATGCACAGGCCGTTGCGCAGGTCGATCATCGCGTCGGTGCGGGTCGGGCGCACGAACGCGCGCGGCAGCAGCTCGTGCACCAGGTCGTCCTTCAGGCGCTTGCGCGCGCGCCCGCCCGGACGGCGGCCTTCGCGTTCTTCCAGCTCGTCGAGCTTGCGCGCGAGCATGTCGTTGACCACCGCCGACGGCAGCAGGCGGTCCTCGCCGCCCACGGCGACCCAGATGGCGTCGGGCACGCGGTGCGCGAGCGCTTCGGTGTCGCGGCCGAGCGGCGCGACGAAGCCGCGCGAGGAGAGTTCCAGCGGGCCGACCGGCTTCAGCGGCTGCGCGGCGAGCGCGTCATCGAGTGCGGCAAGATCGAGCGAGGTGGGGAAGCGGAACAGCGTGAGGTTGCGAAAGAACATGCGGGGGCAATCCAGGATCGGTGTGTCGGGGGCAATGGCGCGTCGTTCCCGCGTGTGCGGGAAGCCGGCCATCGTGCGTGGGGTCAGTGCTCGGTACGGGGTGCGGGCCCGGAATCGCCGCAGCCGAGGCCGGCGAAGTCGAACAGCGCCGGGTCGCCCAGTTGCGCGGGGCGGACGTCGCCCAGGGCGCGCGCGATCTGGTCGATGCGGCCGGGCGACGCGCGCTCCCAGTCCGCCATCATCCGCTGCACCTGCACGCGCTGCAGGTTCTCCTGCGAGCCGCACAGGTTGCAGGGAATGATCGGGAAGCGCATGGCGTCCGCATACGCGGCGATGTCGGCCTCGGCCACGTAGGCCAGCGGGCGGATCACCACGTGGCGGCCGTCGTCGCTCAGGAGCTTGGGCGGCATGCCGGCGAGCTTCGCGTGGAAGAACATGTTGAGGAAGAACGTCGCCACCATGTCGTCGCGGTGGTGGCCCAGCGCGATGCGCGTGAATCCATGCTCGGCCGCGTGCGCGTACAGCGCGCCGCGGCGCAGGCGCGAGCACAGTGCGCACATGGTCCTGCCTTCCGGCACCACGCGCGCGACCACCGAGTAGGTGTCCTGCTCGATGACGTGGAAGTCCACGCCGCGCGCGCGCAGGTAAGCGGGGAGCACATGCGCCGGAAACCCGGGCTGCTTCTGGTCGAGGTTGACCGCGGTGAGCGAGAACGACACCGGCGCCTTCTTCTGCAGCTGCAGCAGGATGTCCAGCAGGGTGTAGCTGTCCTTGCCGCCGGACAGGCACACCATCACCCGGTCGCCGTCCCCGATCATGCCGAAATCGGCGATTGCGCGGCCGACCTGGTGGCGCAGGCGGCTGGCCAGCTGCGCTGCCGGTGCGTCGGCGCGCGGCTTGCGCGGGGTCGGGGTGGCGAGGGGCAGGACGGTACTCATCAGCGGGCCATTCTACCGGCTGCCCACCGTCGGGCCGCGGCCGTCGCGCCGGCGCCGCCCGCCGTGTAATCTCGAGCGCAGATGCATCCGCCGGACACCACCGAACTGGCCCGCCTCACGCAACGCCTCGTCGCGCTGCGCGTCGAACACCGTGACCTCGACCTGGCCATCGAGCGCCTGCACATCGACATCCAGACCGATGAACTGGTCCTCAAGCGCCTGAAGAAGCGCAAGCTGCAGATCAAGGACTGCATCGAGCGGATGGAGTCGGCGCTGATTCCCGACCAACCCGCCTGAGCCGCGGCGGGCCGTCACCAGCGCAGCGTCAGGGCAGCGCTGCTGCGCCAGTAGCGACAGGCATCGGCGTCGAGGTGCCGGCGCCCCCGCGCCGCCGAGAGTGCGCGCCGGTCAGCGCGCGGGCGGGTCGTCCGTCGCGGCGGCGGGCTCCGGCGCAGCCGGGCCCGGCTGCGGCACGGGTTTGACCGCCTCGGGGCTGATCTTCTCGATGGTGTGGCGCAGCTCGCGGCCGAGGATGACCTTGGCGTCCTTGGCCCAGGTGTCCAGGCGCTGGTCGAAGGCGAGCTTGCTGTTGTGGTCCAGCTTCACCAGGCCGAGCTCGCGCAGCTTCTGGATGAAGCCGCGGAACAGCGTCTTGTCGAAGAACTCCGGTGCCGCCGGCGCGTACAGCAGGCTCAGGCGCTGCGCCGCCAGCTGGCACAGGGTTTCCAGTTCGCCGGTGCCGAGCGCGCCGGAGCCGTTCTTGGCCAGCACCGAAATCGCGATGTAGTAGCGCTCGAACGCCTGCTGCAGCGGATGGCCGAGCGCGCGCAGGCGGAAGACCTCGTCGGACTGCCCCGGGTGGCGGGCGAGGATGCCGCCGTCGTCGTCGCCGACGCGCTCCAGCAGGCCCTCGCGGATGAACAGCGCGATGGTCTGGTCGATGCGCGCGGCAAAGCCGTCCTCGTCCCAGGGCAGGAACAGTTCGCCCTGCAGGAACGGGTACATCGCGCGGCCGATGCGCAGCAGGCTGTCGCGCGCCATGCGCCGATTGTGCAGGAAGCAGCACGCGATCCACGCCGAAGCAGTGAACAGATGCACCACGTTGTTGCGGAAGTACGACAGCAGCACCGCGGTATCGCCGTTCACGCGCAGCACGTCGCCAAGCGGATGCGCCACGCGGTGCAGCACGCCGATCTCCTCGCCGTGGGCGATGATCTGCTCCGGCGCGTGCGGGGTCACGGTGACCAGCGGGCTGTAGGGCACCTCGGCCAGCAGCTTCTTCGACAGCACGATCTGCGCGACCAGGTCGGCCTCGCCCATCGCGTGCTTGGGCGTGGACAGCAGGGCCAGCGCCAGCAGGTTGATCGGGTTGACGTCGGCGGCGGAGTTGACGCGCTCCTGGATGCGCTGCGCGGTGGCATCGACCGTGGTCGACAGCCAGGCGGGTTTTTCCTCGTCGGGCAGGGGCTTGCCGTCCCAGGCGGCGGCGTGTTCGGCCAGCATGTCGGCGAGCGCGATCGGCTGGCCGAAATTCACCACCACCTGGCCGTAGTTCTGCCGCAGCACCTTGGGGATGCCCCACAGCAGGGCCCAGATGGACTCGCCCTGCTTGGGCTTGCCGGACAGCTCGTCGAGGTAGCTGTTGCCCTCCATCAGCTTCTCGTAGCCGATGTACACCGGCTGGAACAGCACCGGCCGCGTCGGCTGGCGCAGGAACGCGCGCACCGTCATCGCCACCATGCCGCCCTTGGGTTGCAGCAGGCGCCCGGTGCGCGAACGCCCGCCCTCGATGAAGTACTCGATGGAGTAGCCGCCGGCCACCAGTTGCGCCACGTATTCCGTGAACACCGCCGAGTACAGCGCGTTGCCGCGGAAGCTGCGGCGGATGAAGAACGCGCCACCCTTGCGCAGGATGGTGCCGATCACCGGCAGGTTGAGGTTGATGCCCGCGGCGATGTGCGGCGGCACGATGCCGCGCGTGTACAGCAGGTAGCTGAGCAGCAGGTAGTCCATGTGGCTGCGGTGGCAGGGCACGTAGACCACTTCATGGCCCGGGGCCGCGGCCTTGAGGTTGTCGAGGTGGTGCACCAGCACGCCGCGGAAGATCCGGTTCCACACCGTGGACAGCAGGAAGCTGGCGGAACGCACCACGGGATGCGCATAGTCGGCCGCGATCTCGTAGGCATAGCCGTGCGCCTTCTTCCAGGCCTCGGCCTGGGCCTTGTCGCCGGGCGCGCCCTCGCGCCGCGCCTGGTCGGCGATCGCGTCGCGCACCGGCTGCGCGGACAGCACCTTGTCGACCAGCAGGCGGCGCGTGGAGAGGTCCGGACCGATCACCGCCGCGCGGATGCGGTTGAAGTGCGTGCGCAGCACGCGCGAGAGCTTGCGCACCTCGCGTTCGGCATCGAGGCCTTCGGCAATCACGCCCTGCAGGTCGATCGCCGGCGAGAACCGCACCAGGGTGTCGCGGCCGTTGAGCAGGATCGCCAGCAGCCTGCGGAAACGGCCGACGATGGTCCAGTTCTCCGAGAACAGCACCGAGAACCAGCCGCTGTTCTTGTCCGGCGAGCGCCCGACGAAGATCGACACCGGCACCAGCTGCACGTCGAGGGAGGGATCCAGGCGGTGCGCCGCGAGCAGGCGGGCGAGCGAGTCGGAATGGTTCTTCTTCGGCGGCTTCGGCTGCTGGGTGGCGATCTGCGTCGCCAGCGCCAGGGCATTGCCGGCATTGCGTCGCGACAGCGCCACGTAGGCACGCTTGCGGCCCAGCGGATCGCCCGGCAGCGGCCGCAGTGGCGATGGCAGGCCGGCCTCGCGGCAGGCGCGGTCCAGGATCAGGGCGTTGGACAGGCCGTAATCCTCGAGGACATAGCAGACCAGGCGCGTGTCGATGCCGGCGCCCGGGGACGCCGGCTCGATCTTGAGCCCGATCCATGGCGCGAGCATGCCGCCAAGCAGCCGCGCCCGGAGCGAACGCTGCGCACGCGGCGCGGCGCGCGGGCGGGCGGGGGCGCGCAGGACGTCCGCATCGCCGGGCTGCACCGTGTCGCGCGCGTCGCTTCCGTGGCGTGTGTCCGGCGCGGCGGCACCAGGCACGGGATCCTCCTGCGCCGCAGCGCCGGGGACATCCGTGCTGTCGGGCCTTGCGGGCTCCGGGCTGCTGTCGAACAGGGAAGGTTGGTCAGGCATCTTCGGCATTATGCCCAAGCGCGCCGATCGCCCGGTCGCCCGCGTTCAGGGTGCGGCGGCCGGGCCGTCGGGCAGCGGCGCGGTCCGCTGCGGGCTGGCGGGGCGGGCCGGGACGCCCGCGGCGGCCTGGGCGTGGCGCAGGAAGTCGCTGACGTACCACTGGCCGCCCAGGCGTTCGACCGGGATCAGCGCATCGATCGGGTCGCCGGCGAGCAGGTAACGCAGGCGGACCTCGGCGTAATCGCCGGCCTGCATGTGCAGGCTCGCCTCCAGCCCGTCCAGGCTGTCGTCAACGCCCAGCCCGTAGCCGGCGAGCACCGCCTTCGCCTCGCCACTGAAGCGGCCGATGCGACGCAGCGTGGCGTCCATGCCGAGCGCCGACCAGGCCTCCTTGTCGGCGTTGTCCAGTTCCGCCGCACGGGCCGCGGCCGCCAGGCGCGCGATGGCCGCGTGCGCGCGTGCGCGGTCGGCCAGCGGCGCGCGTTGTGCCCAGCGTGCCGCGGCGGTCACCAGCTGCGCGTAGTGGGCGCGTTCGGCGGGGCTGAAATCACCCTGGTGATCCACGTACTGAACGCCGAACACCCCGAGCGTGGTCGCGGCGGCGCGGATCTCACCGCCCGCACCCGAGAACTGGCGGTCGAAGTCCTTGCGCAGCGCGGTGTCCGCGTCCGGCGCGGCGAGCGCGGCGAGCACCGACGGGATGCGGTCATTGAAGGGCAGCTCGTCCAGCGGCCAACGGCTGCGGCCGTCGCGCCAGGCCCGTTCCAGGCGGGTGTGCAGCGCGGGAGGCACGGCGTCACGCGCGAAGGCGGCAAAATCGTTGTCGCGCAGGTGCCGGCTCAGCAGCTGCACCGCCAGCACCGGACGACTGGTATCGCCGCGCCCGGCCGCCGTGGCGGGTGCCTCAGCCGCGGGCTTGCAGGCCGAGACCGCGCAGGCCAGCGCGGCGGCTGCGAACACGCGCAGCAGGATGGTTCGTGGTGGCGGCACGTGGCGTCCCTCCCCGGAAGCTGCTGGCATCTTGGCCGCGCGCCGACGCCGGCGGCAAGCGCGGACGGCTCAGAGGTCGCGCACGACCCAGCCATGCGGGTTGGCGGCGGCGCCGCTGTCGATGGCCGCCTCGGCCACCCTGTCGGGCGGGTACCCGGCGGCCCAGGCCGCGGCAATCGCCGCCAGGCGCTCGCGGGTGACGCGCGTGTAGGCGCCCTCGAGCTCGTTCTGCGCGTCGGCGGCGAGCTTCTGCGGGTACAGCGTGCGCGCATCGTCGCTGCGGTTGAGCATGGTGATCATGCGCGCCAGGCTGTTCCGGAACGTGTCTGCGGACAGCGCCGTGCGCTGGGTGCGCTGCAGGTGCCAGACCGTGAGGTATTCGACCGGCCCCAGCATGCGCCGTGGCGTGGCACCGAAGAAATGCCCGGACAGCGCGCTGGCCGCCATGGGCGCGCCATGGTCGGGGAGGCCGGTCGCGCCCCACGAACTCAGCGCGCCGCCGGGGAGGTCCATGCGCCGCAGGGCGGTGCCGAAGGTCTCGGCGAGGATGCGCTGCGCGCGCTCGTCGTCGCTCTCCGCCACCACCCCCACCAGGCGCAGGAACAGCGGGTACTGCTCCTCGCCCAGCCGGCGCACCAGGCGCTTGAGCACGGCCAGCCGGTACTCCGGATCGGCGTGCGCGGCCAGCGCCGAGACCAGGCGGTCGGCCGCGGTCCGCAGGGCGGCCGGGGTGGGCAGGGGGTCGGTCATGGCGCCGGCATTATCACGGCCTGGCGCGGCGGGCAGCCAGTCGCCGCCGTGCACGGGATTCAGGCGAAGGCGTCGAGGACGGCGTCGACGGCGTGTTCGGCGGCCTGCGCCAGCGGCATGCCGCCCAGACTCGCCTCCAGCGCCAGGTCCCCGGCCAGCAGGCGGTCGTGGCCGGACTCCCACGCCGGGGCATTGAGCATGTACTCGCCGGCATCGGCCTGCGGGGTCGGTGCAACCTCGGCTTCGACCAGCGGTACGGTGCCCTGGACCTCATGCGCGTCCCCGCCCTGCTGGCGACGGAGGTCGTCGAGCGGGCTGTCGATCCGGTGCAGGGCGGAGGCGACGTCGAGGCGCGAATCGGGGCCGGTGATGCTCATTGCGCTGCGTGGAACCTGCACGGACGAGGGGCGATGCCGGAACTCTACGCCCCCACCCCGCGCATGCCAGCTCGGGGCAACCCTAGATGGCGCGGGCCTGGCGGGCGCGCATGGTAGCGTGCACCGGCACTGCAGGCAGGGAACGGGATGGCGAAGGATCAGGGCGCCGACAAGACCGAGCAGCCCACTTCCAAGAAGCTGCGTGACGCGCGCAAGGACGCCAACGTCACCAAGAGCAAGGAGCTGACCAGCACCGTGCTGGTGCTCGGCTGGCTGGTGGGCGCGTGGATGATGCTCGACTTCATGTGGGACCGCATGCGCCAGCTGTTCGAGGCCAGCGTGGCCTCGATCGGCCGCCCGTTCGCCGAGGCGCTGCCCGATGTCGGCATGCTCGCCGTCTGGACCCTGCTGTGGCTGTGCCTGCCGCTGCTGCTGCTGGCGGTGTTCCTGGGCCTGGTGACCGAGTTCCTGCAGACGGGGCCGGTGGCGAGCATGAAGAAGCTCACCCCGGACCTGGCCAAGCTGAACCCGGTCGAGGGCATCAAGAAGATGTTCTCGATGGACAACCTGGTCGAGCTGGTGAAGGCGTTCTTCAAGAGCGCAGGCCTGATCTTCATCGGCGGCTTCGTGCTGTACGGCATGCGCCACAGCCTGCTGCTGCTGCCGCATGCCCCGCCCGAGGCGATGGCCACCGCGATCTGGCACGGCCTGCTGCGCATCGGCATCTGGACGATCTTCGTGTTCTTCTTCGTCTCGGTGCTCGACGCCTGGTACCAGAAGTTCTCCTACCTCAAGCAGCTGCGCATGAGCCGCCGTGACATCCGCCAGGAGGTCAAGGAGAACGAGGGCGACCCCTACATCAAGCAGCGCCGCAAGCAGTTGCACCAGGAGTGGTCGCAGCAGACGATGCTCAATGCCGTGCGAGGATCCAATGTCGTCGTGACCAATCCCACCCACATCGCCGTCGCGCTGCAGTTCGAGTCCGGGGTCAACGACCTGCCGGTGGTCGTCGCCAAGGGCGAGGGCCACCAGGCCGAGGAGATCAAGCGCGCCGCCGAAGAGGCCGGCGTGCCGATCCTGCAGAACATCCCGCTGGCGCGCGGGCTCAACGAGAAGGTCGCGCTGGACGAGTACATCGGCGGCGAGTTCTTCGACGCCGTGGCCGAGGTGCTGCACTGGGCCGAGGGCATCCGTCGCGGCGACTGAGCCCGGCGGCGCGGGTCAGGTCAGGTGCCGAAGGCCTGCTGCAGCACGCCGAGCAGATGGCGGTTGCTGCCCAGGCGCTCCAGCACGATCTCGATGTACACGCCCAGCAGCATCAGGATCAGCGCCGTGGCCAGCCAGGCCTTGATCGGGAGCGTCAGCGCGAACACGTTGAGCTGCGGCGCGTAGCGGTTCACCAGCCCGAACGACAGGTCGATGATCAGCAGGATCACCATGATCGGCGCGGCCATCACCAGGACCGCCGTCATCATGTAGCTGAACTGGCCGACGAACAGGTTCATGCCGGCGGCCGGCAGGTCGGGGAAGTACGACGTGACCGGCCACAGCAGGTAGCTCGACATCAGCAGGTCGAGGAACACCAGGAACGCGCCGCTGGCCATGAACAGCCACGCTGCCAGCTGCGACAGGAACTCGCCGTGCACGGTGACGGTGTGGCCCTGGATGGGATCGAACACCGACGCCATCGACATGCCGACCTGGGTGTCGACCACGTTGCCGACCGCGCCGATCGCCCAGAACACGATGCCGAAGCAGAAGCCGATCGCCACGCCGATGAACAGCTCCTTGAGCACGATCACCGGCCACTCGGCCGCGCCCAGCGACTCCATCGGCATGCCGGCCAGCGCGACGGGCAGGGCGATGATGGCCAGGCTGACCATGAAGCTGTTGCGCACCATCGCCGGCACCGTCTGCTGGGTCATCAGCGGCAGCACCACGAACGCGCCCACCACGCGCGGCAGCGTCAGCGCGAGCGCCAGCAGGGGATTGCCGAGAAAGTCGAACACGCGCTACTGCCGCACCAGTCCCGGGAAGTCGCGGAAGATCCGGTCGGCGTAGCTGTACAGCGAGCCGCCGATCAGCGCCGCGGTCACGAACAGCATCAGCACGATCGCCAGGAACTTGCAGGCGTAGGCGAACGTCTGCTCCTGCAGCTGGGTGGCCGCCTGCAGGAACGCGATCACCAGCCCCACCAGCGCCGCGGCGCCGATCGGCGGCCCCGACAGCAGCATGGTCAGGAACAGCGCCTCCCTGGTGAGCTCCAGGACCTCGTTCACTACCAGGCGCTCCCGTAGGTCAGCACCAGGCCGTGCACCAGCTTGGCCCAGCCGTCGATCAGCACGAACAGCAGCAGCTTGAACGGCAGCGAGATGGTGGTCGGCGAGAGCATCATCATGCCCAGGGCCAGCAGGATGTTGGCCACCACCAGGTCGATCACCAGGAACGGCAGGAAGATCAGGAAGCCGATCTGGAACGCCGCCGCCAGCTCGCTGACGGTGAACGCCGGCACGACCACGATGAAGTCGTCGACGTCGAGCTCGTCGCGGCGCTCGGCGGGCATCAGCCGCTGCGCGCTGCGCAGGAAGAACGCCCGCTCGGCATCATTGGAGTGGTTGATCAGGAAGCCGCGCAGCGGCTCCTTGCCGGCATCCAGGATGCCCAGCATGCGTGCCGCATCCATCGGGCCGTCGGCGGCGGGCTTCGCTGCCGGCGTGCCGACCGCGGTTACCACCACCGGCCCGCCGTCGCCGGCCTGCGCGTCGCCGCTTCCGTCAGGCTCGCCGGCGCCGGGTTCCTCGCTGCCGTTGCGCACGTTGGCGAACAGCGGGCCGCGCCGTGGCGCGGGTGGCGCCTGGGCATCAGGCTCCGCGGCGCCCTGCGCGGCCGTGCCCGCGGCGATCGCCTCGGCCTCGGCACGCAGCGCATCCGCCGCGGCCGGGCTGGCGGGCGGCGGTTCGGCCGCTGTGGCCGCGGGCGCCGCCGCGGGACCGCCCGCCGCCCGCTCCGCGCGGAGGCGTTCCAGTTCGCGGTTCGCCGCGCGCTGCGCGCGTCCCGCCGCGCGTGCCTCCAGTTGCGCCTGCACCGATGCCGGCGGCGGCTTGCCTTCCATGTAGGCCGTCACCGATGCATGCGTCTCCAGCAGCACCGGATGCATCACGTAGATCGACAGCACGATCGCCAGGCCGTTGATGACCACGTTGGGCGGCACCTGCTGCAGGCCGAGCGCATTGCGCAGCAGGCTCAGCACCACCACGATCTTGGTGAACGAGGTCACCATCACCGCGACAAAGGGCGCGAGGCCGATGAACACCACGGTGACAAGGACAACCGCGGGGGAGAACGTGGTGAAGTCCATGCCCGGTCAGCTCCAGGACACCAGGCGCACGCCGAGGGTGTCGCCCACGGCGACCAGTTCGCCGCGGCCCACGTCGCGGCCGTTGGCGCGGATCGCGACGTTCGCGCCCTCGAGCGCGGTTGCCAGCGGGAAGACATGGCCGGGCTGCAGGTCGGCGAGTTCGCCGACGCTCAGTTCGCTGCGGCCGAGTTCGAACTCCAGGCGCACCGGCAGGCGCCGCGCGGGGTCGGCATCGGCCGCCGTCGGGCTGCCCTCGTGATCGGTCATGGTGCTGTCCTCCTGGTACATGGCGGTCGGGATAGGTGTGCCGCGCACGGACCAGCCGCCGGCGGCCGGGGCCAGCGGCCAGTCCTGGCCGGCGGCGCGCGCGATCACGTGGGGCTGGCTGCTGCGGCCGGCGACGATCACGTCGCCCGGGCGCAACGCGCGCCAGTCGCCAGCGGAAAGCGGGGGCGCCGCGAGCAGCAGCGATACCGCGACCGGCAGCGCGCGCCAGCGCCCTGCGCCCTTCGGCGGCTCGCCGTCATGCGCGGGTTCGGCGCGGGCAGCCAGGCGGTGCAGCCAGGCGGCCGGCAGCCACAGGCAGGCGCGGGTGCGCGCTGGCGGCGCCGCGGGCGCCGCGTCGTCCGGCAGCGGCGCATCGTCCTCGATGGCCACGTCCAGCCACAGCCCGGGCGCGGCCAGCGCTGTCGTGGCGTCGCCGGGGGCGTCATCCACCACCGGCAGCAGCGACACGCCCAGCCATTCGCTCAGCCGCATCAGCAGCGACTCGTGGGCCAGGCTCCAGGCGAGCACGCGCGCGCGGCCGCTGTGGTCGCTCCAGCGCATGCGGCCGTCGTCGGCGTCGCCCGCCGCACCCTCGACGTGCAGCGCCAGGCGCGTGCCCTCGGCGTCGATCTCGAACGCGGCGCTCGGCGCGCGGCCGAAGCGCACCTCGACCGCGCTGCGGTCGGCGAGCATCCACCAGCGCGGTTCGGCGAAGAACGCGCGCAGCGCTTCGGCCACCGGCGCGTCGAGCACCGGAAGCAGGCCGCGCGGTGAACGTGCCGCGACAACCGCTGCCGGCACGCGCACGGCGTCGCCGGTGCGCGCGCGGGCCTTGCGCGCGCCGCGCTCAACCGTGGCCAAGCGCCACCTTCATCAGCTCCGGCACGGAGCGCACGCCCAGCTTCGCCATCATGTTCGCCCTGTGCAGTTCAACGGTCTTGATGCTGATGCCGAGGATGTCGGCGATGATCTTGTTCGGTTTGCTGGCCACCACCAGGTCGAGCACCTGGCGTTCGCGCGGGCTGAGCCGGGCGAGGAGTTCGCCGGCCATCGCGCCGCCGCCATTGCCGCGGCTGCGTGCGCTGGCCAGCGCGGTGCGCAGCGCGCCGACCAGCGCCTCCTCGCTGAACGGCTTCTCGAGGAAGTTCGACGCGCCCTTGCGCATCGCCTCGACCGCCAGCGGCACATCGCCGTGCGCGGTCACGAACACCAGCGGCAGGTGGATGCCGCGGCGGATGAGTTCGTCCTGCAACTGCAGCCCACTCATTTCCGGCATGCGGATGTCCGACACCAGGCACTCGGCGACGTCGCCGTGGCGATTGCCGGCATAGGCCGCCAGGAACGCCGCGCCGGAGGCGAATGGCAGCACCTCGTAGCCGGAGGTCTCCAGCAGCCAGGCGGTGGAATCGCGGAATCCGTCGTTGTCGTCGACCAGGTAGACACGCGTAGCCGGCATCCTCATCCCCTTCCGTCCGCGATCGGCAGCGTGAAGCCGAACACGCTGCCACCGCCGTCGCGCGGCTCGAAGAACAGCCGCCCCTCGTGGTATTCGATGATCGAGCGGCAGATGGCGAGCCCGATGCCCAGCCCGTCGCTCTTGGTGGTGAAGAACGGCGAGAACAGCTGCTGGCCCTGCTCCGCGCTGAGGCCTTCGCCCCGGTCGCAGACGCGCACCTCGACCTCGCCGTCCAGATTCACGCGGCCTTCGATGCGCAGCCCGCGCTTCGCCGCCGGCACCTCGCGCATCGCCTCGATGGCGTTCTTCACCAGGTTCAGCAGCACCTGCTCGACCATCACCCGGTCCGCGTAGACCGCGGGCAGGTCGGGCGCCAGTGCCAGTTCGATGCGCAGTTGCTGGCGGTCCGCCTCCAGCCGCAGCAGCTCGAGCACGGTGCCGGTGATCTGCGCCAGGTCGCGCGCGTCGCGCCGGGGTTCGCGGGCGCGGATGAACTCGCGGACGCGCGAAATCACCGCGGCGGCGTGCTCGGCCTGGGTGCGCGCGGCCAGCAGCGCGCGCTCCACCTGCACCGGTCCGCCGGCCTGGTCCACCAGGCGCAGGCTGCCGTTGAGGTAGTTCACGATCGCCGCCAGCGGCTGGTTCAACTCGTGCGCGAGCATCGCCGCCATTTCGCCCACCGACATCAGCCGGGACGTGAAGAGCAGCTTTTCCTGGCGGCTGCGGTGCGAATCCAGCGCCTCGATGCGCGCGCTGATGTCGACCGCGGTCAGCAGCGACAGCGGCTCGCCGCCGGCATCGGATTCGCCCCAGTGCAGGGCATACCAGCGATTGCTGTGCGCGGCATGGACTTCGCGCGGCGCGGCACCGCCGCTGCCGCTGTCGTGGTCGTCGTCGCCGAGTTCGGCGAGCAGGCGCGTGCGATGCACATGGCCAGGCAGTCCGCTGAACGCGTCACGGTAAGGGCTGTTGCTGGCGAGCAGCCGCCCGTCGCCTCGCGCGAACGCGGCGCAGGGCACCGGGATCGCTTCGAGCAGGGCCGCGACCGCGCCGTTCGCCGTCATCGCGCGCGCATTCCACGGCGCTGGCGGGCGGGAGCGCTGTTGTAGGCTGACGCCGCGCGTCCCGCGCCAATCCCCAGGGCCTTCCATCCCGCCATGTCCAAGCGATCGCTGACTGCCATACCCGCCATCCTGTCCCTCGCCTGTGGCCGCGCCATGTCGGCCGAGCCCGTGGTTGCCGATGCCGCGCCCGCCGCCTCGTCCTTCGGCGCCGAACTGATGGCCATCCTGCTGCCCCTGGCCTTCATCATCGTGGGCCTGCTGGTGGTGCTGCGCCTGCTCCGTCGGCGCTATGGCCTCACCGGTCCCGATGCCCCGTTGTCGATCCTGCAAATCCTGCCGCTCGGGCCACGCGAGCGCCTGGTGCTGGTGAAACTGCGCTCCGGTCGCGTATTCACGATTGGAGTCAGCGCGCAAAGCGTGAACTTCGTCACCGAACTGGACGCCGACGACGTCGCGCCAATCCATCCAGCGGCCACGCCGCAGACCTCGATCAAGTGATGCACCGCACTGGCGAAATTTCCGTGACGGCAAAATTACGCCTCAATTACAGCGGCTTGCGTTCATTTCACTGAATCGGCAACGCCTTCGCCGCCATCGCGTCCTGCAATATTTCCCACGTTGCTCTTGTGTCGAGACTATCGTAATTTGCCACAAAGTGACGCATGGGGTCAGTGCGATGTGGCGAGGGCGATGCATCGATAACAGCGGACGGACGCACGGCAGTTGCACGCCGGTTGCGCGCCGTGCGTGGTGCGTGACATGCGTGCGCTGATCGGCTCGCTGTTCGCGGCACCGGGCAACGCGGCACCGCGCGTCAAGCTCGGCTACAGCGACATCATCCTTGCGTTCGCGGCGGTGATGATCATCAGCGTGATGATCCTGCCGCTGCCGCTGGTGGTGATCGACGCGCTGGTCGCGGTCAATATCTCCATCGGCTTCGGCCTGCTGTTGCTGGCGATCTACATCCCCACGCCGGTCGCGTTCTCCAGTTTCCCGAGCGTGCTGCTGCTGACCACGCTGTTCCGCCTGGCGCTGTCGATCGCCATCACCCGCTCGATCCTGCTCGATGCCGAAGGCGGGCACATCGTCGAGACCTTCGGCAGCCTGGTGGCCGGCGGCAACCTGGTGGTCGGCCTCGTGGTGTTCATGATCATCACCGTGGTGCAGTTCATCGTCATCGCCAAGGGCGCCGAACGCGTCGCCGAGGTGGCGGCGCGCTTCACCCTTGATGCGATGCCCGGCAAGCAGCTGTCGATCGACTCCGACCTGCGCTCCGGGCTGATGGACAAGGACGAGGCCAAGCGCAGGCGCCGCCTGCTGGAGTCCGAGAGCCAGCTGCACGGTGCGCTCGACGGCGCCATGAAATTCGTCAAGGGCGACGCGATCGCCGGCATCGTCATCATCATCATCAACCTGCTCGGCGGACTGGCGATCGGCGTCATGCAGCGCGACATGTCACTGGCCGACGCCACCCGCACCTACAGCATCCTGACCATCGGCGACGGCCTGGTCTCGCAGATCCCGGCCATTCTCGCCACCATCGCCGCGGGCCTGGTGGTCACGCGCACCACCGGCGAGGTCGACGACCGCCACCTCGGCGACGCCATCACCCGCCAGGTCAGCGGCCAGCCGCGCGTGCTGCTGATCACCGGCCTGCTCGCGTTGCTCATGACGCTGGTGCCGGGTTTCCCGAAGATGGTGTTCGCCGCGCTCGGCGTCTCGCTGCTTGGTATCAGCGCCTGGCGCTACCGGCACGGCTTCGTGGTGCTGCGCCGCGCGTTCCGCGTGCCCGAGGACGAAGTCGCCGAAGCCGACCGCCTGCCGCCGGTCGACGACCTGGCGCCACCCGCGCCGCTGCAGCTCGAACTGTCACCGGCGCTGCTCGCGGCGACCGGCAAGGACGCGCTGTTCGCACGCGTGGCCGGCGTGGCGCAGCGCATGCGCGAGGAATACGGCGTGCCTGTCCCCGTGCCGCAGTTGCGCGTCTCCGAAGCCCTGGGCCCTGGCGAATACCGCCTGACCGCGTTCGGCGCGCGCCTGGCGGCGGGCCACCTGCGCATGGACGAGGACTTCCGCCGCGCGGCCGTGCCCACCGACGGCAATCGCCAGCCCGGCTTCTTTCCCACGCTCGCCGGTGACTGGGTCGCCCGCGGCGAGGCCGGCGCGCTGGCACCCGACGACCTGCTTGCATCGCATTGCAGCGCCGCGCTGCAGCGCCGCCTTGGCGGATTCATCGGCATCCAGGAGACCGCCAACCTGTTCGCGCGCATGCAGCGCGACTACCCGGACCTGGTCAAGGAAATGCTGCGCGTGGTCGCGCCGCAACGCGTCGCCGACGTGCTCCGCCGGCTGGCCGAGGAAGGCGTGCCGGTGCGCAACCTGCGCGATGTGTTCGAGGCGATCACCGACGTCGGCGGCCGCGAGAAGGACGTGGTGCTGCTCACCGAATACGTGCGCGTCGCGCTCAAGCGCGAGATCGCTGAACGCCATGCCGATGTCGAACGCACGCTGCACGTGTTGCTGATCCATCCGGAACTCGAGGACAAGCTGCGCCAGTCGGTGCGCGTGGCCGGCGGCGCGAGCCAGCTGGCCATCTCGCCCGAGCTCGCCGCGCGGCTGGGCAACGAAGTGCGCGCGCACCTCGCCCGCCAGGCGCCCGGCGTCCAGCCGGTGCTGCTGTGCTCGCTCGATGTGCGCCGCCACCTGCGCAAGCTGATGGAAGTCGATTTCTTCGAGCTGCCGGTGCTGTCGTACCAGGAACTCGCACCCGACCTGCGCATCGTGCAGGCCGGGCAGGTCAACGCATGACCGTCGGGCTGCTCCGCCGCCGGGCAACGATGCAGTCGCAGGATGGAAGACGGGAGGGTCGGCAATGAACGTGGCACGGGACAACGGGACGGAGGGCGGGGTCGACAAGGTGCTGCGCGTGGTCTCGGGCCTGCATGCCGGTGCGCTGCGCCCGCTGGCGGCGCGCGAGATGATCCTCATCGGCAGCGGCGACGACTGCGACATGGTGCTCGCCGACGCCGGCGTGGCCAACCACCACGCCTTGCTCAGCCTCGTCGATGGCGCGTTCTCGCTGCGCGCGCTCGACGCACCGCTGCATGTCGGTACCACCATGGTCCACCCCGGTGATCCGGTCGAGCTCGACCGCGTGCAGCGCGTGGGCCTCGGCGAGGCGGCCATCGCGTTCGGCGCCGCGGACGATCCCGCGTGGGAGCTGCTGGTGCCCGGCGGGCTGGGGCCGCGCGCGCTGGCCACGCCGGCGGCCACCCCCTACCTGCGGCGCCTGCCGGCGGTGGCCGCAGTGGCCGTGCTGTCACTGGTCTCGCTGGCGATTTTCGCCGCGGTCATGCCGGCCAGGCCCGAACCGCCCGATCCGCGCGAGCAGTTGCAGCGCCTGGTGCCCGAGTACGGCATCGATGACGGCCGTGCCAATCTCGACCTGCAGGGCGGACTGGTGCTCACCGGAACCGTGCCCGACGCCGCCACGCGCGAGCGCATCGCGCGCCGAATCGCCGACGACAACATCGACGCCAAGCTCGAGCTGCGCACCGGCGACGACATCGCCGGCGACGTCAGCGAGATCCTCCGCGGCCAGGGCATCAACGCGCGTACGCGCTACCTCGGCAACGGCGACGTCGAGGTCAGCGGCCGCTTCGAGGACGAGGCCGCGCTGCGCGCCGCGTCCTTCTCGCGCGCCATGCGCGAGGTCAAGGGCGTGAGCCGGGTCATCCCGGTGAACGTGGCCGAGCGCAGCGCGGCGGCGAGCGCGCCGGCGGTGCCGCCAAAGCCCGTGCGCATCCGGGTTGCCGCCATCGTGCGCGGCGCCGATCCGCACGTGCTGTCCGGAAAGGGCGACAAGTACCCGGTTGGCGCGGAACTGCCCGGCATCGGCACGCTGGTGTCGATCACCGAGAACAGCGCGCACGCGCTGCGCGCCGACGGCAGCCTGGAAAAGCTCGCCGTCGAACGCGCGCCGCGGCCGGACGAGGAGGTGTCGGAGCCGCAGGATTTCTCCAACGTGCGCGGCGAGGTGTCGTCGATGCGCATGTAAGCCGCGGGCCGGCCCCGGGAAGGCCGGCCCGATCCATCCGTAGTCCAACGCAGCACAGATCACAGAGAGAGGAGAGAACCATGACCAATGTCACCGGAAATGCGGGAATCGGACAGTTCATCGCGGGCGCGGCGGTCACCGGCGGCGCCGGCGGCATCCGTGGCGGTGCGTCGGCCGGCGATCGCGGCAGCTGGTACGAGGCGATGTCGCGTGCCTGGGGCCAGACCCTGGATTCGCAGGCGTCGGTGATCACCGACATGTCGGCCAACATCAGCGGCGGCGACGACCAGCCGTCCTCGATGGTGCAGCTCACCGCGGCCAGCCTGAAGATGCAGTTCATGTCCAACAACGCCGCGACCTCGCAGAACAGCGTCGGCCAGGCGCTGGAAACGCTGGGCAAGCGCCAGTAACCGAGGCATCCGGGTGCGTGCCGCCGGTGGCTTCGCCACCGTGGCCGGTTCCCGCGAATGCAGCCCAACAGGAGACGGAAATGATCGAAGCCATCCAGGTGGCGGCCATGGACCCGACGCAGGCAGCCGGCAATGCCGCTGCCTCCGCGGGCGGTGGCCAGGCCACGGCAACGCCGTACGACGTGCGCGATTTCGCCGCGTCGCTCGAGCGCACCGGCGGCGTGCAGCCGCAGCAGCAGGCGACGCCGGTGGAACTGCCGCCGGCGCAGGCGTCCGAGGGCACGCGCGCGCTGATCGCCGCCATCGACAACCTCAACACCGGTGCCGCCAACATCAACGCGCTGTCGCAGACCATGAGCGGCAACATCGCCGAGCTCACGCCCGGGCAGATGATGGAAATGACCATGAAGTGCCATCAGTTCCTGTTCCAGGCGGAGATGACGTCCAACGTCGCCAACCGCACCTCGGACGGCATCCAGCAGCTGTTCCGGCAGCAGGGTTGACCCAGGAGGGCATGGCATGAAGTCCCACGACCGGCCGCGCGCACTGCGCGCGGCCCTGTTCGCCCTCGCGGCCGGCGCGATGCTCGCCGCCTGCGGCGGCAAGCCGTTGTACAGCCAGCTCGACGAGGGCCAGGCCAACCAGATCATGGGCGCGCTGATCGCCGCGGGCATCGATGCCGACAAGAATCCGTCGCCGTCGAAGACCGGGTGGGAGGTGCGTGTCGCGGCCTCGGACTTCCCGTACGCGATGCAGATCCTCGGCGCGCACGGCCTGCCACGGGCGCAGTTCGCGACCACCTGCGAGGTGTTCAAGAAGGAAGGGTTTGCGTCGTCCTCCACCGAGGAACGCGGGCGCGAAGTGTGCAGCCTGCAGCAGGAGCTGTCGGACACGCTGACGCGCTTCCCCGGCGTGGTCGACGCGCGCGTGCACGTCACGCTGGCCGAGCGCGACCCACTGGGCGGGTCGAGCCTGGATTCGTCGGCGTCGGTGGCGATCTTCGAACAGGCGGGCGCCAGCGTCCGCGACCGCGAGGCCGACATCAAGTTGCTGATCAAGGACGCCGTGCCCGGCCTCACCGACATCAACAAGGTCACGGTGAAATTCGCGGCCGCGCCGCCATTGCCGGCGCGCCCCGCGCAGGGGGCCGTGGCACTCTCGGCGGTCAGTCCGCTGACGCTCGGCATCGCTGCGGCGGTCGTCCTGCTGCTGGGCCTGCTGGTCGCGTTCTGGGGCCGGTTGCGCGGGACCACGCAAACCGCCAAGCCCGTCGACCAGGTCTGGAACGGCTGAGGCATGGCCTCCAGGGCGCTGCTGGCGGATATCGACCCGGGCTGGCTCGCCGATGGCGACACGCTGCTTAATGCGGAGCTTGCCGCGCGCGCCCGCGACAGTGCGCTGGGACGGCGCATGCTGGCCGCCTGGCTGGCCGACGGCCCGGCGGCGGCGCTGTTCGCGCCGGACCCGGGCCGGCAGCCGGACCTGGTGCGCATGCGCTGGCCGCGGCAGCGCCTGGACGCGCTGCTGCGCGACATCGGCGTGCTGGCGCATGCCCCCGCGATCCGCGCCGAAACCGGTCGCGAGCCGGTGCGGCGGCTGAAGGCGGCGCTGGGCAACAGCTACCTGCTCGCGCTGGACCGCACCGTGTGGGACGGACACGTCGAACGCGCGCGGCAGGCGGCGCTTGCCTCCGCGCTTGCGCACGCGCTCGCCGCCGCCACGACCGCGGACGGTCCGCAGCCGCTGCACGCGCTGTTCGATGCCCAGGGCCGCGCAGAACTGGTCGCCTGGGCGCGGCGCCGCGATCCGGCGCTGGCCGACTGGTGCCAGCTGCTGCATCCCCCGGGTCCCGCGCCGGTGGCCTGGCTGCCCGAAAAACCGGTGCTGCGCATCTACACGCACCACGACACACGTGCCGCCTGACCGCGGCCCACAGGATCCCGGATGAGCGCAGACGCTTCAGCCATCGCCAGCAGTACGCCCGTCAGCGCGACCGTGGGCGCAGGGCCACGCGCCGGTGCCGGCGTGGGGGTGTTCGAACGCCGCCAGTTCGAGCGCTCGCTGGGTGCCGGCGTCGTGCCCGCCCAGGCCTGGGCGCGGCTGGAGGAACTCGACACCTTGCTCGTCCGCGTCAACGCGCTCTACGACGAGGCCGCGGCCGAGATCGAGGCCGCCCGCGAGCAGGGCCACGCCGCGGGCTACGCGGCCGGCGTCGCCGCGGCCGAGTTGCAGATGACCGGACAGCTCGCCGCGCTCAACGAGCGGCGCGCACGGGTGCTGGGCGAGGCGTCCGGGCGCATCTCCGAACTTGCCTGCGCGATCGTCGACCGCATCGCTCCGGGCTTCGACGCCCGCAGCGTGGTGCCAGCGCTGGTGCTGCAGGCGGTGGAGGCCGCGCAGGCCGAGCAGTTCCTGCTGATCCGCGTGCACCCCTCGGTGCGCGAAAGCGTGGCCGCCGGCCTGGGTGCCGTGCGCCAGGCGCATCCGGCGGTCGGGGTGATCGAGCTGGTCGACGATCCCAGCCTCGAGCCGACCAGCTGCGTGGTGGTGTCGGAGGCCGGCGAGGTCCGCGCCGGCGTGGCGCAGCAGATCGAGGCGATCCGCGCCGCGCTCGCAGGCAGTGCCGCGCATACGGCGAGGTCGGCGCAATGAGTTCCGCCAGGTCCGCAAAGCCGCTCGCCGGCCTGGCGGCCCACGGCGCGCATGATCCGCTGTTGCATGCCCTGGCGCAGGTGCAGTCGATCGAACGCGTCGGTCGCGTGGCCGAGGCTTACGGCACGCTGATCCGCGCCACCGGCCTGAAGGCCGCGATAGGCGAGCTGTGCGAACTGCGCAATGCGCGAGGCGACGGTGATCCCACGTTCCGGCTGGCGGCTGAAGTCGTCGGCGTGTCCAAGTCACACACCCTGCTCACCCCGCTCGGCGCACTCGACGGCGTGTCCGCGACCACCGAGGTGTATGCCAGCGGCCGGCAGGCCTCGGTGCTGGTCGGCGACGGCCTCCTCGGCCGCATCCTGGACGCCCACGGCGAGGCCATCGACGACCTTGGCCCGACCGGCGCCAGCCACGAGATGCCGATCTACGCCGCCTCGCCAAATCCGCTGGCGCGCAACCTGATCGAACGCCCGTTCTCCACCGGCGTGCGCGCCATCGACACCACGATGACCGCGGGCGAGGGCCAGCGCATCGGCATCTTCGCGGTCGCCGGAGGCGGCAAGAGCACGCTGCTGGGCATGCTGGCGCGCGGCGGCGATGCCGACGTCAACATCATCGTGCTGGTCGGCGAGCGCGGCCGCGAGGTCAACGAGTTCATCCACGACAACCTCGGCCCCCAAGGCCTGGCGAAGTCGGTGGTCGTGGTGGCCACCTCCGACCGGCCGGCGCTCGAGCGCAGCCGCGCGGCCTGGGTGGGCACCGCCATCGCCGAGCACTTCCGCGACCAGGGCAAGCGCGTGCTGCTGCTGGTCGACTCGGTCACCCGCTTCGCCCGCGCCCTGCGTGACGTGGGCCTGGCGGTCGGCGAGCCCCCGGCGCGGCGCGGCTTTCCGCCATCGGTGTTCAGCGCGCTGCCGCGGCTGTTCGAGCGCGCCGGCAACAACCACATCGGCTCGATCACCGCGTTCTACACCGTGCTGGCCGAGGACGAGGACGGCGGCGACCCGATCGTCGAGGAAGTGCGCTCGATCCTCGACGGCCACATCGTGCTGTCGCGCAAGCTGGCCGCGGCCTATCACTACCCGGCGATCGACGTGCTCACCAGCCTCAGCCGCACCATGCCGCGCGTGGTCGACGGCGCGCACCAGCGCGCGGCCGGCCAGCTGCGCAAGCTGCTGGCGAAGTACCAGGACATCGAGTTGCTGATCCAGCTGGGCGAGTACAAGCGCGGCACGGATCCCGATGCCGACGCCGCCATCGAGAAGATCGGCGCGATCCGCAAGCTGCTGCAGCAGTCGTCCACCGAACTCGTGCCGTTCGCGCAGTCCGCGGACGCGCTTCGGAAACTCTTCGCGTGAAGCGCTATCCGCTGCAGACGCTGATCCGCCTGCGCGAGCACCGCACGGAGGCCGCGCGCCAGCTGGTGCTGGAGCGCCAGCGCGAGGCGCAGGCCTGTCGCGACGCCTGCCTGGGCGTGGAGGGCGAGATCATCGCGCTCGACTTCGAGCAGCGCCAGCAGCGCGGGCGGATGCTCGACGCGCCGCCGGCAGGCGTGCCGTGGCCCGCCGCGCTGGCGCAGCGCGAGACGCACATCGACCTCCTCGGCGAGCAGGCCGAAGCCGCGCGCCAGCGGTTGTTCAAGGCCCAGGACATCCTGCGCGCGGCGGAAGTCGCGCTGGCCGATGCGCGGACCGCGTACTTCCGCGCCAAGGCGCGCGTGGATGCGCTGGAAAAGCGCCGCGACGTGTGGCGCGGCGAACAATCCGCCCTCGCGTCGCGCCAGGAGGAAAGCGCCACCGAGGACCTGCTGCAGGCACGCCACCTGGCGGGCGCTGAGGCGAACAGGAGACCGGCATGACGATTGAACGCAGCAGCTCGACTTCGGCGTCGGATGCCGCGCGCAGCCGCGAAGGCGGCGAGACGACCCGCGACGTGCGCCCGCCGGCGCAGCCGGAGCACATCGAGCGCTTCCGCCATGCGCTGGACCAGGTGCGCGACAACGGCAAGGGCGGCCAGTCCGATGCCACCGCCAGCGCGGCGGAGCCTGGCGAGGAGGGCGCGCGCGTCGACGAAGGCCTGCGCATCGGCGGTCGCGAGGGCCACGGCCACGAGCAGCGCCAGGACAGCGGCCACGGCGACCAGGCCGAATCCACCCTCCTCGATCCGGCCCTGCTGTGGCAGGCGCAGAACGCGCTGCGCGGCGAGGCGCCGCAGGCGATGCCGGCGCCGGTGGGTGCCAGCAACGCGGTGATGGACATGATCGAGCGCCACGTGCGCCAGCTCGCGATCGGCGACGGCACGCGCGACGCCATCGGCGATGGCCAGGTGCTGCTGCGCATGTCCGACGCCACGCTGCCCGGCACCGACCTGCTGCTCACGCGCGTCAACGACGGCTGGGTGCTGCGCGCCGACGTGCGCTCGCGCGCCAGCCATGACGCGATCCGCGAGGCCGGCCCGGAACTTGCGCGGCGCTTCGCCGAGCGCAACCTCGGCACGTTGCGCGTGGAGTCGCACTACACCGGCTGAAGCCCGCCATAGGGTCCGACCTAGCTGGCGTGCACGCCCGCCCACGCCTGTAATCACCGCATGCGCGGCAACGCGCCCCGGAACACAGGAGCATCCGCATGGTCGGCCCGGTATCCGCGAACACCCAGAACGTCGTCGGCGATCGCACCAGCCCCGGTGGCTTCGACTACAACCGCATCAGCGGCGTCGAAGGCAACCGCAACGTCACGCCGGAGTTCATCGCCCAGGTCGAGGCCATGGCGCAGCGCCTCGGCACGCAGCCGGAATACCTGCTGGCGGTGATGAGCTTCGAAACCGGCGGCAGCTTCAGCCCTGGCGTGCGCAACGGCGCCGGCAGCGGTGCCACCGGCCTGATCCAGTTCATGCCCAACACCGCGCGCGAGCTGGGCACGTCCACCGACGCGCTGGCGCGGATGAGCGCCACCGACCAGCTGCAGTACGTGGAGCGCTACTTCAACAACCGTTCCGACCCCGGCGAGCTCGACACCCTCGAGGGTGTCTACACCACGGTACTGTACGGAAGCCCGCGACCGGACCCGAACGCCACGCTGTTCAGCGAGGGTGGGGCGGCCTACCGCATGAACTCGCCGCTGGACACCAACCGCGACGGCCGCATCACCGCAGGTGAGGCCACCTCGTTCGTGCGCGCGCGGATCGACGGCGAAGCGCCGCCGCCGCGCGACACCGGGCCTGCCCCTGCGCCGGGCGGCGAGGCGCCCGCGCCTTCGCCATCCGCGCCGGGCGGCAGCGTCACGGTGCGCAGCGGCGACACGCTGTCGGGCATCGCGGCGCGCAACGACGTGTCGCTCGATGCCGTGCTCGCGGCCAATCCGCAGATCCGCAACCCGGACCTGATCTATCCCGGCCAGACCGTGCACCTGCCAGGCGGCGGTGGCCGGGACGTCACGGTGCGCGGCGGCGACACGCTGACGGGCATCGCTGCACGCAACGGCGTGTCGCTGGACGCGGTGCTCGCCGCGAACCCGCAGATCCGCAACCCGGACTTGATCCATCCCGGTCAGCTGGTGCGTATCCCAGGTGGCGGAACCCCGGCACCCGGCGGCGGCAACGCGCCCGCCCCGGCGCCAGGGCAACCGCCCTCGGGCGATGTCCCGACGTACGCGCCCTACACCGTGTACAGCACCGGGAACGCACCTGCCATCGCGGTGCAGGGCCCGGACCAGATGCAGCCCCACCACGACTACCAGACCGCGCAGCGCGGTGGCCAGACGCTGGAAGTGCGCGACGTGGTCCTGCACCGCAACGGCCAGTCGCAGTCGCAACAGGCCATTCCCTCGCCGATCGCCGGCACCGTGGTGTCGGCAGGCCCCATGGGCAATGCCGGCAATGCGGTGGTGGTGCGGGGCGACCAGGGCCAGCTGGTCTACATCTTCCACATGTCGAGCATCGACGTGCGTGCAGGGCAGCGCGTCGACTACGGGCAGGACCTGGGCAACCAGGGCTCGACCGGCAACTCGACCGGGCCGCACGTGCACATCGAAGCCTCGAGCGCGACCATCGACCGCTGGGTCAACGACCTCCTCGACGGACGCTTTGACGGGCGCAGGCAGTAGCCGGCACCCGCCGTGGTCCGGCGCATCAGGGCGCGTGCCATGCTGCCGGCATGACCGCATCACGCACATGGCCACCGCGGCTGCATCCGTGGCGCGCGGCGCCGGTGATGGCCTGCGTGCTCGCGCTTGGGTTCGCCGCGGGCTGCGAGCGTCCCGCCGCCGTGGATCCGCAGCCTGCCGCAGCCCGCATCGCTCCAGCGGATTCCGTCGGGCTGGACGGGCCAGTGCGCATCGAGGCCCTTGATCCACGACCCGGCACCCAGCTGCCTGCGGACATCGCCCGGGCCCTGTCCAGCGACGCGCGCGTACTCGATTGCGCGGAGGGCACGCATGCGGGCGCGTCCGCGTTCGCGCCCGACTGGGTCGTCGCGCGGCGCGTCAATCTTGACGATGACGGCCGCGACGACTGGGTCGTGCACGGACGCCATCGCTGCCTGGCTGCTGGCGATGCAGCCGACTGGTGGCTCTACGCCGACGACGGGACACGGCGCCGGCTGCTGCTGGCGGCCGGCCGGGCGCGTGCGATGGAACTGCAGGCGCCGCGCAACGGCGGGTTCCGCGACGTGGTGTTCCAGCGTGACGGCGGCGCCGTGCGCGCCAGCTACCGGGGTACGGCGTACGTATTCCCCACGCTGCAGCGCACCGGGGCCACCGCGGGCACGGGCACGACCCTCGACTCCGGGCGGTCCACCGCGTCGCCTGCCAATGGCGCGCAGGTCGTGCAGACCGTGGCCGGGCGGCTCGAGATCTCACCCGCCGGCACCGGCACGCACGGCGACGCCCACGTGGTGCGGCTCGACGGGCGGGAACTGCTGCGCACCGGTGCCGATGGTGCATTCGCCGATTTCCCGCTGCCGCGCCTGGTCGCGCGCTATCCCGCCCTCGCGCCGTTCGATGAAGTGCTGGTGTTCCAGCAGCACATGTACGGCAACGCCTGCAGCGGCGGTCCGCTGTGGATGCTGGGATTGCGGCGCGGCGGGGCGGCGGTGCGTTCCGCGGCCATCGACTACTGCGGCGGAGGCGACCCGGTGCTCCAGGCCGACGGCGCGGCACTGCGCGTCACCCTGCCCGGAGCGCCCGCCAGCGGCGCGCATGCGGGCCAGGCGCCGCAGCGCTGGGAGTTCCGCGACGGCGAATTGCACCGGCTCGATACGCCCTGATCCCGGCGTGCGGGGCACGGAGCACACGCGCTCGCCTGGAATCAGGCGCGCGCCGCGCGCCGGCGCACGCCGCGCCAATCACCGCGCGCCAGGCGCAGCTCCAGCGCCGGTCGCCCGCGCTGCACCACCTCGCCGGCCTGGACGAAGCCCAGGCGCATGAGCAGCGGCGGCACCGAACGGTTGGCGGGATCGCACCGCCCGACCAGCGCCGGCAGCCGCAGGGTTTCAAAGGCGTGCGCGCACAGCGCGGCGCCGCCTTCAAGCGCATAACCGCGACCCCAGGCGCGCGGCAACAACCGGGTTCCGATTTCCACCTCGCCGGGTGCGAGCTCCGCCATCAGCGAGAAGAAACCGAGGAAGCCGCGCGCGTCGTCGGCGCGCCAGACCCCCAGGCCAGGCCGCTCGCGATAGATGCGGTTGGCCAGGTCGACCAGCGCGCACGCGCTGGCGATGTCGTTGACCGGCGCGTCCAGCAGCGCCTGCGTCACCCGCGCGTCGCGGCCAAGGCGCTGCAGGTCGAACACATCGGCGTGGCGCAGCCCGCGCAGGGTCACCCGCCGCGTGTGCAGGAACGGATCGCCCGGATGGTCGCGTGTCGACATGCGCCGAGTATGCCGCGCCCCCCGCGCCCGCGGAGGCGCTCAAGGGTGCGCCCTAGGTGGGGCGCGCACCAGCTTGGCGCGTGGCCGGCGATGCGGAAACTGCCACCTGTCCGGCGAGATCCCCCGGGCATATCCCAACCAGGTGAGGACATGACATGGGCAGTCAAATCGGTTCAATCGTCGGCGGTCTCGTCGGCACCTTCTTTGGTGGCCCCGCCGGTGCGGCCATCGGCCAGCAGCTCGGCTCCTGGCTCGGCGGCATGATCGGTGGCGAAAGCGGCGGCGCCGAAAGCGGCGGATTCGACTTCGGCTCGATGTTCGGCAACGCCTATTCGGGCGGTTTCGACTTCGGCTTCGGCGCGGGGGGCGGCTGAGCGATGCAGGCCGATGGCGCACCGCGCACCCGCGAGGAACTCGCCGAGCGTCTCGGCGACCTTCGCCGGCAGGGCATCCTCGACACCGCGGAAGAAGATCGCCTCCTCCGCCATTACGACGCGTTGCTGCGCGACGTGAACGAGGAAAAGGCGCGGCTCGAGCCGGAGTACAACCGGCGCGTCCGCGAACAGGGGCTGGAGCCTGCCAATGCCTGGCTGCGCGACGCCGCACAGGACCTGGGGCGCCGGCATGGTGAAGCCACGCGCGTGATCACCGACCAGTTGCGCGTGGTCACCGGCTGATCCGCAGCCGTCGGCCCGGAGGTGCCGGTGGACGCACGCGACCCCTTAGGGTTGGCCCCAGATTGTTGCGCGATGCGAACTCCCTACACTCGATCCCGACAGCCAAGCAGCACCGTGCCCCGCCCACTTCGAGACGATCCGATGGCCCAGCGTCCGCCCCAGCGTCCGACCTTCCAGCAGCCCGCGGCATTTGTCGCCGCTGCCGCGCTGGAAACGTCGCCCGCACCGGTGGCCGCGCTCGACTCCGGCATGGAGGAGCTGCTGCGCCAGTTCGAAGAGGCGCTGCACGAGCTGGAGAACGATCCTTCGATGGATCTCGCCACCCGCACCATGCTGCGCGACCAGTTCACGCAGGCCATGCGCGACATGCGGCATGGCAGCGACACCGCGGTGGAGATCCCCGACCGGGCCATGTGGATGGATGCGCTCCAGGCGCTCCAGGCCAGCGGCGCGGTCGCAACCGACGAAGTCGACGAGCTCATCCGCCAGGTCAACCAGGCGTTGCAGCCGCTGCAGCGTCGCGACACGCGCATCGCGCTCGAGTTCAGCCGCCGGCTGCGCAGCGAGGGCGAGGAAAAGGCCTTGGCCTGGTTCCGCACCGAGACCGCGAAGAACAGGGCCGAAGAGGGTGAGTCCGTCCCGGCCGTTGTTCCTCCCGTCGCGACGGTGTCGCCGATATTGCGCGGTGACGTGGTGAACTCGCGCTCGCGGCGGCTTCGTGGACCTCCGTGAGAAGAAGGTTTCACGGCCTGCGGGCCGGCTGGACTCTTCAACTTCCCGACAAAGAACATCCACGGAGATCACCATGAGCATCGAAGGCAACTTCAACTTTTCTTTCAACGCCACCGCGCAGAACGATCGCGCCTCCGAGGCGCAGAATGCGCGCGCCGGCGGCAGCAACGGCGGCGGCTGGCTGCTCGCGATTGCACTGACCATCGGCAAGATCGCGGACGCGATGGGCGAGCGCATGCTCAAGCTGGCGGAAAAGATCGATACCCTGCAGGCCAAGCAGGCCGACGACCCGAAGGCGGTCGACGCCGAGACGGGCGACGGCCTGACCGAGCTGAACGCCCAGCTGCAGGTCCTCGGCCAGCAGCTCGGCCAGATGCTGCAGATGCTCTCCACCATCGTGAAGACCATCGGTGAAGGCAACAAGGATCTCGCCCGCAAGCAGTAAGGGTTCGCAGGCTGGTCCCCGACGCCTCCGGCTTTGCCCGGGGGCGTTCGGCATTTTGCGGAGGCAACTCATGAACCTGTTCACGCGCAGTGCGGTCGCCATCGCCATCACCTGCGCCGCCGGCTGCGGCAACGCCGCGGAGCGCGCGGCCACGCCATTCACGGGCTCCTATGCCGGTACCGTGAGCGCCCGTGTCGCGCAGGGCCATGGCAAGGCGCAATCCGGCACCGCCAGCGCCACGTTCGCGCCGTCCGGAGGGCGCGACCGCCTGGAGGTGAAAGCAAGTATCCGGCGCGCCAATGATTCCGGCTTCGTCGTGCACGGCCGCCCGGTGCACGGTGGATGGCAGGGCCGCGGCGGTCCGCTCAGCCTGGTCGTCGATCGCGCTGGCCGCATCACCGGTGGTGGCATCGAGAAGGGCCACCGGATCGGGTTTTCCGGGCAACTTGACGCGGGGCGCATGACCCTGACCGTCGAGACCGTCCAGCTGGCGCCGCCCGGCGAGCGGATCGTGTTCGAGTACCGGCTGACGCGTCCTGCGCCGGCCGGGCAGGTCGGCGCGACGGCGGCCGGGCGCGCCCAGGCGACCGGTGCCTGCAGGCGGCGGGTGTGGAGGACGCGCAACGTCGCTGCTCCCGGCGGCGGCATGGTGATGACCCAGGTTCCCCACTGCCTCGATTGAGCGGCGCGGCGTGCGGGCTTCAGTCGACGCTGTCCACCCGCGACGCGCGCGCGCGGCCGCCACGCGCCAGGTGGCGCGCGAACCACCACGCGCCGCCCGCGGCCACCAGGCCTGCGATCGCGAACCCGCCGCTCCAGCCTCGACCCGACACGGCACTGGCGGCGCTGCCGCTGCCCGACGGCAGCAAGCCCACGATGGCGAAGGCCACGCAGCCGTAGGCGATGATCGCCAGCAACCAGAACAGCCACTGCATGGCGGCCGCCTGGAGTTCGCGTTCGACCTCCCGCGCATCGCGACCCGCCCCCGACGTGCGGCCCTGCGCGCCCATCGCCACCAGCAATGCCGACAGGCTCCCGGGCAGCGCGCGCCCACCGCGCCGCAGCCTGCGGCGCTGCGGGCCTTCGCCGGTGTAGGTGCCGCTCATCGATTCCGCGCGCACCGCCTGGCCGCGGTCGGCGATGGCGAGGCCGGCCACGTTGCGTGCGTCCGCGCCCTGGGCTGCCGGCAGCGCCGGTGCCGTGGCCGCGGTGGCCAAGGTGGCCCCGACCGCGGCGGTGGCCGCTGCCGCGGCCGCAAGCGTCGACGCCGACGCATTGCCCGGCAGCGTGGCCTGCAGGGGACCCGCCGCGTCGGCACGCGCCAGCCCCGCGGGCAGTGCGTCGCCGCGGGCAAGCGGCTGGACGGGGAGGCCCTCGCCGCGTGGTGGCGTGGCGGCATGCAACTGGCCAGCATCCGCGCGCAGCGGCAGCGCTGCCTGCTGTGCGAGATCGCCGCGCGCCTGCGCCGCCGGCATGGCGCCGGCGGCCTGGGCGACTGCCACGCCGGTCGTCGCCACGCCGGGGAGTTGTGCGGCCAGCCCCGTACCGCTGCCCGGCAGGCCCGCCATCGCGGGCTGCGCACCCATGGCCATGGGTGCCGCGGCTTGCGCGCCGTGGGGTCCGTGTCCGTGGGCGTGCCCATGGCCCTGCGCCGCGTGCGCGGGTGGCCCCGGAGGCGACCCGCGCGGCGGCAGCGCATTGGCGAGTCCCTGGGCGACGTCCAGGCTGCCCTGGATCACCTGGCCCGGTGGAGCCGATGGTCCGTTGCCAGGGTTGGGCCGGTCCAGGCCCGGCGGAATGTGGCCCGGCAGCGCGCGTTCGACACCGCGCGGCCCGGCCGGCAGGTCCGGGATACCCGGAATGGCGCGCGGAACACCGCCGGGCATGTCGCCGCCCTTGGGTGGGCCAAAGCCGCGGTCGCCCGCCCCCGGATGCGGGCCGCCGTGATGGTGGAGGGGGCCGCCCGCGTTGTGCGGCCCGCGCCCCGCCATCGGGCCGCGGTTGAGGAGCGCCTGCGCGTTCGCGTGCACATTGTCGATGAGGGACATCGCGCGCCTCCGGCGTCGGCCATGTCGCTGCCGCTGCGGGCGTGGACAGATCCCGAGGCTAGGCGCCGACCGTAGCGGGCACACCCCGGGGCAAACCCTAGGTCGGGCGGCGGCACCATAAAAAACGGGAGACCCTGGGTCTCCCGTAAAGCCGGCCGAAACCGGAGGACTGTGTTGTGGCCAAGGCAGGTTACCTGCTGGTACAACCTGATGCAACGCTTGAGTTTATGGCATTCAAATGATTGATTTTGTTACCTGTCGAGCAGGAGCGCATCACGCTTTGCCGCACGCCGCACCGTGCGCGGCTGGCCCCAGGCGTTGTTGAACAGTGCCGGTTCCCAGGCGCCGTAGGTCGGATTGGGCAGCACCCACCAGCGGTCGCCGAACCAGGCGCGGTATTCCGCGTGCAGCGCTGCGTGCGCCTGCGGCGTGTTGGCCGGCGCCTCGACGAAGTCGCCCAGCTGGTCGCCGAACTGCATCAGCACGCGATAGCCGCGGCCGGCCAGCTGGCGGCGGCAGGTCTTGCCGGAGCCCTTCTGCTCGCAGCCCTCGACCACGGTGCCAAGCCCGAGGAACACGCTGTCGTCCTTCACCGGAAGGCCTACCGCGCGCAGGTTGGCGAGGGTCGCCGCGTGCAGGGCCTTGTCGCGGTTGGAGAGGTAGATGACGGTGACGCCCTTGGCGTGCGCGGCGCGCGCGAACTCCAGCACGCCCGGCACCGGCTTGGCCTTCTCCTCGGCGACCCACTCGGCCCAGGTGGCGTCGTCGTACTCCAGGCCATCCCGGACCAGGCGCGCCTGGTAGGGCGAGTTGTCGAGGACGGTCTCGTCGATGTCCATGACCACCGCGGGCGGCAGGGCGGCGATGGACGCCGCGTTGCGGCGCTCGCCCGGCACCAGGGCATTCCAGTCAGGGGTGGCCAGCGCGGTATCCAGGCGTTCGCCCGCGGCGCGGAACACCGTTTCCGACAGCGCCCGGTATTCCACCGAACGTTGCACCCAGAGCACGGCGTTGAGGTTGTCGTCTGCCGGCACGGCCACCTGCGCGGCAGCCGGCGTGACGGCGGCGGGCGCCGTGCCCGGGAGCGGTGCCGTCGTCGTGCAGGCGCCCAGCGCCAGCACGGCGGCGAGCAGGGTGAGCGTGGGCAGCGTGCGGCGCATGGCGGGACCTGGCGGGTGGAGGGCCGCCGAGTCTAGCCGACACCGGCGAACGCACCGTTGCCCGTCGCCCCGCCGATCAGCCGTCGAGCATCGCCCGGATGGCGGCAAACCCCACCTCCGCGCGCTCCTTCTTGCGCGCCGCATCAGCGACCGGATCGGCGCCGTCGCGCTGCAGTTCGGCGGCCGGCAGTTCGTCGATGAAGCGGCTCGGCTTCAGCCGCAGCCGCTCGCCCCAGCGCTGCGCCTCGCGCGAATGCGACAGCCACAGCTGCTCCTTGGCGCGGGTGATGCCCACGTACAGCAGGCGGCGCTCCTCGTCGATGCGCCCCTCCTCGACGCTGGCCTCGTGCGGCAGCGTGTAGTCATCCACACCGACGATGAACACGTAGCGGAACTCGAGGCCCTTGGCCGCGTGCAGGCTCATCAGCCGCACCTGGTTGCCCGGGTCGCCCTTGTCGGCGTGGCTGAGCAGCGCCAGCGATGCCGCCAGTTCGCCCGGGCCCGCGCCTCCGCGCGCGCCATCGAACCAGTCCGCCAGTTCGTCCAGGTTGCCGCGGCGGATGCGAAACATCTCGTCGCTCTTGCACTCGGCGCGCAGCGCGGCGAGGAGCCCGGAACGCTCGTTGAGCGTGCGTACGAGTTCCGAGGGCGTGAGCCGCGCGGCATCGCTGCGCAACCCGCGGATCAGGTCGGCGAAGCCCGACAGTGACGCTGCGGCGCGCGGGTGCAATTGCTTCAGCAGGCCGATCGATTCAATGGCACGCGACATCGGCTGGCCGGCGTGCTGCGCCAGGCCGGCCAGCTTGGCCAGCGACGTCGCGCCCACGCCGCGCCCCGGTGACTGCACGGCGCGCAGGAACGCGGAGTCGTCGTCCGGGTTGGCCAGCAGGCGCAGCCAGGCCAGCGCATCCTTCACCTCGCCACGGTCGAGGAACGCGGTGCCTCCGGAGAGGTGGTACGGCACGCGCAGCATCTGCAGCGCCTTCTCCAGCAGCCGCGACTGATGGTTGCCGCGGAACAGGATGCAGAACTCGCTCCACTCAGCGTTGCGCGCGGTGTGCAGGAACTGGATCTCTGCGGCCACGCGCTCGGCCTCGTGGGTGGCGTCGCGGCACTCCCAGATGCGGATCCGCTCGCCGTCGGCCTGCGCGCTCCACAATGTCTTGGGGTGTTCGTGCGGGTTGTTGGCGATCAGCGCGTTGGCCGCGCGCAGCACGCGGTTCGAGCAGCGGTAGTTCTGCTCCAGCTTCACCACCCGCAGCGCCGGGTAGTCGACGCCGAGCTGCGAGAGGTTCTCGGGGTTGGCGCCGCGCCAGGCGTAGATCGACTGGTCGTCGTCGCCCACGCAGGTGAAGTTGCCCTTGTCGCCGGCCAGCGCCTTCAGCAGGCGGTACTGGGCGTCGTTGGTGTCCTGGCATTCGTCGACCAGCAGGTAGCCGATGCGTTCGCGCCAGCCCAGCGCGCAGTCCGGATCGCTTTCAAGCAGTTCCACCGGGCGGCGGATCAGGTCGTCGAAATCGACCGCGTTGAACGCCGCCAGCCGCGCCTGGTAGAGCTCGTACACCATCGCCGCTTCGTGCTCGGGCGTGGACCGCGCAATGGCACGTGCCTGTTCCGGCGACAGGCAAGCGTTCTTGGCGCGCGACACCAGGCCCTGCATGGCCTGGATGGCGTCGGGCTTGGCGCCGGGCATCAGGTCCTTGAACTGCGCCAGCGAATCGTCGGAATCGAAGATCGAAAACCCGCGGCGCAGGCCGGCGCGCTCGTGCTCCACCTGCAGCATGCGCAGGCCGAGCGCGTGGAAGGTGCAGATGGTCAGGCCTTCCGCCGCATCGCCACGGATGCGCCTGCCAACGCGCTCGCGCATCTCCTTGGCGGCCTTGTTGGTGAAGGTGATCGCGGCGATGCGCTTGGCCGGGTAGCGGCCGGACGCGATCAGGTGCGCGATCTTCTCCACGATCACCCGCGTCTTGCCGCTGCCCGCGCCGGCGAGCACCAGCAGCGGGCCTTCGCAATGGGCGACGGCCGCGGATTGTTGGGGGTTGAGGCCGTGCATGGAAGGTCCTGGGCGGCTGGCGAGTTTACCCCGCGCGTCCGGGGGCGCCGGCGCTAGAATTCCGCCATGGCCAAGCTCTACTTCTACTATTCGGCGATGAATGCCGGAAAGACCACCACCCTGCTGCAGTCCGCGCACAACTACCAGGAGCGCGGCATGCGCGTGGCGATCCTGGCGCCGCGCCTGGACAACCGCGCCGGCAGCGGCCGCGTCGCCTCGCGCATCGGCCTGAGCGCCGACGCCGTGGGCTTCGACCCGGGCACCGACCTCGAGGCCTGGGCGCGCGCGGACATCGCCGCGAGCGGCAAGCTCGACTGCCTGCTGGTCGATGAGGCGCAGTTCCTGACCCGAAGCCAGGTGTGGCAGTTGTCGGAGATCGTCGACGGTCTGCGCGTGCCGGTGCTCTGCTACGGCCTGCGCACCGACTTCCGCGGCGAGCTGTTCGAGGGCAGCCAGTACCTGCTGGCCTGGGCGGACGAGTTGCAGGAGATCAAGACCATCTGCCACACCGGCAGCAAGGCCACCATGACCGTGCGCGTCGACGCGCAGGGCCACGCCGTGCAGGACGGGCCGCAGGTCGAGATCGGCGGCAACGAGCGCTACGTGTCGGTGAGTCGCGCCGAGTACAAGCGCATCGCGCGCGGCGAAGGCCGCATCGCGCCGTTGCAGCAGTCGCTGCCGCTGGGCTGATCGCGCGGCTCAGGGCGCCGTCGCGCCGGCCTCGCACGCCCGGTGCCAGCGCGCGATCTCGCGTGCCACCACGCCGCCTTCGGGCTGCGCGACGGCGACCGCCTGGCCAAGCGCGAGCAGCGCCGCCGACGCGTCCCCGTGCTGCGGCCCGGCGCAGCGGACCGCAGCCGCCGTGGCGCGCGCGCGCCACGCGATCTTGCGCAGTTCGATGTCGGATTCCGGCAGCGCACCGAGATGGTCGAGCCGCGCCATGGCTCCGGGCACGCCCCGCCCGGCCTCGAAGGTGGCCAGCGCCAGCTCGGCGCGCCGTGACGCGGGATGGGCGGCGCCGAAGGAGCTGCTGGTGAGCGCCACCGCCCGGCGCAGCGCGACCAGCGCCTCCGCGTCGGACCCGCGCGCCGCCGCGACCTCGCCGATCATCCGCCAGGTGTTGCCGACCTGTCCGTGGCCGGCGCCGAACACGGCCTTGCGCAGCACCAGCACCTCCTGGAGCAGTGCCGCCGCCGCATCGCTGTCGCCGGCCTCGTGCAGCACCTGCGCCTGGTTGAACAGGCCGCCGGCCAACAGGCCCTGGTCGCCCTGGCGGCGCCAGATGGTGTTGGCCCGACGCAGGTCACGCAGCGCGCCATCCAGGTCGCCGCGTTCCCAGGCCACCACCGCGAGGCTGTTGTAGTTGCGGGCGACGTCGCTGTGGTCCTCGCCCAGCCGCGAGAGCAGCCAGGCTTGCGTGTCGCGGAGCGCGGCATCGGCTTCGCCGATGCGCCCCTCGTCGACCAGCAGCGCGGCCAGCTGCCGGCGCACGTCGATGGTGGCCCGATGCTGGCTACCGTGGACCTCGAGCGCCAGCGCCAGCGCCTCGCGGCAGTCACGCTCGGCCGCGTCCACGTTGCCGAGCTCGCGCTGCAGGGCGCAGGTGCGGCGCAGGATCTCCACCGCCAGCGGATGCCGTTCGCCCCCCCGGGCGCGCAGCATGGCCAGCGCCGTGCGCTGTTCGCGCAGCGCCAGCGCGCTCTGCCCCGCGGCGGCGCGCAGCCCGGCCAGGTCCGACAGGTCTTCGACCACGCCCGCGTCCTGGCCGGTGGCACTGCGGCGGATGGCCAGTGAACGCTGGAACCCGGCGCGCGCGGCGTCCAGCTGCCCGGCGTCGCGCAGGCAGCGCGCCAGCTGGGCGTGGAATGCGGCGGCCTGCAGGGGCAGGCGCTCCTGTTCGCGGCGGGCGAGGGTCCGCCAGGGGTCCATCTCCCTGATGCATCGCGATGTCTGGCCGAGCAGGCGACGGGTCCGCCCCATGTCGGTGACCGCCTGCAGCCGCAGGCTGGCCGGGGGGCTGTCGAGGGCGTCGATGATCGTCGCCTGGCGCTCCTGCAGCGCCAGCGCCTCGACGTAGTCACCCAGGCCCGAGCGCAGGCGCGCGATCACGCCCAGCAGCTCGGCGCGCGCCACCGGTTGCTGCGCGAGTTCCAGGTCACCGCGGCGCACGCCGTCCTCCAGCAGCCGGCGGATGTCGAGCGGCGCGCCGTCCGGCGCGGCGCTGGCGTTCTCGAACAGGCCGACCATGAAACTCTGCAACGCCTGTGCGCGCGCGGCCTGCTGCACCGCCTGCTGCGCCTGCCAGCCGACGATGCCCAGCGAGGCGACCAGCACCACGCCGATCGCCGCCACCGTGGCCAGCGTCCAGCGGTGCCGCCCCAGGTACTTGCGCACCCGGTACGCCAGGCTGGCGGGGCGCGCGTGCACCGCCTTGCCCTCGAGGTGGCGGCGCAGGTCGAGCGCGAACGCCTCCACCGAGGGATAGCGGTGCTCGGGTCGCTTGGCCAGCGCCTTGAGCACGATGTTGTCGAGGTCGCCGGCGATCTCGCGCGCCTGGCGGCGCAGCTGTGGCGGCGTGGCCGAGGCGTCTTCGGCACGCCGCTGCAGCGCCGCCGACGGCCGCGTGGGATCGACCGCCAGGATCGCCTCCTCCCACTCGGCATCGCTCTGGCGCTTGAGGCGGTAGGGCTTGGCGCCCACCAGCAGCTCGTACAGCACCACGCCGAGCGAATACACGTCGGTCATGGTGGTGACCGGCTCGCCGCGGATCTGCTCCGGCGCGGCGTAGTGCAGGGTGAACGCGCGCAGGCCGGTGCGCGTGTTGTCGGGCGCGGCATCCGGAGTGTCGAGGAGCTTGGCGATGCCGAAATCGAGCAGCCGCACCTCGTCGAGCGGCGTCACCAGGATGTTCGACGGCTTCAGGTCGCGGTGCACGATGAGGTTGGCATGCGCGTGGCTGACCGCATCGCAAACCTGCAGGAACAGGCCGATGCGCTGGCGGATGGTGGGCGAGCGGGCGCGGCACCAGTCGGTGATGGGCTCGCCGTCGACGTATTCCAGCGCAAGGTAGGGCTGCTGGTCGCTGCTGATGCCGGCATCCAGCAGGCGCGCGATGTGCGCGTGCTCCAGCCGCGCCAGGATCTGCCGCTCGCGGGTGAAGCGCAGGCGCAGGTTGGGATCGGCCAGGCCGGGGCGCAGCAGCTTCAGCGCCACCCGGCGCTGGTACAGGCCGTCGGCGCGGCTGGCCAGCCACACCTGGCCCATGCCGCCTTCGCCGATCATCCGTTCCAGGCGATACGGCCCGACCATGGCGCCGGTGCGGGCATGCGGCAGCTGCGACACCACCGGCTCGGCGAGGAAGTCCTCCTGGCCGTCCTCCAGCGCCAGCAGTTCCTCGAGTTCGGCGGCCAGCTGCGGGTCGTCGTCGCGCAGCGAGGCCAGGCTTTGCGCACGCGCGCGTGGCTCGAGTTCGATCAGTGCATCGAGCAGCGGCGACAGGCGCTGCCAGCGGTCGGCATCCATCGCGCGGGCCCGGTGCCGGTCAGTCCACCTTGAGCGACGCCAGCAGGTAGATCCTCGCTTTCTGCCAGTCGCGGCGGATGCTGCGCTCGGAGCGATCCAGCAGCTCCGCGATCTCGACCTCGGACAGGCCGGCGAAATAGCGCAGCTCCACAACCTGCGCCAGGCGCTTGTCCACGGCGGCCAGGCGCGTCAGCGCGGTGTCCAGGGCCAGCGTGTCCTCGTCGAGGCGCAGCCCGCCCTCCACGTCATCCGGCAGGTCGGTCACGCGGTGCAGGTCGCCGCCGCGCTTCTGCGCCATGCGCTGGCGGGCGTAGTCCACCACCACGCTGCGCATCGCCGAGGCGGCGTAGGCGAAGAAGTGGGCGCGGTCGTCGAACTGCGCTTCGCGGCGGCCGATCAGCTTGAGGTAGGCCTCGTGCACAAGCGCGGTGGCGTCGAGCGTCTGCCCGTACTGGCCGGCCAGCTGGCGCCGCGCCATCGAGTGCAGTTCCTGGTACAGCGTGGCCAGGACGCGATCCAGCGCCCCGCGGTCCCCGCCGCGGGCGGCATCCAGCCACAGGGTGATATCGGCGGTGTCGGACATGGCGCTCCCCTCGGAGCGGCGATCATAGCGCCTCGGCTCAGCGCTGGCAGTGGCCGCACCAGACGGTGGCCCGCTGGACCACCATGGCGTGCCGCAGCGGCCGGCCGCAGCGCAGGCAGGGTTCGCCGCCGCGGCCGTACGCCGACAGTTCCTGTTCGAAGTAGCCGGGTGCGCCGTCGGGCGCGAGGAAATCCCGCAGCGTGGTGCCGCCGCGGGCGATCGCGCGCGCCAGCACCGCGCGGATTTCAGCGGCGATGGCGGCATAGCGCTCGCGCGACACGCGCCCGGCGGCGCGCATGGGCGACACGCCGGCGGCGAACAGGGCCTCGGCCACGTAGATGTTGCCCACGCCCACCACCACTTTCTGGTCCATCAGGAAGGCCTTCAGGGCGACCCTGCGGCCACGGCTGCGCGCATACAGGTAATCACCGTCGAAGCCGTCGCCCAGCGGCTCCGGGCCCAGTCCCCGCAGCAGCGGGTGCAGCTCGCCGGCCGGTTGCCAGAGCAGGCAGCCGAAGCGGCGCGGGTCGGTGAAGCGCAGCACGCGCTCCGGCTGGCCCGCGTCATGGCCTAGCGCGATGTCGACATGGTCGTGCAGGCGCGGTGGCGTGTCGGCGGGCAGCACGCGCAGGCTGCCGGACATGCCCAGGTGCAGCAGGGCGCTGCCGGCCCCGGTGTCGAGCAGCAGGTACTTGGCGCGGCGGCGCACGCTGTCGATGCGCTGGCCCGGGAGCAGCGCAGCCACCTCGGGGGGGATCGGCCAGCGCAGGTCGGGCCTGCGCAGCACGACCGCACGCACCTTGCGGCCTTCGAGGTGCGGCGCCAGGCCGCGGCGGGTGGTTTCGACTTCCGGCAATTCGGGCATGCCGGCAGCGTGGGGGCGCGCCTGGCCGCGCACAAGTTGTTGACGTGCAACGTGAACACGCGCATCGATGCGCCGCCCCGGGGCTGGAAATCACCCTGCCGGAACCGCATCATGGCCCGGTACACCCCACGATGATCGGTGCCATGCCTGCTTCCCTGCTCGACTTCCTCGCCGGCGGACTCGTCCAGTCCGGCTTCTGGGGCCTCGCCCTGTACATGCTGGTCTGCACGCAGCTGACGATCTTCGCGGTGACTCTGTTCCTGCACCGCAGCCAGACCCATCGCGGTGTGGATTTCCATCCCGTGGTCAACCATTTCTTCCGTTTCTGGACGTGGCTCACCACGTCCATGATCACCAGGGAATGGGTGGCCATCCACCGCAAGCACCACGCCAAGTGCGAGACCGAGGAAGACCCGCACAGCCCGATGCACAAGGGCATCAAGGAAGTGTTCTGGAAGGGCGCCGAGCTCTACCGCGAGGCGCGCACGCACCGCGCCGACATGGAGCAGTACGGCCGCGGCACCCCCGACGACTGGCTGGAGCGCACGCTCTACACCCCGCACGCCACCATGGGCCCGGTGCTGCTGTTGGCCATCAACGGCGTGCTGTTCGGCGCGGCCGGCGTCGCCATCTGGGCCATCCAGATGCTGTGGATCCCGTTCTGGGCGGCCGGCGTGGTCAACGGCCTCGGCCACTGGTGGGGCTATCGCAACTTCGAGACCACCGATACCGCCACCAACCTGTCGCCCTGGGGCGTGTGGATCGGTGGCGAAGAGCTGCACAACAACCACCACGCGTTCCCGAGTTCGGCCAAGTTCGCGCTGCGCCGCTGGGAAGTGGACATCGGCTGGATCGCGATCAAGTCGCTGGAGAAGGTCGGCCTGGCCAAGGTGCTGCGCGTGGCGCCGTCGCTTGACGTGCGACCCAACATCAACGCGCCCGACACCGACACGCTGAAGGCGCTGCTGGCGCTGCGTTTCCAGGCCATGACCGACTACCAGCACCACGTGCTCGCCCCGGCGCTGCGCGAGGAAGCCCGCGCGGCCGGTGCGCGGTTGCGCGCGCTGCTGCCGCGCAAGCTGCGCAAGGGACTGGTCGACGACGGCCGCTGGCTCGATGACGCTGCCCGCGAGCAGCTGCGGCACTGGGTCGCCGAGCGTCCGCGCATCAGCACCGTGGTGGAGTATCGCGCGCGCCTGGCCGCCCTGCTCGAGCAGCGCGGGCACGACGCCGCGGAATCGCTGGCCAACCTGCAGTCCTGGTGCCGCGAGGCGGAAGCCAGCGGCGTCCGCGCGCTGCAGGAGTACTCGGCGCGGCTGAAGGGCTACGCGCTGCAGCCGACGCGCGCCTGAGCCTGCGCCCGGCCATGGCCGACTGCATTCCCGCAAGCAACAAGCCCGGCCGGCCACGGCCGGGCTTTTTCGTGGCTCTTCCCGCACTCGCGGGAGGGCGCGGCAAAAGTCCCTTTTCGACACCCGCCAGCGTGCTTTGCGCCGCACTGGCCGCCTGGGCGGCGCCGGCGATGGCGCAGGTGACCGCCACCAGCGAGTACCTGGCGCGCATGGATACCGATGCCAACGGGCGCGTCTCGCTTGCCGAGTACCAGGCGTGGATGAGCTACGGCTTCGACGGCATGGACCGCGACGCCGACGGCGTGCTTTCGCCCGCGGAGTTGCCGGGTGGCAAGGGCAAGCCGGTGCTGCGCAGCGAGTACCTCGCGCGCATCGCGCTCACGTTCAACCGCCAGGACGTCGACCGCAACGGCAGCCTTGACGCGCGCGAGCTGAGCGCGCCGCCGCAGCGCTGAAAGGCCCTTGACGGGCAGCCTGCCCGCCCCGCGATCAACTGCTAGTATCGGCCGCATGCGGGGATGCGCGCCGATTTGTCCATGAATCCGGCGACGATCGAGATCGTCGCCACCGTGCTGTTCGCCTTCGCGATCGTGCACACATTCAGCACCAAGTTCTTCCTGCGCTTGGCGAACCGGCAGCCGGTGCACGCCGGCAGCTGGCATCTGCTGGGCGAGGTGGAGGTGGTATTCGGCTTCTGGGCCATGCTGCTCGTGATGGCCATCGCCCTCTTCGAGGGGGTAGCCGATGCCACCGCGTACGTGGATTCACGCAACTTCACGGAGCCCATGTTCGTGTTCGCGATCATGGTGATCGCCGGGACGCGGCCGATCCTGTGGGCGGCCACCCACCTGGTCGACGGGCTTGCGCGCCTCCTGCCCTGGCGCAACGGCCTGGAGTTCTGCTTCAGCGTGCTCGCGCTGGTGCCGCTCCTTGGTTCGTTCATCACCGAGCCAGCGGCGATGACGCTGGCAGCGATGATGCTGGGCCGTCGCGTCTATGCGGTGAACGTCTCCAACAGGGTCAAGTACGCGCTGCTCGGTACGCTGTTCGTCAATGTCTCGATCGGCGGCGTGCTGACCCCGTTCGCGGCGCCGCCTGTGCTGATGGTGGCGGCCAAGTGGAACTGGGACCTCGCCTTCATGATGGCGAACTTCGGTTGGAAGGCCGCGATCGCGGTGGTGGTGAACGCCGCCCTCGTCGTATTCGTGTTCCGCAAGGAGCTGGGCAAACTGCCCTCGCCGGAGCAGGGAACGCGGACGCCGATGTCGATCCCGCTGGTGTTCGTGCACCTGCTGTTCCTGCTCGGACTGGTGGTGTTCGCGCACCATCCGGCGGTGTTCATGGGCATCTTCCTGCTGTTCCTCGGCGTGGCCACGGCGTATCGCCAGTACCAGGACCGCCTGATCCTGCGCGAGGGCCTGCTGGTTGCCTTCTTCCTCGGCGGCCTGGTGGTGCTGGGCGGCATGCAGCAGTGGTGGCTGGAACCGCTGCTGATGAGCATGAGCAGCGACGCGGTGTTCTTCGGCGCGACCGCGCTGACCGCGATCACCGACAACGCCGCGCTGACCTACCTCGGCTCCCTGGTCGAGGGCCTCAGCGACGAGTTCAAGTACATGCTGGTGGCCGGCGCGGTGGTCGGCGGTGGCCTGACGGTGATCGCCAACGCGCCCAACCCGGCCGGCATGTCGATCGTGCGGCGCCACTTCAACGACGAGTCGGTGCATCCGCTGGGCCTGCTGCTCGCGGCCCTGCCACCCACGTTGGTGGCGATCGTGGCGCTGCGCTGGCTGTGAGCCCCGTCGCCTGCGGTTAGCCGCAGGCGTTGTCCAGCACCGGATCGTCCGCCGGCAGCTGCACCCACTTCGCGTTCTTCAGCTGCCCGCCGTCACCGAGTTCGACCTTGTCGAGCAGGTCGGCCCGGCGATGCAGGTTGCAGTCGAACACCACGCCGTACTGGCGCATGGGCTCCCAGCGACCCGCGAGGATGACGCGCGTCAGCACCTGGCCCGGCATGTCGGCATGGCGGCGGTCGAAGCGGTGGTCGACGGCGATCAGTCGGTTGGTGAGAGGTACCGCGTAGGTCCAGGGCCGGTACCAGGAGCGCACCTGGTTGGTGGAGGCGACCTCGACGCCGTCAGGGAGGGTGGTGGTGGTCCGTTCGAGCCACGAGTACTCCAGCCAGACCGCCATCAGCAGCATCCCGGCGCCCGCAGCGGCCGGCACGATCCACTGCGGAAGGCGCCTGCGCAACGCGATGTTGAGCGAGAGCGCGATGCCGGCCAGGCCGAAGCCGGCGGCGATGATGGCGATTAACTCCAGCAGCATGGAGGCTCCCGATACGGTGTCGGATGGATGTAAGGGGATTGTAGTCGTCGCCTGGAACGCCGGATCGCGTCCCCCGGAAGAAGGACGGCCCGCCCCGTCGCCGGGAGCGGGCCGCCGTGTCACGCCAGCATGTGGATCAGTGGGCGATGGCCCCACCCGCGCCACGCGGCACGCGGATGTCCTCGACGAGGTGCTGGATGTGCTCCGGCACCGGCTTGGTCATCTTCATCGTGATGTAGGCCGCGACGAAGTTGAGCGCCGCGCCGATCGCGCCGAAGGCCAGCGGCGAGATGCCGAACAGCCAGTTCTCCGGTGTGTCGGCGAGCATGTTGGTCCCCGGGATGAAGAACCAGCCCTTGTAGGTGAACAGGTACACGCTGGTGGAGACCAGTCCGACCAGCATGCCGACGACCGCGCCGGTGGAGTTCATCTTCCTCGAGAAGATGCCCATCATGATCGCCGGGAACAGCGAGCTTGCCGCCAGTCCGAAGGCGAATGCCACGGTCTGGGCGGCGAATCCAGGTGGATTCATGCCGAGCCAGGTGGCCAGCACGATCGCAGCCGCCATCGACACGCGCGCGGCCAGCAGCTCCCCTTTCTCGGTGATGTCGGGCTTGAACGTGCGCTTGATCAGGTCATGGCTCACCGCCGACGAGATCGCCAGCAGCAGGCCTGCCGCCGTCGACAGCGCCGCCGCGAGGCCGCCGGCGGCGATCAGGGCGATCACCCAGCCGGGAAGGCCGGCGATCTCCGGATTCGCCAGCACCAGGATGTCCTGGTTGAAGGTGACCATCTCGTTGCCCTGCCAGCCGCGCTCGGCCGCGGTCGCGGCGAACTCGGTGCTGGCCTCGTTGTAGGACTGGATCATGCCGTCGCCGTTCTTGTCCTCGAACGCCAGCAGGCCGGTCTTCTCCCAGTTGTGCATCCAGTCCGGGCGCGCCTCATAGGTGAGCGACGGGGCCTGGGTGCCCTGGGGGTAGATCGTGGTCAGGATGTTCAGGCGTGCCATCGCGCCCACCGCCGGGGCCACGGTGTAGAGCAGGGCGATGAACACCAGCGCCCAGCCCGCCGACTTGCGCGCATCGGACACCTTGGGCACGGTGAAGAAGCGGACGATCACGTGCGGCAGGCCCGCGGTGCCGACCATCAGCGACAGCGTGAACAGCGTCATGTTGAGGGTGGAATCATGCAGCCCGGTGTAGTCGTTGAAGCCGAGGTCCACCAGGATCTGGTCGAGCCTCGCCAGCAGCGGCATCCCGCTGTCGACATGGGTGGAGAACAGGCCCAGCTGCGGGATCGGGTTCTCGGTCAGCTGCAGCGAGATGAACACCGCCGGGATGGTGTAGGCGATGATCAGCACGATGTACTGCGCCACCTGGGTGTAGGTGATGCCCTTCATGCCGCCCAGCACCGCGTACACGAACACCACCGCCGAGGCGATCAACAGGCCGGTGTTGGTGTCGACCTCCAGGAAGCGCGAGAACGCCACGCCGGCGCCGGTCATCTGCCCGATCACGTAGGTGATCGAGATCATCAGCAGCGACGCCACCGCCACCAGGCGCGCGGTGCGGCTGTAGTAACGGTCGCCGATGAATTCGGGCACGGTGAAGCGGCCGAACTTGCGCAGGTAGGGTGCCAGCAGCATCGCCAACAGCACATAGCCGCCGGTCCAGCCCATCAGGTAGGCGGAGTTGCCGTAGCCGACAAAGGCGATAAGCCCCGCCATCGAGATGAACGAGGCCGCGGACATCCAGTCAGCGGCGATCGCCATGCCGTTCATGACCGGGTGGACGCTGCGGCCCGCGGCGTAGAACTCGGAGGTGGAGGCGGCCCGCGCCCAGATCGCGATCGCGATATAGACCAGGAACGAGCCGCCGACGAAGATGAGGTTGAGCGTGAATTGATCCATGGTCGGCCCCTTATTGCTCGTCCACGTCGTACTCGCGATCGAGCCGGTTCATGTACCAGGTGTAGAAAACGATGAGCGCGATGAAGGTCAGGATCGAACCCTGCTGCGCGAACCAGAACCCCAGGTCGGTGCCACCGATGCGGATGCCCGCGAGCAACGGCCGCAGGATGATGCCGAACCCGTACGACACCAGCGCCCAGATCCCCATGCAGATGAAGATGATCCGCAGGTTGGCCTTCCAGTAGTTTTGTGGTGATTTCTCGGACATGGCTGTGTTTTCCCCTCAGGCAGGTCGATCAGAAGGTGTACTTGACGGTGGTCTGGACACGCTTGAGGTCGCCCTTGCGGTCGTCCTCTAGCTCGCGCTCGCCCCAGCCGATTTCCGCGCCGATATCGAGCTTCGGGAACGGCGAATAGATCAGGTTGGCGTGGAACGACTGCGCGCGTTCGGTGGCGGCGAAGCTGCCCGGCCCCCAGCCCGCGAGGCCGCGGTCGTTGTCGAACTCGGCCACCGAATACATCAGATTGCTGCGCAGCTGGCCGTTGAAGGCATGGCGCCAGGCGACAAAGCCGCCGGCACCGCCCTGCGCGTGCAGGTTGCCGTTGGCGTCGACCACCGAGTCGGCGCCCAGGCCGAAGCCAAGGTAGCGCCCGATGCCGTCGCCGTAGTTCGCCATCCAGCGGATGTCGTCGTTGGCGCCGATATTGAACCGGCCCGAAAGGCTGACGGCGGCACCGGTGGCGGTCTCGTCCCCGGACTTGAGCTGGCGCAGCAGGCCGGCGGCGCTGAAGTGGCCCCAGTCGCCCTTCATGACGTAGCGCGCGGTCAGGTCGGGCAGGGTGTCGCTGCCGCCGGTGTTGTTGCGCGCGGCATTGGTGATGCTGCTGACCGTGGTATGCGGATTCTCCAGTGCCACCGAGAACGGGCCGCTGGTGTAGCGGAGCTGCGCCTGGCGCACGAAGGTCGTGCCTTCGGTGACGCCGACGAAGTCCACGGCTTCCGGCAGCGCGGCCACATCCTGGAAGTTGGACCAGGTCTGGCCGGCCAACCAGTTGTTCCAGCTCACGAAGGCCTGGCGCAGGGTGATGCCGTGGGTATTGGTGTTCACCTCGTTGCCGAGGTTCGCGCTGCCGCCGCCGTACATGTCGGCCTCGATGTAGGCGCGGAACTTGTCGCCGCCGTCGGTGGCGTGGTCGGCCGCGAACCAGAACCGCGAGAACGCAGCGTGGACGTCGGTGTAGGGATCGCTGTCGGGCTCGGCGCCATTGGCGGTCACCGGGATCGTGCTCGGCACGTAGAACAGGCGGCCCGCGGAACCCTCGGCGATCGGGCCGTCGCTGGTGTCGGTGACCATGGCGTCGAACTTGATGAAACCGCCGTAGGTGAACACCGCTTCCGGGTTGGCCAGGATCGGCTTGGACTGCACCGGCTTCGCCGCCGGCTGCGCCACCTGTACCTCGTCCAGCCGCGTCTGCGCCTGGGCGATGCTTTCCTGCTGCCGTTGCTGGCCCTGCAGCAGGGTCTGGATCTGTGCTTCAAGCTGCGCGACCCGCGCTTCCAGCTCCACTTCCTTGGCGGTCTGCGCGAAGGCCGTGCCGGGGGCCGCAAGCGCGACCAGGATCGCGGTTGCCAGCAACCGCCGTGAATTGCGTCGTTTCGTCGTCATCGCTCCCTCCCACAGGATGCCCGCGCAGCGCGCGGTCCCTCGAGCCTGACTGGGTGGCCAGCCCCCGCCTATTCGCCATTGGTCGAATACGCCTGCATCCGGTGCACGTCGGTGCTATCGGCCGCGATCGCCCGGCGCGGGCCCGCGCGGGGCCTGCAATGCCAGCCAGCAAAGGCCGACGGTGACGGCGTCGCCGAGTGCGCTGTGGCGGCCGAGCACGGGCACGCCGAGGCTGTCGGCGATGTGCTGGAAGTCGAGGTTGGGCGGCACGTCGGGCCGGGCGCGGCGCGCCCGCGCCGCGAAGGCAGCGGCCAGGTCCACGCGGGGATTGGGAAGCCCGAAGCCGGTGAGCGCGCGCACGTGCGGCGACAGCATCGCCAGGTCGAAGCCGAGGTGGTAGCCGAGCAGGGCGCGCCCCTCCAGCCAGTTCAGGAAATCGCGCACCGCGCCGGTGACCGCGATTCCTTCGGCCGCTTCATCCGGGGTGATGTGGTGGTGGCGGATGGACTCGATGCCGAACTGGCGGTCGGCCCGGATGCGACGCTCGAAGCGCTCGGACGTCAGCACCCGGCCATCGCGCACGGGGACAGCCGCAAGGCTGAGGATATGGTCGCGCTTCGGGTCCAGGCCGGTGGTTTCCAGGTCGAGGCTGACCCATTCGCCGGGCGGGGCAGGTCGCAGCAGCCCGCCCCATTCGCCGTCGCCGGCTTTCCGCTTCAGCCACCAGCGACGGAATGCCCGCATCCTAGTCGCGCAGGTGGAAGCTTTGGCCGACATGGGCGCGGAAGTCCTTCACCACGTGCAGCGCGTCGCGCAGCAGCTCGCGGTCAAGCCGGCGCAGCCGTGCGGGGTCGATGTGGTTGTCGGCGACGCGACCGTCGGCCAGCGCGGCGAACTGGGCATCCAGGCGCATGTGCTGGAACACGTTGAGTGCCTGGGGCAGGTCGCGACCGAGCGCTGGCGACAGCTCCCCGCACTCGACCAGCGCGGCGCAGCGCTCGCGGCTGGCGGTGGCCCGGATGCCGTGGCGCAGTGCCAGGCAGCGCAGGCCGTGCACCACCGGGAAGACACCACCTTTCTTGATGTCGGTGCCGGCACCATCGTTCCTGACCCGGCCGAAAAACGTCAGCGGGGTTGCGAACTCGAGCGTCGCCGCCGCCAGGTGGTGGAGCAGGATCCCGTCGTCACCCAGCGCCATCAGGGCATCCTTGACCGGAGCGAACAGCGCGACGTTGCCGGCGATCGGCCGCGCGTCGAGCGCGATCGACAGGTCCAGCGCGCCCTGGCCGCCATGCACGTGCTTCCACTGGCCGATGCGCCCGCGCCATTCGGCCGCGCGCATGCGCCAGTGTGGATTGTCGACCATCACCCTGCCGGGGCAAGGCGGATAGCCGACCTTCGCCAGGGCGGCGCTGAACCGGTCCATCGCCTCGTCCAGCCCCGGCCAGTCGAGGTCGTCGGCCAGCACCAGCGCGTTGTCCTGGTCGGTCTTGAGCAGCTGCTCGCGGCGGCCCTCGCTGCCCATGACCAGCAGGCAGATGCGATCGCGCTGTTCCACGGGGACGATCAGTTCGAAGATCCGGGCCATGATGCGGCTGTTGAGCGCGCTGACCAGTTCCATCATGTACGGGATGCGCGTGCCGTTGACATTCAGGCTGCGCACCAGCCGGGTCATGCCGGACGCGGCGTCGGCGATGGCGTCGATGTCGCGGGCGCGGGCCAGGCGCAGGCTGATCAGGTGCGAGTGGCTGGCGAAGTGGGCCAGCACCTCGGCCATGCCGAGGGTCCCCGCGATCCGGCTGCCTTCTGTGACCACCACGCGCTCGATCTCGCGCTCGGTCATGTCGATCAGGGCCTGGAACAGCACTTCGCCGGTGCCGATCGTGGCCAGCGGGCGACTGGCCAGCGGACCGATCGGCGCGTCCAGTGGCAGGCGCTGCTCCGTCAATGCTTCCAGCAGGTCGGTGCGGGTGACGATCCCCGGGGTGTCGTGTGCACGGTCGTAGACCACCAGGCAGTCCACGCGCCGCTCGCGCAGGCGCGCGCTGGCCTCGGCGATGCTGGTCGTCGCGTCGACGCGTTCCGGCGGGGCGAGGTCGGCCTCCCCGACCCGGATCACCATCAGCTCGGCGGCTTCACGGCGTTCGCTGCCGCTTGAGAGCCGGCCCTTGGTGGCGAGCCCCTCGTTGAAGTACGCCGCGACGCCCGGGTTGTCGGCCAGCAGCTGGCGGAACGTGTCGGCCGGGACCAGGTGGCTCAGGCAGTCGCCTTCGGTGCGGTAGCTCAGGCGCGCGCGCCCGGCCATGACCGCCCAGGCGCCGATCACGTCCCCCGGTCCGTAGTCGGCGAAGCGTTCCTCGCGACCACGGTCGTCCACCTGGAATGCGTGGACCAGACCCTTGAGGATGATGAAGACGTGCGGCGAGGGCTTGCCCGCTTCGATCAGGGTGGTTCCCCCGGGATGGAAGCCGATGTCGACACTCGCCTGCAGCCGCCGGCGCCCCGCGTCGTCGAGCAGGTCGAACGGCGGCAGGCTCAGGTCCAGGCCGGGGACGGGGTCCATGGGCGCATTGTGCGGCGCCTCGCGGCGGTGACGGAATAGACCAAGGTCTAAAACGCGTTGCGTTGCAATGCGGCAGACTGGAGCGGCCACGTTCCAGAGGATGCGCTCCCATGTCCGATGTCTATCCCGTTCCCGAAGCCTTCGCCGCGCAGGCCAACGTCAAGCAGGCCGATTACGAGCGCGATTACGCCGAGTCGATCCGCGACCCGGATGCGTTCTGGGGCCGCATCGCGCAGCGCCTGGAGTGGATGACGCCGCCGACGCAGATCCGCGACGTCAGCTTCGACCGTGAGGATTTCCGCATCCGCTGGTTCGCCGATGGCGAACTCAACGTGAGCGTGAACTGCCTCGACCGCCACCTCGCGACGCGCGGCGACAAGACCGCGCTCATCTTCGAGCCCGACAGTCCCGATGGCGACGCCCAGCGCGTCAGCTACCGCGAGCTGCATGCGCGCGTGTGCCGGCTGGCCAATGCGCTGCGCAACCTCGGCATCGCCAAGGGTGACCGCATCACCATCTACCTGCCGATGATCGTCGAGGCGGCGGTGGCCATGCTCGCCTGCGCACGCATCGGCGCGGTGCACACGGTGGTGTTCGGAGGCTTCTCGCCGAACTCCATCGCGGACCGCATCGGCAACTGCGGCTCGAGGCTCGTGATCACCGCCGACGAAGGCCGGCGTGGCGGCAAGACGGTGCCGCTCAAGGCCAATGTCGATGCCGCGCTGAAGATGCCTGGCACCACCACCGTCGAGACCGTGCTGGTGGTGCGCCACACCGGCGGCGCGGTGGACATGCAGATGCCGCGCGACCGCTGGTACGACGCCGTGGTCGACAGCCAGCCCGACACCTGCGAGCCGGAGCGCATGAACGCCGAGGACCCGCTGTTCATCCTCTACACCTCGGGTTCCACCGGCAAGCCCAAGGGCGTGCTGCACACCACCGGCGGCTACCTGCTGTTCGCGGCGTACACCCACGAGTGCGTGTTCGACATCAAGGAAAGCGACGTCTACTGGTGCACCGCCGACGTCGGCTGGGTCACCGGCCACAGCTACATCGTCTACGGGCCGCTCGCCAACGGCGCCACCTCGCTCATCTTCGAGGGCATCCCCAGCCATCCGGACGCCTCGCGCTTCTGGCAGGTCATCGACAAGCACAAGGTCACGATCTTCTACACCGCGCCGACCGCGATCCGCGCGCTGATGCGCGAGGGCGAGGCCCCGGTCAAGCGCACGTCGCGCGCGTCGCTGCGCCTGCTGGGCAGCGTCGGCGAGCCGATCAATCCCGAAGCCTGGCGCTGGTACAACGATGTCGTCGGCGACGGCCGCTGCCCGATCGTCGACACCTGGTGGCAGACCGAGACCGGCGGCATCATGATTTCGCCGCTGCCCGGCGCCATCGACACCAAGCCCGGCGCCGCCACGCGGCCGTTCTTCGGCGTGCGCCCGGCGCTGGTGGATGCCAGCGGCGAGATCATCGAGGGCGAAGGCGAGGGCAACCTGGTGATCCTCGATTCCTGGCCGGGCCAGATGCGCACCGTGTACGGCGACCACCCGCGCTTCATCGAGACCTACTTCAGCACCTATCCCGGCACCTATTTCACCGGCGACGGCTGCCGCCGCGATGCCGACGGCGACTACTGGATCACCGGGCGCGTCGACGACGTGATCAACGTCAGCGGCCACCGCATCGGCACCGCCGAAGTCGAGAGCGCGCTGGTGCTGCACCCCAAGGTCGCCGAGGCCGCGGTGGTCGGCTTCCCGCACGACATCAAGGGCCAGGGCATCTACGCCTACGTCACCCTGGTGGCGGGCGAGGTGGAGAGCGACGCGCTGCTGAAGGAGCTGGTGGCACACGTGCGCCGCGAGATCGGCCCGATCGCCTCGCCCGACTTCCTGCAGTGGGCCACCGCGCTGCCCAAGACGCGCTCCGGCAAGATCATGCGCCGCATCCTGCGCAAGATCGCCGAGAACGCGCCGGACCAGCTGGGCGACACCAGCACGCTGGCGGATCCGTCGGTCGTCGATGCGCTGCTCGGCAACCGCCGGCAGCCGTGACCTGACCCAGGCCCACCGCCGCCATGACCGAAGCACCCCCCGCCACGTGACCACCCTGCTCATCGCGGACGACCACCCGCTGTTCCGCGAGGCGCTGCGCGGCGTCGTGGCGCGGGTGCTGCCCGCGGCCACGCTGCGCGAGGCGGACAGCGTCGAGGCGCTGTACGCGATGGTCGAGGCCGAGGCCGACGCCGACCTGCTGCTGCTCGACCTCAACATGCCCGGCGCACACGGCTTCAGTGCGCTGGTGCACCTGCGCGCCCAGCATCCGGAGCTGCCGATCGTGGTGGTGTCGGCGCGCGAGGAACCCGACGTGATGCGCCGCGCGCTGGATCACGGCGCGATGGGCTTCATCCCCAAGTCGGCCGATGCCGGCACCCTCGGCCAGGCCATCACCGCCGTGCTCGACGGCGACCGCTGGGCGCCCGTCGCGGCGCGTGCGGCGCCTGCCGCCGGCGCCGACGAGCACGACGCCGCACGCCGCGTCGCCGACCTCACCCCGCAACAGTTCCGAGTGCTGCAGATGCTCGGCGCGGGCCTGCTCAACAAGCAGATCGGCTACGAGCTCGGCGTGTCCGAGGCCACCATCAAGGCGCACATGACCGCGATCCTGCGCAAGCTCGGCGCCAGCAACCGCACCCAGGCGGTGCTGGTGGCCGGCCGGCTGGCGTTGGACCCGGGCAGCATCAAGCCGCAGCCGGAAGAGGGGGTTTAGTCAAAAGGCCCTGAAGCGCCATCAGGGCTGGCTCGAGTGGGAAATCGCGATCTCGTGTTGCTGAAGGGGAAGGGAATCAGACACATCGGAAAAGGACTCCGCGTGGCACTTGCTGCGGGCGCATGTCTTGTTGCTGCGCAGGCGATCGCCATCGAGCCGCACATGGAGTACCGCAAGCGCGTCGAGTCGTCGCAGACCATCACCGCGCTCACGGACGAGCTGATGGGCGACAGCGTCAGTCTCTACAACGGTGCGACCGAGTTCACCGTCACCGACATCGATTTGCCAGGCAACAACACATTGCCTGTGCAACTGTCACGCCGGCTCCCGATCACGCTGGAGCCTCAGTCCACCTCCGGCGCGTCTAGCGGGGATCTTTTGGGGGCGGGCAACTGGAACGTGGAGATCCCCCATATCTCGGGGTCGTACGTGTCCGGGAGTGCCTGGGCGCCGAACCGCTGTTCGGTCGGTACGACTCCGCACGCACCAGGCTTCGAACCCACCGAGTTCTGGCAGGGCAATTCCATCCACGTGCCGGGCGGCGGCTCGCGCACGATGCTGCGGATGGAGGCCAGTGTGCCCAAGCCGTCCGGCGGAGGTGAGCGTCGGTGGACGACGCGCGAGCGCGATATGTTCTCTTGCATCCCGATGCAGCCCGGGACCGCCCTGGGCGGCGAGGGTTTCATGATGGAGACCACCTCCGGCCTGCGCTACTACTTCGACCGGGCCTACTCCCGCTGGATGGGATCCATGACGCGGACGGTGGGTAACCGGACGCACAGCGTGGCGCGCAACAGGTACTACCTGGTGGCGAGCAGGGTGGAGGATCGCTTCGGCAATACGGTCAACTACACCTACAACGCCGACGGTAATCCGACGAGCATCGATTCGAGCGACGGGCGCGCCATCACGCTCACGTACGTCAGCGGGCGCCTGTCCAGCGCAATGGCGAACGGACGGGTGTGGCGGTACGAATACTGGACAGGTGCGTATGCGGGCATGCTCAAGACAGTCGTGCTTCCGGGTACAGGTGCTGAATCGTGGCAGTACGCCTATACCGGGACACTGAAGCCCCTCGAAGAGGCGCCATGGGACGGCGGCTCGAACGCGAGCTGCAGTATCAGGCCAGCCAGATACGTCGCAGACTTCGGCGTGACGGTCACCCATCCGAGCGGGGCGTCCGGCGCATTCCAGTTCCACAATAAGCGCCACTTCCGGGCAGGCATCCATGCGAGCGAGTGCCTCCAGGGGGTCTCGGAAGATCCGAACTGGGATACCTACTATTACGTCCTGAACACGCCGAACTACTTCGACGTGATGAGCCTCGCCACCAAGACGCTGGCTGGACCCGCACTGGTGGCAAGGACGTGGAGCTACGAGTACGGCGGTTCCAACCAGGCGCTCTGGGGCAACAGGGGCAGCCCGGCGGTCTATCCATGCGCATCGTGCCCCACCGAAAAGTTGGTCACCGTGACCAACCCGGACGCCACGACGCGGGAATACCGCTACGGATTCCTGTACGCCTTGAATGAGGGACGCCTGCTCGGCACGACCGTCCGCGATCAATTGGGTGCGGTCAAGCGCGTCGAGACGACCACCTACATGACCGAGGCGGACGCTGTGGCGCAGACCTTCTTCCTGCGCTACGGATTGATCATCAACGGCGACGACCGGTCCACGGCAGCGGTGCGACCCGTGACCAGCCAGACCATCGTCCAGGACGGCGTCACGTTCACCATGGCGGTGAACACGGGATGTCAAGGCGCGAGTGTCTACTGTTTCGATGTTTACGGAAATCCGACCAGGACAACGAAGTCGAGCTCGTCGTCGCCTACGCATGCGCGGACCGCGGTCACGAGCTACTTCCATCAGACGGAAAAATGGATTCTCGGCCAGGTCGCGTCGATCACGTGCGTTGCGCCCGCGTCCTGCATCAACAGCACCTGGCCCGGCGGGATGGAGCTGTCGAGAACCACGTACAACGCCACGTTCGCGCTGCCGGAACACGAGTACGCCTTCGGCAAGCTGAAACGCAGCTACGTCTGGAATGGTGCCACCGGCACCGACCAGGCCGGGACGCTGGTGTCAGTGGCCGACGGCGGAGGCAACGCGACGCAGCTCTCGTACTGGATGCGCGGCGTACCAACTCTGGTCCGCCATCCGGGCACGCTGGAAGTGCCGGCAGGCGCCACGCAGTCCGCGGTGGTGGACGGCAACGGCTGGATCACCTCGGTCACCGACGAGAGCGGCGCAACGACGGGATACCAGTACGACGGCACCATGGGCCGGCTGACCCGGGTGAACTATCCCACCGAGGACCCGGCGTTCGGCGTCACGTGGACCGCGACCACCTCCGCGTTCGGACCGACCGGGGCGGCCGCCTACGGGCTGCCGGCCAACCACTGGGTGCACACCGTCAGCACAGGGAATGCCCGGAAGGTAATCCGGTACGACGCGCTTTGGCGCGCGGTAATCGAGGAGACGTACGACAACGCCGATCCGGCCAATACGCGCACGCTGCTGGTCAGGCGCTACGACGCCGCCGGCCGGCTGGCGTTCCAGTCGTACCCGCTGCGCACGACCACAAACTGGAGCACCGTGGCCAACGGCACCACGACCCGATATGACGCCCTGGGCCGCGCTACCGAAACCAGCGTGCCCAGCACGGACCCGGGCGCGACGAACGGCGTCTTCCTGACGAAGGTCGACTACCTGGCCGGCTTCCGGCAGCAGGTCACCAGTCCCAACAATACAGTCACGACGACGAGCTTCCTGGCTTGGGACCAGCCGACCACGGAGTACCCGATGGCGATTGCGCACCCGGAGGGCGCGTATACCGACATCGCCCGCGACGCCTTCGGCAAACCCACCGCTATTGTCCGGCGCGATCTACTCGGCGCGCTTGCGACCACGCGCAACCTGGTCTACCGGGGCGACACCCAGGAATTGTGCAGGACGGTGGAGCCGGAGACCGGTTCGACCGTGATGGAGCACGATGCCGCCGGCAATGTTGCATGGTCTGCCAGCGGCATGAGCATCGGAGGAACCAGCCTCTGCAGCTACGGCAGCGTGCCTGTTGCGTCCCGCACCCTGCGCAGCTACGACGCCCGGAATCGGCTGAAAAGTCTCTCGTTTCCGGACGGCAATGGCGACCAGGACTGGGCGTACTGGCCCAGCGGCCAGCCGAGCAAGGTGACCACCTGGAACATCGGCTTCCCGGGGGCCGAGGCCAAGGAGACGATCAACGTCTACATCTACAACAAGCGCGGCCTGCTGGAGGCGGAGACCGTGGCGGTGCCGGCCTGGTACACGTTCACGGTCGACCACGCCTACGACGGCAACGGCCACGTGAAAAAGACCACCTACCCGAGCGGCAACGCCGTGGACTACACGTTGAACGCGCTGGGCCAACCCTCGGCGTTGGTCCCGAGCGGCGGCACGCCTTACGCCAGCCAAGTGACCTATCACCCCAACGGTGCGGCCGAGCGGTTCGTCTATGGCAATGGCATCGAGCACACGATGGACCAGAATGACCGCCAACTGCCGCGCCGGAGCTGGATGCGCAAAGGTGGTGCCGATCATCTCGACGACGCCTACGCGTACGACGGCAACGGCAACGTCACCTCCATTGTGGACAACCGGCTCGGCGGCAGTGGCCGGCGCACCCGCACCATGACCTACGACGGGCTGGACCGGCTGCAAGCCGTGGCCTCGAACATGTATGGGGCGGCGGGGGCGACTTACACCTACAACGTGCTCGACGACCTGACCCGGGTGAAGATCGGCGGCACGGCGGCGCGCGACCACTACTACTGCTACGACAACGGGCAGCTCACCAGCATCAGGACGGCGGCCTGCAGTGGCGGCGGGAGCACGGTGCACGGCCTGGGCTACGACGTACAGGGCAACCTTGAGAACAAGAACGGGCAGCACTACCGGTTCGACTACGGCAACCGGCTGCGCGAAGTGGACGGGGTGGAGCGCTATCGCTACGACGCCCACGGGCGGCGGGTGCTGGCGATGCAGTTCGCGACCGGCACGGTGCTGTCCATGTATGGCCAGGATGGCCGGCTGATGTACCAGAAGAGCGACCGTACAGGGCAGCAGAGCGACTACCTGTACCTGGGCGGAAGCCTGGTGGCGATCCGCGATGAGCCGATCGGCGGAGGTGCCGCAAGCCTGAAATACCAGCACACCGACGCGCTGGGGAGCCCTGTAGTGGTGACAAACGAGGCCGGCACGGCGTTGGAGACGACAGAATATGAGCCGTACGGGAAGGTGCTGAACCGGCCGGTGCATGACGGACCGGGGTATACAGGCCACGTGGAGGATGCAGCGACGGGATTGGTGCAGATGCAGCAGCGCTATTACGATCCAGGGATCGGGAGGTTCCTGAGCGTCGATCCGGTGACGGCATACAGCAGCCCCGTGGTGCAGTTCAATCGGTATCGGTATGCAAACAGCAATCCCTATCGATTCATCGACCCGGATGGAAGATGCGCTAGAGCCACCGGCTCTATGATTTGCGGCGGTGCAGCTGGCATGGCAGCTATGGCGACCACCGCCAAAGCAATTCCGACGGGCGCCCGGGCAGAATCAAAAAGTTTGTCCGGGGTGCCAGCTGCCGCAGATCGAAATGACCAGAAGATCGTCGGGAATGTGAACAAAGGAATAGAAGGAGCGCGCGGACGAATTGATAGGGCGAAAGACCCAGTTCTGAATGGCGCTTGGAACTCAACAGAGTGGAAATGGAATCCCACTGATCCGGAACTATCGGGTGAGAAGACCGCGGCATATGTCAACCCCGCGTTGCCACAAGTTGTGAATGTCGGAAGGTACTTCGGGAGATTTGCAGATAGTACGCAGATGTTCGACTACCACAATGCCTCCTTTGTCGGCGGCTCTAGTGCGTTGACATTCGCGGCGCTGCACGAGTTTGCACATGTCGTGCAGGCGGGGGTTGGAACACCGGGTGCGGTGCGTGAGCGAATGGCGAACGGGTTCGCATATAGAAGAATTCACTTCACGGAGCGAGGAAATTTCGAATGCGATGGATGCATGGAGTAGCATCTCTTGTGGCAGCTCTTCTTTGCATGTCCGGCGGTGCCCATGCAGGGGCGGACGTCGAGGATGCCGGGGCTGACAGGGTTTATCTGTACTCAACGCCACGTCATACGGACGGCATGGATGCTGTTATCAGTTCTCGACGACGGACCATGAGGCTTGGTTCTGACATGGTTGCTTTGCGGCCGTGCGAGGCGGCTGGGACTGTGGAATGTTTGAAATCGGACTACTTCAATCTTCAAGCGCCAAGAGCAATAGATGTGCCCTGGTGGTTCGACGGAGAGTTTGGCTTTACTTACTTGGGGAAACAGCGGGTTTCATTCGGCGGGGCTACTGAGGTTTCAGTCATAGCTTCATTTCAGCGCCAATCAATGTTCTTGTTTTACATAGACCAAGACGCCGGATTAATTGGCTGGACGCATGTTTCAAACAGCTTGGGCATACCCGAAAGCTATATTCTGGAAGTCAAAGCACAAGATGCAGTTGACTGAGTCGTCCTTGGTTTCGTAGATGCCTCAAAGACCGATTATGAATTGCGGAATCAGTGATCTGGCGCGCAATAGCTTGCATAGGATGTTGGAAGGCTCCCTCAGCAAGTACGTAACGTGATGCTGATGTGGTAGTACCTCCATCGGTTTGCCGACAGCACAAAGAATCGCGCGCTAAACAGTACGCCGCTAACCGGCTTTAGAGACTAGACCCCGCGTGCGCGCTCCGCTGCGCCGCCAGGAACGCACGCAGCGATGCCGGCTTGATCGGCTTGGTCAGCACCCGGTAGCCGCGCGCGCGCGCGGCGCGCTTCACCTGGTCACTGCCGTCGGCGGTGACCAGCGCGCCGGGCAGGTGCGCTGCGTGCTCGCGCAGCGCATCCAGCGTGTCCAGGCCGTCGAGGCGGTCGTGCAGGTGGTAGTCGACCAGCAGCACGTCCGGTTCGCCGGCCATCTGCGCCAGCGCCTGGTCCACGGTGCTGGCGCGCAGCACTTCGATCTTCCAGCGCCCCAGCAGCACCGCCATGCCGGCGAGGATGTCGGGGTCGTTGTCGACGCACAGCACGCGCATGCCCGCCAGCGAATCGGGCAGGCCACCGCCCTGCACGGGTTCGGGTGTCGGCTCGGCATGCGCGGCGCGCGGCACGCGGATCGAGAACATGCTGCCGCGGCCGGTGCGCGAGCGCACGTCCAGCTGGTGGTTGAGGACCGCCGAGATGCGCTGGCAGATCGACAGCCCGAGCCCCAGGCCCTGTTCGTCCCAGCTGCCGGGGTGCTCGAGGCGGAAGAACTCTTCGAAGATCTGCCGCAGGTGGTAGTCGGGAATGCCCGGCCCGGTGTCCCAGACCTGCAGTTCCACCTCGTCGCCACGCGGCCGCGCTGCGAGCACGATGCGGCCCTCGCGCGTGTAGCGCAGCGCGTTGGCCAGGAAGTTCTGCAGCACGCGGCGCAGCAGGCGGCCGTCGCTGCGCACCGGCAGGTGGGCGCCGTGCACGCGCAGGTCGATGCCGCGGGCCGCCGCCAGCGGCGCGTACTGCGCGACCAGTTGCTCCATGAGCTCGGTGGCGTCGAAGTTGGCGAGCTGCGGCTGCAGCGCGCCGGCGTCCAGGCGCGAGACGTCGAGCAGGCCTTCGAGCAGTTCCTCCGCCGCGCGCAGCGAAGTGTCGACGCGTTCGGCGAGGTGGCGCTGCTCGGCGACGGTATCGCTTTCGCGCAAGGCCGATGCGAACAGGCGCGCGGCGTTGAGCGGCTGCAGCACGTCGTGGCTCACCGCGGCCAGGAACCGCGTGCGCGACGCCTGCGCGGCCTCGGCTTCGCGGGTGCGTTCGGCGACGCGCTGTTCGAGCGTCTCGTTGACCTCGCGCAGCGCGCCTTCCACGCGCTTGTACTCGGTGACGTCGCTGTAGCTCGTCACGTAGCCGCCGCCCGGAAGCGGCTGGCCGCGCATCTCCACCACCTGGCCCGATGCGCGCACGCGTTCGAATACGTACGGCGAGCCGGCGCGCATGTAGTCGACGCGCTTGGCGATCTCCGCTTCCACGTCGGGGTTGCCGCCGCCGAGCTCGCCGCGCAGCGCGTTGTAGCGGATCAGGTCGGCGACCGGGCGGCCGACGTAGAGCATGCCGTCGGGGTAGCCGAACATTTCCAGGTAGCGCCGGTTCCACGACACCAGGCGCATGCCGCGGTCGACCACGCTCACGCCCTGGTCGAGGTTGTCGAGCGTGGCGGACAGGATCGCGCGGTCGAAGCGCAGGTCCTGGCCCGCCTCGTCGAGCACGGCGACCACTTCGGCCACGTCCATGCCCGAACCCTTGAGCGCACTGGTCAGCACCAGCCGCGCCGAGGACGCGCCGATCGCCGCCGCCAGCAGGCGCTCGGTGAACTGCACCCAGCTGCGGTCGGCGGCGGCGGCGGGCTGCAGGTCGCGCGCGCTGGCCAGCGCGTGGTCGTCGAAGGCGCGGCGCGCGGTGGCTTCACCGACGATGCGCCCGGCGAGCGTCAGCAGGTCGCCGACCAGCACGCCGCTGTGCGACACGCCGCTGCCCAGCGGTTCGCGCGCGGTGGAATACGGATCCAGGAACGGCGCGGTGCGCAGGCGCTCCTCGAAGCCGGGCCGCCAGCGCGCCGACACCAGGAACAGCGTGCCGATGTTCACCAGCAGCGACCAGAACGTGCCGTGGGTCAGCGCATCCCAGCCGGCCAGGCCGAACATCTGCCGCGGGCGCAGCCAGTCGATGCCGAACGGGCCGGCGACCAGCCACGTGCCATCGAACCAGCCGGCATCGGTCAGCGTGGGCAGAAGCAGGGTGTAGACCCACATGCCGAAACCGAGCAGGAGGCCCGCCTCCACGCCCTGGCGGCTGGCGCCGCGCCAGTACAGGCCGCCGATCAGCGCCGGCGCGAATTGCGCCACCGCCGCGAACGACATCAGGCCGTAGGCGGCAAGCGTGGTGTCGCTGCCGCTGACCCGGTAGTAGCCGTAGGCCATGGCGGCGAAGCACACGATCGCCACGCGGCGGATCCACAGCACGGTGGAGGCGACGTTGCCGCCGTGGCGTTGCGCCCAGCCGCGCGCCAGCAGCGGCGGCATCACCAGGTCGTTGCTGACCATGGTGGCCAGCGCCACCGAGGCCACGATCACCATGCCGGTGGCCGCCGAGAATCCCCCCACGTAGGCGAACAGCGCCAGCATGTCGTTGCCCTCGGCCAGCGGCAGCGCCAGCACGAAGGTGTCGGGCGCGACCGCGCCGTCGCTTCCGAACATCGCCACGCCGGCACCGGCGATGGGCAGCACCGCCGCGGAGACCAGGATCAGGTAGCTGCCGAACATCCAGCGCGCGCGGCGGATGTCGGCCACGTTCACGCATTCCACCACCGCCACGTGGAACTGGCGCGGCAGGCAGATGATCGCGGTGAAGGCGAGCAGGGTCTGGCCGATGAAGCCCACCGGGGGCGCGTTGTCGACCAGCGCGCGCGTCGCATCGGCCAGCGGCAGGTTGTTGGCGCCGAGCCAGCGCATCGCGAACACGCCGACGAAGATCAGCGCCACCAGCTTGACCATCGACTCCAGCGCGATGGCCAGCATCATGCCCGGGCGGTGCTCGGTGGCGTCCACCTGGCGCGTGCCGTAGAGGATCGCGAACAGCGCCATCAGCACCGCGACGTAGATCGCCGGGTCGCCGATGCGCGCCAGCACTTCGTCGCGGCCGCCCCCCAGCACGTGCAGGCTCAGCGTCACTGCCTTGTACTGCAGGGCGAGGTACGGCACAGCGGCGAGCAGGGCGATCAGCGTGACCAGCGCCGCCAGGCGCTGCGAGCGGCCGTAGCGCGCGGCGATGAAGTCGGCGATCGACACCGTGCTCTGCGTCTGCGCGATCAGCGCCAGGCGCTCGAGGATGCGCCAGCCGAACAGCAGCATCAGCAGCGGGCCGAGGTAGATCGCGAAGTAGCCGACGCCGCTGCGCGCGGCGGTGCCGACCGCGCCGTAGAAGGTCCACGACGAGCAGTACACGGCCAGCGACAGGCTGTACACCAGCGGCCGCAGCCAGTTGCCGCCTGCGCGCAGGTGCACCGGATACCGGTCGCCCCACCAGGCCACCGCGAACAGCAGCGCGGCATAGCCGAGCGACACCAGCAACAGCATCCAGCCAGGCAGCATCCGCGTCCCCTCAACCCGATGCCGGAGTGTAGGCGCACAACCGGACAGGCGCGCCACCGGCCCGGGCGGCGCCCACGAAAAAGCCCGCCTTGCGGCGGGCTTTTCCTGGAACGGGTCGGCGGGACCTTACTTGATCTTGCCTTCCTTGTAGATCACGTGCTTCCGGACGACGGGATCGTACTTCTTGATCTCCATCTTGTTCGGCGTGTTCTTCTTGTTCTTGTCCGTGGTGTAGAAATGCCCGGTGTTGGCCGAGGAGATCAGACGGATCTTGTCGCGCTTGCCTGCCATTGTCGTGTGCTCCTCAGACCTTTTCGCCGCGGGCGCGGAGATCGGACAGGACGACATCAATGCCGTTCTTGTCGATGGTGCGCATGGCGGCAGCGGAAACGCGCAGCTTCACCCAACGGTTCTCACTGGCGACCCAGAAGCGGCGCTCGTGCAGGTTGGGGAGGAAACGACGACGGGTTTTGTTGTTGGCGTGCGAGACGTTGTTGCCGCTCTGCACGCGCTTGCCGGTCACCTGGCATACACGGGACATGACGCACCTCGATGGTGTTGGTTGCACCCCATGGCCTGGGGAACGGCGGCCCCGGCACACCCCTCGGGGGATGCCACGCGATACGGGTCTGCAGGCACTGCCAGGGCGCGCCGGAATCGCATTTCCGGGCGGCCAGGACCTTCCATAGGGAAGGCGGGCGCAGCGAGCCGGGCATTTTGCTGCAAACCCGGGCTGTTTTGCAAGGCATGGGCCATTTGGCTGCGAATGCCACCCCAGCCGGGTGGCGGCGCGGAAACGCCTAGCGCTGCGCGCGCAGCCGCTCCAGCACGCCGTCCAGCGTGTCCAGGTCGCTGTAGTGGATGACCAGCCGGCCCTTGTTGCCGCGGCCGTGGGCGATGCTCACCCGGGTGGCCAGCGATTCCGACAGCTCGGTCTCCAGCGCCGCGATGTCGGCCTGCGGGCGCGCCTTGCCGGTGGTGGCCTTCTTGCGGCCGTTGGCCGGCACGCGCCCGGCGGCGAACTGCTGGGCGCGGTGCTCCACCTCGCGCACCGACCAGCCGTGCTCGGCCGCGTCGGACGCCAGCTTGCTTGCCAGCTCCGGCGACAGCGTCAGCAGGGCCCGCGCGTGGCCCATTTCCAGGCGCTTGGCCTCGAGCAGGGCGCGGATGGCGGGCGGCAGTTCCAGCAGGCGCAGCAGGTTGGACACCGCCGCGCGCGACCGGCCGACGGCTTCCGCGGCCTGGGCGTGGGTAAGGTCGAATTCGTCGATCAGGCGCTGCAGCGCCTGCGCTTCCTCGAGGGGGTTCAGGTCTTCGCGCTGGATGTTCTCGATCAGCGCCATCGCGACCACGGTGCGGTCGTCGACCTCGCGCACCACCGCCGGGATCTCGGCAAGCCCGGCCTGGCGCGACGCGCGCCAGCGGCGCTCGCCGGCGATGATCTCGTAGGTGCGGTCGGGCAGCTGGCGGACCACGATCGGCTGGATCACGCCCTGCGCCTTGATCGATTCCGCCAGCTCGGTGAGCTTGTCGGGGTCCATCGAGCGCCGCGGCTGGTACTTGCCCGGTGCCAGCGCATCGACCGGCAGCGTGCGCAGGGTGTCGCCGGGGCGCGCCTCGAGGACCGGCGCTTCGGCGGCCTTGGGCCCGAGCAGGGCTTCCAGCCCGCGTCCGAGGCCGCGCTTCTTGGCCGCGCCCTTCGCCGGCGCGTTCTTTGCAGCGGTCATGCCGCCTTCTCCTGTTGGTCGCGCTCGCGCTGGCGGCGCAGCACCTCGCCGGCCAGGCCGAGGTAGGCGATGGCGCCGCGCGAGCCGCGGTCGTAGCCGACGATGCTCTGTCCGTGGCTGGGGGCCTCGGCCAGGCGCACGTTGCGCGGCACGATGGTGCGGAAGACCTGGTCGCCGAAATGGCTGACGAGTTCGGCCGAGACCGCATTGGCGAGGTTGTTGCGCACGTCGAACATGGTGCGCAGCACGCCCTCGATCTGCAGTCCCGGGTTCAGCTTGCCCTTCAGCGCCTCGATCGTCGCCAGCAGCGACGTCAGGCCCTCGAGCGCGTAGTACTCGCACTGCATCGGCACCAGCACGCTGTCGGCGGCGGTGAGCGCGTTGAGCGTGAGCAGCGACAGCGCCGGCGGGCAGTCGATGATGATGTAGTCGTATTTCGGTCGAAGCGGGTCGAGTGCGCGCTTGAGGCGCTGCTCGCGGCCTTCCTCGTCCATCAGCCCGATCTCGGCCGCGGTGAGGTCGGTGTTGCCGGGCATCAGGTCGAAACCTTCGGGCGTGGCGACGATGGCGTCGGTGGCGCTCGACTCTTCCAGCAGCACGTCGCAGGTGGACGCGGCCACCTCGCGCTTGTCGATGCCGCTGCCCATGGTGGCGTTGCCCTGGGCGTCGAGGTCGACCAGCAGCACGCGCTGCGGCGTGGCGGCGAGCGCGGCGGCCAGGTTGACGGCCGTCGTGGTCTTTCCGACGCCGCCCTTCTGGTTGGCGATGGCGATGATGCGGGCCATGGGCTCCGGCTGCCTCGATGCAGCGAATACGACGGGGATCCCCGGCCACACCCCGGCCGGGTCGGTGATTATGCCCCGCCCGGGCCCGCGCGTCGCACCACCACGAGGTGGCGTTCGGCGTCAAGGCCGGGAACGGCGAGCGGATGCACCGCTTCAAGCGCCCAGTCGCCCGTCAGCGCGGCGATCTCGGCCTCGGGCCGCGCGCCCTTCATCGCCAGCAGGCGGCCTTCCGGCGTGAGCAGGTGCCCGCCGGCGGCGAGGATGTCGGGCAGGGTGGCCATGGCGCGCGCGGTGATCGCGTCGAATGCCCCCGGCTGGTCGACCGCCTCGGCGCGGCATTCGGCCACGCGCGCGTTCGCCAGGCCCAGCGTGCGCACCGCCTCGCGCAGGAAGCGTGCCTTCTTGCCGTTGGATTCCACCAGGGTGACCTGGAGCGCGGGCAGGGCGATCGCCAGCGGAATGCCGGGCAGGCCGGCGCCGGTGCCGAGGTCGGCCAGGCTGGCGATGTCGCGCACATGCGCGTGCATCGCCAGTGAATCAAGCAGGTGGAGCGTGACCATGTCGCCCGGGTCGCGGATGGCGGTCAGGTTGTAGGTGCGGTTCCAGCGCGCCAGCAGGTCGAGGTAGGCGGACAGCGGCGCGGCGAGCGCCGGCGCGAGGTCGAGGGCTTCGAGCCCGGCTTCGAGCGCGGCGTAATGGCGGGGATCGGTCATGCCGGCATTGTAGGCGGCGCGGCCCCGCGGCCAGCGTGCCTCAGGGCCAGCGCGGGCGCCAGGCGACGGTGGCCAGGTAGTCCGGCGCGGGGCGGAACGCGTGCAGCGTCCAGTCGCCGGGTGCGCCCAGTGCCGGATCGCAGTCGACCAGCGCCCAGTCATCACCGTCGGGCGCGAACACCAGGCGGTGCAGGCCGAACGACAGCCCCTGGCCGTGCGCCTTCAGCACCGCTTCCTTGGCGCACCACAGCCTGACGAATGCGCCCTCGCGCCGGTCGTCGGGCAACGCCGCAAGCGTGGCCGCCTCGCTGGCGGCGAAGAAGCGGTTGGCGAGCACCTGCGCCTTGGGCCGCGGCCGCTCCAGCTCGAGGTCGATGCCGATCCGCACGTCGGCCGCCAGCGCCATCAGCAGGCCGTCGCCGCTGTGGCTCCAGCTGGCGTCGAACCCGCCGTGGCCCGCGCCCAGCAGCGGCCGGCCATGCGTGTCGCGGGTGATCTCCAGCGACGCGGGCAGGCCGCCGAGTTGTCCGGCAAGCCAGGTGCGTACCAGCGGCTCGGCGGGCGCGCCATGCCGGTAGGGCTGCCAGGCGCAGCGGACGGGGCCGACCTGGAGCTGGCCGGGGGCAAGCGGCATCGGTGCGCTGATCCTTGGGGACTCGGGTTGGCCAGCGTAAAGTAACGGCGTGGTTGCATGGGCTTCGGCCGCGAACAGGGGGCGCTCGCGCGCCAGGGAGTATCCAGCGACATGTCGGCTGTCATCGAGACCCATCCGCGGCAGCCAGCCGCCGGCGCCCAGGCGACCCCGCTGGCGGTCGGCGCACCCGGCCGCCCGGTGGCGTTTGGCGCGGGCGGCAGCGTGGCGCAGGCGGATTTCGTGGCCGAGGCGACGGCGCTGGCGGCCCTGCTGCCCGACCGGCCGTACGCGGTGAACCTGTGCGAACACCGTTACGCGTTCCTGGTGGCATTCGCCGCCGCCATGCTGCGCGGCCAGACCACGTTGCTGCCGCCATCGCGCACCCGCCACGCGATCGACGAGGTCCGCGCCCACCACCCCGACAGCTATTGCCTGGGCGACAGCGATGCCGCCGGCTACGAGGCCTTTGCGCCGCTGCCACAGTACCTGCGCCTGCCCGACCCCCTGCCGCGCGCCGCCCACGGTGGCGCCATGCCGCAGGTGGCGGGCGATGCCGTGGTCGCCATCGGCTACACCTCCGGCAGCACCGGTGCGCCCAAGGCCAACCACAAGACCTGGCGCAGCTTCGCGGCCAGCACCGCCCAGAACATGGCCGCGCTCGCCGACCTGCTGCCGGCCGGGGCCACCGCGCACATCGTGGCCACGGTGCCGCCGCAGCACATGTATGGCATGGAGATGTCGGTGCTGCTGCCGCTGGTCGGCGGCGTGGCGGTGCACGATGCACGGCCGTTCTTCCCGGTCGACATCGCCGCGGCGCTGGCCGCCGCGCCGCTGCCGCCGCTGCTGGTCACCACGCCCGTGCACCTGCGCGCGCTGGTCGAATCGGGCATCGCGCTGCCGCCGCTGGCCGGCATCGTCGCGTCCACGGCGGCCCTGCCGGTGGAGCTTGCGGTCGCCGCGGAAACCCGCTTCGGCTGCGAGGTGCGCGAGCTGTTCGGCTCCACCGAGACCTGCATCCTCGCGCGGCGGCGCACCGCCTGCGAGGAGGAGTGGACCCTGCTGCCCGGCGTCGAGCTGCTCCCCCGGCCCGACCGCACCATGGTCCATGCCGCCCATCTGGCCACCGCCGTGGCATTGGCCGACATCGTCGAACTGCGCCCCGGTGGCCGCTTCCGCCTGTGCGGGCGGCAGTCGGACCTGCTGGAGATCGCCGGCAAGCGCGCTTCGCTCGGCGACCTCACGCGCCGCCTGCTGGCGATCCCCGGCGTCGTCGATGCCGCCCTGCTGCAGCTCGATCCTGACGCCTTCGGGGTGCGCCGCCTGGCCGCCGCCGTGGTCGCGCCAGGGCTCGACGAAGCCGCCATCCTCGCCGCGCTGCGGCAGGCCGTGGATCCGGTGTTCCTGCCACGTCCGCTTCGCCTGGTGACGGCGCTGCCACGCAACGAAACCGGCAAATTGCCGCGCGAGGCACTGCTCGCCCTGCTCCAGCACGGCGGTGCCTGAGCCCCTCCACAGGGCCTCGCCGCTACGCAGTCGTCACGCGACCCCCGGGAAACTGCGCCGGCGCCGTCCCTCTTCACGGGTTCGGCCCCCGTGACCACCTGGAGAATCGAATGAATTTCATCATCTACCTGATCGTTGGTGGCATCGCCGGCTGGCTCGCCAGCATGATCATGCGCACCGACGGACAGCAGGGCCTCCTGCTCAACATCATCGTCGGCATCATCGGCGGCTTCCTGGGTGGCTGGCTGCTGCCGGCCATCGGCCTCGGCCTGGGTGGCGGCTGGATCGGCTTCCTGATCACTGCGCTGATCGGCGCGGTCATCCTGCTGGCCATCGTCAACCTGTTCCGCCGTGGCAGCGTGCGCTGACCTGACCAGGTCGGTGTGAAAAAGGCCCGGCATTGCCGGGCCTTTTTTTGTGCGTTCAAGGCGCCCCGGGTGCCGACGCCCTTGAGGGCTCAACCGCCCAGGCGCACCCAGGCCGGGGCGTGGTCGCTCGGACGCTCCCAGGTGCGCGGCTCGCGGTCGATGCCGCTGGCCACGGCCTCGGCGCGCAGGGCGTCGGAGACCAGCGTCAGGTCGATGCGCAGGCCCATGTCGCGACGGAATGCCGCCTGGCGGTAGTCCCACCAGCTGAACACGCCGGCCTCGTCGTTGTGCAGGCGGAACGCGTCATGCAGGCCGAGGGCGAGCAGGGCGCGCAGCGCAGCGCGCTCGGCGGTGGAGGTGAGGATGTGCCCCTCGTTCCAGACCGCCGGGTCGTGCACGTCGCGTTCGTCGGGCGCGATGTTGAAGTCGCCCACCACCACCAGCCGCGGATGCTGTGTGCGTTCGGCTGCCAGCCAGTCGCGCACCGCCGCCAGCCAGCGCAGCTTGTAGGCGTATTTCTCGGTGCCGACGTCCTGGCCGTTGACCACGTACAGGTTGACGATGCGCACGTCGCCGACCGTGGCGGCGATCACCCGCTTCTGCTCGTCCTCGAACCCCGGGATCCCGATCTGCACATCGGCGGGCGCCTGGCCGCGGGCGAGGATGGCCACCCCGTTGTAGGTCTTCTGGCCCGAGAACACGCTGCGGTAGCCGAGCGCGGCCAGCGCGTCGTCGGGGAAGCGCGCATCGTCGAGCTTGGTCTCCTGGATGCCGACGACGTCCGGCGCGGCGTCCTTCAGCCATTGCTCGAGGTGCGGCAGGCGCACGTTGAGCGAGTTCACGTTCCAGCTGGCGATTTTCAATGCGAGGCTCCGGCGCGCGATGGCGGCGACTATAGCCCGGGCTAGAATGCGCGCATGAGCCTCCGACCCTACCGCGGCCAGTTCCCGCGCCTTGGCGTGCGCGTCTATGTCGACCCGGCCGCCACCGTCATCGGCGACGTCGAACTTGGCGACGACTGCTCGCTGTGGCCCGGCACCGTGGTGCGCGGCGACGTCAACGTGGTGCGCATCGGCGCGCGCTGCAACCTGCAGGATGGCGCCATCGTGCACGTCAGCCATGCCGGACCGCATTCGCGCATGGACGGCTATGCCACGGTGATCGGCGACGACGTCACCATCGGCCATGGCGCGATCATCCACGCCTGCCGCATCGGCAACGCGGCGCTGGTGGGCATGGGCGCGATCGTGATGGACGGCGCGGTGGTCGAGGACAACGGCTACGTCGGCGCCGGTGCGCTGGTATCCCCGGGGAAGGTCGTGCGCAGCCGCGAGCTGTGGCTCGGCAACCCGGCGCGGCTGGTGAGGATGATCGACGATGCCGCCGTGGACGGCCTGCTGTACAGCGCCGCGCACTACGTGCGCCTGAAGGACGAGTACCTGGCGGCCGGCTGAGCGGCTGCGTCGCCGGCCCGCTGCGCGGCGCTCAGTCCGCGGTGATCAGGTGGTTGTGTTCGGCACGCAGCTCGCCGTAGATCTCGTCGGTCTCGGGTTCCACGCCGTGCCAGCGCGCGAAGCCCAGTGCCGCCTGTTCCACCAGCATGCCCAGGCCGTCGACCACCGCGTGCGCGCCGCTGGCGCGCGCCCAGGCGAGGAACGGCACCGCCGCCTCACCGTAGTTCAGGTCGACCGCCGCCATCCGCCGCCCGACCAGCGAACGCGGCAGCCCCATGAGCCCGGTATTGCGCGCCGCCGACGTGGCGTTGACCACCAGTTCGAACTCGCCCAGCGATCCGATGTCGGACAGGTGCCGCGGGTGCACGCGCCCGGGCTGGCCCAGGCCGTCGGCGAGCGCGTCGGCATGCGCCGAGGTGCGGTTGACGATGAACAGGTCGCCGATGCCGGCATCCAGCAGCGCCGGTGCCACCCCGCGCGCCGCGCCGCCGGCGCCGATCAGCAGCGTGCGCCGCGCGCGCAGGTCCAGCGCATGGCGCCCGGTGAGGTCGCGCACCAGACCGTCGCCGTCGGTGTTGTCGCCGTGCCAGGTGTCGCCGTTGCGCACCAGCGTGTTGACCGCGCCGGCGCGGCGCGCGCGTTCGGTGACGTCATCGCACAGGTCGAGCGCCAGTTGCTTGAGTGGCAGGGTGACGTTGGCACCGGCGCCGCCGCGCGAGGCGAACGCCTGCAGTGCGTGACGGAACCCGTCCGCATCCGCGTCGATGGCCACGTAATCCACCGGAATGCCGGTCTCGCGCCCGAAGGCGGCATGGATGCGCGGCGAGAGCGAGTGCGAGACCGGGTGCCCGAATACCGCGTAATGCTTCATGCCATGCCTCCCTGTTGCCTTGGCGATGCCGGCCGCAGGCGCGTCCGGGCGTTTGCTCCGAGTCTACGCCGGCCGCGGCGCGGCCTGCAGCCTGTCGGCCCCGCGCATGGTCAGCCCTCGCGCAGCCAGCGCGCGGCGTCGAGCGCGAAATAGGTCAGCACGCCGTCGGCCCCGGCGCGCTTGAAGCCGAGCAGCGACTCCAGCACGCAGGCGCGCTCGTCGAGCCAGCCGTTGGCGGCGGCGGCCTTGAGCATCGCGTACTCGCCACTGACCTGGTAGGCGAAGGTCGGCACGCCGAAGCTGTCCTTCACCCGGCGCACCACGTCGAGGTAGGGCATGCCCGGCTTGACCATCACCATGTCCGCGCCTTCGTCGAGGTCTGCCGCGACTTCGCGCAGCGCCTCGTCGCTGTTGCCGGGGTCCATCTGGTAGGTGCGCTTGTCCGCCTTGCCGAGTGCCGACGCGCTGCCGACGGCGTCGCGGAACGGGCCGTAGAAGCTCGAGGCGTACTTGGCGGCATAGGCGAGGATGCGGGTGTGGACGTGGCCGTCCTCTTCCAGCGCGAAGCGGATCGCGCCGATGCGGCCGTCCATCATGTCGCTGGGCGCGACCACGTCGGCACCGGCGCGCGCGTGCGACAGCGCCTGGCGCACCAGTGCTTCCACGGTTGCGTCGTTCGTGACGTAGCCGCGGTCGTCGACCAGGCCGTCCTGGCCGTGGCTGGTGTAGGGGTCGAGGGCGACATCGGTGATCACGCCCAGCTCCGGGAAGCGCGCCTTGAGTGCGCGCACCGCGCGCTGGCAGAGGCCTTCGTCGTCCCAGGCCGCGGCCGCATCGAGCGATTTGGCGTCGGGCGCTGTGACCGGGAACAGCGCCAGCGCCGGCACGCCGAGTTCGCAGGCGGTCTCCGCGTCGCGCAGCAGGTCGTCGATCGACATGCGTTCGATGCCGGGCATCGAGGCGATCGCCGCGCGGCCGGCGGGTTCGTGCACGAACACCGGATAGATCAGGTCGTCGGCGGTCAGGGTGTGCTCGCGCATCAGCCGGCGCGAGAACGCATCGCGGCGCATGCGCCGGAAACGGGTGTCGGGATAGGCCATGGCGGGATTCTACGCCGCGGCAGGGCGGCGCATCGGGGCCCATGAAAAAGCCGGCGCCCCCGAAGGAGCGCCGGCCCTGGAACTACCTCAACGCGTGACGCGTATTACAGCGAGCACTTGCGCAGCGAGGCTTCCGCGCTCGCCGGGATGGCACCGACCGAGCGCAGCTTGGCCACGAACGGAGCCAGGCAGGACGCGAGGCCGGCCTTGTTCTTGATCGTGCTGCTGCACATCGCAGCCGCCGCCTGCAGGTTGGCACCACCGACCAGCCCGATGACGTCGGCGTCGAACACCGGCACGCCGGTGTCGCAGCGTCCATTGCGGGTCGCGGCGTTGCCCTGGTTCAGCGTCCAGCCCATGTCCGAGTACAGCGCGGGCGTCAGGTCGAGGCGCAGGTTGCCGTCCAGGTCCTGGTTGATCGACGGCTCCATCAGCGCGTTGGGCGCATGGCTGACGTCGAAGTGCGAGAACGTCGAGCCAGTGGCCAGCACAGCCGGGGAGTACAGGCGCGCACGGCCCTGTGTATCGGAGCCCGCGAAGGAGCCCGGGACGGCCTGGAGCGCGGCGTTGGCGTTCGGCAGCACGGCCTTGATGGCATTGCCCGCCGACAGCGCGACCATGATCGTCGGCACCGTGGCATTCACCGAGGGATCCTCGGCCATGCCCGCGATAGCCTCGACGTTGTTCGCCACGATCACCGCGATCGCGCCGGCGTTCTGGGCGTGGTTCGCCTTGATCTCGAACGCGCAGGTGCCGCGGTCGACCAGCGCGACCTTGCCGGCGTACGCACCGGCCGGCGACGCGACGCATCCCTGGGTGGGGTTGGCGCTGCCGTCACCGACGAGCACGATCTGCCCGTTGAAGTTCGCCGGCGTGGCGGTGGCGCCGAACGACGCGGTGCCGTAGTCGTACTGCGCGGTCAGGCCACCGGAAACAAACAGGCGCACCAGCGGGCCCAGTGCATCCGGCACCTGCGAGGTGACTTCGTCGCCGGTCCATACCAGCGCGTCGGACTTCGCGGCGGCCGCGCGCTCGGCGTTGGTCATCGCGTTCCAGGCCTTGCTGGTGGCGTTGTCGTAGACGAAGGACGAGTAGATGTCGGTGAAACCGCTCTGCGGCGCGCCCGTGGTCAGGTTGTGGAAGCCCTGGAAGTTCAGGCCGTGGCCGATCTCGTGCATCACCACGTCGAGGAAGTTGATCCTCCCCGCCGGGGTGTTGCCGTCGAGGCCGTAGTACCAGCCGGAGTTCTCCAGGCAGCCCGGGGTGCCCAGGTTGGAGTTGAAGTTGCTGTTGATCTCGTCTTCGGTGGGCGACAGGTTCTCGCCGGCGATGGCGTTGGCGAGCGCTTCGCCGTACCAGGTGGCCGGCACGGCGCCTTCGAAGTCACGCTGGATGAAGCGCGCGCCGGCGGAGCCGAGAACGCCGCTGGCGGCCTCGCAGGCCAGCGGGGTGAACTGGGCGCGCACGCGGATGTCCACGTCGCTTTCCAGCACCGCGCCCCACAGGTCGGCCGCGAACTGGTACACGATCTGGCGCTGTTCGCCGACCGTCTTGCCGGGGTTGTTGCCGACCGGCACCGCCGGGGTCGGATCGTTGAGGCCCACGCCAGCGGCGTTCATGTTGACCGGGATGATGGTCGCGGCCTGGGCGGTGCCGATGGCGGCCACCGAGGCGACGGCCAGTGCGCACGCAAGCAAAGTCTTATTCATGGGCGGCGCCCTCCGTGGCGGGGGCGTGGTCGCCGTGGGTGATCACGATGCTGCCATCGGCCTGCTGGGTGGCGATGACATTCGACATCATGTCCTCGGACACCTGCATGCTGACGCGGCCATCGGGATGGCGGCGCATGGTGCGTTCGGCTTCGGCGCGGGTCTTCGGGCCCGGCTTGGCGATCGACATGGACGTATCGGTCCGCATGCGGCTCGCGGCGTTGCGCAGCGCCGCCTGCTCGGACGCGGTCGGCGCGCGCAGGCGGCCGGTGGCGGGATCGATGGCAACGGTAACGCCGGCAAAGCTGCCGGTGGCATCGGAGTCGGTCACGGCCGGCTCGGACGCATGCGCGGCAAAACCGGCGGTCAGGCCGGCCAGCAGCAACAGGGTGGGGCATTTCATCAGGGCGATCCTCGGAATGGAGGCGCGCGGGATGCAGTGGTCGATGCCACCGTCCCCCCGGCGGTGCTCCTTGGTCAAATCAAAGAGTGGATGCAGCAGGCAGGTCGATGTCGTCTGGCCCGGCCCGAGTCTGCATCTTTTTTTCCCCGATCATCAATCTTGCAGCGCAACAGAACGCCACGGTATTGTGAGCGGCTGCCTGTTCAGGATGTGACCGGGAGCACCGGGCTGCCGTGCACGCCGTCGATCTCGACGGCCAGTTCGCGCCGGCAGATGGCCGCGTGCAGCAGCACGCGCGGCACGGTGTCGCCGAACCGGCGCTCAAGCGCGGCGGCCACCACCGGCAGGTCCGCGCGGTCGCGCACGTACACCTTGAGCCGCGTGCCGTCGCCAAAGCGCGGCGGCAATCCCGGGCAACGCGCGCGCGCGCTCGCCAGCAGCGCGTCGAAGTTGGCGAAAGTCTCGTCCACCTGCGCCAGCAGTTCGCCTTCGTGCATCGAGGCATGCCCGACCACGGCGGCCGTGCCCGACAGCAGCAGCGGCATCGCGCTGCCGTCGGCGGCCAGCATGGCGCGGGCGAAGCTCGGCGGCTGCGGGCCGTACTGGCGCGGGTAGTGGTAGGCGCTGACCTGGCGCGGGTTTTCGACCGGCGTGCCGGGCGCGTGCGCGGCCAGCCAGTAGACCTGCACCACGCGCGCCTCGTCGCAGCGGCCGATGGCGGTGGCCGCCGGCAGCGCGCGCGCATCGAAATCACCGAGGCCGCCGGCGCGGCCGATGCAGAACGCGCGGTAGCGTTCCGCGTCGCCCTGGCCGACGGTGATCGCGTCGATGTAGTTCCAGATGCGCAGCAGGTGCGGCGTGCGGCTGTCGCGGGTGAATGCCACCAGGCGCGCGTAGGCATGGCGCGCCGCCGCCTCGATGCCGCCTTCGCCTTCGTCCACTTCGATGGCGCCGAACAGCAGCTGGCCATCGCTTGCCCACTGGATGTCGCCGTCGCGGCCACGCATCACCGGCGCGTTGGCGCGCCAGACTTCGTACGGCGCATCGCCATGCGGCTCCAGCGGCACGCGCAGGTAGCGCGGATCGGCGAGCGCCTGCGGGACGGCCGCACCGAAGCCGAACACCGCCAGCGTGTCGTCGCCGAGCAAGGCCCCGGGCGCATCGGCGTGGACGTAATCGACGGCGAGCCGCGGCGCGGCGGGCGAGGCATCCGGCAGGTGGCTCATGGATTGCCGTCCTGCAGCGTGTCGCCGCTGAACTGTTCATTGACCTGGCGGCGCCGGCGCAGCCAGCCGCGCAGCGCCTGCGGCGCGATCACCACGGCGTTGGCCGCGTACAGCAGGCGGAACACGCGCAGCCGCCGCAGCACGCGGCGGTTGTCGAACACGTCGCCGGCCAGCATCGAGACCACGGCCTGCTCGAGCTGCAGCGTATTGCGCGGATTGGCGAACAGGCGCTGCATCACCGGCGTGGTGAAGCGGTGGATGAACCACGTGAAATGCCGCAGGCCGCCGCGCAGGTGCCGGTCCATGGCGCGCTGCAGGGCGCGCTCGCGCGCCGGCTCGCGCAGGCTGCCGTCGACGACGTCGGCCGCGCGCTCGGCGCTCTTCATCGCCAGGTACACGCCGGCCGAGAACACCGGGTCGATGAACGCGAACGCGTCGCCGGCCATCACCCAGCCGGCGCCGGCCATGCGGCTGCAGCCATAGGAATAGTTGCCCGTCGCATGCACCGGTGCCACGCGCTCGGCCCCGCGCATGCGCGCGGCAACCGACGGCGCCAGCGCCAGGGTCTGCATCAGGAAATCGTCGTTGTTGCCGCGGCGTTGCTTCAGGTAAGCCGGGTGGCACACCGCGCCGACGCTCATCACGTCGTCGCGCAGCGGGATCAGCCAGCACCAGCCGTGCTCGAAGCGGTCGACGGTGACATTGCCGGCATCCAGCCCCGGGCGGCGCTCGACGCCGCGGAAATGGCTGAAGATCGCCGCCGACTGGTGCTGGCGGCTCTTCTGCTTGAGCTTGAGCTTGCGGCCGACGAACGTGTCCCGGCCGCTGGCGTCGACCACGTAGCGCATGCGCACGCGCAGCATGCTCCCGTCCGCCTGGCGCGCGCGGGCACGCGCCGGCCGGCCGGCTTCGAAGTCGACCGCTTCCACCTGCGCCTGTTCGCGCGCGTCCACGCCGTTGTCGCGCGCGTGGCGGAACAGCAGCTCGTCGAACTCCTCGCGCTTGACCTGGAACGCATGGTCGAAGCCCGCGTCGAGCGCGCGATCGAAACGGAACACGTTGGTCCTGCCCGACGCGTCCTGCACGGTGAAGTCCGCGCCGCGCTTGTGCACGCCGATCGCGCGCACCTGCTCCAGCACCCCGAGCCGCTCGAGGATGGGCATGTTCATCGGCAGCAGCGACTCGCCGATGTGGAAGCGCGGGTGCAGCGCCTTTTCCAGCATCAGCACGCGCCAGCCGCGCCGGGCCAGCAGGGTGGCAGCGGTGGAGCCGGCGGGGCCGCCACCGATCACCAGTACGTCGGTGTCGATGTCGTGCGTGGAGGCGTCCGTGTCTTCGATCGTGTTCGGCATTTCGCGGCGCTTGGCGGCCATGCGATGATTGAGGGGCGCAGATGATAGCGTGCCGCCAGCCAGAGGGCCGGCGTGCAACGGTCGCCACGACCCAGCCGCCACCGGAATCCGCAGATGTCCAGCCAGACCGCCGCCGAACGCGAACTCGCCGAACTCCTGGTCGAAAGCCTGAACCTCGAGGACGTCGATCCGGCCGCCATCGACCCGGAGGCGCCGCTGTTCAACACCGGGCTGGGCCTGGATTCGATCGATGCGCTCGAGCTCGCGCTGGCGGTCGGCAAGCGCTACGGCTTCCAGCTGCGTTCGGACAACGAGGAAAACCTGCGCATCTTCGCCTCGCTGCGCGCGTTGTCGGCGCACGTCGAGCAGCAGCGCACCTGAACGCGCGCGCTGCCGCGGGGACGACGTCCATGGTCCTCGGCCTGCAGGTGGTGATGGCGGTCGCGTACGCGCTGCTGGCGCATGCCGCCAGCGCCACCGGCGACGGCCGCTTCGCCTACGCGGCGCTGCTGTCACTGGTGGTGATGATGCTGGCAGCCGGCATCGCCGCGCGCCGCGCATGGGCGTGGCTGCTGCTGCCCGTGTCGCTCGCGGCCTGCCACGCGCTGTACCTTGCCGGCCTTGCCGGGGTGCCCTTGCTGCTGGTGCCGGTGGCGTTCGTGGCGCTGGTCGCCTGGGTGTTCGGGCGCAGCCTGCGCTCGCCGCACGGTGCGTTGATCACCCGCATCGTGGCCGCGCTGGATGGCTCCACGCCGGCCACGCTGGCACCGGAGTTGCTGTCCTACAGCCGCGGCCTGACGGCGGCCTGGGCCTGGGTGCTCGGCGGCATGGCGTTGGCCAACCTCGCACTGGCGCTTGCCGCGGAGCCAGGTGGCCTGCTGGCCAGCCTGGGGATCTCGCCCCCGGTGTCGATCACGCTGGAGCAGTGGTCGCTGTTCGCGAACCTGCTGACGTATGGGGTGGTCGGCGGGTTCTTCGCGATCGAGTTCATGTACCGCAAGCGGCGTTTCCCGGGCCGCTATGTCAGTTTTCTCTCGTTCCTGCGCCAGATGTCGGGGTTGGGCCCGGCGTTCTGGCGCGACTTCCTGCGCTGAACGGCGGACGCGCCTGGCGGCATTGGTATGCTTTGCCGATGCAGACCCGCGTCGACAACATGGAAGTGGCCGAACCGGCCGCGCTTCGCCTCGCCTGGCGTACCCACAATGCCCTCGGTTTCGTGTTCATGCTGGCCTGGACCGCGGGCTGGATCAGCCTCGCCCTGCTGCTGCTGGGGCTGACGCGCCGCCGCGACCTGGCGCTGCGGATGGCCGCGCGCGGCTGGGCGCCCACGCTGATCGCCGGTGCCGGCGCGCGCCTGGAGATCGAGGGCGCCGAGGACATCGACTGGTCGCGCGCACGCCTGCTGGTCGCCAACCACCAGTCGATCATCGACATCTGCGCACTGTTCCGCGCGGTTCCCGTGCCGCTGCACTTCCTGCTCAAGCAGGAGATGGCGCGGGTACCGTTCGTGGGCTGGTATGCGCGCGCCTGCGGGATGCTGTTCATCGAGCGCGACAACCCGCGCTCCGGACCCCTGCTGCGGCGCCAGGCCGCAGCCCTGCTGCGCGACGGCCACAGCCTGTGCCTGTTCCCGGAGGGCACGCGCAGCCGCAGCGGCACGGTGGCGCCGTTCAAGGGCGGCGCGTTCCAGTCGGCGATCGATGCCGGCGTGGAGGTGCTGCCGGTCGCCATCGAAGGCGCCGGCGCGGTGCTGCCGCCCGACAGCATGTTCCGCGTCCGCCCGGGGGTCATCCGCGTGCGCATCGGCGCGCCGCTGCCGACCAGCGGCGACACCGGGCCCGTCGCCCGCCAGGCCCTGGCCGATGCGGCGCATGCCTCCGTGCAGGCGCTGCTGCGCCGCCCGTCCTGAGCGCATCCCGCCACGCCATGCAGTTCGTCGTCGCGCCCACCCATCCGTGCCTGCCGGGGCACTTCCCCGGCAACCCGCTGGTGCCCGGCGTGGTGATCCTCGACCACGTGCTGGCCGCCATCGAACACGGGCACGTGCCCCTGGGGGCGCTGCGCCTGCCGCAGGTCAAGTTCCTCGCACCCTTGCTGCCGGGGGTCGCGGCGACGGTGGTGCTCGATGGCGCAGCGCCGCGCTGGCGCTTCCGCGTGCTGGCCGGCGACGTGCTGGTCGCCACCGGCGAGGTGGTGGCGGGATGACCCGCCACTGGAAGCAGCGCAGCGAAGGCGGGGGCCGCGTGGCCCTGCGGCTGCTGAGCGCCATCAGCCGCCGCGGCGGGCGCGGACCGGCGCGGCTGCTGCTGTATCCGATCACCCTGTACTTCCTGCTGCGCCGGCGCGAGGAACGCCGTGACTCGCGCGCCTATCTGACGCGGGCACTGGGCCGGCCGGCGCGGTTGCGCGATGTGGCGCGCCATATCCATACGTTTGCCGCCACGATCCTCGACCGCCTGTTCCTGCTGGTGGGCGATACGCGCCGCTTCGACATCGGCATCAGCGGGCTGGGGCCCCTGCACGAGGTGCTCGACCGCGGCCAGGGCCTGCTGCTGTTCGGCTCCCACCTCGGCAGCTTCGAGGTGTTGCGCGTACTGGGCCGGCAGCGCCCGGATGTGCAGATCCGGGTGGTGCTGGACAAGGCGCACAGCCCCGCGGTCACCGCGCTGCTCGACGCGCTCAACCCGCAGATCGCGTCGTCGGTGATCGATGCCAGCCAGGGCGGTCCGGCGATCATGTTCGAGATCCAGCGGGCGGCCGCCGAGGGCGCGGTGATCGCGCTGCTGGTCGACCGCACCCAGCCGGGCGAGCCGTCACTGCCGGCATCCTTCCTCGGCACGGAGGCCCAGTTCCCGCTGGCGCCGTGGCAGCTGGCCGCGGTGCTTGGCGTGCCGGTGCAGCTCGCCTTCGGCCTGTACCGCGGCGGCGCGCGCTACGACCTCGTGTTCGAAACCTTTTCCGACGGCCTGGCCATCCCGCGGCGCGAGCGTGCCACCGCGCTGCCGGCGCTCATCGCGCGTTACGCATCGCGCCTTGAACATCATGTCCGCGCTGCGCCATTCAACTGGTTCAACTTCTACGACTTCTGGGGCGACCGTGAGCACGATCGAAGCCTGCAAGACACCACGCCCGATCCCGCGCCCGGCACCGGGCCCGGGCGCGACGCCGCGCCCGACGCGCCGGTGGACGCTGCTGCTGCTGGCGGCGTGCGCGCTGCCGGCACTGCCGTGCTTCGCGCAGCCGGCGGCGGTCGATAGCGCCTGGATCCTGGCGCGGCTGGCACGGCCGGCGCCGATGCGCACGCCGTTCGTGGAGGTGCGCGGTTCGGCGATGCTGAAGGCCCCGCTGCGCATCGAGGGCGTCTACGCGCGCCCCGACGCCGACACGCTGGTACGCGAGGTCCGCGCGCCGTACGTCGAGACCACCACCATCCGCGGCGGCCGCGCCACCATCGTGCGCGGCAGCCGCGCGCCGCGCAGCTTCGCGCTGTCGCGCGCGCCCGAACTTGCCGGGCTGCAGGCCAGCTTCGGCGCGCTGCTGGGCGGCGACACCGCGGCGCTGGGGCAGAGTTACCGCACCACGGCGAGCGGGAGCCGCGAGGACTGGACGCTGGTGCTTGCGCCGCGTGACCCCGCGTTGGCTGCCACGCTGCGCGACATCACCCTGCGCGGCCGCGGCGCGGAGCTGCGCTGCATCGAGACGCGGCCGATCGATGGCGAGCTGCAGCGCACGCTGCTGGCGGGCGCGGCGCGTTCGGCTGGCGTGGGTGCCGACGCGGCGACGCTGGCCGCGCTCTGCCGCCAGCCCGGCGCCGGCACGCAATGACGCCCGCGCGCCGCACCGCGCTGGCCCTGCTGTGGCTGGCGGCGCTGGCGCTTGCCGGCTGGGTGGTGGGCCAGCAGCTCACGCTGAGCGGCGACCTGCGCCGCTTCATGCCGGAGCCGCGCACGCCCGCGCAGAAGCTCCTGATCGACGAACTCGGTGACGGCCCCGGCACGCGCCTGCTGCTGCTGTCGCTGTCGGGCGACGACCCCGAAGCGCTGGCCGCGCAGTCGCAGGCACTGGCGGCCACGCTTGCCGCCAATGACGACTTCGAGTTCGTCGCCAACGGCGGCGATGCCAACCTCGATGCCATCCCGGAATCGTTGCGCGCCTACCGCTACCTGCTGACACCCGGCTTCGATACGCAGCCGCTGGACGCCGCGTACCTTGCCGAGCAGCTCGACGAACGCCTGCAGGATCTCGGCTCGCCGGTCGCTGCCATGATCGAGCCGCTGCTGCCGTCCGATCCCACGTTGGAGCTGCTGAAGGTGGCCGAGGCCTGGCAGCCGGCCGCGGCGCCGTCGCGGATCCACGGCGTGTGGTTCGACCGCGCCGGCAGCGAGGCTCTGCTGCTGGCGCAGACCCACGCCGGCGGCTTCGATCCCACCGGCCAGCAGCGCGCGTACGACGCGGTGTATGCCGCGTTCGACGCCGCCCGCGGCGGCGCACCGTCGCAGCTGCGCATGACCGGCCCGGGCGCGTTCTCGGTCGAGATCGGCGGCCGCACCGCGCGCGAGGCGCAGTGGATCGGCGCGATCGACAGCATCGCGTTGATCCTGCTGCTGTTGGTCGCGTATCGCAGCTGGCGCGTGCCGCTGCTCGGCGTGCTGCCGCTGGCCACCGCCGGGCTCGCCGGGCTGGGTGCCGTGGCGCTGATGTTCGAGGCCGTGCACGGCATCACCGTGGCGTTCGGCTTCACCCTGATCGGCGTGGTGCAGGACTATCCGATCCACTTCTTCAGCCACCAGCGCGCCGGCCTCACCCCGCAGCGCAACGTGCGCCAGCTGTGGCCGACGCTGGCCACCGGCGTCATCGCCACCTGCATCTCGTACCTGACGTTCCTGTTCTCCGGCGTCGACGGCCTGCGCCAGCTGGCGGTGTTCACCATTGCCGCGCTCGCGGCCGCGGCGCTGGCCACGCGCTACGGCCTGCCGCCGCTGGTCGACCCGTCGCCGCGCGACACAGCCGACTTCCCCCGCGTGCAGGCGCTGTGGCGAGGCATCAACCGCCTGCCGCGCCCGCGCTGGTCGCTGCTGGTACTGGCCATCGCCTGCGTCGCGGTGCTGGCGACCGTGCGCACGCCATTCTGGGAAAACGACCTCTCGCGCCTGACGCCGGTGCCCGATGACGCAATGGCGCTCGACACCCGGCTGCGCGACGAGCTCGGCGCACCCGACGTGCGCTACGTGCTGGTGTTGCGCGGCGCCGATGGCGATGCCGCGCTGGCCGCGGCCGAAGCCATCCACCCGCGGCTGGATGCGCTGGTGGCGTCGGGTGCGATCGACGGCTACGACAGCGCGGCGCGTTACCTGCCGTCCGCGGCCACGCAGCGCGCACGCCAGGCGCGCCTGCCGGACCCGCCCACGCTGCAGGCCGCGCTGGCGACCGCGCTGCGGGATTCGCCGTTCCGCGAGGACGCCTTTGCGCCGTTCCTGGCCGATGTCGAACACGCACGCACCGCGCCACCGCTGCGCGCCGCCGACCTGCGCGGTACGCCGTTGGCTGGCAGCGTGGACGGCCTGCTGCTGGAAGGCGAAGCCGGCGCCACGGCGCTGGTGTCGCTGAGCGGCCTGGCCGATCCGGCCGCCGTGGCGCGCGTGGCGGCCGACGCCGGCGGCGAGCTGCTCGACATGAAGGCCGCGTCCGAATCGCTGGTCGCCGAGTACCGCGGCCGCGTGCTGGCCGCGCTGGCGATCGCCGCGCTGCTGCTCGCGGCGACGGTGTGGATCGCGCTGCGCTCGGCCAGGCGCGTCATACGCGTGCTGCTGCCGATGGCGCTGACCACGCTGGTGGTGCTGGCGGTGCTGCGCGGTCTGGGCGTGGAACTCAACCTGTTCCACCTGGTGGCGCTGATCCTCGCCGCCGGCCTTGGCCTCGATTACGCGCTGTTCTTCGAGCATGCCGGTGACGACCGCGCCGACCAGCTGCGCACCCTGCACGCGGTGGTGGTGTGCAGCCTGATGACCCTGCTGGTGTTCAGCCTGCTGGCGCTGTCGTCGATCCCGGTGCTGCGCGCGATCGGCAGCACGGTCGCGCTCGGCGTGCTGTCCAACTTCGTTCTTGCGTTGCTGGTGTCGCGCCACGCGCCGGAGGAGGCGCGCCGGTGATCACGCGCCAGGAGATCCTCGCGCTCATCCCGCACCAGGGCGCCATGTGCCTGTGGGACGAAGTGCTCGACTTCGACGCCACCCGCATCCGCCTGCGCGCCGGCAACCACCGCGATCCCGCGCATCCGCTGCGCAGCGGCGACATGCTGCGCGCGGTGCACCTGTGCGAGTACGGCGCGCAGGCGATGGCGGTGCACGGCGGCCTGCGCGCGCGCGCATCCGGTGGCGATGCCGCGCGCGCCGGCATGCTGGTCGCGCTGCGCGGCGTGGAGCTCCACTGCGCCCGCATCGATCACCTGGCCGGCGCGCTGGAGTGCGAGGCCGAGCTGCTGATGGAAGGCGAGGCCAGCCAGCAGTACGCGTTCCGCATCCACCATGCCGGCGTGCTGCTGGCCGAGGGGCGCGCGGCGGTGATGCTCGCGGACGCCGCGGCGATGCCGCGATAATCCGCGCATGAACACATCCAACCACACTGCACGACGCGCGCTGGTCACCGGCGGCAGCGGCGACCTCGGCGGCGCGATCTGCCGGCAGCTGGCCGCGGCCGGCCTGCACGTGGTCGTGCACGGCAATGCCAACCTCGCGCGTGCGCAGGCGGTGGCGGATGCGATCCGCGAAGCAGGCGGCAGTGCCGACGCGGTCGCGTTCGACGTCGCCGACGGCGATGCGACGCGTGCCGCGATCGACAGCCTGCTCGCCGGCGGCCCCGTCCAGGTGCTGGTCAACAACGCCGGCATCCACGACGACGCACCGATGGCGGGCATGTCCGACGCGCAGTGGAAGCGCGTCATCGACGTGTCGCTGCACGGCTTCTTCCACGTCACCCAACCGCTGCTGCTGCCCATGGCGCGGACGCGCTGGGGGCGCATCGTCAGCGTGTCGAGCGTCGCCGCGGTGCTCGGCAACCGTGGCCAGGCCAACTACGCCGCGGCCAAGGCCGCCCTGCATGGCGCGTCGAAATCGCTGGCGCGCGAGATGGCGTCGCGCAACATCACCGTCAACGTGGTCGCGCCGGGCGTGATCGCGGGACGCATGGCCGAGGCCGCGTTCGCGCCGGAGCTGGTAAAGCAGATGGTGCCCGCGGGACGTGCCGGTACCCCGGACGAAGTGGCGGCGGTGATCGCATTCCTGTGCTCGGAGGCGGCCAGCTACGTCACCGGCCAGGTGATCGGCGTCAACGGCGGCATGGGCTGAGCGACGGAGGCCGGCGACCGCAACCCGCGGCCCGCTGACGCAGGGTTCATCATCGCCGGCGGATGATTTCCATCCATCGCCCGCGCAGGTGCCGCCATGACCGCCACACACGCATTCCGCTTCGCCGCTGCCAGCGCCGTGTTGCTGCTGGCCGGCTGCGCGTCCTCGCACATCCTCACCGGCACGCCGCGCGCGCCGATCGATCCCGCCCAGGTCCGCGTGTACTACGGCGCGCCGCCGGTGGCGTTCGAGGAGGTCGCGATCCTGGAAACCAGCAGTGGGGCATTGACCTACGGCGAGCAGAACAAGACCAATGCGGTGCTGCGCAAGCTGCGCGAGGAGGCCGCATCGCTGGGCGCCAACGGCATCCTGTTCCAGGGCACCGCCGACGGCTATGGCGGCAGTGGCGTGAGCGTGGGCGCCGGCGGCGGGCGTTTCGGTGGCAGCAGCCACACCAGCGCCGGGATCGGGGTCAGCATCAGTCCGCGCCAGAAGCTGGGCCGCGGCGTGGCGATCTACGTGCCAAACCCGCCGCCGCTGCAGGCGCCGATGGCACCGACCCCCGCGCCCTGACCAGCGCAGCGTGACCAGCGCGCCCTGACCGGCGTGCGCTGACCGACGTGATCAGCCGGGGGTCGTCCGGTCCGCCACCGGCACCGTGCCAGCAGCGGCAACGGACGGGGCGCGCCGCCCCAGCGACAGGCTGAGCAGTGGCCCGGTCATGACGGTCGTCAGGATGGCCATGACCAGCAGCATGGTGAACAGGTCCGGGCCGATGATGCCGGCGTCGAGGCCGACCTTCATCACGATGAGTTCCATCAGCGCCCGCGCGTTCATCAGGGATCCCACCGCGAAGCTCTCGCGCCAGCCGTGACCGGAAAGTCGCGCGCCGATCGCCCCGCCCAGCACCTTGCCGAGCACCGCGACTGCCAGGATCAGCGCCATCGCGCCGAGTCCGGCACCCACGAACGCGTCACGCGTGGTGTTGAGCCCGGCCAGGGCAAAGAAGATCGGCATCAGTACCACGATCGCCAGATACTCCACGCGGTCGATCAGCGACCTCAGCAGGCGATCGTCTCGCGGCAGGCACGCACCGAACAGGAACGCGCCGAAGACCGCGTGCACGCCCAGCCATTCGGTGACCGCGGCGCAGGCGAAGGCGCCGATCAGCAGCGCCGCCAGCACCATCAGCGACGGCACGCCATCGGCGGCGTGGGTGCGCAGCAGCCAGCCGTACAGCGGACGCAGCACGCCGAACACCAGCACCGCCATCAGGGCCAGGCCAACCGTGGTGCGGATGAATCCGGCATAGCCGTCGCCGGCACCGACCATGGCCACCACCAGCGCCAGCATCACCCAGGCCAGCACGTCGGCGATCGCCGCGCCGCTCAGCGCCAGCCGACCGAGTGGCGTGTGGGTCATGGCGCGTTCCTTCAGGATGCGCGCCAGGATCGGGAAGGCGGTGATCGACATCGCCGCCGCCATGAACAGTGCGAACGGGAAGAACCCGACGCCCGGCGGGGCGTAGGCGTGCAGCCAGGGCGCGGCGGCGAAGCCGAGCGCCATCGGTACCAGCACGCTGGCTACGCCTACAAGGCCCGCGGAACGCAGCTGCGCACGCACGCCATTGGGTGCGCGCAACTCCACGCCGACGATGAACATGAACAACACCAGCCCGAGCTCGGCGAGCGAGGACAGGCCCGGGAGCGACTCCCGCGCGAACACCACCGCGTGGATGTCAGGGAACCAGGCGCCGAACACGATCGGCCCCAGCAGCAGGCCGGCCGCCATCTCGCCGATCACCGGCGGCTGGCCCACATGGCGCAGCAGCAGGCCGCAGGCGCGCGCGGTGGCGAGGATGATCACGAGCTGCAGGAGCAGGGGGCTGTGGTGCATGGTGGTCCTGGAATGCGGAGATCAGGCGGCGCCGTACCAGGCGGGTGCGAGCAGCGTTTCGCCGGCGGGTGACGGCGCCAGCAGCGCCTGCAGGCCATGGTCGCCGATGCCGGGATGCGAGCGCCGCGCCTGCGCGAGGATCTCCGCGGCCAGCTCGCCCATGCGCTCGATGTTGGCGGCAATGCGCGCGTCGAACGCGGCGTCGTCGAGCTGGTCGCACAGGCTGCGGTTGAGTTCGCGGAACCAGTCGATCAGGTACTGGTCGAGCTGGCGTCCGGGGCCGGCCGTCGCCGCCGGGCCGTTGCGCTCGCCCCACTCGCGCAGCAGCGGCTGCAGCGCGGCGTTGAGCGCGCTGCAGCGCTCGAACAACGGGCGCAGCCGCGCATACATCGGGATGTCGGCGATGCGCCCGGCGAAGAATACCGGCGCCAGCAGCGCCCAGTAGAAGGTGTAGTCCCAGATCACCTTGACCGGCATCACCTGCTCGTCGCCGAACAGCGGGTACTGGTCCTGGTAGAGCGTCATCGTGTTGGCATAGAACGAGAAATACAGCTGCTCGTACAGCTTGGCGTGCTGCATGAACGCATCGCCCGCGCGGTCGCGCACCACCAGGTCGGTGATGTAGCTGTTGGCGATGGCGATGAAGTCGCTGCCGGGCGAATAGAACGGATCCAGGAACAGGCCCGCCTCGCCGGTCAGCGCCCAGCGCTCGCCGAACACCTGGCGGCAGCCGTGCGAGAAATGGCGCAGGAAGCGGAAGTCCATCAGCGCGTTGCCGGCCGCATCCAACGAATCGGCGACGCGTGGCTGGTGGCGGCGCAGCCAGTCCATCGCCTTGGCGTGGGTGTCCATGCCGTCGAGCGGATGCATGCCGGCGTCGCAGACGATGCCCAGCGAGTGCGCGCCAGAGGCCAGCGGGATCAGCCAGAACCAGTAGCCCGGGCCGCACATGTGGTTGGTCGAGCGCCAGCGGTCGGGCGGCGTGCAACGTGCGCGCCATTCGGGATCGTCGGACCAGTCGTTCGGGTCGATGATGCCGTCCACGCGCCACCAGGCGGCGTTGGCGTCATGGCCGTTGGCTTCGGCCAGGCCCAGCTGGCGCTTGAGGATCGCCGCGCGGCCACTGGCGTCGACCACCCAGCGCGCGTGCAGGGCGTGCGTGTCGCTGCCGGTGGTCCAGGTGATGCGGTGGTCGCCGTCGCCTTCGCCCAGTGCCACCGAGCGCACCATGGCGCCATCCCGGAAATCGACGCCCAGCGCGCCCGCACGCTTGCCCAGCATGTTTTCGAAGCGGCCGCGGTCGATCTGCCAGGAGGGCGTCGGCAACAGCTGGCTGACGCCGATTTCGGTGCAGCGGTCGATGTCGCGGCGCCCGTCGGAGAAGAAGAACCGGAAGCCGAACTTGCGGATCTGCGCCGCGTCGAGGTGCTCGCGCAGGCCCAGGGTCTCGGCGAAATAGTGCGCGCCGATCTCCACGGTCGACTCGCCGACCTTGAACGCGGCCTCCGGCGCCGGGTGGCTGCGCCGTTCCAGCACCGTGACCGAAAGGCCTGGATCCGCCTGGCGCAGCTGCAGCGCGAGTGTCAGCCCGGCCAGCCCTCCGCCGAGGATGGCGACGTCGACACGCGCTGCATCAGCCATCAGTGACGGCCTCCGGTTGTGCCGGCGCCTTCGGGCGCCAGCGGGGGAAGGGGGTCGCCGGCCACGTCATCGATCACCGGCGGCTGGCGCCGGGTCCGTGCGTACCTTGCGAGGAGATCACCGGGCTCGAGCACCTGGCGCGCCACGTGCGAGGTGATCGCCCAGAGGTCGCGCACCAGGCGGAAATGGCTCTTGCGGAACGCGAGCGGTGCATCGGCGGCCGCATAGCGCGTCTCGATGGGCACCGCGACGACCCGGGCGCCGCTGCGCGCGGCCGACACCAGCATCTGCGCCTCGAACACGAAGCCTTCGCCTGGCACGTCGGGCAGGGTGAACACCGCGCGCGGGTACAGGCGCTGGCCGCTCTGGCTGTCGACCACGCGGAAGCCGCAGGCCCAGCCCAGGCCCCAGTCGCCGAAGTCGTTGCCGATGCGCCGGTGCAGCGGCTGCGACGCGCGCTTGCGCAGCCGGGCGCCGACGATCACACAACCCGGATGGCGGTTGGCGGCAGCGATCAGGCGCGGGATGTCGGCGGCGTCGTGCTGGCCGTCGCCATCCATGGTCAACACCGCCAGTGCGCCCTGGCGCGCGGCTTCGGCGAACCCCGCGCGCAGCGCCGCGCCCTTGCCCATGCGCCGCGCATGGCGCAGCACCGTGACCGGCAGGTCGGCGATGCGGTCCACCGTGCCGTCGTCGGAGCCGTCGTCGACCAGGATCACGCGCGCGGCCTGCGCCAGCGCACCCTCCACCACCTCGCGGATGCGCAGCGCCTCGTTGAGCGCGGGCACCACGATCGCGACGTTGTCGCGGCCCAGCCGTGACGGATCAGCCATGCGCCAGCTCCACGCGCAGCACGCGCCCGGCGCCGGCGTCCAGCACCACCAGGTCACCGCCGGTGGCCAGCGCATCAAACAGCGGCAGCATCGGCGCCATCGCATTGCCGGCACCGCGCTGCGCGAGCGCGCCGCGGCTCGCGGGCGCCGTGCCGTCGGTGAGGGTGGCGCGCAGGCGCGTGCCCGGTGCATCGCCGTTGTCGGTCGACAGCACCAGCGCGGCACCCAGCAGGCCTTCGCTGCGCGACACCTGGCCGAGCGGCCCGACATCGGAGGTGTCGTAGGCGACCAGCAGCACCGCCGGATCGCCGCACGCCAGCTGGGACAGTGCTTCCAGCAGGCCCTGCGCGAAGCTGGCGCGGTAGGCGGTGAGCGCCGTGGCCGGGTGCAGGCAGCCGGCGCCGATGGTCCAGTAGCCCGCGGCCGCGTTGTGCACGGAATTGTGGAAGCGCGTGGGCGACAACGCGCGCGGGTCGCTGACCAGCGTCGCGCACATGTAGTCGGTGATGCCGAGGTCACCGTGGGTGGAGGTGAACACCGAAGGCAGGTCGGCGGGAGCGCGCCCGGCGGCATCGCAGGCGGCCTGCGCCACATCGAGGGCCACGGCGACCGACGGTGGCGCGCGGCGACGCTCGTTGGGCGCCAGCAGCCGTGCGACCGGCTTTCCGCCTTCCGCGCCGAGCGTGCCGGTGGCGGCGTGGGTGACGGCATCGGCCCAGCTCGGCAGCCCGTCCAGCCAGAAGCCGATGCCCTCGATGCGCGCGACGAGCGTACTCATGCGCGGCCGAAGACCAGTGCGCTGTTGTTGCCGCCGAAGCCGAAGGAATTGTTCATGGCGTAGCGGATGGTCGTGTCCTCGGCATTGTCGAAGCGTATCTGCGCGCCGCAGGCCTCGTCATGCAGGGTGCTGTGCAGGATGCCGGGCAGCAGGCCGTGCTCGAGCGCGAGCAGCGCGAACACCGACTCGACGATGCCCGCGGCGCCGAGCGTGTGCCCGGTCCAGCCCTTGGTGGAACTGGCGTGCAGGCTGTCGGGGAACAGCGCCGCGACCGCGCGTGCCTCGATGGTGTCGTTGGCCGGCGTGGAGGTGCCGTGCAGGTTGAGGTAACCGACCTCGCGGGCGGCGATGCCCGCGCGCGCCAGCGCATCGCGCATCGCCAGGCTGGCGCCCAGGCCGTCGGGATGCGGCGACGACATGTGGTGGGCGTCGCTGGATTCGCCGTAGCCGCGCAGCTGCAGGCCGCCGTGGCCGGCGGTGGCGCGCTCGAGCAGGGCGAAGCCGCCGGCCTCGCCCAGCGACAGGCCGTCGCGGTCGCGGTCGAACGGCCGGCACGGCGCCGGCGACACCAGGCCGAGTGCGTTGAAGCCGAACAGCACGCTGCCGCACAGGGTGTCCACGCCGCCGACCAGGGCGGCATCCACGACCCCGGCGTTGAGCAGGCGCGCCGCCTGCGCGAACACCTTGGCGCTCGACGAACAGGCGGTGGCCACGGTCACGCAGGGGCCGCGCAGGCCGGTGGCGACGCGCACGAAGTCGCCGGGCGAATGCGGGGTATGCACGATCGGGCGCGTGAGGTCGGGCGGAAAGCGCGCCACGCCGTCCGCGCCGGTTTCAAGCCGCGCGTAGCCGTCTTCGGTCGCGCCGATGCTGGCGGTCGACGTGCCGATGACCACCGCCACGCGCTCCGCGCCATGGCGCGTGCGCGCGGCCGCCACCGCGTCCAGCAGGCCGTCGGCCTGCAGCGCCATCCACGCCAGCCGGTTGTTGCGGCAGTCCCATTCCGCCAGGGCCTTGGGCAGCGGCGCGTCCTCGAGGCCGTCGACCCGACCGATCCACGTCGGCAGGGGGTCGCGGCCGAAGTCGTTGGGCCGCAGCCCGCTGCGCCGTCCGCGCAGCGCCGCTTCCTGCGCGGCGCGGCCACGGCCGAGCGCGGTGGTGGCGGTGTAGGCGGTGATGGCCAGCGCCGGGATGGGCGACAGGGACTGCGATGGCGACACGGCGGGGGCTCGCGGACGGAAAGTCGCCGAGTATATCCACGCGCCCTGCAACGGCAGTGCGCAGGGGGCCCGTCCCCCGCGGCGCGGGGGGCGGGGTTCAGGACTATTTGCCGGCGTGGGCGGGGATGAATTGGGTGCGCACCGCGTCCGCCAGCTGATCCGGCGGCAGCAGGCCCTGGTCGAGCAGGAAGTTGTTGAACGCCAGGCGGTCGAAGCGCTTGCCCAGCGCCAGTTCGGTCTCCATGCGCAGCTCGAGGATGCGCGTGTAGCCGTAGAAGTAGGCGCCGGCCTGGCCGGGGGAGTTGAAGGTGTAGCGGTCGATCTCCTGGCGGGCCATCGCCGGCGACAGCACCACGTCGTCGAGCAGCAGGCGGCTGGCGCGTTCGCGGTCGATCAGGCCGAGGTTGAGCATCGGGTCGAGCATCGCCCGCGCCGCGCGCATCAGGCGGAACTGCAGGGCGATCAGCTGCCCGTCGATCGGCTCATGCGGCACCATCTCGGCTTCCGCGTACAGCGCCCAGCCTTCGACGTTGACGGAGTTGAACGCAAACAGCGTGCGCGCCAGCGAAATGCCGCGCTCGACCATCGCGGTGAACTGCAGCTCGTGCCCGGGGCGACCCTCGTGGGCGCTCAGCGTCCAGGCGACAGATGGATAGTTGAAGTCGTCATAGGCGGCCTCCGGACCCAGCGCCGGGTTGCCCAGCGGCAGCACGAACGTGCCCTGCTGCCCGGTATTGCCGACCAGCGGCGCCGGCCGGAAGTGCGGCGCCGGCTGCGCGGCGCTTTCCGCCGGCGTGCCCAGGCGCATCTGCATCGGGCGGTTGGGCACGTCGACGATGCCGTGCTCGCGGATGATCGGGTCGATGGCGTCGATCGCCACGCGGTACTCGCGCTCCAGCGCATCGTTGGGGATCACGTCGCGCTTCAGGGCGCGGATCACCTCGCGGTAGTCGCTGGCCGCGATGCCCTTCTCCTTCGCCACCAGCGGCGCGAGCTGCTGCATCATCGCCCGCGTTTCCATGAACTCCAGCTGCGCGCGCTGCACCAGCACCAGCGGGTCGATGTCGATGCCGACCTGGCGCAGGCGCTCGGCGTAGAGCTCCGGCGGCAGCTTCGTCTCGGTGCGCGCCTTCGGCAGTACGTCGGCACGTACCCAGGCGGCATAGGCTTTCGACTGCGCGTCGAGCGCCGCCAGTGACTCGTCCACGCCGTCGATGCCGTACTCGGCGAACTGCGCGCGGATCCCGGCGGCGTAGGTGTCGACGTTCTGCAGCGCCTGTTCGACCTCGAGCTTCGTGGGGCGCAGCAGCGACGCGTCGCCGGCGCGCTCCTCGTAGCGCTGGCGGGCCTGGACCATCACCGGGGTGCTGCCTGGGGCCAGGCCCACGTAACGCGCCAGGCGCTCGCGGGCGTGTGCCTGGCGCTCGGCGGGGACCTGCTTCGAGAGCAGGCCGTTGATGCCCTGGAACACCAGCTGCGGCGCGTCGGCGAACGGCAACACCATCCGCTCCTGCAGCGTGCTGCTGGCGATCGCTTCGTCCGCGGCGCGGATCATGATCGCCAGGTCCTGGCGGACGTTGGCGTCGCGCTCCAGTTCCAGGCGGCGCTGCAGTTCGGCGCGCGCGGTGGCGGTGGCGGCGCGGAAGCGCGCGCCGTTGTCGGGCCCGAGGTCGGCGGTGAGCGTGTCCAGGCCGGGAATGCCGAAGAACGAGAAGCCCTCGGGCGCGAACTTCGCCTGGGCATCGATCAGCACCTGCGCATGCTCGTTGCTGCGCGTGACCCAGGCCGGCGTTGCCGCGGTCGCCTTGGCCGGCGCGGGCGCGGGCGCGGGTGCCTGGGCGTAGGCATTGGCCGGCGCGGCCAGCGCGAGCATGATGGCGAGGGCGAGGGTCTTCATGGCGGCGTGGATCCGTGCTGGAGAAGCGGCGACGCTAACCCCCGCTGCCGCGACCCGCAACGGGCCGCAGGTCATGGGTCCGTGTCAGGGTGCGAGGCACTTGCCGAGGAAACGCTCGGCCAGCCGGTAGCGATGCAGCGCATCGGCACCGCGCAGGCCGTGCTTGGCGCCGGGGTAGGTCATCAGCTCGAAGCGCGTGCCGCGCTTCTGCAGCGCCGACATCAGGCCGGTGGCGTTGCTGAAGAGCACGTTGTCATCGGCCATGCCGTGCACCAGCAGCAGCGCGTCGTCGCGGATGCCATCGAGGTGGGTGAACACGCTGGCGTGGCGGTAGCCGTCGACGTTGGCGTCCGGCAGGTCCATGTAGCGCTCGGTGTAATGGGTGTCGTACAGCGCCCAGTCGGCCACCGGCGCGCCGGCAATGCCACAGCGGAAGTCGTCGGGCGCCTGGCCCAGGAGCATCAGTGTCATGTAGCCGCCGTTCGACCAGCCGTGCACGCCGATGCGCGCGCCATCCACCCAGGGCTGTGCGCGCAGCCAGGCCACGCCGGCGCGCTGGTCGGCTACTTCCACCGTGCCCTGCCTGCCGTAGAGCGCGCCGCCGAAGTCGCGCCCGCGCCGCGGCGTGCCGCGGTTGTCGAGCGAGAACACCACGTAGCCCTGCTGCGCGAGGTACTGGTTGAAGAACGCATCGGCGCGGCCCGGCCAGGTGTCGAGCACGGTCTGCGCGGCGGGTCCGCCGTACACGAACACCATCACCGGGTAGCGCTTGCCGGGATCGAAGCCGGCGGGCTTGACCACGCTGTAGTGCAGCGGCGTGCGGCCGTCAGCCGCGGTCAGCGTGCCGAACTCCGTGGCCAGGTGCGCGGCGCGGTACGGCGCGTACGCATGCGCGGGATCGGCAAGGTCGTTGTCGACCAGCGCGGCAACCAGGCTGCCGTCGGCGCGATGCAGGTCCATGCGCGGCGGGGTGCGCGTGTTCGACCAGCTGTCGACGTAGACGCTGGCGTTGCGCGCGAAGCTGATGGCGTGCGTGCCCGGCTCCGAGCCGAGTGCCACGATGTCGCCACCGGCCAGCGGCACCCCGTACAGCGCCGACTGCGTGGGCGACGCGCGCCCTGCGATGAAGTACGCCAGTCCCCTGTCTTCGTCGACCGCGGCCAGGCGGTCCACCGGCCAGTCGCCGCGGGTCAGCTGCTGCATCGAGCGGCCGTCTTCGGACGCGATGTACAGGTGCTCGAAGCCATCGCGCTCCGACGACCACAGGAAGCGGCCATCGCGCAGGAAACGCAGGCTGTCGTGCAGCGGCACCCAGGTCTTTGCGGTCTCGGTGGCCAGGGTGCGCTGGCGGCCACTGGCGAGCGTGGTTTCCACCAGCTCCAGCCGGCGCTGGTTGCGCGACTGGCGCTGGAAGGTCAGGCGCTCGGGGTCGCGCCAGTCGACGCGCGCGAGGTAGATGTCGGGGTCGGCGCCGAGGTCGATGCGCAGCGGCGCATCCGTGCCCAGCCGCGCCACGAACAGTTCCACGCGCACGTTGGCGTCGCCGGCGGCGGGGTAGCGCTGCTCGACGACTTCAGTGCGGTCGGCGTAGACCTCGTAGCGCTTCTGCACGGGAACGGGCGATTCGTCGATGCGCGCGTAGGCGATCGCCGAGTCGTCGGGCGCCCACCAGTAGCCGGTGTGGCGCGCCATCTCCTCGTCGGCGACGAACTCGGCCACGCCGTTGCCGATGGTCGCGCTGCCGTCATGGGTCAGCTGCCGCTCGCGGCCGTCGGCGAGGTCGATCACCCACAGGTTGCGGCCGCGGACGAAGCTGACATGGCCGCCGAGCGGCGACACCTTCGGATCGGTGGCGAAGCCCCCGCCGCTGGTGAGCCGGCGCACGGCGTCGGCGCCATCCCTGGACAGGTCGTACAGGTACAGCTCGCCGCCGAGCGGGAACAGCAGCTGGCGGGCATCCGGCGCCCACTGGTAGTCGACGATGCCCGACAGCGCGGCGATGCGCTGGCGCTCGCGGCGCGCCTTCTCCTCGTCGCTGAGCACTTCGGTGCCGGGCAGCACCACCGCGGAATCGACCAGCAGCGCGGTCTCGCCGCTGGCGACGTCATAGGCCCACAGGTCGAGGCGGTTGCGGTCCGTGTCCTTGCCGCGCAGGAACGTCACCCGCGAGCCGTCCGGTGCCACCTGCGGCTTCAGCAGGGTCGGCCCGGATAGTGGTGCGTCGCCGGTGATCGCCTCGAGCGTCAGCCGCGAGGCGGTGGGCGTCGCGGCGGCGGGCGGGGCGGCATGGGCGTGGGCGAAGGTCAGGGTCATCAGGGCGGTGGCCAGCAGCAGGCGCATCGGGGGCGTCCGGGAAATCGTGGAGGTGGCCATCATGCCGCAAGCCCGCGCCCGCCCCGCCCGCAGGCGAGGCAAGCGGCGCGGCGCGGCGCGGGTGCATTGTCAGTCGCGGCGCGCGCCCTGGCCGAACAGCTGCGCCTTCGCCGCGTCCGACATCGGCTTGTCGAGGTCCGGATTCACCTGGGCCGCCAGCGCGTAGGCACGCTGCGTGGCCGGGCGCGCGGCAATCGCGGCCTGCCAGCGGCGCAGCTCGGCGAACGGCGCGAGGTCGATCGGCGCGCTGGTGTAGGGCGCGATCCACGGATAGGCGGCCATGTCGGCGATCGTGTAGGCGTCGCCGGCGAGGAAGGCGCGCCCGGCCAGGCGCTTGTCGAGTACCGACAGCAGGCGCTCCACTTCGCGGGTGTAGCGGTCGATGGCGTACGGGATCTTTTCCGGCGCGTAGACATTGAAATGGCCGTACTGCCCGGTCATCGGGCCCAGCCCGGCCATCTGCCAGAACAGCCACTCCAGCGTCGCGGCGCGGCCACGCAGGTCGGTCGGGAGGAACTGGCCGGTTTTCTCCGCCAGGTACAGCAGGATCGCGCCCGACTCGAACACGCTGAGAGGCGCGCCACCGTCCGCAGGCGTGCTGTCCACGATCGCCGGCATCTTGTTGTTGGGCGAGATGGCGAGGAACCCGGGCTCGAACTGCGCGCCCTTGCCGATGTCGACCGGTCGGATGCGGTACTCCAGCCCGGCCTCCTCGAGGAACAGGGTGACCTTGTGGCCGTTCGGTGTCGGCCAGTAGTGGAGGTCGATCATGGCGGGGCTCCTCGCGGTGGGGAGTCGAGTCTAGGCCGGCAGCCCTCGCCGTAGCGCGCAGGGCGCCGCAACGCTGCGTCATGCCGGCGCCGCAAGCGTCCGCTGGCGGGGCGTGCGCCATGGCGCTTGGCAGCGGTGCCGGCCGGCCGCTACGCTTCGCCGGTTTTTTCCCTCGCCAAGGATCCCGATGTCGCGACCCCCAGCACCCAGGCTCGGCCTGCTGCCCCACCTGATCTTCAGTTCGCGCTGGCTGCAGCTTCCGCTGTACCTGGGCCTGATCGCCGCGCAGTGCGTGTACGTGTTCCTGTTCGGCAAGGAGCTGCTGCACCTGATCCAGCTGACGCCGTCGCTGGGCGAGCAGGACATCATGCTGATCGTGCTCGGCCTGATCGACGTGGTGATGATCTCCAACCTGCTGGTGATGGTGATCGTGGGCGGCTACGAGACCTTCGTCTCGCGGCTGGGGCTGAAGGACCATCCGGACCAGCCGGAATGGCTGTCGCACGTGAACGCCAGCGTGCTCAAGGTGAAGCTGGCCATGGCGATCATCGGCATCTCGTCCATCCACCTGCTGAAGACGTTCATCGAAGCAGGCACGCTCGGCAGCGGGCTGCCGTACTGCATGTCGGCGGAGGGCATTGCCGCGGTGGCCGCCACGGCTGCGGCGGGCCTGAAGGGCAAGGCCTGCACCAACGCCACCGAGATGGGCGTGCTGTGGCAGACCGTTATCCACTTCGCCTTCATCCTGTCGGCGATGGGCATCGCCTGGACCGACAAGCTGATGACGGGATCCGCCAGCCGCCGCGAGCACGCCCATTGATCGCGGGCTGAGGCCTGGGAATCCACCACCTCACGTTGACATCACCGCGTTCAGCATGACTTCATGGCATCCCTCCCCGCCGGCGCCCGGACCTTGAACGGACCTGAGTCTTGAACGGACCTGCGGGTGCCTGAGGCCAGCGGGCTGGCCGACGCGCGCCAGCGTCGGGCGTGGCGGGTCGGCGGCGCCCTGATCCTGTGCGTACTGGTGGCCGCGGTGGCAGTGGCCTGGAACGACCTGCGCGTGCGCCGCGAAGCCGGCGAGCGCTACGTGCAGGCGCTGGTGGACAGCCATGCGCGACAGGTGGCCGGGAAGGTCGACAGCATCGAGCGTTCCTTCCGCGGCCTAGCCGATATCCTGGCCGGGATCCGCGAGGTGGCCCCGGACATCGCGCCCGGGTTGGCGCGCAAGACGATGGCCGACATCACCGCGGGCAATCCCCGCCTTCGCGACCTGGGCGTCGAGACCACAGCCCCGGCCTGGCTGCCGCCCGGCGCGCACGCCACGCGCGACCTGTATCTGGGTACGCCTGGCCCCGGTCCCGACGGCAGCTGGGCAATGCCTCTCGCCATGCTGATTGGAACATCACCAAGCCACGCGCTGTGGCTGCGTGCCAACCTCGACACCGAGTTGTTCAGCGAACTGCTGGGCGCGCACGAACTCGGCAAGGGGGGGGTGGCCTCCGTGCTGACGGCGGATGGCATGCTCATCGCCCGCTCCGACACGGGCACCCGGCACGCCGGCCTGGACGCCCGCCACTCGCCGGTGTTCCGTGCGGTGGCGGCGGGCAACCCGCGCGCGATCGAATCGCGGAGCCGGATGGATGGCATCCGCAGGATCGTCGCCCACCGCGCGGTCGAGGGACGGCCGCTGCTGGCCACCGTCGGCATGACGCCGAATGCGCTGTATGGCGGCTGGTGGACCTTCATCGCAACGCTGGCGCTGGGCATGCTGCTGCTGCTGGCGGCATTCCTGGTCGGGATACGCTTCCTGCGCCGCGCGGCACAGCGCGAGTCGCGGATGCGGCGCAGCATCGCCGCCAACGCGCATACCGTGGGCCACCTGCGCGAGCGTGTGCGCGATGCCGAGGCGCAGTACCGCTTCCTCTACCAGCAGCACCCGCTGCCGGCATTCGTCTACGACCGCGAAACACTGGTCATCCTCGAGGCCAACGACACCGCGCTGCAGCAGTACGGCTACTCCCGCGAGGCGATGCTCGGCATGAGCGTCGGGGCGCTGCTCGGCGAAGGCTCGGTGGACGACATCCGCGCGGAAATGCTTGCCTACCCGCATTCCAACGGGCGGCGCATCTGGGTGCAGCGCCGGGAGGATGCGAGCACCTTCAGCGCATTGGTGTTCGCCCGCGACCTGGCGTCGTTCGACGAGCGGCCGGCGCGGCTGGTGCTGTCGCTGGACGTCACCGACCGCCAGCGCGCCGAGGCCAACCTGCGCCTGCTGCGGCGCGCGGTCGAAGCGTCGGAGGAAGGCCTGTTCATCGTCGAGGCGGCGCGGCGCGTGCTGGTGTACGGCAATGCCACGTTCGAACGGCTGACCGGCGTCGAGGCCGCCCTCGAGCCTACGGCCGAAAGCGCGGCCCGCAGTGCCATCGCCGATGCCGGCGCGCGCCAAGAACTCCTGGTGGGACTGGAACGGGCCGAAGATGTGCGGGTGGAAGTGGCGGGCGTTGACAGCCAGCAGCTGCCGCGCTGGATGCAGGTGCGCATGTCGCCGGTGTTCGACGACGAGGGCAAGGCCACGCATTTCGTCGGCGTGGTCACCGACATCACCGCACGCAGGCGCGCCGCCGAGGAACTGGTCTTCCGGGCCAGCCACGACACGCTGACCGGCCTGGCCAATCGCGACCGGCTGACCGCCGCCATCGACGCGGCGCTCGAAGATGGCGACGGACTGGTGGCGGTCTGCCAGCTCGACCTGGATCGTTTCGAGCTGATCAACGACAGCCTGGGGCACGATGTCGGCGACGAACTGCTGGTGCTGGTGGCGCGCCGCCTGGAGCGCGCCGCGGGCACCGGTGCGCAGGTGGCGCGGCTGGGCGGCGACGAGTTCGGCATCCTGCTGAAGTACCGGGACAGCGGCGAGGTACCGGCGCGCGTGGAAGCGCTGCGCGCCGCGGTGGCCGCCACCAGCGAAGTGCGCGGCATCGCGCTGCACGTGACGCCCAGCCTTGGATATGCCTGCCACCCCGGCGATGGCGTCGATGGCACCACGCTGCTGCGCGCGGCCAGCCAGGCTGGTGCGCAGGCCAAGCGCCTGGGGCGCAACCGCAGCGTCGGCTACCGGCCGGACATGGACTCGCAGGCCGGCAACCGCCTTGCCCTCGTGCAGGCACTGCACCAGGCGCTCGAGCGCGACGAGTTCGAGCTCGTCTTCCAGCTGCAGTTCGGCGCCTACGGCACCCCGCACGGGATGGAGGCGCTGGTGCGCTGGCGTCACCCCGAGCGCGGGCTGCTGGGCCCCGACGCGTTCATGGCTGCCTGCGAGGACTCCGGGCTGGTGTTGCCGCTGGGCCGCTGGGTGCTGCGCGAAGCCGCGCGCTGCTGGCGCCGGCTCGAGGCCTGCGGCTGGGGCGCGCTGCGCATGGCGGTCAACATCTCGGCGCTGCAGTTCCAGGAGCGCCTGGTCGAGGATGTCGCCCAGGTGCTCGCCCAGTACCGGCTGCCGCGCGGCGCGCTCGAACTGGAACTGACCGAGAGCGTGCTGCTGGCCAGTCCCGATGGTGCCCGGCGCGACATGGAGGCGCTGAGCGCGCTCGGCGTGTCGCTGGCGATCGACGACTTCGGCACCGGGTACTCCAGCCTTGCCTACCTCAAGCACCTGCCGCTGCAGCGCCTGAAGCTGGACCGTTCATTCGTGCATGACCTCGGGCGCGATCCCGACAACGAGGCGATCTGCATCGCGGTCCTGCGCATGGCGCAGGGCCTCGGCCTCCGCGTGGTGGCCGAAGGCGTGGAAACCCGGCACCAGCACGACTGGCTGCTGCAGCGCGGCTGCGAGGAGTTCCAGGGCTTCCTGCTGGCGCGCCCCGCCGCCTTCGACGCCGTGCTGGAGCGGCTCGGCGATGCGCCGTCGACGCGGACCGCGGGGGAAGCGGCCGGCCTCGCGTAAAATGCGCCGATGGATGTCTCCCACCTGCTCGACGGCCTCAACGAGGCCCAGCGCGAGGCCGTTTCCGCGCCTCCCGGCCACTACCTGGTGCTTGCCGGTGCCGGGTCGGGCAAGACCCGCGTCCTCACCCATCGCATCGCCTGGCTGAACGAGGTCTACGCGGTGCCGGTACACGGCATCTTCGCGGTGACCTTCACCAACAAGGCGGCGGCCGAGATGCGCCACCGCACCGACGCGCTGCTGCGCCACGGCAGCCGCGGCCTGTGGATCGGCACCTTCCACGGCCTGGCGCACCGCCTGCTGCGCCTGCACTGGCAGGACGCCAGACTTCCCGAGGCCTTCCAGATCCTGGATTCCGACGACCAGCTGCGGCTGGTGAAGCGCGTGGTGCAGCAGCTGGAGCTGGACGAGGCGCGCTTCCCGCCGCGGCAGATCGCGTGGTGGATCAATGCGCAGAAGGACGAGGGCCGGCGCGCGGCGCACATCCAGGACGGCCAGGACGAATGGTCGTCGGTGATGCTCAAGGCCTACGCGCTCTACCAGGAGCGTTGCGACCGTGCCGGACTGGTGGATTTCGCCGAGATCCTGCTGCGTGCACACGAGCTGCTGCGCGACACCCCGGTGCTGCTGGCGCACTACCGCCAGCGCTTCGCGCACCTGCTGGTGGACGAGTTCCAGGACACCAATGCCATCCAGTACGGCTTCGTGCGGCTGCTGGCCGGCGAGGCCGGCCAGGTGTTCGTGGTCGGCGACGACGACCAGGCGATCTACGGCTGGCGCGGCGCCAAGGTCGAGAACGTGCAGCGCTTCCTGCAGGATTTCGACGGCGCGCAGACCATCCGCCTGGAGCAGAACTACCGTTCCACCGCCAGCATCCTCGACGCCGCCAACGCGGTGATCGCGCACAACCCGCAGCGCCTCGGCAAGCGCCTGTGGACGGAGAGCGGGCAGGGCGACCCGATCGACCTGTTCGCGGCCTACAACGAGATCGACGAGGCCGAATACATCGTCGGTCGCATCCGCGAGTGGGTGCGCGACGGCGGCAGCCACGGCGATTGCGCGGTGCTTTATCGCAGCAACGCACAGTCGCGGATCATCGAGGAGAAGCTGCTGGCCGCGCAGCTGCCCTACCGCGTCTACGGCGGCGTGCGTTTCTTCGAGCGCGCCGAGGTCAAGGACACGCTGGCCTACCTGCGCCTGGTCGCCAACCACGCCGACGACGCGGCCTTTGAACGCGCGGTCAACACGCCGGTGCGCGGCATCGGTGGCCGCACCCTGGACGAGGTGCGCATGCGCGCGCGCCGCGACAGCGTGTCGCTGTGGGACGCTTCGGTGCGCGAGGCACAGGCGGGCGGGCTGGCCGGCCGCGCGCGCAACGCGCTGGCGGCCTTCCATGCGCTGATCGCCGCGATCGGCGGCGAACTTGGTGACCTGCCATTGAAGGACAAGATCGACCACGTGCTGCTGCGGTCGGGCCTGCGCGAGCACTATGCGCGCGAGTCCAAGGGCAGCCTCGACTCGCGCGTCGACAACCTGGACGAACTGGTGTCGGTGGCGTCGCGCTTCGTGCGCGGCGATGACGACGACAGCGCCGGGATGGACGACCTGGTCGCCTTCCTGGCCTACGCCGCGCTCGAGGCCGGCGAAGGCCAGGCCCAGGCCGGCGAGGACGGCGTGCAGCTGATGACCCTGCACAGCGCCAAGGGCCTGGAGTTTCCGCTGGTGTTCCTGGCCGGGCTGGAGGAAGGCCTGTTCCCGAACACGCGTTCCATCGAGGAAGCCGGGCGCCTGGAAGAGGAGCGGCGGCTGGCCTACGTGGGCATCACCCGCGCGCGCCAGAAGCTGGTGCTGAGCCATGCCGAAACGCGGCGCCTGCACGGCCAGGACATGTACGGCATGCCGTCGCGTTTCCTGCGCGAGATCCCGCCCGCCCTGATCAACGACGTGCGGCCGAAGGTGCAGGTGCAGCGGCCGCGCTACACGCCCACGCCGCGGCGTGACCACGGCCATGCGCTGGTCGAGGACTCCGCGGGCCTGATGGTCGGGCAGAACGTCATGCATGCCAGCTTCGGCGGTGGCGTGGTGACCGACATCGAGGGCGCCGGCGCGCATGCGCGCGTGCAGGTCAACTTCGACGACGTCGGCAGCAAGTGGCTGGTGATGGCCTACGCCAAGCTGCAGCCGGCGTGAGCGGGGACCGCCAGTCGCGCGGCGCGCGCGTCAGTCGCGGATGACGAAATCCGGCGACTCGTCCAGCGAACCGTCGGCCAGCAGCACCGCATGGCGCGTGCCATGCCGGTCCACCACCACCGGGATGGGATCCTGGAACATCGGCCGGCGCACGAACTTCAGCGTCCAGCTGAAATGTTCGAGCGTCTCCAGTGCCTTCAATTGTGCCGGGGTGAGACCGGCGCGCAGCGCGGCAGGCTCGTTGGCCCGCGGCTTGCGTCGCTCGCGACCGTACATGCGATTCCTGGGACATGGTTGCCGCAAGTCTGTTGCCCGCGCCTTGTACGCGGCGTGAAGCGGACCTGTGCGTGACGCCGGTCACGCCACGGCGGTCATGTGCTCGTAGAGGATGAAGCAGCCGATCGCCACCAGCAGGATGCCGCCGCCGATCTCGGCGCGCTTGCCGGCCAGCGCGCCCAGCACCCGACCCAACAGGATGCCCAGGGTCACCATCACCAGCGTGGTCAGCCCGATCACCGCGGCCACCACCAGGATGTTGACGTCGAGGAAGGCGAGGCCCACGCCGACCGCCATCGCGTCGATGCTGGTGGCCAGGCCGGTGGCGGCGAGCGCCCAGAAGCGGTGGTGGTGCCCGGGTGATTCGGTGACGGCGTCATCGTCGCGCAGTCCCACGCGGATCATGCGCAGGCCCAGCAGCACCAGCAGCACGAACGCGATCCAGTGGTCCCAGGCACGCACGTAGGGCGCCGCCGCATTGCCCAGTGCCCATCCGAGCAGCGGCGTCAGGCCTTCGATGACGCCGAAGATCAGCCCGGCGCGCAGTGCATCGCGCAGCCGCGGCGTGCGCATCGCCGCGCCCTTGCCGACGGCGGCGGCAAACGCGTCGGTCGACATGGCGATGCCGAGCAGGAGGATCGAAAGTGGATGCATGCGGGGTCCAGGGTCGGGCATGCGGACAACGGCACGCGGCGTGCCCGACCCGGAGGTCGCACCTGCGTGCCGATGGTCTCGCCAACCTACTCCCCGACGGAACGCGGAATTTTACCACGCGGGAGGGTGATGCCCATCGACAGGTACACGCTGGTCAGGGTGTCGATGCCGAAATCGGCCGGTTTCACCCACTCCGCTGGTACGTAGAGCAGCCCGCCGCCGACCGGGATGGGCGCGGTGGGCACCAGCACCGTCAGGTAGATGCGGCCGTCGATGTGCACGGGTTCCGGGTTGGGCAGCAGGCCGAGCACTGCCACGCCGTCGCCGCCGAAGAAACACCACACCGGACTCATCGCCGCGATGTCCGCCTCCTGGCGATCGCCGATCACCGACACGAAACGGTCGGCCAGCGCGTACACGCTGCCGACCAGCGGGATGCGGCGCATGGTGCCGTCGAGCAGCGCCTTCATCGGCGCCTTCAGGCGCGACTGCACCAGCAGGCCGAGCACGTAGATGGCGACCAGCACGAGCAAAGTGCCAAACAGGTAGGCCAGCAGGGGGTGCGCCGCGAACCAGTCGCCGAACACGGTGAACGAACGGCCGAACAGGCTGCTCGGTCCGATGAAGCGGTTGACGATGCCCACCGCCCAGCCCAGCAGCACCACGGTCAGCACCAGCGGCAGCACCGCCAGCAGGCCGGTCAGCCAGGTGCCCAGCAGCGGATTGAGGCGCTTGCCGTCAGGGAGCGCCGCGGGCGCCGCGCCGCCGGCTGTCTTCAGTTCCACTCGAACAGTTTGAAGTAGACCGGGGACACGCCGTCGCGCTCGTCGTCGACGATGCCGTCGCCGTTGCGGTCGAACAGGTAGTACGGCGCGCCGCGCGACGGGATGATCTTCAGCGCGCGCAGGCGGCCATCGACGCGGTACTCGGTGACCACGTCGCCATTGGATTCGGTGCGGGTGGCTTCGACGGCATCGGCCGGGATCCCGGTCACGGGATCGCCCATGCTGGCGCATGCGCCAAGGGCCAGGACAACGAGCAGGGTGGTCGCAAGGCGCATGGCAGATCTCCCGGGACAGGCCGTGATTATGCGCCAGCCCCGCCTCGCGGCGACCACGTAGAATCCGCGGCATGACGCGCCTGGTCCTGATCGACGGTTCCTCCTACCTCTACCGCGCCTTCCATGCGCTGCCGCCGCTGTCGAACGCCGAGGGCGAGCCGACCGGCGCGCTGTTCGGCGTGGTCAACATGCTGCGCACCACGCTGAAGGAAAAGCCGGATTTCGTGGCCTTCGTGGTCGACGCGCCCGGCAAGACGTTCCGCGACGACATCTTCCCGGCCTACAAGTCCAATCGTCCGCCGATGCCCGACGACCTGCGCCTGCAGGTGCAACCCATGTGCGAGATCGTCGAGGCGCTGGGCCTGCCGATCCTGCGCGTGCCGGGCGTGGAGGCCGACGACGTGATCGGCACCCTGGCGCTGGCGGCCGCCGCCGACGGCATCGACGTCACCATCTCCACCGGCGACAAGGACTTCGCACAACTGGTGCGCCCGGGCGTGGCGCTGGTCAACACCATGAGCGGCAGCCGCACCGATTCCGCCGAGGCGGTGATCGCCAGGTTCGGCGTGCGCCCCGACCAGATCGTCGACTTCCTGGCGCTGATGGGCGACGCGGTCGACAACATCCCAGGCATCGACAAGTGCGGGCCCAAGACCGCGGCCAAGTGGCTGGCGGCCTATGACTCGCTGGACGGCGTGATCGCCAATGCCGCCGAGGTCAAGGGCAAGATCGGCGACAACCTGCGCGAGGCATTGCCCCGGCTGCCGCTCAACCGCACCCTGGCCACCATCCGCACCGATCTCGAACTGGGCCTGGAACCCGACGCGCTGCGCCTGCGCGAGCCCGTCACCGACACCCTGCGCGTGCTCTACCAGCGCTACGGTTTCGTGCAGGCGTTGAAGGAGCTCGATGGCGGCAACGCCGCGGGTGTGGTGCCGGCGCGTGCCGGGTTCACGCGCCCCGGTGCCGGGTTCGTGGCGCCGAGCGCGCCGGCGGCGCCGACCGATCCTGCGCTCGCCGCACCCGGACGCTATGAAACAGTGCTCGAGTCCGCGCAGCTGCACGACTGGATCGCGCGCCTGCGCACCGCCGGCCTGTTCGCGCTCGACACCGAGACCGACGCGCTCGACGCCATGCGCGCCAACCTGGTCGGCATCAGCTTCTGCCTCGAGCCGGGCCACGCCGCCTACCTGCCGCTTGGCCACGACTACCCCGGCGCGCCTGCGCAGCTGCCACGCGCCGAAGCGCTCGATGCGCTCAGGCCCCTGCTGGAGGATCCGGCGGTGCGCAAGGTCGGCCAGAACGGCAAGTACGACCTGCACGTGCTGCGCCGCCACGGCGTGGCAGTCGGGGGCTACGCCGAAGACACGCTGCTTGAAAGCTTCGTGCTCGATTCCGGGCGCGCGCGCCACGACATGGATTCGCTGGCGCGGCGTGAACTCGGCTACCAGACCGTCGCCTACGAGGACGTCGCCGGCAAGGGCGCCAGGCAGATTCCGTTCTCGCAGGTGGCCATCGACGACGCCACGCGCTACGCGGCGGAAGATGCCGACATCACCCTGCGCCTGCACCGCGTGATGTCGGCGCGGCTGGCCGAGGAGCCGGGGCTGGCGGGCGTGTACCGCGACATCGAGATGCCGCTGGTGCCGGTACTGGCGCGCATCGAGGCCAATGGCGTGCTGCTCGACGGCGACGAACTGCGCCGCCAGGGCGCGGGACTCGGCCGGCGCATGCTCGAATTGCAGCAGCGCGCCACCGAACTGGCCGGACGTACCTTCAACCTGGACTCGCCCAAGCAGGTCTGCGCGCTGCTCTACGACGAGCTGAAGCTGCCGACGCTGGTGAAGACGCCGAAAGGCCAGCCGTCGGCCAACGAAGAGGCGCTGGAGGCGATCGCCGACCTGCACGAGCTGCCGCGGGTGATCCTCGATTACCGCAGCCTGGCCAAGCTGCGCGGCACCTACACCGACAAGCTGCCGGACATGGTCAACCCCGACACCGGTCGCCTGCACACCTGCTACCAGCAGGCCGGCGCCGCCACCGGGCGGCTGGCGTCGAGCGATCCCAACCTGCAGAACATCCCGATCCGCACCGAGGACGGCCGCCGCATCCGCACCGCGTTCATCGCGCCGCCCGGCCGCAAGCTGGTGGCCTGCGACTACTCGCAGATCGAGCTGAGGATCATGGCGCACCTGTCGCAGGACGCCGGCCTGGTCGCGGCGTTCGAGGCCGGTGCCGACATCCACCGCGCGACCGCGGCGGAAGTGTTCGGTCGCACGCTGGAAGAAGTCACCGGCGACGAGCGCCGCGCCGCCAAGGCGATCAACTTCGGGCTGATGTACGGCATGGGCGCGTTCGGCCTGGCGCGCAACCTGGGCATTTCGCGCGGCGAGGCGCAGGACTACATCGCGCTGTACTTCTCGCGCTATCCGGGCGTGCGCGACTTCATGGAGCGCACCCGCGCGCAAGCGCGCGAACAGGGCTACGTGGAAACCGTCTTCGGCCGCCGCCTGTACCTCGAGTACATCAGCCGCGGCACGCAGCCGCAGCGCGCGGGCGCCGAACGCGCTGCGATCAACGCACCGATGCAGGGCACCGCGGCCGATATCATCAAGCGCGCGATGGTGTCGGTGGATGAATGGCTGTCGAGGCACGTCGATCGCGCGCGGATGATCCTGCAGGTGCACGATGAACTGGTGTTCGAATGTGACGCGGATTTCGTCGATACGCTGCTGCCGGCGGTAGTCCAGCGCATGATCGGCGCAGCGGCCCTGCGCGTGCCGCTGGTTGTCGACAGTGGCATCGGCGACAACTGGGAACAGGCGCATTGACGCATTCAGGATCAGTCGCTGAGAGCCCGCTAAACGCCCGCTGAATCCAACAGAAAGTTAACGAAGTTCTTCACGAACTATCAATGTGCGCGGTGGTCATATAGCCCGTGACAGATGCAAGGTCTGTCACTGATCACTCCCTCCCCTGGAGCTGATCAACCCCGGAACGACGGCTTCTCCCCGAGCCCCGTTCTCCAGCCCCGCCGGCCCCCCCTGCCTGCGGGGCTTTTTATTGCCCGCGATCCGGGATTCGTATGCAAGTACATTGGAGCCCGTGACGAGCCCGCCCTTGACCAACACCCTCGCGCTGATCGCCGATATCGGCGGCACCAACGCGCGCTTCGCGCTGTGCGACCCCGACGAACCGGTACCGCGCCTGCTGCAGTCGCAGTCGCTGCGCACGGCGGGGTTCGCCAGCCTGCAGCACGCGGCCGAGCATTATCTTGCCGGCCTGGGTGCGCGCCCGCGGCGCGCCGCGATCGCGCTGGCCTGTCCGGTCGACGGCGACGAGATCCGCCTGACCAACCGCGCCTGGTCGTTCAACCGGCACGAGTTGCGCGCCTCGCTCGGACTGGAGGAGCTGCGCCTGATCAACGATTTCGGTGCAGTCGCGCGCGCGGTGCCGGTGCTGTCGCCCAGCGGGCGCGTCGCGCTTTACGGGCAGGGGCACGACATCGCGCGCGGTCCGGTTTCCGTGCTCGGGCCGGGCACCGGTTTCGGCGTCGGCCTGCTGGTGGGTGACGCCGCGCGCGGCTGGCAAGCGGTGGAGACCGAGGGCGGACATGTCAGCTTCGCGCCGATCGGCGAGGAGGAGCGCGCCCTGGCCGACTGGGCAGTTGCGCGGCACGGGCGCGTGTCCTGGGAGCGGCTGCTCTCGGGCAACGGCCTGGCCGCGATCGATGCGGTGCTGCGCCAGCGCGATGGCGAGGGCACTGCGGGCGTGACAGACCTGCTGGCCACTCCGGATTCGCCGCTGCGCGATCCCGCAGACATCGTGGCGGCAGCGCTGGATGGGCACGACGTGGCGTCGCGCCGCGCGCTGGCACGCTTCTGCGCAATCCTGGGCAGTGTCGCCGGCGACCTCGCCCTCGTGCATGGCGCGCGCGCCGTGGTGATCGCCGGGGGCATCGTGCCGCGCTTCATTCCATTCCTGCGCGCCAGCGCATTCCGCGAGCGCTTCCTGGCCAAGGGCCGGTTTGCCGCGTACCTGGAGCCGGTGTCCATCCAGGTCGCGACCCACCCCAATCCGGGGCTGCTCGGCGCCGCGATGGCGCTGCGCGAGCCGGTCGGCGACCACTGAGCCGCTGGGGTCCGACGCTCGCCCGGGAGGCCTGCGCCGCGCGCGTGCGTGAACGCGGCTCCTTCACGGCGCGCTGGAGACACTCAAGCCCCGTACGAAGAGTGCAGTGGCCATGCCCGACATGTTCGAACTCGCGATGCCCTGGTGGGAGTTCGTGCTGCGCGCAGTGGTGGTCTATTTCATCCTGCTGGCGATGCTGCGCATGTCGGGCAAGCGCACGGTCGGCCAGTTCACGCCGTTCGACCTGGTGGTCGTGGTGCTGCTGGGCTCGGCGGTGCAGAACTCGCTGATCGGGGAGGATTTCTCGCTGCCCGGCGGATTGCTGCTGGCCGCCACGCTGATCGCCTGCAACTGGGTGGTGGGCTTCGCGAGCGCGCGCAGCCGGCGGGTGGAAAAGCTGGTCGAAGGCAGTCCGGTGCTGCTGGCGCGCGACGGGGTGATGTTCGAACCCGTGCTGCGGGCACAGAACATCAGCCGCAAGGACATCGAGGAAGCCCTGCGCGACAGCGGCCTGCCCGACATCACCGGCGCCGCCCTGGTGACCCTCGAAGTCGACGGCACCATCACGGTGGTCCCGCGCAGCGACGGTTCGCGCTGAGCAGGCGCGAGAGCCTTATTGCCACGGATTTGCGCCCTCAGCCCGGGTCCGCCAGCCAGTCACGAGGGAGGAGGTAGTCGGCCAGGCGCGCTTCCGGGCTGCCAGGCTCGGGCTGGTAGCCGTATTCCCAGCGTGCCAGCGGTGGCAGGCTCATCAGGATCGATTCGCTGCGGCCACCCGACTGCAGGCCGAAGTGGGTGCCGCGGTCCCAGACGAGGTTGAACTCGACGTAGCGGCCGCGGCGGTAGAGCTGGAATTCGCGTTCGCGCTCGCCCCAGGGCATCGCCTTGCGGCGCTCCACGATCGGTAGCCAGGCGTCGAGGAAACCATCGCCGACCGCGCGCGTGTAGGCGAAGTCGCGCTCGAAGTCGTCGGCCAGGTCGTCGAAGAACAGCCCGCCGACGCCGCGCGTCTCGTCGCGGTGCTTCAGGAAGAAGTACTCGTCGCACCAGCGCTTGTGCGCCGCGTAGCGCGCCTCGCCGCCGAACGGCTCGCACAGCGCGCGCGCGGTGCGGTGCCAGTGCAGCACGTCTTCGTCGAAGGGATAGAAGGGCGTGAGGTCGAAGCCGCCGCCGAACCACGAGGCCACGGTGGCGCCATCGCGCTCGGCGCGGAAATGGCGGACGTTGGCATGGGTGGTCGGCAGGTAGGGATTGCGCGGGTGGAACACCAGCGACACGCCGACCGCGCGCCACGAGGCGCCGGCGAGCTCCGGCCGGTTGGCGGTGGCCGACGGCGGCAGGCGGGTGCCGGAGACGTCCGAGAAGCCGATGCCGGCCTGCTCGAACACCGCCCCGTCGCGCAGGATGCGGGTGCGCCCGCCGCCGGACAGGCCGCCGTCGGCGCTGTCGTCGGGCCGTGTCCATGCGTCCTCATGGAACCGGGCGGCGCCGTCGGCGCCTTCCATGGCCGCGCAGATGCGGTCCTGCAGGTCGGTCAGGTAGCCGCGGACGCGGTCGAAATCGTTCATGGCGCCATTGTAAGCCGCCGTGCCGGCGCCCTCAGGGCGCCTTGAGCGTGCGGTTGAACAACTCGAGGATGCGCCGGTACTCGTCGTACCAGGAGTCGGCATGCACGAACCCGTGCCGCTCCAGCGGATAGCTCGCCAGCTCCCACTTGTCCTTGCGCAGCTCGATCAGGCGCTGCGCCAGCATCACCGAGTCCTTGTAGAACACGTTGTCGTCGATCATGCCGTGCGCGATCAGCAGGTGGTCCTGCAGGCCTTCGGCGTACTCCAGCGGCGACGACTTCGCGTAGGCGCCCGGATCGAGCGCCGGCGTGTTGAGGATGTTCGCGGTGTACGCGTGGTTGTACTGCGACCAGTCGCTCACCGGGCGCAGCGCCGCGCCGGCCTTGAACGTGCCCGGCTCGCGGAACAGCGCCATGAACGTCAGGAACCCGCCGTAGCTGCCGCCGTAGATGCCGACTCGTTCGCGGTCTGCCTGCTTGTGCGCGACCAGCCAGTCGATGCCGTCGAGATGGTCCTCGAGTTCCGGATGGCCCATCTGCCGGTAGATCGCCGTGCGCCAGTCGCGGCCGTAGCCTTCGGACGCGCGGAAATCCAGGTCCAGCACGATGTAGCCCTGCTGCACCAGCAGGTTGTGGAACATCTGTTCGCGGAAGTAGTTCGGATAGCGGTCGCTGACGTTCTGCAGGTAGCCGGCGCCGTGTACGAACATCACCACCGGGTACTTGCGACCCGGCTCCATCGTGGCGGGGCCGTAGTACTTGCCCCAGACAGTGCCGGCGCCGTGCTTCGACGGGACCTGCACGTATTCGGGCTGCAGCCAGTCGAAGCGCTTGAATTCCGCCGAGCGGGTGTCGGTGAGCTGGCGCGCGCTGCCGCCCGCGGCGTCCACCACCGACAGCTGCGGCGGCAGATAGCTGCGCGAATGACGCACCAGTACGTGGCTGCCGTCCGGCGAGGCGACGAAATCCTCCACGCCGTCGAGCGCGGTGATCTCGCGCACCGAGCCGCCGGCGGCGTCGACCTGGCAGACCTCGTAGTCACCCGGACGCGCGCGGTTGCAGAGGAACAGGAAGCCGCGGCCGTCGGCGGACAGCACCGGCATCGACGCCTCCCAGCGCCCCGAGGTCAGCGCCCTGGCACGGCCGCCGGACGCGCGATAGAGGTGTGACCAGCCCGACTCCTCGGACAGGAACCACAGGTCGCCGCCGTCGGGCATCCAGCCGAAGTCGTTGAAGCCCCAGTTGATCCAGGCTTCGTCGGTCAGCCGGTGCACCGGCAGCAGGCGCGCCTGCGCCAGGTCGACGGTGGCCAGCCAGCGGTCCTTGTTGTCCACCGCATGCAGCATCAGCGCCAGGCCGCGACTGTCGTCGCTCCAGCGGGCGCCGTCGGCGATGCCGTCGGGTCCGGCGGCCTCGAGGCGCAGCGCGCGGTTGCCCTTCAGCGGGTCCTGGCCCGCGGTCTTGCGCAGCGCGGCCAGCGGGTCGGCGCCGATGCCGGGCAGGCTGTCGGTCTTCAGCTCGCGCACCTGGCCATCGGCCACGGACACCAGCCACAGCGACTGCGGCGCGGGGTCGCCGCGGCCGACGCGGGTGCGCACGTCCTCGAACTCCTCGTAGCCGGATTCGGTGACGTACTGCGGCATCTTGCCCTTCTGCCCCGACTCGGCCCCCTTGGCCTGGGTGACCGCCAGCAGCCAGCGGCCGTCCGGCGACAGCGCGCTGCCCTGGATCTCGACGTCCTTGCCCAGGTAAGCCGGGGCCGGCGCGCGCGTGGGGTCGACGCGGCGCCAGGCGTCGGACTGTTCGCGCATTTCGTCGCGGCGCGCGCGTTCCACGCGCAGCGTCTCGATATAGCGCAGCTGGCGCTCGCGGAGTTCGTCGGCCTTGGGCGCGGTGCCCGGGGCGTCCTCGGCCTTGAGGGTCGCCGCCTGGCCGACGCCGGTCGCGGCGCTCCAGCGGAACCAGTCATTGCCGCTGCGCCACACCAGCGCGCCGTCGCGCGCCCACTGCAGCTGCGATTCCAGCGCCTCGCTGCGGGTCAGCTGCTGCAGCGCGCCACCGCGCAGGTCGCGGACGAAGACGTCGCCGTTGCGCACGAACGCCATGCGCGTGCGCGCGGCATCGTAAAGCGGGGCGAGCGCGTCGATCCCGCCGCGCGCGGCGCCATCGACCAGCGTCGCCGCGCCTCCGGCGATGGGCTGGGCGTATGTGTCGCGGACGTTGCTGCCGATGCGCTTGGCGCTGTAGTAGGCGGTGTCGCCGTCCCATGACCACCACATCCGCTCGACCGGCTGGCCGATCCAGTCGGGGTCGGCCATCACCTGGTGCAGGTCGAGCACCTGCGCGGGTTGCGCCAGGGCGAGGCCAGCCGGAACCGCGGCGAGCAGCAGCGACAGAAGCGGAGCGACGGAGCGATGGCGCATGGTGCGGGGACCCCTGGAACGGTGACGCGCCAGCGTATCAGCCAGCCGCGCCATGCCTGAGGGCCGGTGGTCATGGTGGTGTTCACATGGCCTGAACCGCGCTCGCGCCGGTTCGGCGCACAATCGGCGGCGGCGATGCGCCCGTCCGCATCGCGGAGAACGGCGTGGAGGCCCTGCTGCTGTCGCGGATCCAGTTCGGCTTCGTGATCTCGTTCCACATCCTGTTCCCGGCCTTCACCATCGGCCTGGCGCACTGGTTGGCGTTTCTCGAGTGGCGCTGGCTGCGCACCCGCGACACGATGTGGCGCGACCTGTACTTCTTCTGGCTCAGGATCTTCGCGATCTCGTTCGGGATGGGCGTGGTCAGCGGCATCGTGATGAGCTTCCAGTTCGGCACCAACTGGGCCGTGCTCTCCGAGCGCGCCGGCGCCATTCTCGGTCCGCTGTTGGCCTACGAGGTGCTGACGGCGTTTTTCCTCGAGGCCAGCTTCCTCGGCGTGATGCTGTTCGGCTGGAAGCGGGTGTCACCCAGGCTGCATTTCTTCGCGACCTGCATGGTGGCGCTGGGCACGCTGTTCTCGACCTTCTGGATCCTTGCCGCCAACAGCTGGATGCAGACGCCGCAGGGCCACGAGATCGTCGACGGCATGTTCCAGCCGGTCGACTGGCTGGCAATCATCTTCAACCCCTCGTTTCCGTACCGGCTGGCGCACATGGTGCTGGCGGCGTTCATCACCACGTGCTTCGTGATCGGCGGGGTGAGCGCCTGGTACCTGCGGCGCGGCGTGCATGAGGCGGAAGGACGGCGCATGCTGATATTGGCGGTGGCGTTCGCCGCGATCGCGCTGCCGCTGCAGGTGCTGGTCGGCGACCTGCACGGGCTCAATGTCGGCGAGCACCAGCCGGTGAAGCTGGCGGCGATGGAGGGCCACTGGGAGGCGGGCGAGCCCGGCGCGGGCGTGCCGCTGGTGCTGTTCGCATGGCCCGATGCCGCCGCGGAGCGCAACCGTTACGAGCTTGCGGTGCCACGGCTGGGCAGCCTGATCCTGACCCACAGCTGGGACGGCGAGATCCAGCCCTTGAAGGCGGTGCCGGCCAGCGAACGGCCACCGGTGCTGCCGGTGTTCTGGGGCTTCCGGATCATGGTCGGGCTGGGCCTCGCGATGCTGGCGCTTGCGCTGGCCTCGGCGTTCGCCTGCTGGCGCGGGCGCCTGTTCGCCTCGCGCTGGCTGCTCGACGGCTGGCGGCTGCTCAGCCCGGCCGGTTTCATCGCCCTGCTTGCGGGCTGGTACGTGGTGGAGATCGGCCGCCAGCCGTACGTGATCTACGGCCTGCTGCGCACCAGCGAGGCGATCAGCCCCAACATCGAGGCGGCGGCGGTGATGGCATCGCTGGCGACGTACGCCGTCGCGTACGCGGTGATCTTCGGCGCCGGCATCTGGTACCTGCTGGGCCTGGTGCGCAAGGGGCCGCAGCCGTTCGAGGACGCGCCCGATACCGAAGGTGGCGACAAGACACCGGCGCGGCCGCTGTCGGTCGGCGACGACGACGATGCCGCGAAGGTGGGGCCATGAGCATGGAGACCTGGCTGCCGGTGGTCTGGTTCGGCGTGATCGGCTTCGGCGTGCTGATGTACGTGCTGCTCGACGGCTTCGTGCTGGGCCTTGGCATCCTCGCGCCGTTCGCCGAGGACAGCGACCAGCTCGACCACATGATGAACACCGCGGCGCCGATCTGGGACGGCAACGAGACCTGGCTGGTGCTCGGCGGCACCGCGCTGCTGGCGGCGTTCCCGAAGGCCTACGCGGTGGTGCTGTCGGCGCTGTACGTGCCGGTGCTGCTGATGCTGATCGCGCTGATCTTCCGCGGCGTGGCGTTCGAGTTCCGCTTCAAGGCGCGGCGCGCGAAGCGCTTCTGGGGCGGCGCGTTCGCCGTCGGCTCGATGGTGGCGGCGTTCTCGCAGGGCGTGATCCTCGGCGCGCTGGTCGAAGGCATGCCGCTGGAGGCGGGCAAGTACGTCGGCGGCATCTTCGACTGGTTCAGCCCGTTCTCGATGCTGACCGGCGCCGCGGTGCTGTTCGGCTACGCGCTGCTCGGCGCGTGCTGGCTGGTCCTCAAGACCGCCGGGCGGCTGCAGCTGGTGGCGCGTACGCTGGCGCGGCCGCTGGTGCTGGTGGTCGCGGTGTTCATGGGCCTGGTGAGCGCCTGGCTGCCGTTCCTGGATTCGCAGGTGATGGCGCGCTGGTTCGCCGACGGCAACTTCTGGTGGCTGGCGCCGGTGCCGCTGCTGGCGCTGGCCAACGTGTTCGCGCTGTGGCGCGCAACGATGCACGAGGGGCGCGATGTGCGGCCGTTCCTGCTGACGCTGAGCTTCTTCCTGCTGGGCTTCATCGGCCTGGTGCTGGGCATCTGGCCGAACATCGTGCCGCCGTCGCTGAGCATCTGGGAGGCCGCATCGCCGCCGTCGTCACAGCTGTTCGTGCTCGGCGGGCTGGTGGTGCTGCTGCCGGTGATCCTCGGCTACACGGCGTGGTCGTATTCGGTGTTCCGCGGCAAGATCGAGGCCGACGCCGGCTACCACTGAACCTGCGCCGTCGCCGGGCACTCCGGTTCCCGGCTGCGGCGGGCTTCGCGGCACGGTTGCTTTATGCTGCAGGCTTCCGCCCCGGTGCGTCGATGCGCGATCTCCGCCGTCGGCACCAACCGACCGCAGACCCGTCGATGCACGCCTACGTCTACAAGAGCCTTCGCAAGGCCGACACCTATGTCTATCTCGCCGAGCGGGAGGAGTTCGAACGCCTCCCCGAATCGCTGCGCGCCGAACTGGGCGAGCTGCAGTTCGTCCTCGAGGTGGCGCTCGAACCCGGGCGCAGGCTTGCGATCGAGGACGCCGCGGTGGTCCGCGGCAACCTGGCCCTGCGTGGTTTCCACCTGCAGATGCCGCCGCGCGCCGCGCTGGATCCGATGACCGAGGATTGGGGCACCGATGCCTGAGTCGCCGCGCCCGCTGCCGCGCGCCGGCCTGCTGCTCGCCGCCGGCCTCCTGTCCACCGCCGCCACGGCGGTCGCGGCGATTGCCGTGCCCGCTGCGTGGCTGGCTCAGCCGCTGCTCGCGCTGGGCGTGCGCCAGTGGCGCGGCGCGCACGCGGCGCTGGATCCGGCCGCCCTACGCCGTGACCTGCTCGCCCTGTTGCTGCTCTGGGCGCTGGCCTCCGGCGCCACCGCGCTGCTGGTCGGCTGGCCGTTGTCGGCGCTGCTGGCCAGTGGCGGCGCGTCGCTGGGCGCCGCGCTGGCACTGAGCGCGACGGCGGGCCTCGGGGTCATCGCGCTGTGGCGGCTGTGGCCGCTGTGGCATGCCGCCGAACGCGACGGCGGCGGCACGCTCGCCGCGCACTGGCGCACGCTGGACGACCGCGACGGCTCGAGCTGGCGCGGACTGCGGGTGGCGCTGGCGATCGCCGCCATCCTCGCCATCGGCCTGGCCCTGGGCTGGCCGGGCCTGGTGGCCGGCAACGCACGCTGGCTGCTGGCCGCGCTGGCCGCCGTGGCCTGGCCGGCGCTGCACTGGGCGCTGCAGCGCGCGGCCGCCCCGGACACGGTCGCGCTGGACGTGGTGGACATGCCCGAGCCGCATGGCACGGCCGTCGACCTTGATGACGGCGCGGATGATCCGGTGGCCGCGCTGTATGCCGCGGCCCGCAGCGGCCGCGTCGAGCGTGCGCTGGCGCTGCTCGAAGCCGGCTGCGATCCACGCGCGCTGCCGCCGGCCGACGAGCGCGACCAGCGCTCGCTGCCAGTGCTCGCCGCCGTGCTGCCCGACCTGCGCCTGCTGCGCGCGCTGATCGCCGGCGGCGTGGAACTCAACGCCGCACACGCCGGCGTGACTCCTCTGCTCGCGGCAACCCGCGACAGTTGGCACGGCCGGCCCGACGCGGTGACGACCCTGCTGGCCAACGGCGCCGATCCCCGCGCCGTCGACCGCGACGGCAACACCCCGCTGCACCATGCCGCGCGCAGTTCCGATCCGGGCGTGGCCGCGCTGCTGCGTGACGCCGCCGCCGAAGTCGACGTGCTCAACAACGACGGCGTCACTCCGCTTGGCATCGCCTGCGCCAGCGGCAACTGGCGCCTGGCGCGCTTCCTGCTCGAGCGTGGCGCCAGGCCCGAGCCGGCCGGGGGCACTCCGGCGCTGCTCGCCGCCGCCGGTGGCGAGGACGACGACGTCGCCGGCGTCACCCTGCTGCTCAAGCACAAGGCCAAGGTGGACGCGCGCGATGCCGGTGGCCGGAGCGCGCTGCACGAGGCCGCGCTCGCCGGACACGCCGATATCGTCGCCGCGCTGCTCGAGGCCCACGCCAGCATCGACGCCCGTGATGGCGAAGGCCGTACGCCACTGCTCGACGCCGCGCGCGGCGGCGGCAGCGCCGCCTTCGAACTGCTGGCCACGCGCGGGGACGTGCACGCCATAGACGGCGCGGGACGCAACGCACTGCATCTGGCCTGCCTCGCCGAAACGGCGTCGCCGGCGCTGGTGAAGCGGCTGCTGGACCTCGGCGTGGCCACCGACGTCGTCGACGGCGGCGGCAAGCGCGCCATCGACCACGCCGCGGCCGCCGGCCGCTGGGCGCTGGTGGCGGCGGTGGATCCCGCGCACCCGCTGCCGGCCAGCGTGTTCGGCGATGATCCCGACGATCCCGCAGCGCCCGTCGACCGCGCTCCGCGCGTGGTGCTGCGCGGCCAGTTGCGCGAAGCGCGCTACGACCAGCTTGAGCCGCTGTTGCAGTTGGTCACCCCGGCGGAGCTCGGCGAGCTGCTCGTGGACGACGACGCCCCGCTTTCGGTGGAACGCATCGACTGGCTGCTGGCGCATGGCGCCGACCCCGATGTGCGCGTGGACGGCGGCGACACCGTGGCGATGCGCCTGCTGGCGCGCGGTCCCGACGCACTGCCGGCGCTGCAGGCCCTGCTGCGCGGCGGCACCTCGGTGGCGGGCGCCGGTGGCCTGGCGCGATTCCTTGGCGCGTGCGCGCGCAGCGACCAGGCCGGCCGCGGCCTGGAGCAGTTCGCGCTGGAACTCGTCGACCAGGGCGTCGACGTGTTCGCGCCGTCGCCCGAGGGCGACCATGCCCCGGCGCTCGCGGTGCGCCTGGGGTGGATGCGCATGCTGGAGCGCCTGGTCACCGCCGGCATCGACCTCGACCTGCGCGACGCGCATGGGATGACCGCGTTGCACATCGCCGCCGCGCTGGCGCGCGAGCCGGCGCTGAAGCTGCTGGTGAAGGGCGGGGCCTCGCCTGAAATCCGCGCCGCCGACGGGCAGACGCCGCTCGGTGTCGCGCTGTCGGCGGGCCGGCGCGATCTCGCCGACTGGCTCGACTGGCGCGGCTGGCCGCTGCCCGGCCGCCCGCTGCGCGCCGGCGACCTCCCGGCGGCCGCCATGGTCGGCGACCACGACGCGGTGCGCCGCCTGCTCGACCTCGGCTTCGCGGTCGACACCGCCGACGCGCAGGGCTGCACCGCGCTGCTGCGGGCCGCCGGCGGCGGCCACGCCGCCACCCTAGAACTGCTGCTGCAACGCGGCGCCGACCCGCAGCGCGCGGCGCACACCGGCGCCACGCCGCTGTCGGCCGCGGTCAGCATGCGCCACGCCGAGATCGTCGAACGCCTGCTCGACGCCCGGGTCAGCCTCGAGCAGCGCCTGCCTGGCGAGGTCACCGTGCTGATGCTGGCCTCGGCGCTGGGCCTGCCAGACATCTGTGCACGCCTGTTGTCGGCCGGAGCCAACGTCCAGGCGTCCGACGCGCAGGGACTCACGCCGCTGCACTGCGCGGCGCTGTTCGGGTTCACCGCCCGCGACCGGCCGCGGCTCCTGGCGCTGCTCGACACCCTGCTGCTGGCCGGCGCCGAACCCGGTGCGCGCGCCGCGGGTGGCGTGACGCCACTGCTGCTGCTGCTCGGTGCCCGCGCCGAGCCCGGGACCGCCTGCGACGAGGACGTGGTGCTGCCCGCCGTCGACCGCCTGCTCGATGAAGATGCCGAACTGGATGCCCAGGACCCGCGTGGCTTCGGGCCGCTGCACCTGGCCGCGCTGCACGGGCTGTTGCGCATGGCCCACCACCTGCTGCGCGCCGGCTGCGATCCCGACCTGCGCGATGCCCTCAACCGCACGCCGCGCGAGATCGCGGTGATGCGGGGTTTCGTGGACGTGGCCGCGGAGTTCGCGCCACCGACCACCGGTGTGTCGATGGCGCGGTTCCTGCGGGAGCCGCGCTGATCCAGCCGGCTCCCGCGTCGTGCGCCGTGCTCAGCGCGCGGCGCGTGCCGGGGCCGGCGCGAAGAACCAGACCTGGTGGTCGCTGCCGTCGCAGGTGTACATCTGCACGCGGCGGCGCACCTTGCGCGACTGGTCCATGCACAGGCCGCCGATGCCGCGCAGCTCGTTGGCGGCGGTCGTGGCGAAGCGCTGCGCCGGCTGGCCGTTGCAGGCACTGAGTCGCAGCTGCACCGCGCCCGGCCGCGTGTCGCCGTTGGGCACGTCCACGCAGCCGCCGGTGGCCGGGTTGAGCAGCGAGCCGTCGGCGCGCAGCACCCAGCGCTGCGCCGCGCTGCCGTTGCAGGGCCAGGCGGCCAGCTTCGTGCCGCCGGCGAGGCTGGTGCCGGGTGCGTGCAGGCACTGGCTGGACAGCGTGGTGACCTGCGACGGCGGCGTGTCGCCCGCGCCCACGATGCGGTAGACCGTGCCGGTGAGGCTGGCGACGTACAGCTCGCCGAACACGTCCTCGCCGAACGCCACAGGCTGCCCCACCGCGCCCGCCGGGATCGGGCTCTCCACCACCGGCTGGCCGTTGGCGAATGTCACGGTGCGGATCGCGGTGTTGCAGTAGTCGGTGAAGAAATAGCGCCCGGCGAGCGCCGGCGATGCGCCGCCGCGATACACGCGCCCGCCGGTGATCGAGCAGTTGCCGGCCGAGTGCGAGGTGGTGACCAGCGGCGTGAAGTAGGCGCCGGTGCATCCGGCGGTGTTGTAGGGCTGGTCGCCCTCGTAGCAGCGCCAGCCGAAGTTCAGCCCGGCGGCGGTGTCGGCCGGCACGAAGTTGATCTCCTCGCGCGCACTCTGGCCGACGTCGGCGATCCACAGGTTGCCGGTGACCGCGTCGAAGGCGATGCGCCAGGGGTTGCGCAGGCCGAGGGCGAAGATCTCGTCGCAGCCCGCGCCACCGTCGCCATCGGTGTACGCGTTACCCGGCGGGATGCCGTAGTGGTTGCCCGCCACCAGGTTGCAGTCGGGTGTGCCGCCGCCGCCGTCCACGTCGATGCGCAGCAGCTTGCCGAGCGGCCGCCCGGGATTCTGCGCGTTGTTCTGCGGGTCGCCGCCGCTGCCACCGTCGCCGGACGCGATGTACAGGTAGCCGTCGGGTCCGAACTGCAGGTCGCCGCCGTTGTGGTTGCTGTACGGCTGCTCGAACTCCATCAGCACCAGTTCGGAGGCGGGGTCGGCGACGTTGCCATTGGCGCCCACCGTGAAACGCGAGATGCGCGTGCGGTCCAGCGTGCCGGTGGGCGGGTCGAAGATGTAGTTGACGTAGAACCAGCCGTTGCTGGCGTAGTCGGGATGGAAGGCGAGGCCGAGCAGGCCCTGCTCGTTGCCGGCATCGTCGACGCGCGCGGTGATGTCGAGGAACGGCGTGGGCAGCAGCACGCCGTTGTCGATCACGCGGATGCGGCCCGGCTGCTCGGCCACGAACAGCCGCGCGTCGCCGGCATGGGTGATCACCACCGGCTGCGAGAGGCCGGTGGCGAAGATCGCGAGCGAGGCCTGGGCCGGCGGCGGCGGTTGCGGCGGCGGTGGCTCGGCGCTGCCGTTCTGCACCGTGACGCTGAACTGCCGGGTGCCGATGCCGTCGCCGAGCAGGTTCAACTGGCCGTTGCTCGAGTTGCCGGCGGCGTACAGGGTGACCGGGCCGTTCCAGGCCGGCGCCCGCCAGCGGAAGCTGAAGCTGACCGCGCCCGCGCTGAACGCCTTGGGCTGGGTGTGCGAAAGTTCGGCGCCAACCACGTGCACGTCGCTGCCGACCGCCTCGAAGCTGCCGGCGGCGCCCGTGGACGACACGCCGACGCCGCCGGTGACACCCGGGCCGCCGGCGATCGTCACCGTGTACTCGGCGACCGTGTTGGCATCCAGGGTCTGCGGGCCGCTGACCGTCACCGTGGGCGTCGCCGCGGCGGGCGCGTGGCATGCGGTGCAGGTGGCGCCGTTGTTGGTGCCGGGGTTGCCGGAGAAACCGTCGCGGCCGAAGCGGCTGGCGTCGGCGGTGCCGGCCCAGGCAAGCAGGACGGCGGCGAGGATGGATGCGCGGAACAGTCCCTGGGACATGCGGTACCCCGATGGTCGATCCCCTGTGTGGCCGAGTATCGCGCATCGGGGCGGACATCCGTCAACGTGCCCGGGGCCGATTGGCGCGCTCCACCGGCAGGCGATACTCTCGGCGCCAAGCCGGGCGTCGCCCGCCCGTGCAAGGTAAGCCGTGATCAAGCAATGGATGGCGTTGGGCGTGTGGTTGGCGTTGCTGGTGCTGGCGTCGAATGCGCCTGCGCAGACACGTGCCGCGATGCTGAAACAGGCGGAGGCCTCGATGCTGCTCACCGGTCGCATCGACGTGGCCGTGGATGGCACCGTCACGGCCTATTCGATCGACCGACAGTACGAGGTGCCGGAAGCCGTTCGCACTCATGTCGCCCGCAACGTCCCGCGTTGGCAGGTCCAACCGGCGACAAGCGACGGCGTCCCGATCGCCTCCTCGACGCGCTTCAGCATGCGGCTGGTCACTCGCCGTCACGATGGCGGGAACTACAAGATCAACATCGTCGGCGTTCATATCGACGACGAGCTGCCGTCAGGCGAACGCTTGACTGCGCCCAACATGGCGCCCCCGGTTTATCCGAGGCAGATCCTCGAGCTCGGCGGCACGGGTGTCGTCTACGTGCTGGCGAAAGTCGGCCTGGACGGACGGGTCGTGGACACGCATGTCGAGAGATTCAACCTGACGGTGCTCGCCAGGGGGCCGCTGGCGGGCCGCATCCGCGACGCGCTGTCGAAGGCCGCGTTGACGGCCGTGTCCGGTTGGTCGTTCCGCTTGCCTGAAGGCGCTTCGGAGGCGGGTCGCGACTACGTCGTGATCCGCATGCCCATCGAGTTCACGACCGGCGGGGAGCATGGCTACGGAGCATGGAAGGCCTACATTCCGGGCGAACACAGCCGGCCGGCGTGGGCGTACGGTGACGACGGCAACGATGCGCTCGCGCCGCAGCGCGCGACCTTGGCCGGCAGTGGGCTGCGCCTGGCATCCGCGCTGGAGCCCGAGGGCAGCTGAGTAGGCAGGACCTGCGGGGAAGGCATGTGTCCGGCCCGCGACGGCAGCGCAACCCGCAACGAAAAGGCCCCGCCATTGGCGGGGCCTTCCTCGGATTGCGTGGCGCGGGCCTCAGCGCTTCATCGAAGAGAAGAACTCGTCGTTGGACTTGGTGGTCTTCATCTTGTCGAGCAGGAACTCCATGGCCGCGATCTCGTCCATCGGGTGCAGCAGCTTGCGCAGGATCCAGATCTTCTGCAGCAGCTCCGGCTCGATGAGGTAGTCCTCGCGACGCGTGCCCGACTGGTTGACGTTGATCGCCGGGTACACGCGCTTCTCGGTGATGCGGCGGTCCAGGTGCACTTCGGAGTTGCCGGTGCCCTTGAACTCCTCGTAGATGACCTTGTCCATCGCGCTGCCGGTGTCGACGAGCGCGGTGGCGATGATGGTCAGCGAGCCGCCTTCCTCGACGTTGCGCGCGGCGCCGAAGAAGCGCTTGGGGCGGTGCAGCGCGTTGGCGTCGACACCACCGGTCAGCACCTTGCCGGAGCTCGGCACCACGTTGTTGTACGCACGCGCCAAGCGGGTGATCGAGTCGAGCAGGATCACCACGTCCTTCTTGTGCTCGACCAGGCGCTTGGCGCGCTCGATCACCATCTCGGCGACCTGCACGTGGCGCGCGGCCGGCTCGTCGAAGGTCGAGCTGATCACTTCGCCGCGCACGCTGCGCTGCATCTCGGTCACTTCCTCGGGCCGCTCGTCGATGAGCAGCACGATCATGTGCACGTCCGGATGGTTGTAGGTGATCGCGCTGGCGATCTGCTGCATCATCATCGTCTTGCCGGCCTTCGGCGGCGACACGATCAGCGCGCGCTGGCCCTTGCCCTGTGGGGCCATCAGGTCGAGGATGCGGCCGGCGATGTCCTCGCTGCTGCCATCGCCGCGCTCGAGCTTGAACTTCTTGCGCGGGAACAGCGGCGTCAGGTTCTCGAACAGCACCTTGTTCTTCGACGCTTCCAGCGGCTCGCCGTTGATGGTGTCGACCACGTTCAGCGCGAAGTAGCGCTCGCCGTCCTTGGGCCAGCGGATGCGGCCACTCAGGTGGTCACCGGTGCGCAGGTTGAAGCGGCGGATCTGGCTGGGCGAGATGTAGGTGTCGTCCGGGCCGGCCAGGTAGCTGGCTTCGGCCGCGCGCAGGAAGCCGAAGCCGTCGGGCAGGATTTCCAGTACGCCGTCGGCGACGACGCCTTCGCCGTGGCGGGTCAGCACCTTCAGCAGGTTGAAGATCACATCCTGCTTGCGCGCGCGCGCCACGCCTTCGGAGATGTTCAGCTGCTCGGCGATGTCGAGCAGCTTCTGCGCCGGCATGCGCTTGAGGTCGGAGAGCGAGTACTGCGGGAAGCCTTCCGGGATGTTTGGCGGCGGCAGGCGGTTGGCCTGGTCGTTGCCGTTGTCCTGGGGCAGGCCGTCGTCGCGCTGGCGCGGACGGTCGCGGCGGTTGCGGTTGCGGTCGCGGCGGTTGCCCTGGCCCTGGCCCTGGCCTTGGCCATGCTGGCGGTTGCCACCGTCCTGGCCCTGGTCGTCGTCGTCATGGCCGCCCTGACCCTGGCCGCCCTGGTTCTGGCCCTGGTTCTGGTTCTGGTTCTGGTTCTGCCCCTGGCCCTGGTTCTGGTTCTGGCCCTGGTTCTGCCCGCCTTGCCGTCCCTGGCCACCATCGGCGCTGGCAGGCTGCGGAGATGCGGGTGCGGGCGCCTGCGGCGGCATCGGCAGCGACGGCTGGCTGACGCCGACGGCCTGCGGCGGCGCCTCGGCGCGCGGTGCAGCCTGCGTCGCGGAGGTATCGGAAGAGGGGGAGTCGCCGGCCGTGGCCTTGGCGACGCGCGGCTTGCGCACGCGCTTCACGGCGCTGTCGCCGGAATCGGATGGAATGTCGGACAAGTGGGAATCCTCGCTTGCTGCGAGCGCGCCCGGGACGGGCGGCGTGAGTTGATGAGATGGGTCTTGCAGATGGGTGCGGCGCCTGTCTCGCGCCGGTGCGTTACCGAAACTAGCACCCCCGCGCCACGACGGCAAGCGGGGGTGCGGTGCCTCAGAGGGCCTTTTCGATCATCTGCGCAAGTTGCGGCTTGCCGACCGCGCCGATCTGGGTGTCCTGCACCTGGCCACCCTTGAACAGCAGCAGCATGGGGATGGACCGCACGTGGTACTTCATCGCCGTGGCACGGTTCTGGTCGATGTCGATCTTCACGACCTTCGCCCGGCCCGCATAGGTGTCGGCCAGCTCGTCGAGGGCCGGGGCGATCATCTTGCATGGGCCGCACCAGGGCGCCCAGAAGTCGACCAGCACCGGCTCGTCGGAGGCGAGGACGGTGGCGTCGAAATCGGCGTCGCTGGCATGGATGACGTGGTCGCTCACTGCTTTCTCCTGCATGGGGGGTGGCCGCGGGCCGGCCGGATCACGGCGATGGCGGCGGCGTTTGTGGTGCTAGACTGGGGCGATCCGCGGCCAGAACAAGGGCCGCCCCGGGGCCGGGTACCCGCTCCGGTTCATCGAGGGCAGTCTGCTTGGCTGCCGCCTTCCACGCAAGCGCGCGCGCCGCGCAGACTCCCTGACGAATGTCCGACAAGCCACTTACCGACCTCACCTTCTCCTCCTTCGACCTGCACCCGTCGCTGCTTGCCGGCCTCGAGACCGCGGGCTTCACGCGCCTCACGCCCATCCAGGCGCTGACCCTTCCGGTCGCGCTGCCCGGGGGTGATGTCGCCGGCCAGGCCCAGACCGGCACGGGCAAGACCCTGGCGTTCCTGGTGGCGGTGATGAACCGGCTGCTGACGCGACCGGCGCTTGCCGACCGCAAGCCTGAAGACCCGCGCGCGCTGATCCTGGCGCCGACCCGCGAGCTGGCCATCCAGATCCACAAGGACGCGCTGAAGTTCGGTCCCGAGATGGGGCTGAAGTTCGCACTGGTCTACGGCGGCGTCGACTACGACAAGCAGCGCCAGATCCTGCAGGAAGGCGTGGACGTCATCATCGCCACCCCGGGCCGGCTGATCGACTACGTCAAGCAGCACAAGGTGGTGTCGCTGCACGCCTGCGAGGTCTGCGTGCTCGACGAGGCCGACCGCATGTTCGACCTCGGCTTCATCAAGGACATCCGCTTCCTGCTGCGCCGCATGCCCGTGCGCACCGAGCGCCAGACCCTGCTGTTCTCGGCCACGCTGAGCCATCGCGTGCTGGAGCTGGCCTACGAACACATGAACGAGCCGCAGAAGCTGGTCGTGGAGTCGGAGTTCATCACCGCCGCGCAGGTGCGCCAGAAGCTCTACTACCCGTCCGACGAAGAGAAGCTGCCGCTGCTGCTGGGCCTGCTGTCGCGTTCGGAAGGCGCGCGCACCCTGGTGTTCGTGAACACCAAGGCGTTCGTGGAACGCGTCGCGCGCGCGCTGGAGCGCGCCGGCTACCGCGTCGGCGTGCTGTCGGGCGACGTGCCGCAGAAGAAGCGCGAGAGCCTGCTGAAGAAGTTCCAGGGCGGCCAGCTCGAGATCCTGGTCGCCACCGATGTCGCCGCCCGCGGCCTGCACATCGATGGCGTGAAGTACGTCTACAACTACGACCTGCCGTTCGACGCCGAGGACTACGTGCACCGCATCGGCCGCACCGCGCGCCTGGGCGAGGAGGGCGATGCGATCAGCTTCGCCTGCGAGCGCTATGCGATCGGCCTGCCGGACATCGAGGCCTTCATCGAGCAGAAGATCCCGTCGGAACCGGTGACCGTCGAGCTGATGACGCCGGTGCCGCGCAAGCCGCGCGAAGGCGTGGAGCTCGAGCCCGAAGAAGGCGAGAGCGTCAGCGAGATCTTCCGCGAAGCGCGCGAGCAGCGCGCCGCCGAGGATGCGCGACGTGGCGGAGGCCGCAGCGGCGGGCCCGGCGCCGGTGGCCCCGGTCGTGGCCGTGCCGGCCCGCGTGCCGACGGCGAGCGCGGCCCGCGTCCGCCGCGTCCGCCGCGCGCAGCACCTGCAGTACCCGCCGCGACGACCATGGAGGCGTCTGCGATTGGCTCGCCTGATGTCGTCGCAGCCGCGCCCGCCGCAGCCGCGCCCGCCGCGACAGGATCAGCCGCACCGGCCGTGGACGCGGCAGCGTCCGCGGCGCTGCCAGCCGCCGAGGGCGAGCGCGCGCCGCGCAAGCGTCGTCGCCGTCGTGGTGGCCGTCGTGTCGAAGGTGCCGAGGGCATCGAGGGCGTCGCCGGGCAGGGCGGCCAGGCGCAGGCCCAGCCGTCCACGCATGCCGGCGCGAAACCGTCGCAGCCGCGCGCGCCGCGCCCGAAACCGGAGTCGCCGTCACACACCGCGCGTCCGCAGTCGACCGCAGCGGAGCCTTCATCGCTGCTGGGCCGCATCGGCCTCGGGCTGAAGAAGCTGGTCACGCGCGCGCCGCGCTCGCAGCACTGAGTACCGCGATGCGGTCGGGAATGGATGCCCGCGCGCACGCGGGTGCTTTGCGGGTACGACAGCGGCCATAATCGCTGGGCACCTCTTCCCGGAACCGCGACACGATGCCCGTCCTGCGCTTCGACAGCGTCTGCAAGCAATACCCCGGTGGCCACGTCGCGCTCGAGGACGTGAGCTTCGCCGTGGATGCCGGCGAGATGCTGTTCGTGACCGGCCATTCCGGCGCCGGCAAGAGCACCCTGCTGCGCCTGATCCATCTCTCGGAGCGGCCCAGCCGCGGCGCGGTGGTGTTCGGCGAGCGCAACCTGCTCAAGGTGCGTGGCGGCCGGGTGGCGCTGCATCGGCGCGAAGTCGGCGTGGTCTACCAGGACCACCGCCTGCTGGGCGATCGCAGCGTGCACGACAACGTCGCCCTGCCGCTGGTGCTGCGTGGCATGCGCCGCGGCGACATCGGCCGGCGCGTGCGTTCGGTGCTGGAACGCCTCGGCCTGGGTGCGCGCGGCACGGCGCTGCCGGGCCAGCTGTCGGCGGGTGAGCAGCAGCGCGTCGGCATCGCGCGCGCCATGGTCGCCGAGCCGCGGCTGCTGGTGGCCGACGAACCCACCGGCAACCTCGATCCCACCCTGGCCGCGGAGATCATGACGCTGTTCGCGTCGCTCCCGGAGCGCGGCACCAGCGTGCTGGTCGCCAGCCACGACCTCGGCCTGGTGAAGCGCATGAAGAAGCGCGTGCTGGTGCTCGACCATGGCCGGCTGGCCGACGACATCGCGCCGGAGGACCTGGCCGATGAGTGAGCCCATCGCCAGGCCCAGGCCGGAACGCGCGCGCTCCCGCATCGGCACGTGGTTCGACCACCATGCCTACAGTTTCGTCGCCAGCCTCGGCCGCATCTTCCGCCGGCCGTGGTCCACCGCGCTCACCATCGGCGTGATGGCGGTGGCGCTGGCGCTGCCGCTCGGGCTGTGGCTGGTGCTGGGCAACGTCGAGCGCTTCGCCGGCGACGTGCAGCAGTCGCGTCAGCTCAGCGTGTTCCTGAAACAGGACGTGACGCCCGACGCGGTCGCGGCGCTGGCCGATGCGCTGCGCGGCCGCGCCGATGTCGGCGACGTGGCACACCGTACGCCGGCCCAGGGCCTCGAGGAGTTGCGCGCGCGCGGCGGCCTGGGCCAGGCGATCGACGCGCTTGGCGAAAATCCGCTGCCGCACGTGCTGGTGGTCACCCCGGCCGGTGACGAGGCCATGCTCGCCGATTCCCTGCGCACCCTCCCCGAGGCCGACCTGGTGCAGCACGATGCCGGCTGGCGCCAGCGCCTGGACGGCTGGCTGCGCTTCGGTGGCCGCGTGGCCTGGGTGCTGGCCGCCCTGCTCGGCACGGGGGCGTTGCTGGTGGTCGGCAACACCGTGCGCCTGGACATCCAGTCGCGTCGCGACGAACTCGGTGTCCTGCAGCTGCTCGGCGCCAGCGACGGCTTCATCCGCCGCCCGTTCCTGTACCTCGGCGCGTGGTACGGCCTGGCGGCCGGCGCGCTGGCGCTGGCGCTGCTGACGGCGGCCGGTGCCGCGCTGCGCCTGCCACTCGGCGACCTGGCGGCGAGCTATGGCAGCGGGTTCGGGCTGGTCGGCTTCACTGCGCGCCAGGCGCTGGTGGTGCTGGCCGGAACGACCGCGCTCGGCTGGCTTGGCGCGGGCGCCGTCACCGGCCATTTCCTGCGCCAGACGCGCCCCACCGACACGTGATGGACGCGTCGCACGACATCCGCCATCTGGCCGCAGGCGCCCAGCGCGTGATGGTGGTGGACGGCTCCCGCCTGGTGCGCAAGCTGATCGGCGACGTGCTCCGCAGCGAACTGGTCGACGTGGACGTGGTGGCCTGCGCCGGCCTGGCCGATGCGCGCGCCGCGCTGGCGGCGGCGCCCATCGACCTCGCCACCACCTCCCTGGTGCTGCCCGATGGTGACGGCCAGCAGTTGGCCGAGCTCGTGCGCGCCGCGGCGGGCCAGCGCTACGTGCCGGTGATCGTGGTGTCCGGCAATGCCCAGGCGCACCTCGAGGGGCGGCATTTCAGCGACGACGTCACCGACTACTTCGACAAGTCGCACGGCCACCACGCGCTGGCGGAGTTCATCCGCGGCTACGTGCAGCCGCAGCCGATCCCGGGCGCGCGCGTGCTCTACGTCGAGGACAGCCGCACCGTGGCGCTGGCCACCTCGCGCATGCTCAAGGCGCAGCAGATGGAGGTGGTGCACGTGGTGAGCGCCGAGGCCGCGATCGACTGGCTGCGCGCGCGCCGCGACGCCGGCGACGGCCCGGGCGCCGACCTCGTACTCACCGATGTCTACCTGAAGGGCGAGCTGAGCGGCCACGACGTGGTGCATGCGGTGCGCCGCGAGCTGGGCTGGTCCAAGCGCAAGCTGCCGGTGCTGGTGATGACCGGCGACGCCAATCCCGACAACCAGACCGCGCTGCTGCGCGACGGCGCCAACGACCTGGTGCTCAAGCCCATCGAGGAGCGCCTGCTGGTGACCAAGGCCCTCTTCCAGCTGCGCCTGGCGCGCACGCCGGAATCCACGGTATTCGGCGCATGATCGACGGACGCGGGCGTCTCGCTCCCTCCTGGAAGGCGCACATCGGTGACTACCTGGAACGCGACGACATGCAGGCGCTGGCCGACTTCCTGCGCACGCGCAAGGGCGCCGGTGTCCAGGTGTTCCCGCCCGCGGCCGAGATCCTTGCCGCCTTCGACGCCACGCCCTTCGAGGACGTGCGCGTGGTGATCCTGGGCCAGGACCCGTACCCCGGCGCGGGCCAGGCACACGGGCTGTGCTTCTCGGTGCGTCCCGGCGTGTCGGTGCCGCGGTCGCTGCTCAACGTCTACAAGGAAATCCAGCGCGACCTGGGTATCCGCCCTCCGGACCATGGCTGCCTGCTGCCCTGGGCGCGGCGCGGCGTGCTGCTGCTCAATTCGGTGCTCACGGTCGAGGCCGGCTGCGCCGGTTCGCACCAGCGCAAGGGTTGGGAAGGCTTCACCGACCACGTGGTCGACGTGCTCAACCGCGAGCGCGAAGGTCTGGTGTTCATGCTCTGGGGCGCCTATGCGCAGGCCAAGGGCAAGGTCATCGATGGGTCGCGCCACCGGGTGCTCCGGGCCACCCATCCGTCGCCGCTGTCGGCGCACCGGGGCTTCCTCGGCTGCGGCCACTTCTCGGCGGCCAACCGCTACCTCGTCTCACGTGGCGGCACGGCCCAGGACTGGTCGTTGCCGCCCTGCCCGGAGACCGCCATCGCATGACGTCCGCGCCGCTGCTGATATCGCTGCACATGCCGAAAACCGCGGGCACCAGCCTGGCGCAGACACTGCGCGTGGCGTTCCCGGACCCCGGCGCCTGCCAGACCGAATATGTCGACCAGCCGATGCAGTACTCGCGCTGGTGCCGCCGCTTGCGCGCACTGCGCGCCGGACTGGCCGGCCGGGGGGCACTGCCGGACAACCTGACCTGCGTGCACGGCCATTTCCTGCCGGTGAAGTTCCGCATCGCGGCCGGCGCGCGCGCGGTGCGCTACGTCACCTGGCTTCGCGAACCGGTGGACCGGCTGGCCTCGCACTACCACTACTGGGTCCGTGACTACGACGGGCTTGACCCCCGCCAGCCGTTGCGCAACCGGGTGCTGCGCGAACGCTGGTCGTTCGAGCGCTTCGCCCTCGGCGCCGAACTGCGCGACCTGTACCACGAGTACCTCTGGCGATTCGATCCGGCCGGCTTCGACTTCATCGGCATCACCGAGCGTTACGACGAGGACCTGCAGCAGATGGCGCGGCGGTTCCTGGGCGGTACCGCGGTGCCCGCATCGGCGCTGGTGAACCCGCTGCGTGGCGAGTCCGGATACGCGATCAGTCCGGGCCTCCGCCGCCGCATCGAGGCCTACCACGCCCGGGACGTGGCGCTGTACCGCCGGGTCCTGGCCGGGCGCCGCCTCTGAGCCTGGGCACGCGGGAGGCTCGGCGGGACCGGCGAAGCCTGCATCGGTGGACACAATCAATTCGATTTGCGTCCATTCATACGATGAATGGAACAGTAAGGAACTCCCGCCGCGTTCAGCAGTCGTATCCGGCCACTGCTAAGATCACTGCCATGACTGCAATCACAGCGACCGCTCTTGTCCCCAACAGCCTCCCGATCCCCAGCGCCCTGGGTTCGCTCGAGGCCTACATCGGCGCCGTCCACCAGATCCCCGTCCTCACGGTCGAGGACGAGCAGGCGCTGGCCCACCGTTTCCGCGACCAGGAAGACCTGGATGCCGCGCGCGAGCTGGTGCATTCGCACCTGCGCTTCGTGGTGCACGTGGCGCGTGGCTACAACGGCTACGGCCTGCCGCTCGGCGACCTGATCCAGGAGGGCAACATCGGCCTGATGAAGGCCGTGAAGCGCTTCGACCCCGAGGTCGGCGTGCGCCTGGTGTCGTTCGCGGTGCACTGGATCCGTGCCGAGATGCACGAGTACATCATCAAGAACTGGCGCATCGTCAAGGTCGCCACCACCAAGGCGCAGCGCAAGCTGTTCTTCAACCTGCGCAAGAGCAAGAAGCGCCTGGGCTGGTTGAACGCCGAGGAAGTGCGCGTCGTGGCCGAGAACCTCAACGTCTCCGAGCGCGAGGTCCTGGAGATGGAGTCGCGCCTGTCGGGCCGCGATGTCGCCTTCGACGCGCCATCCGATGATGACGACGACCACGCGCCGCCGTCGCCGGCCGCCTACCTCACCGCACGCGAGGATGACCCGTCGCAGGCCTACGAGCGCCAGGACAGCGAGGACAACCAGCTCGCGCTGCTGCGCGAGGGCCTGGGCCGGCTGGACGCGCGCTCGCGCGACATCGTCAAGCGCCGCTGGCTGGACGATGACAGCAAGGTCACCCTGCAGGAACTGGCCGACGAGTACGGCGTGTCGGCCGAGCGCATCCGCCAGGTGGAGGCGAACGCGCTGAAGAAGATGAAGGCGCTGTTCGCGGCCTGATCCGCGCGTTCGGCAGTCGTCATGCATGAGGCCCGCGCAAGCGGGCCTCTCACCATTTGAACAGCACCAGGCTCAGCGCCAGCACCGCCATGCCGGCGACCAGGCCGTACACGGTCTCGTGGCCTTTCGAATAGCGCTTCGCCGCGGGCAGAAGTTCGTCCAGCGCCAGGAATACCATCACGCCGGCGATGATGCCGAACACGCTGCCGAAGACCGCATCCGACAGCCACGGCCGCAACAGCGCATAGCCGATGATGGCGCCGAGCGGCTCGGCCAGGCCCGACAGCAGGCAGGCGCCGAAGGCGTAGCCCTTGTTGTTGGTGGCGAAGTACACCGGCACCGCGATCGCGATGCCCTCGGGCACGTTGTGGATGGCGATCGCGAACGCCAGCGGCAGGCCCACGCCGGGGTTTTCGAGGGTGGCGAAGAACGTCGCCAGGCCCTCCGGGAAGTTGTGAGCGGTGATCGCCAATGCGGTCAGCAGGCCGACGCGCTTGATGTAGGCGGCGTTGTGCTCGCGGAAGAACGGATCGTCGACCTCGAGCCGCTCGTGCGGATTGGGCACCAGGTGGTCGACCAGCATGATCAGGCCCACGCCGGCGAGGAAGGCGAACGTGCCGTAGGAGTAGCCCAGGCGGTCGCCGTAGCCCTGGCTGAAGGACCACACCGCCTTGTTGAGGATTTCCGACAGGGAGACGAAGACCATCGCACCGCCGGCAAACGCCAGGCCGAACGCCAGCAGCCGGGCGTTGGGCTTCTTCTGCGCGAACACGAACAGGCTGCCCAGACCGGTCGCAAGGCCCGCACCCGTGGTGACCGCCAGCGCGATGAGCAGGTTGGCGGTGGGGATTTCCATGGGTGCTGGATCCTGGGCGGTCGCGCCATCCTAGCCGAAGCCCCCGCACGCGGATACGCGGGCATCGCGGCGCGTCGGGCATCATGCGCCATCGCGCCGGGCGCGCTCCAGGGACAACCGACATGGCCGAACACGAGAAGCGCATCGCGGTGCTGATCGACGCCGACAACGCGCCGGCGGCGAAGATCGACGCCATCCTCGCCGAAGTGGCGCGCCATGGCGTGGCCAACGTCCGCCGCGCGTATGGCAACTGGAAGAGCCAGCACCTCGTCAGCTGGGAGAAATGCCTGCACACCTACGCGATCCGCCCGATCCAGCAGTTCGCCTACACCACGGGCAAGAACGCGTCCGACATGGCGATGGTGATCGACGCCATGGACCTGCTGTACGCCGGCAACCTCGACGGCTTCGCCATCGTGTCGTCGGACGCCGACTTCACGCCGCTGGTGATGCGCCTGCGCAATGACGGCGTGGCGGTGTACGGCTTCGGCCAGGAGAAGACGCCGGAGCCCTTCGTCAAGGCGTGCTCGACCTTCCTCTACCTGGAAAAACTGGGCACGCCGGATGAGGACAGCGGCGACGCCCGCCCGGCGCCGTCGCCGGCGCAGCTGCAGCACGATGCCGACCTTGTGCGCCTGCTGCGCGGCGCGGTCGACGCCACCCAGGGCGAGGACGGCTGGTCGAAGCTGGGTGCGGTCGGCAGCCATGTCGGCAACCAGGGCTCGTTCGATTCGCGCAACCACGGGTATCGCAAGCTGAGCGACCTGATCGAGGCGATCGGCCTGTTCGAGGTGCGCCGCCAGGGACAGGTGATCGAGGTGCGCAACCGCAGCGGGCACGGCGGCCGCCGCGGCGCATCGAAGACGGTAGCAAGCGCCGGGGTGGCCGTGTCCGAAGCCAGGACGGAGCGCGTCACCAGCGCGCCGGCCAAGACGGCCAAGGCCACAAAGGCCACCAAGACCACGAAGGCCAGCGTCCGGCCGGGCCGGGGTCAGCCTGGAGCCAAGGGCTAGAGCCAAGGGCGACTCTCGCGAAGCGGGGATGATGCGCGAAGGAGGGCAGGCAAACTTCCGGGTTCAATAAAGGTCGACGGGATCCACGTCGAGCGACCAGCGTACGCGGCGCGCTTCGGGCAGCGCGTGCAACGCGGCCACGCCGCGATCGAGGAGCTGTTGCAGCGCGCCGCGTGACGGCGACGACAGCAGCAGCTGCGCGCGCTGCATGCCGGCACGGCGCGGCATCGGCGCCGGCATCGGCCCGAGCAGGGCGATGCGGGTATCGTCGCCGGCGGCCTCGGCCAACAGCGTGCGCGCGGCTTCGAGGAACGCCGCGGGCGCGGCCACATGGGCGGCCTCGGCACGCAGCAGGGCGAGGTGCGTGAACGGCGGGAAGCCCGCGGCCTCGCGTTGGCCGAGCTCGGCATCGGCGAACGCGCGGTAGCCACCGTGCACCAGCACCTGCAGCAGCGGGTGTTCGGGGTGATGCGTCTGCAGCAGCACTTCGCCGGCGCGCTGCGCCCGCCCGGCGCGGCCGGAGACCTGCACCAGCAGCTGGGCGAGCTTCTCGCTGGCGCGGAAATCGGCCGAAAACAGGCCTTCGTCGATGCCGACCACGCACACCAGGGTGAGGTGCGGCAGGTCGTGGCCCTTGGCCAGCATCTGCGTGCCCACCAGCACGCCAGGCGTGTCGCCGAGCTTCGCGAGCTGCTGCTCCAGGCCGTCGCGGCGGCGGGTACTGGCGCTGTCGATGCGCAGCACGGGCACGTCGGCGAAGCGTTCGACCAGCAGCTCCTCGATGCGCTCGGTGCCCACGCCCTGCGGCTGCAGGGCCAGTCCGGCGCAGTCCGGGCAGGCCAGCGGCACCGGCTGGCGCGCGCCGCAGTGGTGGCACTGCAGGCGCCGGCCGGCGCCGTGCACGGTCATCGTGCTGCCATGCTCGGGCGTGCTGCAACGGCGGCAGCGCGCGCTCCAGCCACAGTCGTGGCATAGCAGCACCGGCGCATAGCCGCGACGGTTCTTGAACACCAGCACCTGGCCGCCGGCATCGAGCGCGTTGCGCGCGGCCTGCAGCAGCTCCGCGGACAGCCCGGCCTGCAGCGGCCGCTTGCGCACGTCGACCACGCGCACCCGCGGCGGGCGTGCGTTGCCGGCGCGGCTGGCCAGGCGCAGGTGCGCGTAGCGGCCGGCGCGCACGTTGTGCAGGGTTTCCAGCGATGGCGTGGCGCTGCCCAGCAGCACCGGCACGTCAAGCGCCTTGCCACGCACGAGCGCGAAATCGCGCGCGTGGTAGCGGATGCCGTCCTGCTGCTTGTAGCTGCCGTCGTGCTCCTCGTCGACCACGATCAGGCCGGCCTCGGGTAGCGGCACGAACACCGCCGACCGCGTGCCCACGATCACCCGCGCCTCGCCGCGCCAGGCGGCCGCCCAGGTGCGCGCGCGCTCGCCGTCGGACAGGCCGGAGTGCAGCGCGTGCACCGGCACGCCCAGGCGGGCGCGGAAGCGCGCCAGCATCTGCGGGGTCAGGCCGATCTCCGGCACCAGCACCAGCGCCTGCCGGCCGCGCGCCAGGCAGCGTTCGGCGATCGCCTGCAGGTAGACCTCGGTCTTGCCGCTGCCGGTGATGCCCTCCAGCAGCACCGGCACGAAGCCGTCGGCCTCGCGCAGGGTGTCCAGCGCCGCGGCCTGCTCGGCGTTGGGGGTGTGTGCGGCGACCGTCGCCGGCGCCCGGGTGGCGGCCGCCACCGCGAGGCGTTCGGCCAGGCCGCGCTTCTCCAGGCTGCGCGCCGCGGGGCGCCAGCCGTCCACGGCGTCGTCCAGCAGGTCCTCGGCGACCGGCCCGGCGCGCAGGCGCTCCGCCACCAGGCGCGGCCGGCTGCCACGCCGCAGCCCGTCGGGGGCCGCGGCGCCGGCCGGCGTCAGCTGCCAGGCCCAGGCGTGCGTCGCCGGCAGCGCCTCGCCGTGGCGCAGCGGCGCCGGCAGGGCGGTCGCCAGCACTTCGCCGAGCGGTGCGTGCACGTAGCGCGCCAACCAGCGCGCCGAGGCCAGCAGTTCGCCTTGGAACAGGGGATCATCATCGATCCACGCGAGCGCCTCCCGCAGCGCCGGCGCGTCCGGCTCCGCGGGCCCGGTGGCAGCCACCACGCCGACCAGCTCGCGTGGCCCGAACGGCACGCGGATCCGGCGCCCGACATCACCCGCCGAGACCGGGCCACCCGCCGGCGCGCGGTAGTCGAACAGGCGCGGCAGCGGCAGGGGCAGGGCGATGCGCAGGACGTCGTCGGGCATCGCGACAGTCTAGCGAGCCGCCCCCGGGGGAGACCGTTGGCTGCTTGCGACCCACTGTTGTCACGTAATTGACCTTTCGGTCGCAAGCCTCGGATGTCCAAGGCTTTTCTGCTTATCCACACGATCTGTGGATAACCCTGTGCATGCAAGTCGAAGTGGGGCGTCGAAAGCCCGTGAACGCGGCATTAAGCGGGGGTTGGCGCATTTTTCACCATTCCCCCAAAAGGCATGCCAATCAACAACTTGGTCGTGAAACATGGCTCCGGAAATTACCGCCGGTTGACGGCGGGCCGCTGTTGTGACGTTCGCGTGACCGCTGTGCACAACCTCCATCGGGGCAAAACGCTGCAGGACAGCGGTGGAACGTGAATTGTGCGCTTCGTCAAGGGTCTGGGGTGCCCGTGGCATCGGTATGATGCGGCCAGCCATGCAGCGAGTCCGATGACAGCACGCCCCCCGCACGACGCCGCCGCGGTACCCCCCGCACTGACTGCCTTCCTGCGCGGCGTTGAACGCCGCGGCGCGGTATTCGCGCACCTCTTGGCAGGCTCGCAGGCGTCCGGCGACGCCGCCCTGGCGGCCACCATGGAGGTGTTCCGCGCCGAGGCCGGCCGTACCGCGTTCGGGGACTGGCCACGGCGGTTCTGGTCGCAGTTGCTGGCGCAGCCGACGCTGCGCCAGCCTCCCGCCGAGCCCACCTGGGAGCCCGGATTCGAGTGGCTCGCGGAGCTGGGCCACGGGCCGCGCGCCGCACTACTGCTGCGCCTGGTGGCGGGCCTGGCGGAATCCGACGCCGCCGCCGTGCTCGGCATCGCCCGCGGGACCTACCGGCTGGGCCTTCAGCGTGCCCTGCCGCACAACGCCGACGGCAGCGCCGACCTGGCCGCGTGGCAGGCGCTGGGCGCGGCCGCGCAGGGCATGTTGCGAGGCCTGCCGCCGGATCGCCTGGCGCACCTCGCGCACGTGCGCGAGGAGGCGATCGCCGCCCCCGCCGCGGGTGCCAGGCGACGGGTGGAGTTGGAAGTGCCGGCCGGGCCACGCCACCGCGCCGCGCTGTGGGGCATCGCGCTGCTGACCCTGCTCGCATTCGCGGCCACCTTCTGGCCGGGGTTCGGCGGCGGCGGATTCGCCGGCGGCGACGGGCCCGAGGGCATCCAGGTCGAGGCGCTGCCCGCCGCGGCCGCGCCCGCGGCCCGTTATCCCGACGCCGACGCCCTTGCCCTGCACCCCGATCTCCGCCTGCTGCTCGACGCCGGCAGCGCCGGTCCCGAGGCCATCGACCCCGCCTTCCATGCCTGGTTCGCCGCGCAGCACGCAGCCGCCAACGCCGCCGACGGCTCCCCGGGCGCGCCAGCCCGCACCGTGGGGGGCGTCCAGGGCCAGATGGTCGAACCCGACCTGCACAGCGAGACCGACGATGCGTCGCTGTAGCGCCTGGGTCGCGCTGGTCGTGGCGCTGTGCCTGCCGCCGGCCCCGGCCGTCGCCCAGGCCCCGCCGCAGGCAGCCGAGGTCCGCGACGCGATCGCGGCGCTCCCGGCCCAGCGCCGCGCCGAAGTGACCGCGCTGCAGCGCCGCCTCGACGCGCTCTCGCCGGCCGAGCGCAGCGCGCTCCAGGCGCGTCGCGACGCCTGGGACGCGCTGCCGCCCGCCGAGCAGGGCGCACGGCGCGAGCGCTGGCTGGCCTGGCAGGCGCTGCCGGTTGCCGAACGGCGCCAACTCCGCGATGCGGCGCAGGCCTTTTCCGTGCTTGACGCCGACACACGCGCCGCCTGGCGCGCCCGCTTCGACGCGCTCGACGGGAGCGAGCGCCGTGGCTGGCTGCTTGGCCCGGCATTGGGAGCCGATTACGCCCGCCTGCATCCTTTGATCGCTCAGGTGCCCGGCCACGAACGCGCGCCGCTGCTGGCGGCCTTGCGGGCACTGCCCGCCCAGGCGCGCGACGACCTGGCGGTGCTCGCCGTGCGCACGCCGCCGCAGGCGCGCGAGGAACTGCGGATCGCGCTGCTGGCCACGCCGCCGGCCAGCCGCGCCGCGTGGCTGCGCCGCCAGGTCGCCCCCTGAGGGCGCGCTACACCCGCACCAGGCCGGCGATGGCGACGAACGCCGCGGCGAACGACAGCAGCACGCTGTACGAAATGCCCAGCACGCTGAACTTGAACAGCGTCGCGATCCAGCCCTGCCCGTAGATCCGTTTCTGCATCAGCAGGAGATAAAGCGGCATCCACGCCCACAACGCGCCTTCCACCACCAGGAACGCCGTGTGGCCCGCGCCCGGCTGCGGCGCCAGCCGGCGCTCCAGCGCCGCGACCACCAGCACCAGCAGCAGCGCCAGGCACAGGAAGGCATGGCTGTGCAGGGCGATGATGAGGTGTTCCATGTACAGCCGGTGCCTGAACAGGTAGGCCAGCTTCAGCATCAGCGCGAACACCGGCAGCAGCAGCATGAGCGCCGTGGGCGCCGCGCCCAGCGCCGCGTCCTTGAAGAGGTCGGGCTCGGCACGCACGCGGGCGATGTTGCGCTTCGCGCGGCCGGCCTGGACGTTGAGCCAGTCGTTGGCGAATCCCGGCAGCCAGGCCAGCTGCAGGCGGTTGTGCACCGGGTCCCAGGGCTCGCCGTCGAACCACAGGGCCGGACCTTCCTCGTCAACCTGCGGTGGCGGCGGCGGGGTGCCGTCGCGCTTGGCCTGGCGCAGCGCCGCGATGCGGTCGCCTGCGGCCTTCCCGATCGCGACTTCCAGCGCGACCAGGGCCGGGTCGGGACCGACCGCCGGTTGTTTGCCGCGGCGCGCCTCGCGCGCCTCGAGCAGCGCCGCGTCGCGCCGCGTGCGCACCTCGTCCACCGTCATCGCCTGCGCGACGGCGTCCGCCTGCGGGGTATCGGTTTCGATGATCACCGCATCGCCGAAACTCAGCAGCAGTTGCGCCACGAAGAACGTGACGATGGCGAGGAAGAAGAACAGCCGCACCGGGCTGACGTAGCGCACGCGGCGGCCCGCGAAGTACTCGATGCTCAGGTGCCCCGGGCGCGCGAACAGCGGCCACAGCGTGCGTGGCGTGCGCGAATCGAGGTCGAAGACGCTGTCGAGGAAGTCGCCGACCAGGCTGCTGAAATGGCGCACCAGCCCGGTGACCGGTTGCCCGCAGGCGTGGCAGTGCGGGCCGAGCAGGGGCGTGCCGCAGTTGCCGCAGGTCGCGCCGGGTACCGGTGCGGCAGGCCGCGGCGCGGACTGGACGGACGTGTCGTTGCCGGCGTCGGTCATGGACTTCCCTCGTCTGGCACTAAGATAGCGACCCGCCGCGACCCGGCGCCAGCACCCGGCCCGTCGCGCCGCGGGCGGCGCACCCCCGCGTCGCCCTCCCTTGGGTCCCTGTACGCATGTCAACGCCATCGCCCGTGCATTTCCGCCACGAAGTGCGCAGCACGGCCGTGCTGGCGCTGCCGCTCGTCGCCGGACACCTGTCGACCGGGCTGATCGGCCTGGTGGACAGCGTGATCGCCGGTCACCACGGCACCACCACGCTTGCCGCGGTGTCGGTGGGCACGGCGATGTTCTGGTTGCCGATGATGGTGCCGATGGGCACGCTGATGGCCGTGCCGGCGCTGGTGTCGCAGCTCGACGGCGCCGGGCGGCGCGACGAGATCGCCGCGCTGTTCCGGCAGGCGATGTGGCTGGCGCTGGCCCTGGGCGTGCTGCTGTTCGCGTTCCTGAGCGTCGCCACCCTGGCGCTGGAGCCGATGGGCATCGACCCGGCGATCCGCCCGGGCGCGCGCGATTTCATGCACGGCATCCGCTGGGGCATCCCGGCGCTGACGCTCTACTACGCCATGCGCTACCTGAGCGATGGCCTGCACTGGACCCTGCCGACCATGCTGCTCGGCTTCGGCGGGCTGCTGTTGCTGCTGCCGCTGGGCTATGCGCTGGCGTTCGGCGCGTTTGGCATGCCGGAGATGGGCGCCGGCGGCCTGGGCCTGGCGTCGGCGATCATGATGTGGGCGCAGGCGCTGGCATTCGTCGTGTACCTGGCGCGCGCGCGGCGGTTCGCATCGCTGGGGCTGTTCGCGCGCTTCGATCCGCCGCGCCGGGCGCCGATCACCACCCTGCTGCGCACCGGCCTTCCGATCGGCGTGACCGTGGCCATGGAGGGCGGGTTGTTCATCGTCACCGCGCTGCTGATCGGCCGGATCGGCCAGCTCGAGGCCGCCGCCCACCAGATCGCCATCAATGTCGCCAGCCTGTGCTTCATGATTCCGTTCGGCGTGGCCGAGGCGACCACCGTGCGCGTCGGCCATGCCGTTGGCGCCGGCCGCGGCCGCGACGGGGTGCGCCGCGCGGCATTCGCCGGCATGGTGCTGGTGCTCGCCACGCAGGGATTTTCGGCGCTGCTGCTGTTCCTCGGCCACGACATGGTCGCCGCGCTGTACACGCGGGACGCCGCCGTCGCCGGCCTGGCCGGATCGCTGCTGCTGTTCGCGGCCTGCTTCCAGTTCCCGGACGGCGTGCAGGTGCTGTCCGCGGGCGCGCTGCGCGGCCTGCGCGATACCCGCGTGCCGATGTTCCTGGCGGCGTTCGCCTACTGGGGCGTGGGCATGCCGCTGGGCGCCGGCCTGGGCCTCGGCCTGGGCATGGGGCCGCGCGGCATGTGGATCGGGCTGATCGCCGGCCTGCTGGTCGCCGCAGTGCTCATGGCCGCGCGCTTCCTGCGCACATCCGGGCGGATCGCGGCGTCCGGCCCAGTGACCGATGGCGGGTGACGACGGCCATCGGCAGCGGTGATACTGGCCGCAGCCACTTCCAACGCCTTTGCAGAGCACGCCATGTCAGCAACACACGCCACCACCCCTCGCCGCCGCGGGCCGATCACCCGCGTCGTCGCGGGTGCCTGGAACGCCCTCGATTTTTCCCGCCGGCTGGTGTTCAACCTGCTGTTCCTGCTGCTGGTGATCGTGGTGCTGTTCGCGCTGGCGACGGCCGAGCGCGCGCATCCGCTGCTTGACCGCACCACCCTGGTGATCGCGCCGGAGGGCGCGCTGGTCGAACAGTTCAGCGTCGATCCCGTCACCCGCAGCCTCGGCAGGATGACCGGGCAGGACACCGCCGAAGTCCGCCTGCGCGACCTGCTGCTCGCGCTGGAGTCGGCCAAGGATGACAAGCGCATCGAGCGCGTGCTCCTGCGCACCGACCGCATGGCGTTCTCCGGCTACGCCTCGCTGCGCGAGGTGGCCGCCGCCGTCACGGAGCTGCGCGCCGCAGGCAAGCAGGTCGTCGCCTTTGGCGAGTACTTCGACCAGGCGCAGTACCTGCTGGCCGCGCAGGCCGACGAGGTCTACATGGATCCGCAGGGCGGCATGGTGCTCGAGGGCCTCGGCCGCTATCGCCAGTACTACCGCGAAGGCCTGCAGGACAAGCTCGGCGTCGACATCCACCTGTTCAAGGTCGGCGAGTTCAAGTCGGCCGCCGAACCCTACGTGCGCGATGACGCCTCGCCCGAATCCAAGCAGGCAGACCTGTTCTGGATGAACGATATCTGGCAGCGCTTCCTCGGCGACGTGGCGCGTGCGCGCAAGCTCGACCCGGCCACGCTCGCGGCCGGCATCGACACCATGCCGGCCGGCATCGAAGCCGCCGGCGGCGACCTTGCCCGCTATGCGGTCGAGCAGAAGCTCGTCGACGGCCTGAAGACGGTCGAAGAGCTGCAGCTGCTGCTCGCCGAACGCGGCGTGGCCGACGAGGACAGCGACAGCGGCGTGCGCGAAATCACCATGGACGCCTACCTCAAGCACGTCACCAGCCCGCTGGCCGATGCCGACGCGCGGCCGCAGGTCGCGGTGGTGGTGGCCGAAGGCCAGATCATGGGTGGCCAGCAGAAGCCGGGCACCGTGGGCGGCGAATCGACGTCGTCGCTGCTGCGCGCGGCGCGCGACGACGAGAAGGTCAAGGCGGTGGTGCTGCGCGTGGACTCGCCGGGCGGCGAAGTCTTCGCCTCCGAGCAGATCCGTCGCGAGGTGGTCGCGCTCAAGGCCGCCGGCAAGCCGGTCGTGGTGTCGATGGGTGACCTGGCCGCGTCCGGCGGCTACTGGATCAGCATGGATGCCGACCGCATCTACGCCGACGAATCCACCATCACCGGCTCGATCGGCATCTTCGGCATGTTCCCGAGCATCCCGCGCACGCTCGAGAAGATCGGGGTGCACACCGACGGCGTCGGCACCACGCGTTTCGCCGGGGCGTTCGATCCCACGCGGCCGCTGCAGCCCGAAGTGGGGCAGGTGATCCAGAGCGTGATCGACAAGGGCTATCGCGAGTTCACCGGCAAGGTCGCCAGCGCGCGCAACCGGACGGTCGAGGCGATCGATGCCGTTGCCCGCGGCCGCGTGTGGAGCGGTGCACAGGCGAAGGAGCGCGGGCTGGTGGACGAATTCGGCGGCCTGCGCACCGCGGTCGCCGACGCCGCCAGGCGCGCCGAACTCGGCGATGCCGGCAAGTGGCGCCTGCGCTACGTCGAAAAGCCGCTGTCGCCGTTCGAGAGCTTCGTGAGCGGATTCGCGAGCAGCCGCGCCGGGCAGTCGCTGCTTGGCCGCAGCGAGTTCGTGCATGGGCTGCTGGCCAAGGCGCTGCCGCAGGCCGAACAGGAACTGCGTTTCGTCGAGCAGACCCTGTCCCGCGGCGGCAATCCGGTGAAGGCGGTCGTGCACTGCTTCTGCATGCCGTGAGCGGCATGCACGGCACGCGCTGGCGGCTCGACGGACAGCTCGCCCTGGTCACCGGCGGCAGCGCCGGCATCGGCCGTGCGATCGCGGCCGAGCTGCTCGGCTTTGGTGCGCGCGTGCTGATCGCCGCGCGCGACGGCGACGCGCTCGAAGCCGCGCGCGACGAACTTGCCGACGAGTATCCCGATGGCGAGGTCCGCGCCTTCATCGCCAACGTCGCCGACGACGAACAGCGCCGCGAGCTGCTTGACTGGGTGGAGGACCAGGGCGAAGGCCTCAACATCCTGGTCAACAACGCCGGCGGCAACCTCGGCAAGCCCGCCGTGGACTACACCGAGGACGAGTGGCGCGAGATCTTCGAGGTCAACCTGTTCAGCGCGTTTGAACTCTCGCGCTACGCGCATCCGCTGCTCGCGCAGCACGCGGCCAGCAGCATCGTCAACGTCGGCAGCGTCTCGGGGGCCACCCACGTCCGCACCGGCGCGCCCTACGGCATGAGCAAGGCCGCGATGCACCAGATGACGCGCAACCTCGCCTGCGAATGGGCGGAGGACGGCATCCGCGTGAACTGCGTGGCGCCCTGGTACATCCGCACGCGCCGCACGTCGTCCAGCCTGTCCGACCCCGACTACCTCGACGAGGTGCTGATGCGCACGCCGATGGGGCGCATCGGCGAGCCCGAGGAGGTCGCAGCGGCGGTGGCGTTCCTGTGCCTGCCGGCATCGGGCTACGTCACCGGCGAATGCATCGCGGTGGATGGCGGGTTCCTGCGCTACGGATTCTGACGTCGCCGAGGCGGGCGCGACGCCGCGCCGCGCACGATCCCGGGCATCGCGACGGACCTGGGCCGAACGTGAACGCGACACGCTGCGTTCTCCTGCGGAGCCGGGGCGGGTTGCTCCATACTTGCGCCTGTCCCCCATCGCACAGGACCGTCCATGTCGCACTGGACCCGCGAACAGCTCCACCAGATCCTCGCCGAGGCGTTCGGCGCCGAGCGCGTCGCCACCCTCGACGACACCGAGACCACGCTGCAGGTCGTGCTGGCCGATGCCGGCGACCTCGAGGTGACCCTGGTCGCCAGCGAACACCAGGTGTACTGCTCGACCCCGTTGGTCACCGGCGCGCAGGTGCGCGACCGCGCCGCGTTCAATGACGCCTGCATGCGCCTGAACCCGATCAATCCGCTGTCCAATCTGGGCCTGGCCACGGTCGACGGCCAGGACGTCTACGTCGTGTTCGGCGAGCTGTCGGCGGACTCCACCGCCGAGCAGATCGTCCACGAGATCCGCACCCTGGGCGTCAACGCCATCGACGCCATCGAAACCCTGCAGACGTACCTGGTGACCGCATGAGCATCCTCGCCAAGATTTTCACCCTGTTCCGCGGCACGGCCAACGAGGCCGGCCAGGCCGTGGTCGACAAGAACGCCATCCGCATCCTCGACCAGGAACTGCGCGACAGCACCTCGGAGCTCGCGAAATCCAAGCAGGAGTTGACCAAGGTGATGGCGCAGCGCCAGCTGGCCGCCAACCGCGGCAGCGCGCTGCTCGACAAGCGCCGCGAATACGAAGGCTACGTGCAGGGCGCGCTGGCCAAGGGCGACGAGGGCCTTGCCCGTGAGGTCGCGACCAAGCTGTCCGACGTCGAACGCGACCTGCAGGCCGAAGCCGAAAACGTGCAGAGCCTCGACAGCAGCATCGGTTCGCTGAAGACCGCGATCCGCAGCACCGAGACCCAGCTGACGCGCCTGAAGCAGCAGATCGACACCGTCAAGGCGACCGAGGCCGTGCAGCGCGCGCAGTCGGCGGTGTCGGCGCGGCATTCCGGCGCCACCAGCAAGATCGGCACCGCGCTGGACTCGCTCGAACGCATCAAGCAGCGCCAGGAAGAGCAGGGCGCGCGCTTCGAGGCCGCCCACCAGCTGGAGCAGGAAACCGGCGACGGCGACCTGAAGTCGCGCCTGGCGCAGGCCGGGCTGGTGCACGACGCGTCCAACGTCGACGGCATCCTCGAGCGCTTCCGCAAGCCGCAGGACGCCATCGTGCTCGACGGACCGGCCTCGGCCGACGCGCAGAAACTGCTGGCCGTCGAGTCGCTGTTCGACAAGCGCAAATAGGTCGCGTCGTGGGCTTGCTCGACAGGCTGCTTGGACGCCGCCCGGCCGCGCCGGCAACGGCGCTGCCCGGCCCGGGCGAGCTCGCGCATGCGCCGCCGCTCGGCCTGCGCGTCGGTGGCCGCCTGCAGTTCGACCGCACCATGTACGGCGTCGCGCCGGGCGTCATGACCGAAGAGCTGCCCGGCGGCTACCAGGGCGTGCCCTGCTACGGCCATATCGACCTCGGCGACGGCTACGCGCTGCACCGCTTCTACCTCGACGACGATGCGTTCCTGCAGGTCAGCACCGTCGGTGGCGACGTCGACGGCATCCAGGGCTTCGTCTTCCACGAGACGGTGAACCCGCCGGACAAGGCCGCCTTCCAGCGCTTCGTGATGGACCACGCGCACCTCGGCGCGGCCGGCATCGACTACGCCGGCCACCGCTGGATGCGCGCCACCGAAACCACCGCCGGCGACGCGCGCATCCCGGCGATGGTCTACGACGAGGTGCTGTACCGCCACCATCCGCCGCGCCACGACGACGACCTCACCCACTACGCGATGCTCTACAGCCGTGATGTGCCGGAACTGTCGCGTCGGGAACTGCTGCTGGTCTCCGCCGAGGATTCCGGCCCGTCCGACTTCAGCATCACCTATTCGGTCGGCGTGGAACTCACCATCGCCGACCTCGACATCACCTGAGGCGCCGCGGCGCCGACCCACAAGGATCCACGATGCAACAGGCCATCACCCTCGACAGCTTCGTCGCCTTCCTCACCTATTTCGGCGCCGGCCTCGGCGTACTGTTCGTCGCCGCCGCGATCGTGCTGCTGGTGACCCCGCACAGCGAGATCAGGCTGATCCGCGCCGGCAACACCGCGGCCGCCATCGCCTTCGGCGGCAGCCTGGTGGGCCTGGCGCTGCCGGTGCATTCCGCGATCAGCCATTCGGTCAGCCTGCTCGACGCGCTGATCTGGGGCCTGGTGGCCGCGGTCGTGCAGGTGCTGGCGTTCCTGGTTGCCCGCATCGCCAGCGGCACGCTGTCGAAGCAGATCGACGACAACGTGGTCTCCGCCGGCATCTTCAGCGCCGCCATCGCGATCAGCATGGGCCTGGTCAACGCCGCTGCGATCACGCCGTGAGGAACCAGCCATGAAGAAAAGATCCAGCAACCTCCGGCTCACGCTGATGGCGGTGGCGATGCCCATCGGGCTGGCGGCCTGCGAGTCCGAGCCAACGGGCGTGGTGCTGAATTCCATCGACGACTGCCGCACGCAGCAGGTCGACGTGGCGCAATGCGAAACCGCGTACCGCGATGCCGTCGCCAAGCACGCCCAGGTCGCGCCGCGCTACGAGGACGCGATGCAGTGCGAAAGCGATTTCGGCAGCTGCCAGCCGGTGCGCGAGGAAGGGCGCACGTATTACTCGCCGCCGATGGGCGGGTTCCTGCTCGGCTATGCGCTGGCGGGCGGCTTCAGCAACACCGGCGCGCGCCAGGTGGCGGGCGGTGCGCCGCTGTACCGCGACTACCGCGGCGGTGGCTACAGGAATGCCGGTGGCGATGCCGTGAGCCGCCAGACGGGGCCGGTCACCGGCAAGCGCGGCAGCATCGCCACGCCGGCGCGCGCGATCACCGTGTCGCGGGCCGGCTTCGGCTCGCGGGCGGCGGCGCGCGGCACGTTCGGCTCGCGCGGAAGCTGACGTGCGGCGCATCGCGATCGCGCCGCGCGCGGACTGGAAGCAGCAGGCCGAATCGCTCGGTTTCCGCTTCCACACCATCGATGGCGCGCCGTACTGGGACGAGTCGGCGTACTACGCCTTCAGCCTGCGCCAGGTCGAGGACGACATCGAGCAGCCCAGCCAGCAGATCCACGACATGGCGATGGCGCTGGTCGACGAGGTTGTCGGCAGCGAGGAGTTGCTGGCGAAGCTGCACGTGCCGCCGCTGTACTGGGACTGGATCGCGTCGTCGTGGCGCAACGGCGACCCGCATCTTTATGGTCGCATCGACCTTGCCTACGACGGCCGCGGCCCGGCGAAACTTTACGAGTTGAACTACGACACGCCGACGTCGCTGTACGAGTCGGCGTACTTCCAGTGGCTGTGGCTGGAGCAGCAGCTCGCGTCGGGCGCACTGCCGGCCGGCAGCGACCAGTACAACGGCATCCAGGAGGTGCTGTGCGAAACCTTCGCGACGCTCGCGCTGCAGCAGCGTATCGGCGCGCGCGTGCACTTCGCCGCGGTGCGCGAGTCGGAGGAAGACCAGGCCACCGTGCTGTACATGCGCGACTGCGCCCACCAGGCGGGCATCGACACCGCGCTGGTCGCGGTCGAGGACATCGGCATCAGCGCCGACGGCTGGTTCACCGATGCCGACGACAACGTGATCCAGACGCTGTTCAAGCTCTACCCGCTCGAGTTCATGATGGAAGAGGAGTTCGGGCCGAGCCTGGTCGCCAACACCATGCAGCTGCTGGAGCCGCCGTGGAAGGCGATCCTCAGCAACAAGGGCGTGCTGCCGCTGCTGTGGGAGCGCCACCGCGGGCATCCCAACCTGCTCGAGGCGCGCTTCGAGACCGTGCAGGGCGAGGTGCCGCCGCCGGGCTTCGTGCGCAAGCCGCTGTTCTCGCGCGAAGGCGCGAATATCGACATCGTGACTGGAGACGGGGCGCGCATCAGCACGCCCGGCCCGTACGCGGACGGCCCGGGCATCATCCAGGCCTACCATCCGCTGCCGTGCTTCGACGGCAACTATCCGCTGGTCGGCAGCTGGATCGTGGCCGACCGCGCCTGCGGGGTCGGCGTGCGCGAGGACGCGACCCTGGTCACCCAGGACACCTCGCGCTTCGTGCCGCATGCGATCGTCGAGGACCCGGACGGGCGGGCGGCAGCGGGCGTGATCGAAGCCTGATCCAGCGCGCCATCACCGGGCGCGCGGCGCCTGCCCCGCGAATGCCATCAGCCGGCAGGCACGCCGCAGCTGGTGTCGGCGAGGATGGTCGCCACGCGGGAGAATTCCTGCTGCAGGGGTCGCCGGTCGTCGCCGCGCGCGTAACGCCACGACGACTCGATCTCGCGCCCGCGCTGGCGCCAGCCGTCGCAGGCGGCGCCGTCCGGAATGCGCTCGCACTGGTCGTAGGTCATCTCGCAGGCCGCACCCGCGCCGCGGTTCGGGTCGCCGTCATGGCCGACGGTCTGCAGGCGCACGCAGCGCGGCTTGGGTTCGGCGGCTTCGCTGATGTAACTGTCGTTGTCCGGCGTGTTGCAGCGGTAGATCGGCGGCGGCGGCAGGCGGTCGGCGTCGGCGATCGCCGCCGGCGCGGGCAGGGTCGGGCGCGGCTGCGCCGGCGGCGCGGTCGCGGCGGCCATGGCGGCCTCCGCGCCCGTGGGTGGCGGCACCGGTTCGATGGCGCGCGGCACATAGGTCGGCATCGCCGGCGGTGGCTGCACCACCGTGCGCTCCTGGCGGCTGCCCTTGGGGCAGGGTTCGTCGTTCTGCACGGTGAGCGCGCCGCTGGCGTCGGTGCAGCGGTAGATCACGACCTGCGGCGTGGCGGACGTGGCCGGCAGTGCGGCGAAGAAGGCAAGCAGTGCCGCCAGGCCCAGGCGGCAGCGGGTGGTTCGAGGCATCAATACGTCCTGCAGTCGCGGTCGATGCGGGCATTCACCCCGCGCTCTTCAAGCCGCAGGGTATCGCGCTCGCGCTGCTGCGCGTTGAAGAAGCGGCGGCGGATGTCGTCGCGACGGTCGCGCAGGCGGTCGCAGGCTTCGGCTTCCGGCAGCACATGGCACTGGTCGCGCTCCCAGGTGCCGGCGCCACCGCCGGGCCATGCGTGGGCGTCGTGCGGCGGCGGTGGCCGCGGACCGGGGCTGCCCGGATCCGGGCGCGGCGGGTCGTGCGGAATGCTGATCCGGCTGACGGGGGGTGCGCTGAGGCCGTTGCCCGCCGGCGTGGTCGCGCCGCGACGGCCGACATCGCCGCGTCCACCGATCGCCACGGGCCAGCCCTGAGTCCACAACGGGATCCAGCGCGGGTCGCCGTCCCCGCTCTCGCTTTCGTAGGTGCTGCCGTCGGGGCGCACGCATTCGTAAAGCGGTTGCGGCGGTTGCGACACCACGTAGCGCACCACCGGCGAGGCGGCGGGCACCGGTGCCGGCGTGCCCGGGGCCGCCGCAGGCCGCGCGCCGTCCACCGGTCGCGCCATGCTGCGCGTTTCCTGGCGCTGGCCATCGCGGCAGGGCACGTTGCCGATGCTCACCTGGCCGCGGGCGTCCACGCAGCGGTAGATGGTGACCTCGTCCTGCGCCGGCAATGGCGCAACGGCGAAGCCGGCGAGCAGGCCCAGGATGGCGGCGGCAAAGGGGGCGGCGCGGTCCATGGCCCCATCCTGCGCCCGTGCCGGGGCCGTTGGAAGGAGGTGGTCGCCGCCATGCCGCGATGGTTCAGCCAGCGCGCGCGTCGCGGCGCCCGACCGGCCCTGCGGAGCTCAGTCGCGCAGGCCGGTACCGCTGCAGGCGTCGCGGATCGGGGTCGGGCGGTCCAGCCCGCCGGTGTCGCCGTCGAGCACGGCGTCCACGGCGGCGAACAGGGTGGGGTCGCCCTCGGCCCGCGTGCGCGGGGCCGGGGCACCGCCCGGGTTGGCGCTGGTCGAGACCAGCGCGCCGCCAAAGGCGCGGCACAGCGCGGCGACCTGCGGATGGGCGCTGACGCGCACGGCGACGCTGTCATGGTCGCCGGTGATCCAGCGCGGCACGCGGCGGGCGGCGGGCACCACCCAGGTATGCGGGCCGGGCCAGGAGGCGAGCACCGCGTCGCGGCGCGCGCCCGGCAACGCCTGCCAGTCGACCAGGCCGTCGAGCTGGGCCGCTTCGGCGGCGACCAGGATCAGGCCCTTGCCGACCGCGCGCTGCTTGAGCGCCAGCAGCCGCAGCACGGCGACTTCATTGAAGGGATCGCAGCCCAGGCCCCAGACCGCCTCGGTCGGGCAGGCGACGATGCCACCGCGACGGAGGGCGTCGGTGGCCCGCTGCAACTGGACGCGGTCGTTCATCGGCGCCTCCGGCACCCGGGGTCAGAACGGCGCGTCGTCGCCGACGGCCGCCGCGGTCCGGGCGGCGGTCTTCGCGGCGGGTGCCTTCGCGGTCGCGGCTTTCCTGGTGGCGGCCTTCTTCGCCGGTGCCTTCTTCGCGGCGGTCTTGCCCGTGGCCGCCTTCTTCGCCGTCGCCTTTTTCGCTGCCGGCTTCTTCGCAGGTGCCTTCTTCGCCGTCGCTTTGGTGGCGGCGGCCTTCTTTGCGGCCTTCTTGGCCGGTGCCTTCTTCGCGGCGGTCTTCTTGCCGAAGCCCTTGCGCATCGGCTTGCCGGTTTCTTCCATCAGTTGCACGACTTCCTCGAAGGTCAGCGAGGCGGGCTCGCGGTCCTTCGGGATCTTGCCGTTGAGCTTGCCGTCGCTCAGGTACGGCCCGTAACGGCCGTTGAGCACCTGGATGTCGCTGCCCTCGAACTGCTTGATGATGCGGTTGCGGGCGATCTCTTCCTTCTCTTCGATCAGGAACACCGCGTGCGCGAGGTCGATCGTGTACGGATCGTCCTCCTTCTTCAGCGATGCGTAGACGCTGCCGCGCTTGGCGAAGGGGCCGAAGCGGCCGACGCCGACGCTGACTTCCTCGCCCTTGTCCTCGCCCAGGGTGCGCGGCAGGCGGAACAGGTCGATGGCGTCCGCGAGCGTGATGGTGTGCATGCTCTGGCCGGGGCGCAGCGAGGCGAAGCGCGGCTTCTCCTCCTCGTCCTCCGCGGTGCTGCCGATGGCGGCATACGGCCCGTAACGGCCCAGGCGCACGCTGACCGGCTTGCCGGACTTGGGATCCGTCCCAAGTTCGCGGGCGCCGGTGGCCTGGCTGCGGTCGACGCTCTCGGTCTTCTCGTCCACCAGCTCCTTGAACGGGCCCCAGAACTTCTCCATCAGCGGCACCCACTCTTCCTCGCCGCGGCTGACCGCGTCGAGCTCGTCCTCGAGCTTGGCGGTGAAGTCGTAGTCGACGTAGCGGGTGAAATGCCCGCTGAGGAAGTTGGACACCGCGCGGCCCACGTCGCTGGGACGGAACGCGCGGCCTTCCATTTCCACGTACTTGCGGAACTGCAGGGTCTGGATGATCGAGGCGTAGGTCGACGGGCGGCCGATGCCGTACTCCTCCAGCGTCTTCACCAGCGACGCTTCGGTGAAGCGCGGCGGCGGCTGGGTGAAGTGCTGGTCGGCGTGGATGCGGTCGACCGGGACGCGGTCGCCGAGCTTCATCGCCGGCAGCTTGCGGCCTTCGTCCTCGTCGTCCTTGCCCTTGCTGTCCTTGCCTTCCTCGTAGACGGCCAGGAACCCGGGGTCGACGACGGTGGTGCCGCTGGCGCGGAAGCCGTGCTCGCTGCCGGCGGCGAGATCGACCGACACGGTGTTGAGGATCGCCGGCACCATCTGCGAGGCCACCGCACGCTTCCAGATGAGTTCGTACAGGCGGCGCTCGTCGTCGGTCAGGAAACGCGCGACCTGCGCGGGGGTGCGCAGCGCGGAAGTCGGGCGCACGGCCTCATGGGCCTCCTGCGCGTTCTTCGACTTGGTCAGGTAGACGTTGGGCTTGTCGGGCAGCGCCCCGGTGCCGAAGTCGCGCGCGATCACGTCGCGGATCTCGCCCAGTGCCTCGGCCGACAGGCTGACCGAGTCGGTACGCATGTAGCTGATCAGGCCGACCGCGCCCTCATCGCCGATCGCCACGCCCTCGTAGAGCTTCTGCGCCACCTGCATGGTGCGGCGGGTGGTGAAGCCGAGCTTGCGCGAGGCTTCCTGCTGCAGCGTGGAGGTGGTGAACGGCGGCGCCGGGCGGCGCTTGCGCTCCTTGCTGGCGACGTCGGTGACGTGCAGCGCGCCCTGCGCGGCGGCCACGATGCGCCGGCGCGCGTCCTCGGCGGTGTCACCCTCGGTGATGGTGAACTGCTCGAACTTCTTGCCGTCGAGCCTGGTGAGCTTGGCGGAGAAGGCCTGGGTGGGGTGCGCGCACTCGGCCTCGATGGTCCAGTACTCGCGGGCGACGAAGGCTTCGATCTCTTCCTCGCGCTCCACGATCATGCGCAGCGCCGGCGACTGCACGCGTCCGGCGGACAGGCCCCGCTGCACCTTGCGCCACAGCACCGGCGACAGGTTGAAGCCGACCAGGTAGTCCAGCGCGCGCCGCGCCTGCTGCGCGTCGACCAGGTCGCCGGCGATCGCGCGCGGCTTGAGCATGGCTTCCTTGATGGCCCGCGGGGTGATCTCGGTGAACACCACGCGGTGCAGCTCCTTGCCCTCGAGCAGGCCGCGTTCGCGCAGGATCTCGGCGATGTGCCAGCTGATGGCCTCGCCCTCGCGGTCCGGGTCGGTGGCGAGGTAGATGCCTTCGGCGGACTTGGCCGCCTTGGCGATCGCCTCGACGTGCTTCTCGTTCTTCTCGATCAGGTCGTAGCGCATCCGGAAACCGTCCGCCGGATCGACCGCGCCCTCCTTGGGCACCAGGTCGCGCACGTGGCCGTAGCTGGCCAGGACGGTGAAGTCCTTGCCGAGGTACTTGTTGATCGTCTTGGCCTTGGCGGGCGACTCGACGATAAGGAGATGCTTGGCCATCGCGGGGGTGGTTTCCGGGTGCGGCGCGGGCGCCGCGACTAGCGGTTGAGGGGAGGCGTAGAACACAACGCCCGCGGCGCGGGCCACGGGCGTTGGGATTGCGGTCTCTTTCTAGTGGATGCCGGGCAGGGCGCGGCTGTCAAGCCGGATCCGGCGGCCAGGCCGGGCTCAGTGCACGGTTTCAGGCTCATCCACGAACATCTGGGTTTCCATCCACGCATAGGCGGCTTCGGACCCGGGCTGGTTGAACAGCACCATCAGGACCACCCATTTCAGGTCGTCCAGGTCCAGCTCGTCCTGGTCCAGGGCCATGGCGCGGTCCACGACCAGCTCGCGCTGGTCGGCGTCGACCACGCCGTGCTGCTCCAGGAACAGCAGGAAGCCGCGGCATTCGACATCCAGCTTGTCGAGTTCGCGCGGGGCGTACATGCGGGTGGGGCCGTTGGCGCGAACGACAGGCGACACGGGGCATTGCGCGGCGAGCGCGTCGAGCCAATCAAAGGCCTTGCTGGTCTCGGCGGGGCTGAATCCGGCCTGGAGCAGGCCGCTCTGGAGGGAGTCACGGTCACGGATGAGATCCGCGTCTTCGGTGAAATAGTGCTCGAAGAGATAGAGCAGGACGTCCAGGATGCTTTCTTTCATTACCCCCGGCCTGCGCCCGCGGGCGCGTTACTGACAAGACTTTCGGGAATACCGTCCGTGTTCGACCGTGACGCGACCCTCAAGCTCCATGAGCAGCAGCATGGAGGACAGGTCCGCGGCCGTCAATCCGGTGCGCAGGCCCAGTTCATCCATACCGGTTGGGTCGTGACCCAGTGCCTGCCACAAGCGGTGGTGTTGATGGCTGGCGGGCGGGTCGTGTCCGGTCGGCGCCTCGCTGGCGCTCCCGGCCCCTGACATGGGGCTGGCCAGGCGACCGCGCAAGGCGTCACCGAGCACGGTGGCCAGCGGAGCCAGCGCGCCGACGACCTCGGCGGGGGTTTCGACCAGCGCGGCACCCTCGCGGATCAGGCGGTGGCATCCGCGCGCCATGGGGTTGTGGATCGAGCCCGGCAGGGCGAACACCTCGCGGCCACACTCCGCCGCCAGCCGCGCGGTGATCAGCGCCCCGGAGCGCCATGCCGCCTCCACCACCAGCGTGCCCAGCGTCAGGCCGGCCAGGATGCGGTTGCGCGCCGGAAACGCGCCCTTGCTCGGCGTGCTGCCGGGCGCGTGCTCGCTGATCACCGCGCCCGAGGCGGCGATGCGGCCGTACAGCGCGGTGTTGCGGCGCGGGTAGGGGTCGTCGATGGCCGTGCCGAGCACGGCCAGGGTGCGGCCGTCCGCCGCGGCCAGCGCGCCCTGGTGTGCGGCGGTGTCGATGCCGGCGGCCAGGCCGCTGGCCACGGCCAGCCCCGACGTCGCCATGGCGCGCGCGAAGTCGGAGGCATTCTTCAGCCCACCCGCGGTGGCCGTGCGGCTCCCCACCACGGCGACGCCCGGATGCCAGGCCAGCAACGGATCACCGGCGACGAACAGGGCCAGCGGCGGGCTGGCCACGCGCCGCAGGAGTGCCGGATAGTCGGGGTCGTGCCAGCCGACCACATGGTGCATTGGCATGGCCAGCCAGGCCTGCGCGAGCGCCACCTGGCCGCTGTCGGCACGCCCGGCAAGCACGGCGCGCTGCTCCCGATCGAGGCCGGCAGCGCGCCACGCGTCAGGCCCCGCGGCGAGCGCGGCGGCCGGGTCGCCATGCGCGTCCAGCAGCGCGCGCCGCGGTGCGCTGGCGCCGACGGCCACGACCAGGCGCAGCAGTGCGGTGGAAGCATCGGGATCCATGGCACCAGCGTGGCGCGCAAACAACGACGGCGCCCTCGGGCGCCGTCGCGTGGACCGGTCGGGGAAACCCCCCGCCGTCAGTGCGTCGCGTCGGGGTGCTTGAGGTGGTAGCCGACGCGGCTCGGCTTGATGCTGTCCATCACCAGCCCGTAGCTCACGCGGTCGAAGGTGCGGAACACCATCACGTGGCCGGAGAACTCGTCGGGCAGGCGCACCTTGTTCTCGAAGAACACGGTGTCCTCGTCGCGGTCCAGGCCCTTGTGCACGCGGTCGATGGTGTTGGTGCCTTCGCGCCAGATCGAGAACACGGTGCCGTTGTCGACGCCCTCGCGGGCGCCGACCGACAGCGCCACCACGTCGCGCGGGCCGCCCGAGGTCAGCATGTCGGTGACCGCGAGCACGCGCGCCTTGCCATACGCGGTCTGCTGCGCAGGCGGGTGCGGGAAGAACTGCAGGTCGTAGGGCTGCACGTCGACCGGCACCAGGCGGTCGCCGATGCGGACCTCGCGGCCCTCCTCGTCGAGCAGCAGGGTGCTGGCCTGGATGCCGTCCACCTCGCCGCGGGTCACGGTGCCGGCGGTCACCCGCATCAACTCGTGGCCCAGCACTTCCTGGCCCTTGTCGGGCATCACCACGTTGGCCCAGTAGCGGCCCCAGTCGACCTGGTGGCGGCCGGTCGCGTCGAGGTCGTCACGGCCGAAGGTGTCGCAGCACAGGCCCGCGCGCAGCAGGTGCGTATAGCGAACGGTCGGGCGCAGCACGGTGTAGCGGGCACCCGGGCTGGCACCGGCCAGGCCCTTCACGTAGGCCACCTGGCCACGCGAGGCGCGCAGGCGGTCTTCCTCGAGGCCGACCACGTAGGGCATGTGGTCGAAGCCGTCGACGATGCGCAGGTCCTTGAGGAACGGCTCGACCTCGGACAGCGGGATGGCGTTGATAGGCGCGCCTTCGGTCCGCGGGCCGGCGGTGAGGCCGACGCGGTTGAGGTACGCCAGGCTGATCACGTCACCCGGATAGATGAGGTGCGGATTGCGGATCTGCGGATTGGCCTGCCAGATCTCCGGCCACAGCCAGGGCTTCTGCAGGAACTGCCCCGCGATGTCCCAGAGCGTGTCACCACGCTGCACGACATACGTGTCCGGGTGGTCGCCACGCAGCCCCTGGGCTGCCGCGAACGTGGTCACTGTGAGCATCGCTACCGCAATACCCGTGCGTAGCGCGTTCGAAAGGCGCTGAAGCTTGCCGGCCATCTACCTGTCCCCTTGGAGATTTCCCCATATAGCGCGGGCACTATAGACCACAGGTGCCAACCCGGCGCAAGCCTGCCGGCGTTACAATGATCGACCGTGCCGCACGGTTGTGACGGCTGCCACCCTTTACCGCCATGTCCCTGATCCCGATCCTCGAACTCCCGCATCCGCACCTGCGCAAGGTCGCCGCCGACGTCGGCGCGGACCGCACCGGCGACGCCGCATTCCAGCGCCTGCTCGACGACATGTTCGAGACCATGTATGCCGCGCCGGGCATCGGCCTGGCATCCACGCAGGTCGACGTGCACGAGCGTTTCATGATCGTCGATGTCACCGATGGTCACGAACAGCCGCTGGTGTTCATCAATCCGGTGATCCGCAAGCGCTCGGCGGAACTGCGCGTGCACCAGGAAGGCTGCCTGTCGATCCCGGGCATCTTCGCCGATGTCACGCGCGCCGACGGCATCGAAGTGGAAGCGCTCGACCGCCATGGCAAGCCGTTCGTGCTGGCGGTCGACGGCCTGCTCGCGACCTGCGTGCAGCACGAGGTCGACCACCTCGACGGCAAGCTGTTCATCGACCACCTCTCGCCGCTCAAGCGCGAACGCGCGCTGAAGAAGTACGACAAGCTCCGCCGGCAGGGCGACTGAGCCGTGCGCATCGTTTTCGCCGGCACCCCGGCCTTCGCGGTGCCCGCGCTGCGCGCGGCCTGCGCCCGCGGCGAGGTGGTGGCGGTGTACACGCAGCCCGACCGGCCCGCCGGTCGCGGCCGCGGCGTGCAGGCCTCGCCGGTCAAGCGCGAGGCGCTGGAGCGCGGGATACCCGTGCTGCAGCCGGACTCACTGAGAAACCTGCTGGCGCGCGACACGCTGCGCGCGCTGAAGCCCGATCTCATGGTCGTCGTCGCCTACGGCCTGCTGCTGCCGCAGAAGATCCTCGACATCCCGGCGCTCGGCTGCTGGAACGTGCACGCCTCGCTGCTGCCGCGCTGGCGCGGCGCGGCGCCGATCCAGCGTGCGATCGAAGCCGGCGACGCCGAGACCGGTGTGTGCCTGATGCAGATGGAGAAGGGCCTCGACACCGGTCCGGTGCTGCTGTCGCAGACGCTGGCCATCGGCGAGGACGAGACCGGTGGTCAGCTGCACGATCGCCTGTCCGGACTCGGCGCGCAGGTGCTGTCCGACGGACTCGGCCTGCTGCGCGCAGGCATGCGCCCGGTGGCGCAGCCGCAGCCCGTCGCCGGCGTCACCTATGCGCACAAGCTCGACAAGGCCGAGGCGCGCCTCGACTGGTCGCAGCCGGCGGACGTGCTGGCGCGCAAGGTGCGTGCGTTCAACCCCTGGCCGATGGCCGAGGCCACGCTGGCCGGCGAGCGCCTGCGCATCCACGGCGCGGTCGCGCTCGCGCTGGAGCACGGCGTCGCCCCCGGCCGCGTGCTCGCCGCCGGCCGTGACGGCATCGATGTCTCCTGCGGCGACGGCGCGCTGCGCATCCGCGTGCTGCAGCGCGAAGGCGGCCGCGCGATCACCGCCGCCGATTTCCTCAACGCCCGCCGCGACCTCGCGCCATGAGCGGTGCCGAGCCGCGCGCCAGCGCCGCGCGCGTGCTCGACGCGGTCCTCAACCGTGGCCGCTCGCTGAAGACGGAGCTCGCCCGGGCCCTGCCCCCGCTGCCGGACACCCGCGACCGCGCCCTGGTGGAAGCGATCTGCTTCGCCGCGCTGCGCCAGCACGCGCGCGCCGATGCCGCGCTGGCGGCCTGGATCCCCAAGCCGCTGGGCCAGCGCGACGGTGACCTGCGCGCACTGCTGCACGCCGGCTTCGCGCAGCTCGATCCGCTTGGCCTGGCGCCGCACGCCGCGCTCGCCGCCACGGTGGATGCCGCGCGCCTCATCGGCCGCGCGCACCAGGCCAGGCTGGTCAACGCCCTGCTGCGCCGCGCGCAGCGCGAAGGCCTGCCGGCGGTGGCCGCGGATGCGGCCTGGCCGGCATGGCTGCGCGACCAGGTACGCGGCGACTGGCCGGCCGATGCCGACGCGATCTTCGCCGCCAGCGCGCTGCCCGCGCCCACCTGGCTGCGGGTCAACCGCCAGCGCGGCGACCGCGACACCAGCCTGGCCCGCCTGCGCGAAGCCGGCATCGACGCCGCCGCGGTGGACGGCATGCCCGACGCGCTGCGCATCGAAGGGTCGCTGCCGGTGGCCATGCTGCCCGGCTTCGCCGAGGGCGTGCTGTCGGTGCAGGACGGCGCCGCGCAGCGGGTCGCCGACGTGCTCGCACCCGCCGCGGGTGCACGCGTGCTCGACGCCTGCGTGGCGCCCGGCGGCAAGTCCGCGCAGCTGATGGAGCGCGACCCGGGCCTGCGCCTGGTCGCCCTCGACATCGACCCCGCGCGCCTCGGCAAGGTCCGCGAAGGCTGGGCGCGCATCGGCGTCGGCGCCGGTGCCGAACTGCGCGCCGCCGATGCCTGCGACACCGCCAGCTGGTGGGACGGCACGCCGTTCGACGCCGTGCTGCTCGATGCCCCGTGTTCGGCGACCGGCATCGTCCGCCGGCAACCGGACGTGTTGCTGCATCGCCGCCCCGAAGACCTGGCTTCGCTGATCGCCTTGCAGTGGCGATTGCTGGACGCGTGCTGGAAGGTGCTGAAGCCCGGCGGCGTGCTGGTGTACGCGACCTGTTCGATCCTGAAGGACGAAAACGAACGACAGGTCGCGGCCTTTCTCGCCCGCACCCCCGATGCGCACGCGGACCCGCTCGACGATCGCCATGGCCATGCCGCCGGTCCCGGGCGGCAACGCCTGCCGGGCGAACAGGGCATGGATGGCTTCTTCTACGCCCGGTTGACGGGCGCCGGCTGAATTCGGCGCGTGGCAGGCTAACGTCAGTCGAGACGCGTTATCGGGAAGCCGCACCTGGACAGATAGACGTTTTCCCCCTGGCTCCATTCGTGGTCGAATCCGTTCGAGCCAGCGTAGAAGCTGCGATTGCAGCCTGGCTTCATGCGCTCATGGAGCTCCACGATGATCGAGTCGACCGAGTCGATCCACGCGGAAGTGTCGGAGAAGACTTCCTTTTCCGCGCCTTCGATGTCCACCTTCAGGATGTTCACTCTCTCGAGGCCGTAATCCTCGATGATCCTGTCGACGGTCATGGCCTTGACCGCGTGGCAGACGTTGCCCGGCGATTCACCGGACGACTGCTTCCCGTCGGTCATGAAGCCCCATTTTCCGAGTCCCGGATCCACCAGGTTTATTTCCTCGTTCCTGTTCCACAGCGCGGCCTGGAGGGGAATGATGTTCGGATAGGAGGATGTGTTTTCCTTCAGGAGCTCGAAATTGCTCTCCTCGGGTTCGATGGCGATGATCTTCGCGTCAGGGTACTTGTTCGCGAAATAAACCGATGCCAGGCCTATGTTGGCGCCCGCGTCGATGATTACCTCGGGCGCCCTTTCCGTATGGAAGGCGTATTCCTGGTCGATGAAGACCTGCCGGTACGTCGGCACGTCCGACGAGGGGATGCGCAGCAGAATCGGGTGCCTGAGGTGGCTCTTCTTCAGCTCCAGCTTCACGACCGAGTTCGTGGCGCCGGCTCGTGCGGCAGCCAGGATTCCCGGAAGCCCCGCGGCCGTGAGATACGTTCTGATTTTCCGCAGCATGGTGTTTCCTGTCGTGGTCTTCCTTTCATGCGCTTGGCCGGGATGCGCGGTCACGCATGGTGCGGGTATGCTGCATGCCCGTGGCCGATCCGCCTGGCTTGTACGCGCACATTCAGTGGTGCCGAATGTATAACAAGTGGAGCGATTCCCTGGCATTCGAGTGCCGTCATTGGTGCAGGACGCACGCTGCGTGACGGATTTGGCGCTGCATGTGGTCAATTTGCCGCGCTCGACCGAGCGCCGCGCATCGATGCAAGCGCAGGCTGCCGCGCTGGGATTGTCGCTGACGTTCTTCGAGGCCGTGGATGGCGGCGCTTCCCATCCCCTGTTCGCGCGGGTTCATGCCGGCAAGCGGCAGGCCCGCAAGGGCAGGCCGTTCCGGCCGGGCGAAATAGGCTGCTGGGCCAGCCATTACCTGCTCTGGCAACAGTGCGTCGCAAGCGGAAAGCCGATGATCGTTCTCGAAGACGACATCCTTCTGGACCCGCGCTTTCCGGAACTGCTGCATGCCTTGCCTCTGGTACCCGCGGAGGTCGGGTATTTCCGCCTGCACGCGGCCAACCGGGCCAGCGTGCCCTGGCGACGCTTCGGGGGCTTCGTCCTGCATCGCTACTGGCGCAGCCCGATGTGCACGTTGGGCTACTACCTGACCCCGGCGGCGGCGGAGCGATTCCTGCGCCATGCCACTGAGTGGGTACTGCCGGTCGACGATTACATGGACCTGGCGTGGCTGCACGGCGTGGAGTGCCTGGGCCTCAAGCCCGGCGTGGTGTCCGGCGGCAACGCATTCGATTCGACCATCCGGGTCGATGGCAGGAAAAAGGCCGGCGTGAGCGTGACCGGGTGGGTGACGCGCGAGGCCTACCGCGCCTGGCTGAGCCTGCGCTGGTTCCTGCACAACCTGCCTGCGCGCCTGCGCCGGAGCGCACCGCCGGACTGAGGCCGGCGCGGGAGTGATCTAGAATGGCGGCATGTCTGTGCTGCCGCTTTCCCTCGTCGTCATCACCCACAACGAATCGGCCAACATCGCCCGTTGCCTGGACAGCGTGCCGTTCGCGGCCGAGAAGGTGGTCATCGACAGCGGCAGCGACGACGACACGGTGGCCATCGCGCGCGCCCACGGCGCACGCGTGGTGCACCAGGAGTGGCTGGGCTTCGGCGCGCAGCGCAACTTCGCCACTACCCAGGCCACCCATCCGTGGATCCTGGTCCTCGACGCCGACGAATACCTCAGCCCGGAACTGGCCGCAGAGCTCGCTGAAAGCCTGCCCGCGGTGATCGCGGGCGACGCCGCGGTCGGCATCCTGCGCCGTCGCACCCTGTACATGGGCGCGCCGATGCGCTGGTACCGGCCGATGGTCGGCGAGCGCCTGGCGCGGCTGTACCACCGTGAGCGCGCGCGCTGGAGCGACGCGCGCGTGCATGAATCGCTGCGCTGGGATGGCCGCGTCGAAACCTTCGCCGCGCCGTTCGAGCACCTGCACAACCCGACCCTGCCGCACAAGCAGCTGAAGGTGCTGCGCTACGCCGAACTGAAGTGCCGCGACTGGCTGGAGCGAGGTCGGCCGGCGCGCGTGTGGATGGCGCCGCTGGTGTACGTCGCATCCTTCGCCAAGGAAGCGCTGCTGCGGCTCGCGCTGCTCGACGGCTGGCGCGGCCTGGTGGTGGCGCACACCGCCGCGAGCTACGCGGTCTACAAGCGCATCCGCTACTACGAGATGGTGCGCAATCCCGATTCCGTCGAGCAGGCGCGCGCGGTGCTGCAGCGCCACGGCCTCGACCGCTAGCCTGCCGCCAGGCACCGCATCCAGGACCCGACTCCGATGACCGAGCCGCGCCACTACCTGCTGTATGGCTCCGAGCGCTACGCGCTGGCGATCCTGCGCCCGCTGCAGGACGCCATCCGCGCCCGCGGCGACCATGCCGCCTGGTTCTTCGACGGGCCGGGGGCCGAGGACCTGGTGGACGGCGAGGTGTTGCTCGACGTCGCCGGCGTGCGGTGCTGGCGGCCCGAGGCGGTGTTCACGCCCGGCAACCACCTGCCGCACTTCTTTCCCGGCGTGAAGGTGGAAGTGTTCCACGGCTTCGACGCCGGCAAGCCGCGGCATATCTACATCCGCGGGTTCTTCGACCTGTACTGCACCACGGGCCCGCGCGATACCGCGAGCTTCCAGGCGCTGGCCGATGCGCAGGGCCACTTCAGCGTCGCCGAGACCGGCTGGACCAAGATCGATCCGTTCATGCGCGCGATCGCTGGCGCGCTGCCGCCGGTGCGCGAGGTGCCGGTGATCCTGTACCACTCGACGTTCTCGCCATCGTGGAGCGCGGCCGAAACGCTGTACGAGGAAGTCAGGCGCCTGTCGCGCGACGGCCGCTGGTGCTGGATCGTCACCTTCCATCCCAAGATGCCGGCGGAGACGGTGGCGAAGTTCAAGGCGCTGCAGAACCAGCACCTCACGTTTGCCGAGAACGACAACATCCTCGAGCTGTTTCCTCAGGTCGACATGATGTGTTCCGACACCTCGTCCGCGCTCAGCGAGTTCCTGCTTACCGGCAAGCCGGTGGTGACGTTCAGGAACCGCCGTCCCGGGCCGCAGCTGATCGACATCGACGACGTGGCCGACTTCGAGCCGGCGATCGAGCGCGCGCTGTCGCGGCCGCCGGAGCTGATGGCGGCGATCCGTGAATTCGCCGACGCCATCCACCCCTATCGCGACGGCCGCAGCAGCGAACGCGTGCTGGCGGCGGTGGATGCCTTCATCGCGCGCGGCGGGCGCAACCGCAGGCCCAAGCCGCGCAACTGGTGGCGCAAGTTCAAGCTGCGCCGGCGCATCGGCTACTGGGGTCCGGCCCGCTGGTAAGCAGTCACCAGCGCAGCGGCCGCCGCGCGACCTCGCGCGCCAGGCGCGCGTGCAGCGCGCGTGCTTCGGCCAGCGGCACCAGGCGCAGGCGCAGCGGGGGCGACATGGCGCCGGCGCCGGCCGTATCCAGCCACAGCGTGGCCATGCCGAAGCGGCGGTCCAGCGGCGACTGGCGCAGCTCCAGCGCCTGCAGCTTGTCGATCTCGGCAAAGCGCCAGTGGCGCGACCACCAGCCTTCGCGCACCGCCACCAGGCGCGCGTCGCAGGCGTAGCCGGCGCGGCGTGCGTGCTGGCGCGCGGCGTACACCGCCCACGGCGCCCAAGCCAGGGCCACCAGCCCCCACGGGCCGAAGCGCCAGTACGCGACGGCCGCGGCCACGGCCGCCAGCAGCACGCCGGGCAGCATGAGGCGCTGCCAGGCGCGCGGGTGCAGCGGCTGCCAGGCCGCCGGCGGCCAGGCGATGCCGGGCAGCACGTCGCGCACCAGTGCATCGCAGGCGTCGGGCGTCGCGATGGGCGCCAGTTCGCGCAGGCTGCGCTGCTCGCCTTCCTGCTGCTGGCCGGCCGCGGTGTCCACCTGCAGCGCGCGCCGCCGCAGCAACCGGTGCGGCAGGCCTTCACGCAGTGTCCAGGCCTGGATGCGGCGGCGCGAGGCGCTGGTGCGGATGCGCGTCAGAAGCCCCCGTTCCACCGTCAGCCGGCGGCCATGCACCTGCAGCGTGAAGCCGTGGAACTGCAGCACCGCCAGCAGCACCGACAGGAGCCGCAGCACCACCAGCGCCAGCAGCACGATGCCCGCGACCGCGGCGGCCTGGCCGGCCCAGCCAATGGTCAGGTGGCTGGCGTAGCCGAAGGCGCGTTCGCCGGCGTCCTGCACCAGGCGCGTCATGGCGCGGTCCGGGAATGCCTGCCAGGCCAGCGCGAACGCGCCCGCCACCACCACCATGCCGCGGTTGCTGGCCAGGCCCAGGCGCACCACCTCGGCGGTCGGCAGCGCCAGCAGCAGCGTGGCATCGGCGGAGGCCTCAGCCTGCGCCGTGCCGCCCACATGCGACGCCGCGCCGCGATCGCGGATCAGGCGCTCCAGCGCCAACGCCTCGTCCAGGCGCAGCACGCGCATCTCGGCCTCGGCCTTGCCGCCGGCCGCCGATTCCAGGCGCACCTCGGCCACGCCGAACATGCGGTGCAGCAGCGACTGGTGCAGGGCGACGTTGTGGATGCGCGCAAATGGGATCTGCCGCACCTTGCGCTCCAGCAGCCCTTCGCGCACCACCAGGCGGTCTTCGTCGACCCGATAGCGGTAGGTGAAGTACTGCCAGAGCGAGGCCAGCGCCAGCGCCGCCACGCCGATCAGCGGCCACAGCGCGTTGCCGTCGCCTCGGCCCACGAACACCAGCGCCAGCAGCGGGATGATGAACTGCTTGAGCTGCTGCACCAGCACGAACAGCCACGACCAGGGATGCAGGCGGCGCTCGGCCTCAGGCGTCGACATCGCCAGCGCCTGCGAAATGTCCGTCGTCGTCGTCGACCTGCTGCGCGAGGCGGTCGCGCAGGCGCTCGGCGTCCGCGGCATCCAGGCCCTGCACCGCGACCGCGCTGTCGCGGGTGCCGGCGGTGTGCACCACCAGCGTGGACAGCCCGAAGCGCCGCTCCAGCGGACCGCGCTTCAGGTCGACGTGCTGCACGCGCGTGCGCGGCACGCGGGTTTCGGCGTGCCACAGGCGCCCGCGCCGCCAGCCGAAGCCGGTGTCGTCGAGCAGCCAGCGCGCGTGGCGGAACTGGCGGTGCGCCAGCCACAGCCCGAAGCCGGGGAGCAGCACCAGGCTGGCCAGCGCCAGGCCCAGGGCAAGCCACTGCGTGTCGCGCAGCAGCAGTCCGATGGGGATCAGCGAACCCAGCGCCACCAGCCCGAAGCCGAGGCCATTGCCAAGCATGAACAGGGTGCGCGCGCGGCGCGGCAGGGGCTGCCAGCCGTCGTCGTCGGGGGTGGTCATCGCCGGCCATGCTCCAGGTCGCGGTAGGGATTGCCTTCGCCGCTGCCGGGCGGGCGCAGGGTGAAGCGCTTGTAGGTCCACTGGTATTGCGCCGGCGCGCGGCGTGCCATGTGCTCCACGCCGGCGTTCAGCGCCGCCACCGAGGCCTCGATATCGGCGCCGGAAAGCGCCGCGGACGCCGCGTCGAAACGCAGTGCGAAGCCCAGGTCGTCGTCGATGCGCTCGCAGCTCGCGAACAGCACGGTCGCCCCGCTGCGCTCGGCGAGCCGCGAGACCAGGGTCACGGTGAGCGCCTGGATGCCGAAGAACGGCGCGAACACGCCATCGCCGGCCTTCGGCTGCTGGTCCGGCAGGATGCCGACCACGCCGCCGGCCTTGAGCACCTTGAACAGCTGGCGGATGCCCGGGCCTTCGGCGCGGACCTGGGTGACCTGGTCGGCGTCGGCGCGCACCCGGCGCAGGAAGGCCTCGCCGACCGCCGAGTCCGGCGCCTTGTACAGGATCGCCAGCGGCGTGCGCGCGGCCAGCCACTGGTTCAGCAACTCCCAGTTGCCGTGGTGCGGCGCCACCACGATCACCCCGCGGCCCGCCGCCAAGGCGTCCTCGAACAGCTCCACGCCGGACTGCTCGCGGATCAGCGCCAGGTTCTCGGCGTGCGGGCGCGTCCACAGGCGCAGGGTCTCGAAGGCCTGGCGGCCGGTGGTGCGGATCACCTCGGCGTGCAGCGCGGCGCGCTCGGCGGCCGGCATGTCCGGGTACGCCAGCTCCAGGTTGCGCAGCGCCACAACGCTCTCGCGCACGCCCGCGGCGCGTACCAGCCGACCCAGGCCATCGCCCAGCGCGCGCTGCAGCGGCCACGGCAGGCGGCCGATCATGGTCGCCAGGGCGTGCAGGAGGCTTGCGAGGAACTCGGTCATGGCGCGAGTCTAGCCGGCCGCGTTCACATCCCCGAGGCCCGCCCGCCATGCTTCTGCTCCTGCAACGCGTCAGCGAGGCCCGCGTGGAGGTGGAGGGCGAGACGGTCGGTGCCATCGGCCCCGGGCTGCTGGTGCTGGCTGGCATCGAACCCGGCGACGGCGCCGCAGAAGTGGCGCGCATGGCGCCGCGCCTGCTCGCCTACCGGGTGTTCGCCGACGCCGAGGGGCGCATGAACCGCTCGCTGGCCGACACCGAGGGCGGGCTGTTGCTGGTCAGCCAGTTCACCCTGGCGGCCGACACCCGATCCGGGCTGCGGCCGGGCTTCAGTACCGCTGCTCCGCCGGCCCAGGCTGAACGGATCTTCGCCGAACTGGTGGCGGCGTTGCGAGCGTTGCACGCTCCGGGGGTGGAAATTGGCCGTTTCGGGTCCCATATGACGGTGAGTCTGGTCAATGATGGTCCAGTCACCCTGCTGCTGCGCACCTGAGCCCGCGTGGCGGCTGGTATAATTACGGGTTCACTTTGTTAATGGTGCGCGCCACATGGCGAACGAGCGTCCAGCCCCGCAGTCCGATATCAAGCTCCTGATCAGCAAGGGTCTTGAGCAGGGCTATCTGACCTACGCCGAAGTCAACGATCACCTGCCCGACGACATGGTCGATCCGGAGCAGATCGAAGACATCATCGGCATGATCAACAGCATGGGTATCCAGGTGCATGAAACCACCCCGGATGCCGAGACATTGCTGTTGGCCGGTGAATCGAGCGGCGGCCGCGAAGTCGACGATACCGCCGCCGAAGAAGCCGCGGCCACGCTGACCGCGCTCGACGGCGAAGGCGGCCGCACCACCGACCCGGTGCGCATGTACATGCGCGAGATGGGCACGGTGGAACTGCTGACCCGCGAGGGCGAGATCGCCATCGCCAAGCGCATCGAGGAAGGCCTGAACCAGATGCTGGCCTCGCTGGCCAGTTTCCCGTGGTCGGTGCAACTGCTGCTCGAGGACTACGAGCTGCACAAGGGCGGCAAGAAGCGCCTCGCCGAGATCGTGGTCGGCTTCACCGACGGCCTCGACGATCCGCCGCCGCCTGCACCCGCGCCTGTCGTGGTTGAAGCCGCCGTGGCCGCCGACGGCGATGCCGAAGTCGAAGAGGACGATGCCGCCGACGAGACCGAGGACGAGCCCGCGCCCACCGGCCCGGACCCGCTCGAGGTCGCGCGCCGCATGGAAGAACTGGCCACGCTGTACGGCAAGTTCCAGCGCTCGGTCGCCAAGAACGGCGCCACCGGCAAGCCGGTGATCAAGCTGCGCGAGGAGATGGCCGCCATCTTCACCAGCTTCAAGCTGCCGCTGCCGATCACCGACACCCTGGTGCGCAAGCTGCGCGAGGTGGTGGGTGAGATCAAGGACCACGAGCGCCGCATCCTCGACCTGTCCACCCGCGTCGCCAAGATGCCGCGCAAGGACTTCATCCGTGCGTGGGACGGCAACCAGACCAACCTCGAGTGGGTCGACGAGGTGCTCAAGCGCAAGCAGAAGTGGTCCAGCGGCATGCGCGAGGTCAAGGACCAGGTGATCGCCTCCCAGGAAGCCACCATCGCCATCGAGAAGGCGATGATGGTGACGCTTGCCGACCTGCGCGAGATCAACCGCGCCATGGCCTACGGCGAGGCCAAGGCCCGCAAGGCCAAGAAGGAAATGGTCGAGGCCAACCTGCGCCTGGTCATCTCCATCGCCAAGAAGTACACCAACCGCGGCCTGCAGTTCCTCGACCTCATCCAGGAAGGCAACATCGGCCTGATGAAGGCCGTGGACAAGTTCGAATACCGTCGCGGCTACAAGTTCTCGACCTATGCCACCTGGTGGATCCGCCAGGCCATCACCCGCTCGATCGCCGACCAGGCGCGCACCATCCGCATCCCGGTGCACATGATCGAGACGATCAACAAGTTGAACCGCATCTCCCGCCAGATGCTCCAGCAGTTCGGCCGCGAGGCCACGCCGGAGGAGTTGGCGAAGGAGATGGACATGCCCGAGGACAAGATCCGCAAAGTCATGAAGATCGCCAAGGAGCCCATCTCCATGGAGACCCCGATCGGCGACGACGAGGACTCCCACCTGGGCGATTTCATCGAGGACACCAACGTGGAGTCCCCGATCGAGAACACGGTCAACATCAACCTGTCGGAAACGGTCCGCGACGTGCTCGCTGGCCTGACCCCGCGGGAAGCCAAGGTGCTGCGCATGCGCTTCGGCATCGACATGAACACCGACCACACCCTCGAGGAAGTCGGCAAGCAGTTCGATGTCACCCGCGAGCGCATCCGCCAGATAGAGGCCAAGGCGCTGCGCAAGCTGCGGCACCCGAGCCGCTCGGAGCAGCTGCGGAGCTTCCTCGACATCGAGTGAGCCGCGACCGTGTGATGAAGAAAGGCGCACTCCGGTGCGCCTTTCTCTTGTCCGGGAGATGGTCGAGCGCACCGACCAACTCGACACCGGGTTGGCGGACGCGCTAGCGTGACGCGATGGACATCAGCTTCCACGGCGCCGCCGGCGGCGTTACCGGTTCCTGCCACGTGCTCCGCGTCGGCGGCCACCAGCTGCTGCTCGACTGCGGCATGTTCCAGGGCCGGCAGGAGGAAGAAGCCCACAACCATGATCCGTTTCCCTTCGACGCGGCCACGCTCGACGCCGTCGTCCTGAGCCACGCCCACATCGACCACAGCGGGCGCCTGCCGATCCTGGTGCGCCGCGGCTATCGCGGCCCGATCCACGCCACCCCGGCCACGATCGACCTCGCGCGCGTGCTGCTGCGCGATGCCGCGCACCTGCAGGAAGCCGACGCCGAACGCGACAACCGCCGCCGCCAGCGCCAGGGCAAGGCGCTGGTAAAACCGCTGTTCACCCGCGACGACGCCGAAGCCACGCTGCGGCTGTTCGCACCGCTCGAGTTCGACACCCCCACCGACATCCTGCCCGGCGTGCGCGTCACGCTGATCCCCGCCGGGCACATCCTCGGCGCCGCCAGCGTCGTCCTGGACCTGGAAGAGGAGGGTCGTCGCCGCCGGCTGGCCTTCAGCGGCGACATCGGACAGGACGACAGCTGCATGCTGCCGCCGCCGCGCCCGCCCGATCGCGCCGACCTCGTGCTGCTGGAAAGCACCTACGGCGACCGCAACCACCGCGCCCGCGCCGACACCCATCGCGAGATCGCCGAGGTGCTGGAAAGCGCCTGGCAAGCCGGCGGCAACCTGCTGATCCCCGCCTTCGCCATTGGCCGCACCCAGGAACTGTTGACGCTGTTCGCCCTGCACCGCGAGGAGTGGAACCTCGATCGCTGGCTGCTGTTCGTCGACAGCCCGATGGCCATCCAGGCCACCGCCGCGCACGTGCGCCATTCCGAACTGTTCAACGACCAGGCGGGCGCGCTGTTCGCCGGCCGCGACCTGCGCCAGCTGCTGCCCAACCTGCGCGAGACCGCCAGCACCGAAGAGTCGATGCGCCTCAACACCATCCGCCGCGGCGCGCTGATCATCGCCGGCAGCGGCATGTGCACCGGTGGCCGCATCCTGCACCACTTCCGCTACAACCTCTGGCGCCGCGAGTGCCGGGTGATGATCGTCGGCTACCAGGGCGAAGGCACGCTGGGCCGCAAGCTTGTCGATGGCGCCAGCGAAGTGCGCATCCACGGCGAGGACATCCGCGTCGCCGCCGGCATCCACACCGTCGGCGGCCTGTCCGCGCACGCCGGCCAGGACGAACTGGCCGCCTGGTACGGGGCCATCGAAGGCCGCCCGCCGCTGGTGCTGGTGCACGGCGAGGCGCGTGGCCGCGACGGGCTGGCTGCGCGGGTGCAGGCCGACTTCGGTGTTCACGCTCGACTGCCCGTGTATGGCGAGCGCATGGCGCTCTAGCACCCGCGCCGCGGCCGCGCGCTTGCCGGCAGACGGTCTTTCCAGTCGCCTCGCCACGTGAGCCGGTTCTGAATGGAGTCCCGAGTCGCGGGCGATCTTCGCGCCAAGCCGACACGTGCACAGACATTGTGCGTGCCACGGCGCAACACGGCGCCAGACAGGAGATCCCATGAACAGCACCGCCAAGACACTGCTCGCCCTCGGCTTCGCCACCGCGCTGGCCGCCTGCAGCAACCCCGACCAGGCCGCCAACTCGGCCCAGGACGCCGCCGAGTCGGCCAGCGAGGCCCACCAGGCCGCGCAGAACGCGTCGGCCACCGGCGACATGGCCGCCACCTCGTCCGCCCAGGCTGCGGCCGGCGCCGCTGACGCCGCCGCCGATGCCGCCGCCCATATCGCGGGGCAGGTGGACACCGGTGACGAGCTGACGCGTCGCGACGACCTCGCCGACGCCGCCGAGAAGGCCGCCGACGCGGCCGAGCAGGCGCAGGACGCGGCCGAAGAGGCGACCGCGGCGGCCGACGGCAAGAACAACACCGACGGCAACTGATCCAGTCGCGCAAACGACTCCCGTGGCGGCTCGGCAGCCGCGGGATCGGATCGCGCAGCCGTGCCCTGTCCTCGTCGTCAGGTCGCGGCTGCGCGATTTTTTGACTGAGCGGTGCCCGCTACAATCGTCGCCGCGGGCCTATAGCTCAATGGTCAGAGCAGAGGACTCATAATCCTTTGGTTCCAGGTTCGAGTCCTGGTGGGCCCACCAATCGCAGCCCGCAGGTGACTCCATGTGCTACTCAGCCCAGGTGCGCGCCGAGCACAGGAAGTTCCAGCGCCAGACCGGCGCCACGATGGAGCTCAAGGACTACGTCCGCCTGTACTGGTCGGACAAGGGCGACGCCGGCGCGAAGCGGCCGAAGGTGCCGCGGGCGCTGGAGATCGGTTTCCTGCGCGACGGCCCGCCCGAAATCGCCGACCTGATCCGCCAGTGGGACGCGCGCGAGATGTCCACGCTTGAGCAGGAACTGTTCAAACAGCGCAAGCGCGTGGCCGATGGCGAGCGCAGCCTGCAGGCCAAGGTGACGAAGAAGGCACAGGAAGACATGCGCATCGGCATGGCCAAGGTCGAACAGATCAGGGGCCGCATCGACGCGCTGAAACGCAGCGAGCCGAAGCCCGATGACGCGCGCATCTACCCCGGCCACTACACGCATGTGCTGGTCGGCGAGGGTGGCAAGCGGGTGATGCGCCCGATGCGCTACCAGTGCCGGCCCGCGGGAAAGCCGGCCTTCTACGACCGCAAGTTCCCGGGCACGTACAACGCGCGCCGCGACAGCTTGGAGGGCTTCTGGAAACCGCAGTTCGGCCGCCACCACGCGCTGATGGTGGCCGACGTGTTCTACGAGAACGTCGCAGCGCCCGACGGCCGCAACCAGGTGCTGGCCTTCACCCCGCGCACCGGCGAGCCGATGCTGATCGCCTGCCTGTGGTCGCACTGGACCGATCCCGCCGGCGTCGAGCCGGACCTCGACTCGTTCGCCGCCATCACCGACGACCCGGAGCCCGAGGTGGCCGCCGCCGGCCACGACCGCACCGTCATCAACATCAGGCCCGAGCACATCGATGCCTGGCTGAATCCGGATCCGGCCAACCTGCAGGCGCTGTACGCGATCTTCGATGATCGCCAGCATCCGTTCTACGAACACCGGGAGGCGGCGTGATGCGACACGAACTGAGCCGGGCGTTGGCCGGACTCGATCGCGGACTACGCCACGAGCACTGGCACGGGAAGACGTTCGCCGCGTTCTGGGACTGGTTCAACGCCAGTTCGATGGAGATCGAGGCACAGGCATCCGAAGCCGAGCGTGGACCGGTGCGCGCTGCCTTGCGCGACCTGCGGGCCAGCGCCGAAGACGCCGGCTATGCGGTGCCTGACGAGCGCCTTGGGGAAATCATCGAACCGCCCATGTGAGCCACCGGCACGGCCGCGCGCCCGGCTGGCGCAGGTCCGGCGCACGGCGAATTGTCGCCGCGCCCATTTGGGCGCAAGCTCGCCCGGCCATCAACGGGGAGAGCGGGAATGCGCATCGGGTCGAAGCGGGCGGCGCTGGCCGTCGCACTGGCTGTCATCGTTGCAAGCAACATGGGGCACGCAGCAGACGGAGCCACGTCCGGGCCCGCAACCACGCCCACGGCCGGCGCAGAGGCCTCGTCCGAGTCGCCCTCGGCCACCCCGCGTGGCACCACCTTCGTGCTGCCAGGTGGCTGGGCGCAACGCGTGCAGGGCAACGCGGTGTTCGTGACGCCGCCGGAAGCCGATGGCTCGCGCATCGTGATCGTCGATGCCGCTGCGGACACCGCGGATGCGGCGATCGCGGAAGCCTGGGCCATCGCCGCAATGACGCCGAAGTTCCTCGTCGCCACCGATGCCGCGCCGCGCGACGGCTGGGAGCATCGCCGGTTCTACGAGTACGACGTCGCCGCGAACGCCAAGCGCATGGTCAGCGGCGCCGCCTATCGGCGCGGCGACGCATGGACCGTGGTGCTGGCGGACGTCGACCAGGCCATCGCCGAGAAGCGCGGCTCCCAGCTCGGCAAGATCTACCAGCGCCTGCAGCCGGCGGGTTACACCCGCGAGTCCTTCGCCGGCCGCACCGCGCACAAGCTCGATGCCGCCCGCCTTCGGCAGGTGGCGGACTTCGTGGAACGCATGCGCAAGGATTTCGACGTGCCCGGCGTGGCCGTCGGCATCGTGCAGGACGGCGAGGTGGTGCTGTCTCAGGGCTTTGGCGTGCGCGAGCTTGGCAAGCCGGCGCCTGTCACCGGCGACACCCGCTTCATGATTGCCTCCAACACCAAGGCGCTGACCACGCTGATGCTGGCCAAGCTGGTGGATGCCGGCAAGCTGGACTGGAATGCGAAGGCGCGCGACATCTACCCGGCGTTCCGCCTCGGCGATGACGCCACCACCGACCAGGTGCTGGTGAAGCACCTGGTCTGCGCCTGCACCGGCGTGCCGCGCCAGGACTTCGAATGGCTGTTCGAAGGCGAGACGCAGACCCCGCAGACGGTGATGACCACGCTCGGCACCATGCAGCCGACCAGCGGATTCGGCGAGCTGTTCCAGTACTCCAACCCGATGGCCGCGGCCGCGGGTTACATCGGCGGCCAGGTCGCGCATCCCGGAAGCGAGCTCGGCGCCGGCTACGACCAGGCCATGCAGGAGCTGGTGTTCGATCCGCTCGGCATGCGCAACACCACCTTCGACTACTCGGCAGCGCAGACCGGTGACTTCGCCGCACCGCACGGCTACGACATCCGCCGCCAGGTCGAGGTGATGGGCATGGGCCTCAACGAGACCGTGCGCGCATCGCGCCCGGCCGGCGCTGCCTGGGGCACGGTCAACGACCTGCTGAAGTACGTGCAGATGGAAATCGACCACGGCAGCCTGCCCGACGGCAGCCGCTACATCGGCGAGGCCGCGCTGCTCGAGCGCCGCGAACCGCAGATCGCCACCGGCGTGGACCGCCATTACGCCATGGCGCTGGCGGTGGACCGCAGCGACGGCGTGACCGTGGTCGACCACGGCGGCGACATGGGCGGCTTCCACTCCAACATGATGTGGTGGCCCGAGCAGAAGGTCGGCGCGGTGATCCTCACCAACGCCGACGAGGGCGTGCACCTGCGAGGCCCGCTCAAGCGCCGCCTGATGGAGCTGATGTTCGACGGCGAACCGCAGGCCGAAGCCGTCGCCGCGGCCAACGCCAAGGCCAGCCGAGAAGGCTTCGCGGCGTTCGTCAAGCTGCTGCAGGTGCCGGCGGACGCGGACGCGCTCGCCGCACTGGCGCCGCGCTATCGCAATGCCGCGCTGGGTGACCTCGTTGTCACGCGCAAGGACGGCAAGGCCTGGTTCGACGTGGGTGCGTTCCAGTCGGAAGTGACGACGATGCCGCAGCCCGATGACAGCCTGGCATTCATGACGATCGATCCCGTGGCGATCGGGTTCCTGTTCACGCGCGCGGACGCGGATGGGGTGCGCAAGCTGGTGGTGCGCGATGGACAGCATGAGTACGTATTTGAGGGGGTGGAGTGAGCGAGGGGCACTCCTGGCCGCCGCGTGGAAAGCTGTGCCGGTGCGCTCGCGCCGAGAAATCCCCTAATGGATCGGGACGTCGAGAAACACCCCGAGGTCATCCCGCCCCCGCAACCCGCGCCACCATCGCCGAGGTATGCCCGCAAACCCATACCGCGCGCCCGCCACGCCACCCGCGATCGCCGCGGTGGTATCGGTGTCATTCCCGAACGCCACCGCCCGGCGCACGCAGCTTTCAAAATCATCCGTCCCGATGACCGCCGCCCGCGCCGACCACAACGAATCAACGACGTAGCCCGTGCCGTTGCACCGCGTGCCATGCACGGGATCGAGCACGAGCTCGACTTCTGGCGGCGGCATCGCCAGTAACGCCGCCAACCCGCGAAGCGTGGCCACCGCCTGGTCCCACGCATCATCCAAACCGGCAAGCGTGCGCCGCACCCACAGGCAGTACAGCGCACACGCGATCTGCGAGCGGGCGTGTCCATGGGTCGGCAGCGACTGCCGCATGGCAAGGCGGCACAACTCGTCGTCCGGTCCTGTGTGCCAGAGCGCGATCGGCAACACCCGCATCAGCGAGCCATTGCCGTTGTCACGCTCGCCGGCAGGTCCCGCCGACTCGGGCGGCACGCCCGCGCCAAGCCGGTCAAGCGCACGGCTGGTCTGGATGCCGATGTCGAAGACATCGCCATCGACAGCGCAGTAACCCTCGTCGCGCCAGCGCAGCAACCCTTCCGCAAAATCAGCGAGGTCCAGCCCGTCGCATTCGAACAGGCTGTAGGCAAGCACCAGCGCCTGCGCGCCATCGTCGCTCCAGGTACCGGGTGCGATGCGTGCGTGTGCACGACGGAATCCCACGGGCGGATCGAACTCGATCAGCTCCACCGGCGGCAATGCATGCGGCGGGTGGAACTCGTAGGGGACGCCCAGCGCATCGCCAACGAGCAGGCCGACAAGACTCCCGGCGATGCGATCACGGCGGCGCTGCTTCAGCGCCGTCGTCTCCTGTGATACCTGCATTCGCTCCCCCCGGGCGAGTGTGTGCAGCTAGTCTCGCAGCGCCCGATACGCATGCCAACTCGCATGCCCCAGCACCGGGTAGATCACCACCAGGCCGAGCAACGCGGTCGCGATGCCGATCGCCGTGAGTACCACGATCAGCAGCGCCCATGCGGCGCTCGCCACGGGGTGCCGCGACACCGCATGCAGGCTGCCGCGCATCGCGTCACCGGCGCTCAGGTGCCTGTCGAGCATCAGCGGCACGGCGATCACGGAGATGGCGAAGCTCAGCACCGCCAGCACGCCGCCCATCACGGCCCATGCGAACCATTGGCCGGACGACATCATCTGCAGGGTGTTGTCCCACAGCGTCTGTTCGACGGCGGGAGCCACCGGGCCCATGGTCGCGGTCAGCAGCCAGGTGGAGACCAGCAGCCAGACGGCCGCAATCGCCAGCAGGGTGATGGCGAAGTGCTCCAGCGCGGAGCGGTTGCGGCTGAGTGCGCGCAGCGAGGTGTCGAAGGTGGGCCTGTCGCCGGCCTCCATGGCGCGCGAGGCTTCGATCAATCCCGCGCCCAGGATCGGCCCGAGCAGCAGGAAGCCGGACACTGCCGCGGCAATGAAATAAGGGTGGTTGCCCAGTGCGAACACCAGCCAACCCATCACCGCCACCATCAGTCCGTAGGCGATGCCCAGGGCAGGTGCGCGCCGGAAATCACGGAAACCCCGCGCAAGCCAGCGCAGGGGTTCGGCAAGCGGGAGGTGTTGGGCAGCGTGGCCCGGATGCGAGGGCAGGGTGCCGGAATGCAGCGTCGCCATGGCGTACTCCTGGAAGGAAGGTACAGGCCTTGTCGACCGCGATTTTACCACCGCGGCCCGGCACCGGCGCACCGTCTGGCGCGGCCGCGTTCGCCTCCTGGGCTATTCAGCGCGCAGGATCCACCTCGCCGTAACGATTCATGCCCGAGCCACCATTCGAGCCCGCGTCGTACACGAAGCCATACACCTGGCGTCCGTCGGCGTTGCGGACCGGTCGGCCGCGCACCCACTGCGCGTTGACGTCGCCGACCTGCAGTTCGGCCGGCTGCCACTGGCCAGCAGCGGTACTCGCGGCATGGAAGATGCTGCCCGTTCCCTGCTCGATGAAGAGCACATGCACCTTGCCGTCCAGCGCGATCGCGTCCGCGCCGGTCTGGTCGGAATCGACCGCGTTCTGCACCACGCGCCGTTCGCTGACGCGCGTGGCCTTGCCGACGCGCGCGCGGGCGTCGATGCGCCGTTTCCAGAGGTGGCCGCTCGCCGTGCGGTACAGCACCGCGACGCTGTCGGTGTCCGGGAGGTACACCAGCGGCAGGATCGATCCCACGTCGCCCTCGCCCGTGGCCAGGTTGTCGGCGAGCTGTTGCCGCGGGCTGAGTTGACCATCCGCGGCGATGCGGCGGTACCAGGCGGTGCCGTCGTTGCCGGTGTAGGCCAGGTGCACCACGTCGTGCTTGCCGGTGGCCAGCATCGGCCCGGACAGGCCGCGCGCCGTGTGGGCATCGATGACCGTTTCCGCGCCCCACTGGCCGTCGCGCGTGCGGATCCGGTAGTGGATCCGCTGCGGTCCGCCATACACCCCCACCAGGCTGCCATCGGACCGGCTGGCCAGCGCGGCGACCTGGGTGGGTGGCTTGCCAGGTGCCGCCACCGGTTCGTCGCGGACGGCCCAGGTATCGGGATGCGTGGGGTGGTCGGAGGTGCGGAACGCGTGGTGCCAGACCTGCGCGGTCTGGTGGAGCATGTGCACGGTGTCGGCGGCGAACGCGGTGGCGAAGCCTTCGAGGTCGTCGGTGGCCGGCCGGTGCGCGCCGTCCACCTCGCGCCAGCTGCGGCCGCCGTCGCTGGACTTCACCATCATCAGCACGTTGGTGGTTTCGGCGGGTTCGATGACGAAGTACAGGTCACCGTTGGACGCCTGCCACGGGCCGATCGGGCCAGGCGTCTCCACGAACGTGCCGCCGAGGTGGAACGCCGGCACCTGCAGGGTGACCGCGGGTGCCACGTCGGCCTCGCATGCGCCACGGGTGTCGACCATGCGGAACTGGAAGCGGTCGCCGGTATCGTTGCTCGCCGCGCCGTCGGCGTAGCGGCGGATCACCAGCGGCCATTCCCATTCGGACTGCACGCCGGCGCCGGTGAAGGGTGGCGTCGTGGCCTCGTGCACCACGCCGGCACCGCCACCGAAGGCGGCGCGCGAGCCGGGCAGGAGGTCTTCGCTGCGATCGCCATGCGTGTACTCCTCGTTGGCCACCACGCTCACCGGCGGGGTCAGCAACGGGTAGGGCACATCGGCGGCCTCGATGTCGGTCCACGCGCCGTCGTTGCGCCGGTACTGCAGCCAGAACCTGCGCGCCAGGTCGGATCCGGTTTCCAGCTCGATGCGCAGACGGAACGGCTGGTCGGCGGTGACGGTTGCGCGTTCGTCGAGCGGGCCGGCCCAGCCCGTGTCGGCGTTGAGTTCGGCCTCGAAATCGGCGCGCACGCGGAACGCACGGTGGTGGCAGCTGGCGGCACTGTCCGTGGTCGAGGGCGCGTGCCCGCCGATGGTTGCCGATGGCCCCGGCCCGGGTTGCGCGCTGGCATTCAACGCGGCCGACATGGCCAGCATCAGGGTGGTCAGGGCAACGCGGCGGGGGCTGGGCATGGCATGGACCTGCAGGACATCGTGATTCAACCCGACACGGTAGCGGCCGGACATGTCATTGCGATGGCGGCGCGGACAGTGGCCCGCGCGGCAAGGCCGCGCTAGGCTCGGCGCCATGGAGCCCCGGGTCCATGAAGTGCTCAAGGCGTATGTCTCGGCGCAGCTCGAGCGCGCCATCGACTGCCTCGCCTGGTCCGGGCGGCGCCGGCACCGCGGCGTGCACCAGGCACGCAAGTCCCTGCGGCGCGTGCGCGCCACGCTGGCCCTGGCCGGCGACGCGCTCGGCCCGGACCTGGCCCTGGTAGATGCAGCGATCCGTGAAGTCAACGTGTCCCTGTCAGCGCTGCGCGACGCGCAGGCGCTGGTGGAAGTGCTCGAGCGCCTGGCACGGCACGAGGATGGGGCGAAAACTTTGGCCTTGCTGGCATCGGTGCGTCGTGCCGCGGTCGCGCGGCGGGTGACGGTGCTGCGCGGCCACCTGCGCACGGACCCCGAACTGCGCGGCCGTAGCGAGCGACTGGTCGCGCTCGGGCAGCGCATCGACGCACTGGACTGGGCCAGCCTGACCGCCCGCCAGGTCGAGGACGGACTGGAATACTCCACGCAACGTGCGGCCAAGGCGGGCCGCAGCGCGATCAAGGGTGGCGGTGATGAACGCTGGCACCGGTGGCGACGTCGCGTGCGGCGGCTGGGGCAGCAGCTGCACGCCTTGGGCAGCGCCAGCCAGCCGATCGATCGGCACTCGAAAAAACTCGCCCGGCTGCTCGGCAATGCGCAGGACCTGACGCTGCTGGCGATGCATTGCGGCCGCGACTCGCCGTTCGCCGCGGACGACCGGCGCGCACTGGCCCGGTTCGCGCGCAAGCAGGGCAAGCGCGCGCGCAACGACATCCATGCGCATGTCACGCGCCATGGTCGGCGGATGCTGGCCACGGGCGAGGCCGGCCCGGGTGGCGGGCGCCACCAGGACCGGCCAGGGGACGATCCGATCAGAAGTTGAGGCGTACGCCGACCATGTAACGCGCACCGAACTGCTCGAACTCGGTGGTGCGCTGGCGGTCGCCCTGGTAGCGGATGCCCGCTTCGTCAAGCAGGTTGTTGGCGTCGAAGTACATCTCGACGTTGTCGTTGAACGCGTAGCGCAGCGAGAAGTCGAGGCGGCTGACCTCGTCCCAGTACGCATCGCCCAGGATGTCGCCGCTGCCGATGCTGTCCACCCACGCGTCGCGGTACTGCCAGCTCAGGCGCGCCGACAGGCCGTTGGCTTCGTAGTACAGCGAGGTGTTGTAGATCAGGTCGGACGCGCCCGGCAGCGACACGTCGCGGCCATCCGGCGTGGTCGCTTCGCTGTCGTTGAAGGTCACGTTGGCGCTGATGCCGAAGTCACCGACCCACAGCGGCAGGTCGAAGCGCTCGGCCAGCGGGCCGAACTTCTGCGAGTACGCCAGTTCCAGGCCGCGGATGTAGCCGTCGCCGCCATTGGCCAGTGTGAAGTAGGTGTACTCGGAGCGGTCGAAGCCCGGGCGGTCCAGCACGTTCTGGCCGAAGCGCGGGATCTCAACGTCGAACAGCACGTCGCGCAGGTTCTTGTAGTACACGCCGGCCGAGAAGAAGCCCTGCGGCCGCATGTACCACTCGAAGTAGGCATCCACGCCGACCGACTTCTCGGTGTCGGCATACGGATTGCCGCCGTCGATCTCGCCCTCCTCGTCGTTGATGGCGAAGTTCGGCCGCAGGTCGGTGTAGTCCGGGCGTGCGGCGCCGGTGTTGGCCGAGAAGCGCAGCTTCATCTCGTCGTTGAGGTCCCAGTTGATGTGCACGCTGGGGAAGAACTCCACGCCGCTCTCGCTGACGGTGATCCGCTCGTAGCCGTTGTCGTCTCCAGCGTACGCCGAGGAGGCGTTGCGGGTGTACTCGCCGCGCACGCCGGCGACCATGTTGCCCCAGTCGAAGCGCGTGGTGGCCATGCCGTAGACCGCGCCGATCTTCTCCGAGACTTCGTACCATTCGTCGAACGCCACGCTGCCCACCATCCCGCCGGCACCCTGCGCGCGCAGCCCGTCGAGCAGGCCCCAGGCCTTGCCTTCGTCGTGGTAGCGGAAGCTGTAGCCCAGCGGCAACGCGCCCTGGTAGGGCTTGTCGGAGGCGAAGTCGGCCATGGTCGGCTGGGCGATGCCCATCGCGGCCAGCTGCGCGGCGGTGACTTCGAAGCGCGCCTGGTTGTTCTCCTTGCTGCGGTCGTCGTACTGCATGCCGAACTGCAGCTCGGTCGGGCGCCCGAACAGCGTGGTGTCACGGAACAGGTCCATGCGGGCGCTGTAGGCGTCGGTTACCGCCAGGCCGGTGTTGCTACGCAGGTTGACGAAGTTGTAGTCGTGCGAGTCCAGCGAACGCTTCAGGTCGCCCTTGGAGAACGAACCGTCCGCGTTGCGGATGGTCTCCCACAGGGTCACGCGGTGCAGTTCGCGGTTTGTGAAGTCGTAGTCCACGGTCGGGCGCAGGGTGCGCTCGGACGGGCTGACCCAGGTGGAGTTGAACGATGGACCCGATTCCTGCTCGGCCTCCGTGTAATTCAGGCGCCAGCTGGCACGCCAGGCGTCGAAGTCCTGGTCGCCGCCGAGGGTGGTGGTGAAGATGCTCTGCACGGTGTTGCCAATGTTGAGCGTGCTGTCCATCTCCACGCCGTGCACGGTGCCGAGCCACGGCGTGTTGCCGGTGCGCACGTCGGCATAGCCGGTGCGCTGCGCCTCGGACTGCGGGCGCGTGTCGCTGGTGCGCACCGCGTTCGCATCGAGGTCGAACTCCATGGCGTTGCGCAGTTCGTGGTCGCTGAACTCGGTGTAGATCGAGCTCAGGAAGAAGCGGTGGTCGTCGCTGGGGCGGAACTCCAGGCGGCCGCTGACCGATTCGTTCTCGCGGGTCAGGCGGTACAGCTTGTTCTGGTGGGCGTCGAACCAGACGCGCTCGCTGCCGCCAGGCTCGCGGTCCTCGCTGGCGACCTCGGGGTCGGACTCGAAGTTGTCGGTGACCATGTCGCGCGAATACTTCGAAACCGACAGCAACGCGCCCCAGCGGTCGTCGGCGAACTTGTTGGAGATGAAGGCGCCCCAGTTCTGCTGCTTGCCGCCGCCCAGGTCGTTGTAGCCGATGCCGGCATCGGCGCCGAACTTCAGGCCTTCGTAGTCGAAGGGGCTGCGGGTGATGATGTCGATGTTGCCGGCCAGGGTTTCGCTGGGCATGGCCGCGGTGATCGCCTTGCGCGCCACGACCTGCGACGCGATCGCCGAGGGAATGGTGTCCAGGCGCGCGGTGCGGCCGCCCGGGCTGATCACGTTGACGCCGTCGAACGCGATGGTGGTCCAGCGCGCCGGCGCGCCGCGCAGGTTCACGTAGCGCTCCTGGCCCTGGTCGCGCTCGACCGCGATGCCGGGCAGGCGGCTGAGCGAGGCCGCCACGTTCTGGTCGGGGAAGCGGCCGATCGAGTCGGCGGCGATCACGTTGACCAGCGACACCGAGGCGCGCTGCGCCTGCAGGGCGGCGTACTCGGATTCGGCGATCGGCGCGGCGCGCACCACGATCTCGTCCAGCGTGGTCGCGTCGTTGCCCATGCCGACGGCCACGGCGGCCTGGGTCGTCTGCCCGCCGGTGACGTCGACGGCCTGCTGGCGGTCCGGGCGACCGATGTAGCTGACGGTGAGTTCGTGGCGACCGGCGGGAACGCGGTGCAGGGTGAAGCTGCCGTCGGACGCGCTCACCGCCACCACGTTGAGGCCGCTGATGCGCACTTCGGCGCCGGCGAGGTAACCGCCGCGGCCGGCGTCGGACACCACGCCGCTGATGGTGCCGGTGTCGGCGCGTGCAGCGGCGCCCTGGTCGGCCGCGGGCGTGGTGGCCGTCTGGGCATGGGCCTGGGCCTGCATGGTGAGGGCGAGCGCAAGCGCCGTGGCAAGCGTGGAGATCCTGGACATCGTGGTTTTCCCTGGAGTGAAGATGTGCGCAGCCCTGCCGGTCGAGGCGACCGGCGCGGCATGCACGGATGTGCGGAGGTGGTGGGGTGGCGGCGCGTGGCGCGGCCGGTGCGGCTCAGTGGACTTCGATGAACACCGGGTTGCTGTAGAACCACAGGTCGGTCCACGGGTCGTCGCCCCGTGGATCTGCGGACGGCTCGAGTTCGCCGGTGCCGGTGCCGCGCACGCGCAGGTAGCTGGAGGTGGCGACGTCGCGCAGGGTGTGGGTCATCGTCAGGTACTCGCCGTCACGCTTCCAGTCGGCGGCAGCGAAGCGACGCTCGACGCGGGTGGTGGGGTTGGCGTCACTGGTGCGGTCGGAGACCGCCCCGCTGACCGCACCAACGATCAGGTCGATGCGCGCGACTTCCGGCGAATGGCCGCCGTGGTTGCTGCCGGCCGGGTCGCGCACGCGGATGGCGACGCGGACGTCGCTGCCGGCATGCGCATGCAGCCTGCCGCCGATGCGCGCGGGCGCGCTGCTGTCGTCGCCGGCTTGCACGACCACGTCCAGCTCCGAGATGAGGTCGCCGGTGGTGACGAACACGCGGCCATTGCGGATGCCGTCGAGAATGTCGTCGTGGCGGTGCTCGGCCAGCACGTAGGTCTTGGAGTATTCGCCGGGCCAGAAGTCGCTGCCGCCCTCGCGCCAGTGGCGATGCGCGTCCGACGTGGAGGTGACCCACCAGCGCCGGCCTTCGCCGAGCATGGAGTCCCAGAAACCGCCGAGGCGCGCGGTCATCTGGTCGAAGCCGCCCATCGTGGGTGCGTTCTTGTAGCCGCCGCGGGCGCCGGCCGGATCGTTGCCGCCGTCGGGGTTGATGGTGGCCGCCTGGTGCCCCGGCGCGCCTTCCATGCCGACCGCGACGTGCGGCGCGGTGTCGTTCCAGTCGCGGAACTCCGCCGGTGCGTACTTGCCGTACACGCCCACCGCGGTCGCCGAACGCGATGGATGGTTGGCGATGAGCACCGGCGGCGCGTCGAGTTGGCCCATGTGCCGCAGTGCTTCGAGCATCTTCGGCTCGGCGTCGCGCGCGGGATCGCGTGGCCACGCATCGCGCTGCGACCAGCGCGACTCGATCACATGCAGGTGCGCACGCTCATCGTGGGTGTGCGGCATGATCAGGCTGCTGTGGTCGCCGCCGGGTGTATCGAATTCCATGCCGAAGAACTGCACCACCTCGGGCACCTCGCGACGCGCCTGCTGCAGCGCCGGCCAGGCGTGGTCGTGATTGATCTTGGCGTGCTGCGGGCCACCGTGGTCGGTCAACACCATCCAGCCCAGGCCGTGTTCGCGCGCCTTGAGTGCATTGGTGGTGATGGAATAGCGGCCGTCGGCACCGAACACCGGGGTCGGCGCCACGCCGGGCTCGGTGCCCTCGACGTAGTCGGCGCTGAATTCACTGTGGATGTGATGGTCGCCGGCCAGCCAGCGCCGGTCGCCGTTGTCGAACAGCGCGGCCGGATCCGCCGGCAGCGACGCGCAGCCGGCGGTGGCGGCCAGCAGGATGCAGGCCGAAAGGTACTTGGTACTGTTGTGCATGACTTCCCCGAGGCCGCGCCCGTCCCTGGACGTGATCCGATTGCGAGACGGTTGTGGTGGGCGCGGCGCGGACGCCACGCATGCTGCCGATCACGTGTGATCGCTCACAGCATGTCCCACCCGGGTGACGCGTCGGGGACGGTGAAGCAACGGTTTTGTTACATCGCCGCATCCACGTCGTACGAACCAAACACCTCGCGCGCCGTGCGGGTTTCCGGAAGGATGTAGACCACGCCGTTGCTGTGGCTGAAGGCGGGGCTCACCACGCCTTCGTAGAACGCCACCGCCACGTTGATGCAGCCGTAGGAGATGCGGTTGTCATCGGGACTTGCGCTCTGCAGCCGCTCGGCGCGTCGCTCCGCCGGCGTGCCTTTGGCGACGCGATGCAGCGCGAGCGCGGAATCGTAGTCGATCCACAGGATCTCCTGGCCCTTGAGGTCCGGCGCCAGCGAGGCGACGAAGCGACCCGCCGGTGTCGTGCGCTCCTGCGGCGTGACCGCGGAGAGCTTGCGCTCGCCGAGGCCTGCGGCCGTTCCGTCGCCGCGCTCCATGCCCAGCAGTGCCGGTCCATCGCCCTGCAGTTGGCCGTCGCGATCGAACACGAACACCCGTGCCGCGGCCTTGTCGACCACCATGTACGGCATGCCGGCGTTGTCGCCGGAATGCAAGGCCCAGTGCGCGACATGTCGGGTTTGCGCCGACGCGCTCGCGTCCTTGAAGTCGGCAAGCCGCGGCGCACTGCCGTTGGCCCAAGCGGCGCCCGGCAGCACCACCAGCAGCAGGCAGGCGCCCGCCAGGCGGGCCCCCGCATGCATCGCGTTGCGCGTCGCCGTTGGCACGCGCGGACGTTCCGGATCCGCCATGGCTAGTTGCGGTACGGCTTGGGCACGCGCACCGGCGCCACGTACACGGGCACCTCGACCGGCGGCGTCTCCACCAGGGTCTGCGTGGGCTTTTCGTCGGTGACGCCCGGCGTCGGGTTGTCCGGCGGCGCCAGCGGCAGGCGCGGGCGCGGGGTGGGCGCAAAGATCGGCTCACGCGTCGGCGGCGGCACCAGCGGGGTGCCCGGTGGCGGAACCGTCGGCGGTGGCGTGGTCGGGGGCGGCGCCGTCGGCGGCGGCGTGGTCGGCGGCGGAGTTGTGGGTGGCGGCGTGGTCGGCGGCGGAGTAGTGGGCGGTGGCGTGGTCGGCGGCGGCGTGGTGGGCGCGGGCGTGATGGTGCCCGTGGTGTGCGCCGCCACCGTGCCGCAGCAGTTCACCGCCAGCGCGTACGCGCCGGCATTCGGGCCGCCGAGCGTGTAGCCGCTATAGGTGATGCCACCGGTGCCCTCTTCCGGACTGTCGAAGTTGGCTACGGCGTCGGGGCCGGCCACCAGGATCACGCCATCGGGGTTGCCTTTCAGGCCGGTAAGCGTGGTGGCCGTGGTGCCGTCGTAGGGCCGGTCGCCGCCGGTGGCGAACACCAGCATGTACTGCCGCAGCGCGGCGCCTTCGGTGAGGGTGAACCTGGTGGAGTAGTCGGTGGGCGCGGTGTAGGACACCGGGTTGTAGTAGATCGCCACCGGGGCGGCGGTCACCGTGGCCGGCGGCGCCAGCGAATCGAACACGACCGTGCCGCCCTCGATGCCGGGGCCGGTGCCGTCGGTGTCGGCGCTGAGCGTGAGGCCGCGCGCCAGGCCGAGGCTGCGCGTGGGGTCGTCGGTGCCGCGGGTGAGGGTGATCGCACCCGCCACGTTGACGTCGTTGGCCGCGCACATCATCAGGTTGCCGTCGGTCACGGTGATGTCGGCGAACTGGTTGACGTCGCGCCCGGCGGCCAGCAGCACGCTGCCGTTGGTGGTGGTGATGGCGGCATTGACGTTGACGTCCTGACCGCAGCACACGGCGAGGTTGCCGTTGGTGGCGGTGATGGCCGCATTGATGTCGACGTTGCGGTTGGCGGTGAGGGTGAGCGTTGTGGGTGCGCCGCTCGCCGTCCAGCTGACCGCGTCGTTGACGAAGATGTCGCCGTTGCCCGTGCCGCCGCCGACGGTGCTGATTTCGACGTTGGTGGTCACCAGCTGGGCCGACAGCGTGGAGCCGGCGATGTTGTCGCCGGGCGCGCTGCCGATGGTGAAGTCCTGCGGATCGATCAGCCAGCGGCCGGTCTGGCCGAGCGGGGCGGCGGTGGTCACGCGCACGCCGCCGTCGACGTTGACGGTCGCCGCCGACGTCTCGATGAAACCGCCATTGCCGCCGCCGGGCGCGCTGGCGTCCAGCGTGCCGCCGAGGTTCACCGTGCCGGACTGCATGTCGCCGAGCAGCACGATGGTGCCGCCGCGGTTGCCGATGGACTGCGCCTGGACGACGCCGGTGTTGTTGACGGTGGTGTGCAGCAGGTTGCCTGCGGCCTGCGCCGTCATCAGCACGCGGCCGCCGTCGGCGCGGATCATGCCGCCGTTCTCGGCGAGCGCGTTGACCGCGCCGGTCGACACCGCGACGTTCAACAGCCCGTCGCCCGCGACGTCGAGCGTGACCGCCTCGCCCGCGGCCAGGGCCACCGTGCCCAGGCGGGCGACGATCACGCCCTGGTTGCTCACGCGCTGGCCCATCAGTGCCACGTGCCCGCCGTCGCGGGCGGTGATGCTGCCCTGGTTGACCACCGCGCCGTCGCCGGCGTTGCCGAAGGCGTGGTTGCCGGCCTGGAAGTCGGCATCGCTGAGGCGCATGGTGGTGGCCACCAGGCCGCCGACGTTCACCGACGCGCCCTGGCCGAACAGGATGCCGTTCGGGTTGAGCAGGAACACCCGGCCGTTGGACGACAGGTTGCCGAGGATCACCGAGGGATCGGAGCCCAGCACGCGGTTGAGCGCGATGGAGTCGACGCCCGGTTGCACGAACTGCACCGACTCACCCGCGGCGATGCCGAAGTCCTGCCAGTTGATGGAGACGTTGCGGGTGGTCTGGGTGATGACCGTGTTGCCGCCCTGCTGGTCGATGTTGGCCGCGCCGGTGGTCACCACGCCACCGGACGGAGGCGCCGCATGGGCCGACGCGGCGAGCGCCAGCAGCACCGCACCCGAGAGTGCGTGCAGGCTCATGGCACCGAGGCCGCGGCCGGTGACGGGACGACGGGCGCGGGCGGGTGTGGCGCGCCGGGCCTGGATGGAAGCGTGGGCAAGATGCATGGCTGATCCTTCAAATTTTGGGTGGGCAGGCGGCGGACGGGCGGCGGCTCAGAAGTACTTGATGGCCTGGATCCAGAAGCGCCCGGACCTGTCGGGGGCGGAGATCGCGTCTTCGCCGCCGAGCTTGCGGGCGTAGTAGCTGCGGACCGCGAAATTGCCCGGGTCGTCCCAGGTGGCACCGATGCCGGCACCGCCCAGGCTGCGCGTGTTGTCGCCGGCAAACCACGGGTCCTTGTCGACGGTGATGCGGCCGCCGTCGACGAAGCCGAGCAGGTGCACCTGGCCGGGCACGTGCCCGCTCAGGCCCGGCAGCAGGCGACGCACTTCGAGGTTGGCGAGCAGGCCTTCGTCACCGAAGCCTTCGCCCTGCGGGTAGGCGCGCACGCCATCCATCCCGCCCAGCACGAGCTTCTCGGAGGCGTCGAGGTTGCCCGAGGCGACCTGGCCGCCGAGCGCGCCGTACAGCGACCAGAGGTCGGTGAGGCGCTGCAGGCGCGAGACATTGAACGCAAGCCTGGTGTAGCCGCCGTGGGCGCGTGCCGTGACGTCGTCGACCGCGCGCGCCGACGGCGTCTGGATGTCCAGGTCGCCCGAGGACAGGGCGAGATGGAAAGCGTTGGCACCGCCGCCGCCGAAGCTGTCGTAGTGGTTGCCGTACAGGCTGGCCGTGGCCACGCGTGCGCGCTTGTCGGTGACCACGTCGAACAGGTCGATGCGGTCCTCGAAGCGCCGGTGATCGTATTGCAGGCCGGCATACAGATTGGTCTCGCGCGAGCGGATCAGCGGGATGGAGCCGAACACGCTGGCGATGTCGGCGGTGCCGTGCGCACCGAGGCCGTCGTACTGCTCGCCGAGTTCGTACTCCAGGCGGCTGAAGGCCACGCCGGCGGTCGCGCGGCCGAACAGCATCTGGTACGCGCCCCGGCCATACGTCAGCCCCGAGCCCGAGGTCAGCAGCCGCAGCGAGGCGACGTCGCCGCGTCCCAGCGGGTTGTTGAGGTTGACCGTGGCGCCGAGGCGGTATTCACCGGTGTACGGGTTGCCGGCGTTGTCGGCATCGACGCTGCCGGTGACGCGGCGGCCGGGGGTGATGTCCACCACCAGGTCGGAACTGCCCGGCGCCTGGCCCGGCACCATCGTCGATTGCACGACCACGCCGGGGATGTCGGAAAGCAGCAGCAGGCGCTGTTCGATCGGGTCGATGGTCAGCGCATCGCCGGGCGCGAGGCCCGCGAGGCGGCTGTGCGCCACGTCGTCGGCCAGGTTGCTCTGGTTGCGCAGGGTGACCTGGCCCAGCACGCCCTCGCTGACCGCGATGGTCACCGTGTTCGATGTGATGTCCTGCGCCGGCAGCCAGGCACGCGCGACGAAATAGCCGTTGTCGCGGTAGTGGCGGGTGATGCGCGCGGCCATCGCCTGCAGCTGCGCAAGCGTGAGCCTGCTGCCCGGCGCGAACCCGGCGATCGCGACCAGTTCCGATGCGGGCCAGGCGCTGGCGCCGGTGACCTGCAGGCGCTCGACCAGCACGGTGGGCGCGTCGGCGGCTGCCGCGGCGGGCGCGATCCCATCCTCGATGCGGATCTGCGGTTGTGCCGCTTGCGCGGGCGGTGGCGTGGGCAGCTGGCGGAGCTGGCTGCCGGCACCGGGGAGCTGTTGCGCGACGGCGCCGTGGCTGATGGCGAGCAGCATCAGCGGCAACAGTTTCATTCGTGGATTCATGGCGTGCGTCCTGGCGGTGTCGGCCGCCGGGCCACGTGCGCGTGCAAGTGGCTCCGGGCAGTCGCTGGAGAGGTGGGGGGTGGGGGGTGCGCTGCGCGGCTCGGGCGCGGCGTCTGGAGGCTGGCAAGGCGCAGGCGCTCACAGCACCCGCGGCTGCGGATGCGGTGCGAAGGCGGTATGCGGATGGCCCCTGTTCCTGGAACGTGTGCAGCGTCGTGTGCCGAAACCTGATTCGGCGACGCTGAGTTCCAGCCTTGCGTGGTGGGCGGCACGGACGGGCCGTGTGGATGGAGCGGCGAAAACCCGGGCGCCTGGCGGCCGGTTGGATCGCAGTGAACACGGCCATTAGCGGCCAGCCGGTCTGAATCGGCTGTGAAATCGTAGCCGGCCGCGCAATCGGTCCGCATTGTTCCAGTACCGTCGCGCCATGGGTACGCGCGGGTTGTTACCCTTCCCGGGCTCATCCGCGCCCGCACGTGTCAGCTGCCGGCGCTTCCCAACCTTCAAGGAGAAACGCCGTGGCTGTCGCTGCCGAGCGTCGATATCAACGCGCAATCCATCCGCTGCATGCGTTCCTGCTTGCCGCGGCCTTCCCGCTGTTCCTCGGCGCGATGGTCACCGACATCGCCTACGGCCGCACGTTCGAGATCCAGTGGAGCAACTTCGCGTCCTGGCTGCTCGCCGGCGCGCTGGTGTTCGCGGCCTGCGCACTGCTGTGGAGCGTGGTCGACTACTTCCGCGGTGACCGCGGCACGCGCCCGCTGGTCTACATGTTGCTGCTGCTTGCCACGTGGGTCGTGGGCTTCATCGCCTCGCTGGTCCACGCCAGGGACGCGTTCGCCATGATGCCGACCGGCCTGGTGCTCTCGGTAATCGCCACCGTGCTCGCGGGCGCCGCGGCCTACCTCGGTTTTTCCGCCATCCGCGTGGGAGACAGGGCATGAAGCACCTGAAGCTGTTCACGGCCATCGGCCTCGTCACCCTGCTCGGCGCCTGTGGCGGCGGCAGCGATCCGGACCCCGCGCAGTACGGCGCCAACCCCGAGCTTCCGAAGCAGGAACGCGGCCTGATGCCCGACATGGTCATCGCGAAGCCGGCGGAGTGGGGCGACCTGGTGCCGAGCGTGCCGCAGGGCTACGCGATCAAGGCGATCGCCACCGAGCTCAACATCCCGCGGCAGACGCTGGTGCTCCCCAACGGCGACATCCTGGTAGCCGAGGGCCGCGGCGGCAACGCCGGCAAGCTGAAGCCCAAGGACGTGATTGCCGGACGCATCAAGGCGCAGGGCAATACCAAGGTGAAGAGCGGCAACCGCCTGACGCTGCTGCGCGACCCCGATGGTGACGGCAACTACGAGCGCAGCGTGTTCGCCGAAGAACTCAACGCGCCGTACGGCCTCGCGCTGATCGGCAACACGCTGTTTGTCGCCAACCAGGATGCGCTGGTGAAGTTCGACTACCAGGACGGCCAGGTGCGCGCGAGCGCGCCGCCGGTCAAGGTGGCGGACCTGCCTTCGGCGATCAACCATCACTGGACCAAGTCGCTGACGGCGAGTGCCGACGGGCGTTTCCTGTACGTCGGCATCGGCTCCAACAGCAACATCACCGAGCGCGGCATGGTGGCCGAAGCCGACCGCGCGCTGGTCTGGGAAATCGACGCGCAGACTGGCGCACACCGCCCGTATGCCACGGGCCTGCGCAATCCCACGGCGCTGGCCATCGAACCGACCACCGGCCAGCTGTGGGCAGTAGTCAACGAGCGCGACGAACTCGGCCCGAACCTGGTGCCGGACTTCCTGACCTCGGTGCGCGAGGGCGGGTTCTACGGTTGGCCGTACAGCTACTGGGGCCAGAACGTCGATCCGCGCGTGCGTCCGCAGGATCCGGACAAGGTCGCCGCGGCGATCACGCCCGACTACAGCCTGGGTTCGCACGTCGCCGCGCTGGGCGTGGACTTCTCCACCGCCACGATGGGCGCGGGCTTCAGCGAAGGCGCGTTCGTGGGCGAGCACGGCAGCTGGAACCGCAACGATCCGGTCGGCTACAAGGTCATCTTCGTGCCCTTCAGCAACGGCCGTCCGTCGGGTCCGCCGGTGGACTTCGTTTACGGCTTCCGCGGTGAAGACGGCAAGACCCGCGGCCGTCCGGTCGGCGTGACCGTCGATCCGCGCGGCGCGCTGATCGTTGCCGACGACCTGGCCAACACCATCTGGCGCGTGACCCCGGCGCTCTGAGTCCGGTCCGCTGCAAGACAAAGGCCCACCGTCGCTGGTGGGCCTTTTTTTGGTCCCTTTCCTGTCGAGTGAAGGCGTGGCGCTGATTGGGCGCCGGGTACCAAGGCCCTTGAGGACTCATGTCCCCCGGCGATGGCCTTGCGGCCATCGCCTCCTCCTTGACTTTGCCCTCAAGGGCCTTGGCACCCGGTCCGCGCAGTACGCAGTGGCTCCAGAGCACAACCCGCGTTCTGGTGCATTGCTCTTCGGTACCTGCCGTCAGCGCCGAGCCCCGAAGTGGCCGGGAGGCCTTCGCGGGGAAGTAAAAGAGGAGGCATCCGCCGCCAGGCGGATCCGGGGGCGAAGCCGCGAAGGCCTCCCGGCCACCGCGGCGAGGCCGCAAGCAGCTGCGGTCAGTCGCGCGGCAGGCGCGCGGCGGCGGTGGCCATCGCGCCGAGTGCCAGGTCCACGGCGGCCATGCCGTCGCGCTGCAGGTCGACATTGTCGGGATCCACCAGATAGGCGCGCATGACGCCCGAGATCATGAAATGCAGGGCCATCGCGCAGCCGTGCGCGTTCATGCCGGCGCGCAGCTGGCCGAGGTCCTCCGCGCGCTGGAACGCGGCATTGATGCGCGCGTGCGTATTGCGGAACCCGGATTGGCGCAGGTCGTGGACCTGGGTGGTCTCTGCGGTGATCTCGCAGCGAAGCTCGATCACCTCGATGGCGTTGCGCACGTGCGGCTTGTCGACCACGTCGGCGAACGACGCGCGCAGCATTTCGCGCAGGTCGGCGAGGGGCGTGGAGCCCTCCGGGCGCGACGCGTATTCCAGACCGTGCAGGAAGGGCACGGTGACCCGGCTGATCACCGCTTCCAGCACTTCGGTCTTGTTCTTGAAGTGCCAGTAGACCGCGCCGCGGGTCACTCCGGCGCGCACCGCGATCGCCTCGAGGCTGGTGCGCGACATGCCGTGCTCGCGGAAACACGCTTCGGCCGCGTCGAGGATGCCCTCGCGCGTGACCAGCGCTTCCTCTTTGGTTTTCCTGGCCATGGCGGCTGAACGCTCCTGTGCGAGATGAGAGTGTAGCCCACTTACATACATCCATGAATGGTTGTATATTGCGCCGTCCCCATTCAGACCAGCCCTTCGCCCTGTACCAACGAGGCGGAACAGGCGCTGGCTTTCCCTCATTCCAGCACGCCAAGCGAGCCGACCCATGTCCCAGCACCGCCGTCGCCACCTCCTGATGCCCCTTTCCGCCGCACTCGCCCTTGCGCTCGCCGCCTGCGGTGGTGGGCAGGACCCGCAGCAGGCGCCCAGGCCGGCGGTGACCGTTGCCACCCTCGCCGCGCAGCAGGTCACCCTGACCCGCGAGCTGCCGGGGCGCACGCATGCGTGGCTGGTGGCCGAGGTGCGGCCGCAGGTCAATGGCCTGGTCGCCAGGCGCCTGTTCACCGAAGGCGCCCTGGTGGAAGCCGGCCAGCCGCTGTACCAGCTCGATGACGCGACCTATCGCGCCGCCGCCAACAGCGCGCGTGCGCAGCTGGCGCGCGCCGAGGCCACGCGCACCGCGGCCCAGCTGACCGCGCGGCGTACCGCCGAGCTGGTCAAGATCGATGCCGTCAGCCGCCAGGACAACGACAACGCCCAGGCCGCGCTCAAGCAGGCCGAGGCCGATGTCGGTGCCGCGCGCGCCGCGCTCGACGCCGCCAACGTCCCGCTCGGCCATGCGCGCATCACCGCGCCGATCAGCGGCCGCATCGGCAAGTCCAGCGTTACCCAGGGCGCGCTGGTCACCGCCAACCAGGCCGCGCCGCTGGCCACGGTGCAGCAGCTCGATCCGATCCACGTCGACCTCACCCAGACCAGCGCGGAGCTGCTGCAACTGCGCAAGGCGCTGGCCGCCGGCACGCTGGAAAGCACCGCGTCGCTGCCGGTCACCATCCTGCTCGAGGACGGCACGGCCTACGCGCATCCCGGCACGCTGAAGTTCTCGGAAGTCTCGGTCGATCCTGGCACCGGCAGCTTCTCGGTGCGCGTGGAGGTCGCCAACCCCGACCAGGTGCTGCTGCCCGGCATGTACGTGCGCGCGGTGGTCGGCGCCGGCGTGCGCAACGACGCGATCCTGGTGCCCCAGCGTGGCATCGGCCGTGACGCCAAGGGCAACACCACGGCGATGGTGGTGGGCGACGACGGCACGGTGTCCGTGCGCCCGGTGCGCGTGAGCCAGACCATCGGCGACGCCTGGCTGGTCGAGGACGGCCTCGCCGCCGGCGACCGCGTGGTGACCGCCGGCCTGCAGAAGATCAAGCCGGGCGACGCGGTGGAAGTGACCGCGGACGTTGCCGACGCGAAGCAGGCGCAGCCGGCCATCGCCGCGCCTGCAGCCGCCGACACCGCCAATGCCAATGCCGATGCCGCTGACGCGGCCACCCCCGCCTCCTCCGGCGCCACCGCACCGGCGGCCGGGGCTTCGGCCTCGAAGGAGTAAGCAATGGCTCGTTTCTTCATCGATCGCCCCATCTTCGCGTGGGTCATCGCGATCATCATCATGCTTGCCGGCGTGCTCGCGCTGACCTCGTTGTCGATCTCGATGTACCCGACCGTGGCGCCGCCTTCGGTCGAGGTGCGCGCGACCTATCCGGGCGCGTCGGCCAAGGTGGTCGAGGATTCGGTGACGCAGATCATCGAGCAGAACATGAAGGGCCTCGATGGCCTGATCTATTTCTCCTCGAAGTCGTCATCCAACGGCATGGCGCAGATCACGCTGACGTTCGACAGCGGCACCGATCCCGACATCGCCCAGGTGCAGGTGCAGAACAAGCTGCAGCTGGCGATGCCGCTGCTGCCGCAGGACGTGCAGCGCCAGGGCGTGAACGTCTCCAAGTCGACGTCGAGCTTCCTGCAGGTGGTCGGCTTCGTGTCCGAAGACGGCAGCATGAACGCCAACGACATCGGCGACTTCATCGGCACCAACATCGTCGACCCGATCAGCCGCGTGCCGGGCGTGGGCACCACCCAGGTGTTCGGCGCCAAGTACGCCATGCGCATCTGGCTGGATCCCAACAAGCTGCACACCTACGCGCTGTCGGTGGCGGAAGTGACTGCTGCCATCCAGGCGCAGAACGCGCAGGTCGCCATCGGCCAGCTGGGCGGCGCGCCGTCGGTCGAGGGCCAGCAGCTCAATGCCACCATCAATGCGCAGGACCGCCTGCAGACACCGGAGCAGTTCCGCAACGTGGTGGTGCGCGCCGAAGCCGACGGTTCGGTGCTCAAGCTGGGTGACGTGGCGCGCGTGGAGATCGGCTCGGAGACCTACGAGTTCATCAGCCGCTACAACGGCCAGCCGGCCAGCGGCCTGGCGATCTCGTTGGCAACGGGGGCCAACGCGATCGAGACCGCGGCGGGCGTGAAGCAGGCGCTCGCCGAACTCGAGCCGTACTACCCCGAGGGCCTGGTGTCGGTGATTCCCTTCGACACCACGCCGTTCGTGCAGGTGTCCATCAAGGGCGTGGTCGTCACGCTGATCGAAGCGATCGTGCTGGTGTTCCTGGTGATGTACCTGTTCCTGCAGAACTTCCGCGCCACGCTGATCCCGACGATCGCGGTGCCGGTGGTGCTGCTGGGCACGTTCGCGGTGCTCGCGGTGCTGGGCTTCTCCATCAACATGCTGACCATGTTCGCGATGGTGCTGGCGATCGGACTGCTGGTGGATGACGCCATCGTGGTGGTCGAGAACGTGGAACGCATCATGAGCGAGGAAGGACTCTCGCCGCTCGAGGCCACGCGCAAGTCCATGGACCAGATCACCGGCGCGCTGGTCGGCATCGGCCTGGTGCTGTCGGCGGTGTTCGTGCCGATGGCCTTCATGTCCGGCTCCACCGGCGTCATCTACCGGCAGTTCTCGGCGACCATCGTGTCGGCGATGCTGCTGTCGGTGGTGGTGGCGATCGTGCTCACGCCGGCGCTCTGCGCCACCATGCTGAAGCCCATCGAGAAGGGCGTGGACCACCATGGCACCGGCCTGGCCGGGCGCTTCTTCGGCTGGTTCAACCGCGGTTTCGACCGCACCAGCGGCAAGTACCGCGGCGGCGTGCGCCGCATGCTCGGCAGCCCGAAGCGTTCGATGACCGTGTTCGCGCTGCTGGTGGTGGTGATGGGCGTGCTGTTCGTGCGCCTGCCCAGTTCGTTCCTGCCCAACGAGGACCAGGGCGTGCTGATGGCGCTGGTGCAGACGCCGGTCGGCGCCACCCAGGAGCGCACGATCGAGGCGCTCAAGGAACTCGAGGACCACTTCATCGCGAACGAATCCGACATCGTCGAATCCGTGTTCTCGGTGCAGGGCTTCAGCTTTGCCGGCATGGGTCAGAACGCCGGCATGTCGTTCGTGAAGCTCACCGACTGGGGCGAGCGCAAGGAGGCGTCGGAGGGCGCGTTCGCGCTCGCCGGCCGCGGCATGGGCGCGATGAGCCAGGTCAAGGACGCGCAGATCTTCGTGTTTCCGCCGCCCGCCATGCCCGAGCTTGGCATCGGCGCCGGCTACACCTTCTTCGTCAAGGACAACGGTGCGCAGGGGCATGAGGCGCTGATCAATGCGCGCAACCAGATGCTCGGCGCCGCCAACCAGAGCCCGCTGCTGCAGGCGGTGCGCCCGAACGGCCAGGAGGACACGCCGCAGTTCCGCATCGACATCGATACCGAGAAGGCGAGCGCGCTCGGGCTGTCGGTGGGTGCGATCAACTCGACCCTGGCCGCGGCCTGGGGCAGCGCCTACATCAACGACTTCATCGACCGCGGCCGCGTCAAGCGCGTGTACCTGCAGTCGGATGCGCAGTTCCGCATGACGCCGGACGATTTCAGCCTGTGGTCGGTAAAGAACAACCAGGGCGAAATGGTGCCGTTCTCGGCGTTCGCCAGCTCGCACTGGGACTTCGGCTCGCCGCGCCTGGAGCGCTACAACGGCGTATCGGCGGTCGAGGTCCAGGGCGAGCCCGCGCCGGGCGTGGCTACGGGCGACGCGATGCTCGAGATCGAGCGCCTCGCGGCTGAGCTTCCGCCGGGCTTCGGCATCGAGTGGACCGCGTTGTCCTACCAGGAGCGTGAGGCGGGTTCGCAGACGCCGCTGCTGTACGCGCTGTCATTGCTGATCGTGTTCCTGTGCCTGGCCGCGCTGTATGAAAGCTGGACGGTGCCGACCGCGGTGTTGCTGGTGGCGCCGCTGGGCATCCTCGGCGCGGTGCTGGCCAACTCGATGCGCGGCATGGAGCGCGACATCTACTTCCAGGTGGCGATGCTCACCACGGTGGGGCTGACCAGCAAGAACGCGATCCTGATCGTCGAGTTCGCCAAGGCGAACGTGGAGCAGGGCATGGAGCTCATCGAGGCCACCATGCAAGCGGTCCGTGACCGGCTGCGCCCGATCATCATGACCTCGCTGGCCTTCGGCCTCGGCGTGCTGCCGCTCGCCATCGCAAGCGGCGCGGGCTCGGGCGCGCAGCGCGCCATCGGCACCGGCGTGCTGGGCGGCATGCTGGTGGGCACGCTGCTCGGCGTGTTCTTCATCCCCCTGTTCTTCGTGGTGGTCAACCGCCTGTTCAGCCGCAAGCAGCACGCACCCGTCGCCACTGGAGTCGACCAGCATGCATAAGCCACTGCACGCGAGCCTCGCGCTGGCCATCGCGCTGGCGGTCTCCGGCTGCGCCACGCTGGTGCCGGCCACCCCCGCCGCCGCACCCGCGATCCCCGTGGAATGGCCGCTGCCCGCGACCACGCGCGCGGGCCAGGCCGGCGCGTTCGCGCCGGCCGATCCGGCCATTGCCGCGCTGCCCATGGCCGATGTCGGCTGGCGCGACTTCCTCGCCGACCCGGCGCTGGAGGCCGTCGTCGCCCAGGCGCTGGACAGCAACCGCGACCTGCGCGTGGCGATCCTCAACGTCGAGCGCGCGCGCGCGCAGTACGGCATCCGCCGTGCCGACCGCATGCCGTCGCTCGGTGCCAGCGCCACCATGGAGCGCGTCGGCGGCGATGTGCCCGACAGCGAGTCGTACGTCGCGGGCATCGGCCTGGCGGCGTTCGAACTCGACCTGTTCGGGCGCGTGCGCAACCTTGGCGAGGCGGCGCTGCAGCAATACCTGGCCACCGCCGAGGCGCAGCGCAGCACCCAGCTGTCGCTGGTAGCCGAAGTCGTCGGCGCATGGCTGGCGCTGGCCTCCGACCAGGAGCAGCTGCGCCTGGCGGAGTCCGCGCTGGAGACCTACGAGCGCACGCTGTCACTCACCGCGCAGCGCCAGGCGCTGGGCGCCACGTCGGCGCTCGAGGTGGAGCAGGTGCGCACCCAGGTGGAAGGCACGCGTTCGGATGTCGCGCGCCTGCAGGGCCAGGTGGCATTGGACCGCAACGCGCTCGACCTGCTGGCCGGCGCGCCGGTGCCGCCCGAGCTGCTGCCGCTGCGTGATTCAGGCGCCGTGGTCGGCCTCACCGCGCTGCCGGCGGGACTGCCGGCGGAAGCACTGCTGCGCCGGCCCGACGTGATCGCCGCCGAGCACCGACTGCATGCCGCCAGCGCCAACATCGGCGCGGCGCGCGCCGCGTTCTTTCCGTCGATCTCGCTGACCGGCAGCGTCGGCTCGGCCAGCGACGCGCTGTCCGGCCTGTTCGACGGCGGCGCCCGCGTCTGGAGCTTCATGCCGCAGATCAACCTGCCGATCTTCCAGGGCGGACGCCTGCGTGCCGGCCTCGGCGTGGCCACCGCCGAACGCGACATCGCGCTTGCGGAGTACGAAAGGGCGATCCAGGTCGGCTTCCGCGAGGTCGCCGATGCGCTGGCGCAGGCGGACGCGCTGGCCCGCCAGGTGCGTGCGCAGCAGGCGCTGGTTGATGCCGCCACGCGCGCCGAATCACTGGCGCAGGCGCGCCACGCGGCCGGCCTCGACAGCTCGCTGGTGCGGCTGGATGCGCAGCGCACGCTGTACGCCACGCAGCAGGCGCTGGTGGCCACGCGCATGGCCGAACAACGCAACCGGGTCACCCTGTACAAGGTGCTCGGTGGCGGCTGGCAGGAGCGCTCGACGGTCGCAGCCGCGCGCGTGGACTAGGGCCCGACCACGCACACGGGCCAGTCACCGGCACGCCGCGCTTCACTGCGCGGTGTGGGTGCCGCCGTCGCAGGCCTCAGCCGCGCTGCGCGGCGTGCACGCGTTCGACGTCGTGCTGCAGCCGCTTCGGGTGGGTGATCATCGCCTTGAAGCGCGGCTCCAGCGCGTGCACGCGTGCCTCGGCCGCCACGACCTGCGCATGCAGGCGCGCGCGCTCGGCGGCGGGGGCATCGTCGCCGAGCGCAAGGTAGTCGCCCACGTGCCGGCGCAGTTCGGTGACCGCGGCCTTGGCCTTGCCCTTGGGGCTGAGCAGCGACGCGAGCACCGTGACCACCAGCAGCCCGACGATCACCACCAGTGACAGCCCGGTGCTGATCTCGATCACCGGCACCGGGTCGCCATCGTTGATGAACGGCAGGTTGTTCTCGTGCAGCGCGTGCAGCACCAGCTTGACGCCGATGAAGCCGAGCACCGCCGCCAGGCCGAGTGACAGGTACACCAGCCGCTCCAGCAGCCCGCCTACCAGGAAGTACAGCTGCCGCAGGCCGAGCAGCGAGAACGCCGTGGCGGTGAACACGATGTAGATGTTCTGGGTGAGGCCGAAGATCGCCGGGATGGAATCGAAGGCGAACAGGATGTCGGTGCCGCCGATGGCCAGCATCACCAGCAGCATCGGCGTGAGCGCGCGCTTGCCCTGCCAGGTGGTGAACAGCTTGTCGCCGTCGTAGTGCGGGCTGGAGTGGAACACCTTGCGCACCAGGCGCACCACGATGTTGGGCTTCTCGTCCTCCTCGCCATGGTGCTGCGGCTTGAGCAGGTTGCCCGCGGTGAGCAGCAGCGCCAGGCCGAACAGGTAGAACACCCACGAGAAGCGCTCGATCAGCGCCGCGCCCAGCAGGATGAACACCGTGCGCGCGATCAGCGCAAAGGTAATGCCGAACAGCAGCACCTTCTGCTGGTCCTCGCGCGGCACCTTGAAGCTGGCCATGATCACCAGGAACACGAAGATGTTGTCGACCGACAGCGCCTTCTCGGTGACATAGCCGGAGAAGTACTCCGCGCCCATCGTGGCACCGCCCCAATACCAGACCCCCGCGCCGAACAGCAGGGCGATGCCGACGTACAGCGCGGACCACACGGCGGCTTCGCGCAGGCTGGGTGCGTGCGCCTTGCGCACGTGGAAGAAGTAGTCGAAGGCGAGCAGCGCGACGATCAGCGCGATCGTGGCTTCCCAGACGAGCGGGGAGGTGGTCGGCATGCGCGGCCCTGGTGTCGACGGAGGCGGGCATTTTCGCACGCGGGTGTGATGCGCCGTGTCGTGGCGCGCGGGGCGCCCGCGTCAGGGCGGCGTGAATCGCGGGGCAGCAGCACGCCCCGGTTCATTGCTACATTGCCGCCTCCGCCCCCCGCGCCGCGCCCTTGCAACGTCGACAACTCCTCCTCGCCGGGCTTGCCCTGCCGCTCATCGCCGCCCTGCCGGCGCCGGGCCGGGCGCGCGCGTCAGTGGCCGCCGCGGGGTTCGATGCCGGCACCGTGCCGGCCATCGCGCGCAGGCTGGCCGCCGCACCGCACGTGCCGGTCCCGCGCGCACTGCCGCGTGCCCTTGCCGGACTCGGCTACGACCAGTACCGCGACTACCGCTTCCGCAGCGCGCGCGCCCTCTGGCGCGACGACGGCCTGCCGTTCCAGCTGCAGTTCTTCCATCGCGGCTACATCTTCCAGGACCGGGTGGACATGCACCTCGTAGAGGACGGCCGCACGCGGCCGTTCCCGTATGCGCGCGAGCTGTTCGACTTCGACCACGGCGTGCCGAAGCCGCCGGAAGGCGAGGACATCGGCTTCGCCGGCTTCCGCGTGCATGCGCCGGTGCAGCGTGCCGGCCATTTCGACGAACTGGCCAGCTTCCTCGGCGCGAGCTACTTCCGCGCGGTGGCACGCGGCCTTGGCTACGGACTGTCGGCGCGCGGGCTGGCGCTGGGCAGCGGCGACCCGGGCGCCGAGGAGTTCCCGGTGTTCCGCGACTTCTGGCTGGAACGCCCGGCCGCGGGTGCCACGGGGCTCGTGGTGCACGCACTGCTCGATTCGCCGCGCGTCGCCGGTGCCTTCCGCTTCGTGATCACTCCCGGCGACGAGACGGTGTTCGAGGTCGACGCGCGCCTGTACCCGCGCGTCGCGCTGGCCAATGCCGGCATCGCGCCGTTGACCAGCATGTTCGAGTTCGACGCGCATGACCGCGTCGGCGTCGACGACGTGCGCCCCGCGGTGCACGACTCCGACGGGCTGGCGCTGTGGACCGGTGGCGACGAGCAGGCCTGGCGTCCGCTGCGCAATCCGGCCTCGCTCGAGCACAGCGGCTTCCAGGACCGTGACCCGCGCGGCTTCGGGCTGATGCAGCGCAAGCGCGATGCCGGCGAGTTCCAGGACTTCGAGGCCGGCTACGAGAAGCGCCCGAGCTGCTGGGTGGAGCCGCTGGACGCCTGGGGCGCGGGTGAAGTGCACCTGGTGGAGATCCCCACCGGCGACGAGTTCAACGACAACATCGTGGCGTTCTGGCGGCCAGCCGAGCCGCTGGCTGCCGGTCGCGAGCATCGCTTCCGCTACCGCCTGCACTGGTGCCGCGACCACGCCTGGCATCCGCGACTGGCGCGCGTGGCGGCGACCCGCAGCGGCGCGCTGGATGCCGCCGAGGGCCGCCTGTACATGGTGGATTTCGCCGGCGGCGAGCTCGATGGCCGCGCCGACGGCGTGCGCGTGCAGGCCAGCGCCTCGGCCGGCACGCTGCGCAACGCGGTCACCTACCGCAACCCCGACACCGGCGGCTGGCGCACGAGCTTTGAACTCGACCCCGGCACGGCGCGCGCGGTCGAATTGCGTGCCTGGCTCGAAGCCGACCATGGCCGGCTGTCGGAGACCTGGCTGTCGCGGTGGACGCCGTGAGCCTGCCTCCGGGACCTGCCGCGCCCGCGCCCGGCAACCTGCCGCCGGAGTCGCCGCTGGCGATGCCGGTGCAGACGCTGGCCGCGGGCACGCTGCGCAGTCCGCCGTTCCCGACGCGGCCGCCGAACATGCGCTGGCGGCGCTTCGCGGTGATCGGCAGCGCGGTCAGCGTGACCCTGTTCGCGGCCTACCAGATCTGGTGGCTGCTGCGCGGCAACGGCATCGATCCGCTGGAGGGGACGCTGCTGGTGCTGTTCGTGCTGCTGTTCGCGTGGATCGTGCAGGCCTTCGTCGGCGCGGTTGCGGGCTTCGTGCTGGTGCTGCAGAAACGGCCGGCGCGGCTTGGCATCCGCCCGCGCGACCCGCTGCCGGCGCTGGTCTCGCGCACCGCGCTGCTCATGCCGATCTACAACGAGGAGCCCGGGCGGCTGATGGCCGGCCTGCAGGCCATGCACGAGTCGCTGGCCGCGACCGGGCGCCTGGGCCACTTCGATTTCTTCGTGCTGAGCGACACCCGCAGGCCGCAGCTGCAGCAGGAGGAGCGCGCCGCATTCGCCGCGCTGCGCGCGCGGCTGGGCGCGGAGGCCCGCGTGCACTACCGCCTGCGCGACGACAACAGCGAGCGCAAGGCCGGCAACATTTCCGACTGGGTGCGGCGCTGGGGTGGGGCGTATCCGCAATTCCTGATCCTCGACGCCGACAGCCTGATGACCGGCGACACCCTCGTGCGCCTGGCCGCGGCCATGCAGGGCCACGACGACGTGGCGCTGATCCAGACGCTGCCGGTGATCGTGAACGGCAGCACGCTGTTCGCACGCATGCAGCAGTTCGCCGGCCGCGTGTACGGGCCGGTGATCGCCTACGGCGTGGCCTGGTGGCATGGCGCGGAGAGCAACTACTGGGGCCACAACGCGATGATCCGCACGCGCGCGTTCGCAGAATGTGCGGGGTTGCCGGAGCTGCGCGGGGTGAAGCCGTTCGCCGGCACCGTGCTCAGCCATGACTTTGTCGAAGCCGCGCTGCTGCGCCGCGGGGGCTGGGCGCTGCACATGATTCCCGCACTCGCCGGCAGCTACGAGGAAGGCCCGCCGTCGTTGACCGACATGCTGGTGCGCGACCGCCGCTGGTGCCAGGGCAACCTGCAGCACGGTGCGGTGCTGCCGGCGCGCGGCCTGCACTGGGTCAGCCGCTGGCACCTGTTGATCGGCATCGGCCATTACTTCACCGCGCCGATGTGGGCGATGCTGATGATCGTCGGCATCGCCATCCCGCTGCTGCACGCTGGATTCTCGTTCGGCCAGGTGTCGCTGGAGGGGTTCACGCCCGCCGGCTACTGGCGCGAGCAGGACGAGGACCGGTTCCTCGGCGTGTTCGCGCTGACCATGTCGATGCTGCTGTCGCCGAAACTGATGGGCTGGCTGGCCACCATGGTCGACCCGGTGATGCGCCGTGGCTGCGGCGGCGCGCTGCGCTCTGCCGCCGGCGTACTGCTGGAAACCCTGCTTGCGGCGCTGATGGCGCCGGTCACCATGTACGTGCAGTCGCGCGGCGTGGCCGAGGTGCTGGCCGGCCGCGACTCGGGCTGGGAATCGCAGCGCCGCGACGACGGCAGCCTGCCGCTGCGCGAACTGCTGCGCCTGTATGGCGGCATGACGCTGTTCGGCATCGGTGCCGGGCTTGCCGCGTGGATGGTGTCGCCGGCGCTGGCGGCGTGGCTGGCGCCGGTGGTGCTGGGCCTGGTGCTGTCGATCCCGATCGTCGCGCTGGGTGCATCGCGCGCCGCCGGCGCGTGGCTGCGCCGCCACCGTGTGTTCGCCACGCCCGAGGAACTGGCGCCACCCGATGTGCTGGTGCGCGCGAATGCGCTGCGCGCGGCGCCGTCGCGGGACTGAAGCGCGGCTGCAGCGGCAGCGTCATCGATGCGGCATAGGCTTGCCCCGTTAAGCCACGGGGGGCTTGGAAATGAGGCTTGGACTACCGGTTGCGGCGCTGGCCGCGGCCCTGCTTGCATGCGCCTGCCAGCCGCAGTCGCCGCCCGCCGCCGGGGCGGACGCGGTGGACGGTCCGGGCGCCGCCACCGGTTCCACCGCGGCGCCGGCCGTGGACCTGTCGCGGCGACCGATCGATGATCTGAAGGCGTCGGGAAGTCGCGCGCTGCGCGAAGGTCGGCTGCATGCGCCGGCCGGCGACAGTGCCATCGAGTACTGGCTGGAAGCCAGGCGCCGCGATCCCGATGACGCCGCCCTCGCCAGTGCGATCACCGACCTGCAGCCCTACCTGCTGATCGCGTGCGAGCAGGCGATCGCGCGGCGCGACGTCGGCGCGGCGCAGCGGCTGCATGGCTTGATTGCCGCGAGTGATCCGCACGCGCCGGCCCTGCAGCGGCTGGCCGGCGCGATCGCCGGCGTGGAGGCCGATATCGAAGAAGGCGCGAAGGCCGCGCGCGAACAGGACATGCGCCTGGCGGCCGTGGAGGTGCAGCGCGTGCGCGCCGACGCCGATGCACGCGCTGCGGCCACGGTGCGGGTAGCGACACCTGCCGGAGCGGGTCCGACGCCCGCGCTGCCGCCGCCAGCAGCCCCGCAACGTCCCCCGCCGCTGGCGGACGGCGACGCCGTGCCTGCGCCGGCAGGGGCGTTGCCGCCTGCGGGCGCGCGCGCAGCCGCGGTGGCGGAGTCGCCCGCGCCGGTGCCGCGCCTGCTGCACCAGCCCGCGCCGCGGTATCCCGCGGCGGCGCTGAACCGTCGCGTGGAAGGCGCGGTGCAGGTGGGTTTCACCATCCGCCCCGATGGCTCGGTCACGGCCGCGCGCGTGGTCAGTGCGACCCCGCCCGGCGTCTTCGACCGTTCCGCGCTGGCCGCGGTCGGCGAGTACCGCTTCGCACCCGGCGGCAGCAGCGTGGCCTCCGCGATCACCGTGCGCTTCTCGCTCGACCAGTAGCCGCGGCGCGGCGGGCCCGGCGGGCGTGCCATGCATAATGGCGCGCCAACCCTGCCGAGCGCCGCCATGCTGCTGGACTGCATCGAACACGAGACCGGGCCGTCACCCGCATGGAGCGTGATCTGGCTGCACGGCCTCGGCGCGGACGGCAACGATTTCGCCCCCATCGTGCCGCAGCTGGTGCGCCGCGACTGGCCGGCGCTGCGCTTCGTGTTCCCGAATGCGCCGGTCCGCAAGGTGACCATCAACGGTCGCATGGCGATGCGTGCCTGGTACGACATCGTCGACGCCGACCTCGACAACCGCGCCGATGAAGCCGGCGTCGACGAATCGGTGGCGCAGGTGGAGGCGCTGATCGCGCGCGAGGCCACGCGCGGCGTGGCGCGCGGGCGCGTGCTGCTGGCCGGGTTCTCGCAGGGCGGGGCGGTCACGCTGGCTGCCGGACTGCGGAGTTCGGCGCCGCTGGCCGGGCTGGTGGCGCTGTCCGCCTACGTGCCGTCCGCGCACAAGGCCCGCAGCGTGCTTGCCCAGGCGGCCGTGCGCGCGCCGGTGTTCTTCGGCCACGGCAGCCAGGATCCGGTGGTGCCGTTCCAGGCCGGGCAGCGAAGCGCGGCGCTGCTGCGCGAGCTGGGCTTCGACGTCGACTGGCGCGCCTATCCCATGCCGCATTCGGTGTGCGCCGAGGAGATCGCCGATCTCGGTGACTGGATGTCGCGCCGCTTTACCGCGGGCTGAGGCGATGGGCGACCCGCGCGCCGACGAGCCGTGGTTGCCCGACCTGTGCCGCCTGCCGCGGCTGGGTGCGATGCTCGGCATGGCGCAGCTGGTGGTCGTGGTGGTGGTGCTGGTGCCCGACGCCGGCTCGCGCTGGGACCTTGCACGCGTGCTGTCGACCAGCGGGTTCGCGCTGTGGCTGGCGCTGTCGGTGTCGGTGCTGCTGTGCGTGTCGCGACGCACGCTGTCGCGCCTGCCGCGGCGCACCGGAGCGCTGGCGGCGGTGGCGCTGTCGGCGCTGGTCGCGGCGGTGGTGGCGGCGATCGTGCACGCCCTGTTCGCGAGCGTCGGCGATGCCGGCGGCTGGCCGTCATCGTTGCGCTTCGTCAGTGGATCGGCCGGCGTGGTCACGCTGATCACCGCGCTTGCGCTGCGCTACTTCTACGTCATCGACCGCTGGCAGGCGCAGCTCGCCGCGCATGCCCGCGCCGAGGCCGACGCACTGCAGGCACGCATCCGCCCGCACTTCCTGTTCAACAGCATGAACATGATCGCCACCCTGCTGCGCCGCGATCCCGACGTCGCCGAGCGCGCGGTGCTCGACCTGTCCGACCTGTTCCGCGCCGCGCTCGGCGCGGGCGAAGGTGATTCCTCGCTCGCCGAGGAAGTGCGCCTGGCCGAACGTTACCTGGGCATCGAGCAGCTGCGCCTGGGCGAGCGCCTGCGCGTGGAATGGCGCAAGGCCGAACCGTTGCCGTGGGACCTGGCGATGCCGCGTCTGGTGCTGCAGCCGCTGCTGGAGAACGCCGTGCTGCACGGCATCTCGCGCCTGCCCGAAGGCGGGACCGTGCTCATCGAGGCCGCCGTGGACGGCGATACCCTGCGCCTGCGCGTCAACAATCCGTCGCTGCCGCCGCACGTGCCCGGCGTGCACGGGGCCGGCCACGCGCAGCGCAACATCGCGCACCGGCTGGGCTATGCGTTCGGCCCGCGCGCGCGGATGACCTGCGGCTGGGACGCGGGCTACTATGCCTGCGAGCTCAGCCTGCAGCTGCAGCCCGCCAGGAGGACGCCTTGAAGGTCGTCATCGCGGACGATGAACCGCTGGCACGCGAGCGCCTGCGCACGCTGCTCGCCGCGCTCGACGGCATCGACGTGGTGGCCGAGGCCGGCGACGGACGCAGCGCGCTGCAGGCCTGCGCCGAGCACGAACCCGACCTGGTGCTGCTCGACATCGCCATGCCCGGCATCGATGGCCTGGAGGCCGCGCGCCACCTGGCCGCGTTCGAGCCGCGCCCGGCGGTGGTGTTCTGCACCGCCTACGACGCGCATGCGCTGTCGGCGTTCGACGCCGCGGCGGTCGACTACATCGTCAAGCCGGTGCGCCCCGAGCGCCTCGAGGCTGCGATCGCCCGCGTGCGCACGTTCACCGCCGGCCTCGAGCGCAGCCGCGCCGATGCGCCCGGCAAGCTCCGCACCCACCTCTGCGCACGCCTGCGCGGCAGCCTGCGCCTGATCCCGGTCGAGGACGTGCGCTACCTGCAGGCCGAGGAGAAGTACGTGGTGGTGCACCACGCGCGCGGCGAGGACCTGATCGAGGAGTCGCTGAAGTCGCTGGAAGAGGAGTTCGGCGAGCGTTTCCTGCGCATCCACCGCAACTGCCTGGTCGCCCGCCACGAGCTGGTCGAGCTCCGGCGCGACCCGGAAGGCCATGTGCACGCGATCCTGCGCCACGGCGCCGAGCCGCTCGAGGTCAGCCGCCGCTGCGTGGCGCAGCTGCGCGAGATGCTGCGCGAGCGCTGAGCGGCGACAGGCGCCGCAGCGCCAGGCATTGCCTTCGCGCGACAGTGGTCAGAGGCGCTGGATCGTCTGTCGCGTCGCCCGCTTCAGCCCGGTCAGCAGCCGGTACGGGCTGTTCCCGCTGCGCGCCGCGACTTCGGCCACCGGCAGGCGCGCGCCCCACAGTTCGATATCGCTGCCGATGCCGGCGCCGGGGTGGTCGGTCAGGTCGACGGTCAGCATGTCCATCGAGACGCGCCCGATCAGCTCGCCCGGTTGGCCGTCGATGATCACCGGGGTGCCGGAGGTCGCGTACTGCGGATAGCCGTCGGCGTAGCCGGCCGCCACCACGCCCACGCGCGTCGGGCGCGAGGTGATGAAGGCGCCCGCGTAGCCGATCGGTTCGCCCGCGGCGAGCTCGCGCACCGCGATGACCTTTGACGCCAGCTCCATCACCGCGCGCAGCGGCTCGGCCTCCGCGCACGGCGCATCGAGCATGTGCGAGCCATAGAGCATCAGGCCGGGGCGCACCCAGCCGCCGCGTGCCGCTGGCCAGGCCATCAGCGCGGCGGAGTTGGCCAGGCTGGTGGTGGTGCCGGGCGGAAGCCGCGCCAGCATCGCGTCGAACGTGGCCAACTGTTCGGACGTGCTGGCGTGGCCGAGTTCATCGGCGCGCGAGAAGTGGCTCATCGCGACCATCCCGCCCACCCACGGCAGTGCGCGCAGGCGCCGCCATGCACCGGGATAGTCGTCGGGTGCGAGGCCCAGGCGGTGCATGCCCGAGTCGAGCTTCAGCCACACCGGCAATGGCTCCCGCAGCGGATGGCGCTCGAGCACGTCGACCTGCCAGGGCGAGGCGACGACCGTCCACAGCGCATGGCGTTCGATCAGCGGCAGCTCGTCGGCGTCGAAGAAGCCTTCCAGCAGCAGGATGGGCGCGCGGATGCCGGCCTCGCGCAGCTCGATCGCCTCCTCGATGCAGGCCACGCCAAAGCCGTCGGCTTCGCCGTCGAGCGCGCGTGCGCAGGCCACTGCACCGTGTCCGTAGGCGTCGGCCTTGACCACGGCCAGCGCCTTGCCGCCGCCGAGCGTGCGCGCGTGGCGGTAGTTGTGGCGCAGGGCGTCGAGGTCGATGGTGGCGCGCGCGGGGCGCATCAGCGCAGCCCCGTGGGCGCGGCGGGCCAGGGGCGCCCGTAGCGGGAGATGTCGAGGCCCTCGCTGTCGATCGCGGGCGCACGGCCGTCGACCAGGTCGGCCAGGTAGCGCCCGGAGCCGCAGGCCATCGTCCAGCCCAGGGTGCCGTGCCCGGTGTTGAGCAGCAGGTTGCGGTACGCCGTGGGGCCGACGACGGGCGGGCCGTCCGGCGTGGATGGGCGCAGGCCACTCCAGAAGCTGGCGTTGGCGAGGTCGCCGCCGTCGGGATACAGGCTCTTCACCACCATCTCCAGGGTGTCGCGGCGGCGCTGCGGCAGCGACAGGTCATAGCCGCTGACCTCGGCCATGCCGCCGACGCGGATGCGATCGTCGAAGCGGGTGATGGCCACCTTGTAGCTTTCGTCGAGCACGGTCGAGTGCGGCGCCAGCCCGGGGTCCGTGATCGGGATCGTCAGCGAATAGCCCTTGAGCGGGTACACCGGCAGGCGGATGCCGAGGGGCGCGAGCAGGCGCGGCGACCACGCGCCCAGCGCCAGCACATAGCAGTCGGCGGTTTCGGTCCGGCCCTGGATGCGCACGCCGGCGATGCGGTCCCCGTCGCCCAGCAGGGCTTCGACGTCCTGCCCGTAGCGGAACTCGACCCCCGCGGCCTCGGCCATCGCCGCCAGCCGGGTGGTGAAGAGGTGGCAGTCGCCGGTTTCGTCGCCCGGCAGGCGCAGCGCGCCGGCCAGCGTATCGGCGACCCTGGCCAGCGCCGGCTCCACGCGGACGATTCCGGCGCGGTCGAGGAGCTCGTAGGGCACGCCGTACTGGCGCAGGATCGCGATGTCCTTGGCGGCACCGTCGAGCTGCGCCTGCGTGCGGAACAGCTGCGTGGTGCCGAGCGTGCGCTGCTCGTAGGCGATGCCGGTATCGCGGCGCAGCTCCTCCAGGCAGGCCCGGCTGTACTCGGCGAGCCGCACCATCCGCGCCTTGCTGATGGCATAGCGGTGATGGGTGCAGTTGCGCAGCATCTGCCACATCCAGCGGTATTGCGCGGGGTCGGCGGTCGGCCGTATCGCCAGCGGCGCGTGCCGAGACAGCAGCCAACCCACCGCCTTCAGCGGGATGCCCGGCGCGGGCCAGGGCGAGGCGTAGCCGGGCGAGACCTGGCCGGCATTGGCAAAGCTGGATTGCATCGCGGGGCCGGTCGCGCGGTCGATGACGACGACCTCGTGCCCCTGTTGGCGCAGATACCACGCGCTGGTCACTCCGATCACACCGGAGCCCAGGATCAGGATACGCATTGGGATTGACTCGATGGGCCGGGCGGCCAGGGGTTGCGGCGTGGCCGGCGGGTTCATGGAATGCGCCAGTATATGGATCGAAACCCGCGCCGGCCTGTGCGGAAGGCGATAATGGCGCGGTGAACACCCTCCGCATCGCCACCCGCAAGAGCCCGCTCGCCCTCTGGCAGAGCGAACACGTCGCCGACCTGCTGCGCGCCGCCCACCCCGGGATCGTGGTGGAGCTGGTGCCGATGTCGACCCGCGGCGACGAAGTGCTGGACCGCTCGCTGTCCGCGATCGGCGGCAAGGGCCTGTTCCTCAAGGAACTGGAACTCGCGATGCTGCGCGGAGAGGCCGACTGCGCGGTGCATTCGCTGAAGGACGTGCCGATGGAAGTCGACGCGCCGTTCGCACTGCCGGCGTTCCTGGCGCGCGCCGACCATGCCGATGCCTTCGTCAGCAACCATCATGCAAGCCTGGCCGCGCTGCCCGAGGGCGCGCGCGTCGGCACCTCGTCATTGCGCCGGCAGTCGCAGCTGCGCGCGCTGCGCCCGGACCTCGAGATCCGCGACCTGCGCGGCAACGTCAACACCCGCCTGGCCAAGCTCGATGCCGGCGAGTACGACGCGATCGTGCTGGCCTGCGCGGGCCTCGACCGCCTCGGCTTCAGTGCACGCATCCGCATGCGCCTGGATGCGCCGGACTGGCTGCCGGCGCCGGCGCAGGGCGTGATCGCGATCGAATGCCGCGGCGACGATGCCGCGGTGATGGCGCTGTGCCGCGCCCTCGACCACGCGCCCACCCGCACCTGCGCGTCGGCGGAGCGCGCCCTCAACCTGGCCCTGCACGGCTCCTGCCACGTGCCGGTCGCCGCATTCGCACGCCTTGAAGGTGACACGTTGCGTCTGGACGGCCTGGTGGGCAGCGAACACGACGGTCGCAGCGTCCGCGCCAGCGCCCAATCCCCCGCGTCGACGCCCGACGCGCTTGGCCAGGACGTCGCGGCGCGCCTGCTCGCCGCCGGCGCCGCCGAGTTCCTTCCGCCCAGGTAGCCCCGGCCGCGGCCAACCAGCCCCGATCGCCCCTTCGCGCCTTCGCGCCTTCGCGAGAAACCGCCCCCGCCTAGAACCGGTAGCGCAACTGCAGCGAACCTTCGGTGGCCGTTGCGCCGCGCCCCCCGTCGCCGGCGCTGTCGTGGCGCAGCTCGAAATTCGAATGCAGGGTCCATTGCGGCTGCAGGCGCAGGTCCACGCCGATCACCTGCCGGGTGGTGGTGTTCAGGCGGCCGGTCTCCACCAGGACCCGCTGGGTCAGCAGCGCGTTGTCGCTGAGGTTCTGCCGCAGCTCGAGGCGGCCGCGGGCGATCGGGCCTTCGCTCGCGGTGCCATGGTCGGCATAGGGCTGCAGGCGGTAGCCGGTGCCGAATTCGACGCGGAGATTGGTGTCCGGCGTGCGCACGGCCTCGTAGCCGAAGCCGGCATCGAAGCGCGAGTGGCTGCCGTGCGTGGTGCGCCAGTCGCGGCGCGACGCCGGCGAGTACAGCGGATAGCGCCGCGCCGCGATCGCCGGCAGCCGTATCGGCAGCAGCGGGTCCAGCGTGCCGGGTGCCTTGGGCCGGGCGATGCGCGTGAACCGCGTCGGCGCGCGCCAGCCGGCGTCGTTGCAGACCAGCTGGTAGCAGGGGCGGCGCAGGTCGGCGCGCCCGGCCGCCACGGCGAACAGCGCCGGCTCGCCGGGGGACTCCGGCAAGGGCGCGATCAGCACGGGCGGGGCGGCAATGGCCACCCACAGGGCGGCGGACAACATGCCGTAGGGCTCCGATGGAAACGATTACCGGGCGATTATCGCGTCTTTTAGACGCCGTTCAAAGGCGATGCCCCCGGAATACGGCGGTGCGGTTCAGTAATACGCCGAAACCACATGCCGCGCCTGTGCGAAAAACAGCCAGCGTTCCACGAAGGCCGCGGCCAGCAGCCCGAGTGCGGCCAGCAGCACGCCGGCAACCGGGGACAGCAGGCCGGTCGCCACCAGCAGGGTCGCCAGCAGCGGCGCCGCGACCAGCGCGAGGCTGGTGGCGATCCGCAGCCGCAGCGCATGGCGGCGGGCCACCGCGAACACCATCTCGCGGGTGATGTAGTTGGCCTCGGTGTGCGGATGCTCGAACACCCTGGCGTCGCGGCCCGGCAGGCCGAGCGCGGCGCCGCGCGCGGCCGGCGCGCCGGCACCGTCGATCGCCAGCCAGTACAGCCACTTCAGCCCGGCCAGCAGCGCGCCCAGGATCGCCAGGCTGGCGAGCATCATCGCGGGCCCCTGCCCGCGCAGCATCGCGGCCATCACCAGGAACTGCAGCGCAAGCCCGGTCAGCAGGGCAAACAGCAGGTACACCGGCACCACCAGCGGATGGCGCCACGCCGGGATCGGCTTGAGCGAGGCGTAGATCATTGCCGTGCAGGCCACCGTGGCCAGTGCCAGCACCGCGAGCAGCAGGCCGAGCAGCGCCAGCCACGCGGCGCGCGATGCGCCGGCCGGCATCCACACGAGCAAGGCGATGACCGCGAGCGCGGTCACTGCGGTGGCGATCGCCAGCACGCCCTCGCGCGACAGCCACGAAGTGCGCCATTGGCTCAGCGCGCGCCAGGCGCGGCGTGGCTGGCCGAGGTGGCCGAGCGAACTCAGCAGGCCCGCCGTCGACAGCACCAGCCCCAGCACCACGCCGGCGAACTGCACGCCATCCAGCGCGGTGGACAGCCCGCCGCGCAGCGCCAGCAGTGCGATCGCGATGCCGGTCCACGCCAGCAGGCCGTAGCCGGCGCCGGAGAGCGTGGTGAAGAAGATGATCGACAGTGCGGGTCGCATCGGGGTATCTCAGCGCCGGAACGTGCGGGCCAGCCAATGTAGCGGCGAGACCGCGCGCGTGGCTGTGTCGGGCTCCGCGCTTTCGCCATCGCCGCGCCGCGGTCGCGGCGGCAGGTAGCGGTTTACCGGCTGGTAGCCGAGTTCCGGCAGCAGCGCCACGCCGCCGCGTTCGGCGACCAGCTTCGACACCGCCGACGCCGGGTCGCCGAGATCGCCGAAGTGCCGCGCGCGCGTCGGGCAGGCCTGCACGCAGGCCGGCTGGCGCTCGGCCTCCTCGAGGTTCACGTTGTAGATGCGGTCGACGCACAGGGTGCATTTCTTCATCACCCCCTCGACCTCGCTGTACTCGCGCGCGCCGTAGGGACAGGCCCAGCTGCACAGCTGGCAGCCGATGCACGTGTCCTCGTCGACCAGCACGATGCCGTCCCCGGCGCGCTTGTAGCTGGCACCTGTCGGGCACACCGTCACGCACGCCGGCGTCTCGCAGTGCAGGCAGCTGCGCGGGAAATGCAGGGTCATGGCCGGCTGGGCCTCCGCCTCCGCCAGCTCGTAACTGTGCACGCGGTTGAACCACACGCCGGATGGATCCTTGCCATAGGGGCGTTCGTCGGTGAGCGGCCCGGCGATGCCGCCGGCGTTCCACTCCTTGCAGCTGGTCGCGCAGGCGTGGCAGCCGACGCAGGTGTCGAGGTCGATCACCAGGCCCATCTTCCTCGGCGACGGCGGTGGCAGGCTGGTCATCGTGGCCTCACGGCGAGAAGGGAAAGTAGCGCGGGATCAGCACGATCGCCATCGCGATGAAGATGACGTTGAGCGGCAGCCCCACTTTGAGGAAATCCTGGAAGCGGTAGCCGCCGGCGGCGTAGACCATGGTGTTGGTCTGGTAGCTGATCGGCGTGGCGAAGCTGGTGGACGCCGCGAACGCCACCGCCACAAGGAACGGCTTGCTGTCCAGGCCGAGCGATTCGGCGGTGGCGATGGCGATCGGCACCACCAGCGCGGCCGACGCGTTGTTGCTCATGATCTCGGTCAGCACCGAGGTCAGGATGTAGATCACCGCCAGCGTCGCCACCGGCCCGAAGCCGCCGACCACGTCGATCGAGAAATCGGCGACCAGCGCCGCCGCGCCGCTGTTTTGCAGTGCGATCCCCAGCGGCAGCACGCCGGCCAGCAGCAGCACCACGCGCCAGTCGATGGCGGCGTAGGCGTCTTCCGGCTCCAGCACGCGCAGCAGGATCAGTGCGACGCAGCCGAAGATCGCCGAGGCCACGATGCTCATCCAGCCGGCGGCGGCAACCGCGACCACCGCGGTCAAGATGCCGAGCGCCAGCAGCGCGCGGCGGATGGAGCTGCGTTGCTGGGGGCGCTCGGCGAGCAGCACCAGGCCGGGGTCGGCGCGCATCAGGTCGAGCGCGCTTTCCGGCGCATCCAGCAGGAACACGTCGCCCATCGCCAGCGGCACCTGGTCGAGTGGCTGGCGGATCGACAGGCGATGGCGGTGCAGGCCCTGGACGCGCGCGTGGTAGACGTGGGCGAAGCGCAGGCCGGCGAGCGTATGGCCGATCAGGTGCGAGCCCGGGGCGACCATCGCTTCGGCGTGCACGCGTCCGTCGTCCCCGCCCGCGTCCTCGAGCCCGCGTGCCACCTCGTCGAACTTCAGCTTCAGCTTGCGCCGCGCCGCATCGATGTCCGGCCAGGCACCGCGCACCAGCATGCGGTCGCCCGGCTCGATCAGCGTGTCGCGCGGCGCGGGCAGCGCGGTGCGGCCACGGAAGAGCTCCAGCACCACCACGTCGCCGCTGGTGTGCGGCAACAGGTCGCTGGCGCGCTTGCCGACCGCGCCGGACTTGTCGGACACCAGCAGTTCGGCCACGTAGCGGCCTGCATGGCCGCTGTCGGCCTGGTGCGGAACGCCGAGGTCGGGCAGCAGGAAGCGCCGCGCGATCATCAGGTACACGGTGCCCACCACCACGAAGACGATGCCGAGGCGGCTGAACTCGAAGATGGTGAAGCCGGCATGCCCGGCCTGGCGCGCCATCGAATCGACCAGCAGGTTGGTGGAGGTGCCGATCAAGGTGCAAACGCCGCCGAACTGCGCCGCGTACGACAGCGGGATGAGGAACTTCGACGGCGGCAGGTTGTTGGCCACCGCGGCGGCGATGATCAGCGGCAGGAACACCGCCACCGCCGCCGTGTTGTTGATGAACGCCGAGACCGCCGCGGTCAGCACGATCATCACCAGCGCGAGCAGCCAGCCCCAGCGGATGCGCGCGATGGCCTCGCCCAGGCGGTTGAGCGAGCCGCTGCGCTGCAGGCCGGCGCTGAGCACGAACATGGCCGCCACCGTGACGGTGGCCGGGCTGCTGAATCCCGACAGCGCTTCTTCGGTCGTGACCAGGCGCAGGGTGAGCAGCGCCGCCAGGACCAGCATCGCCACCACTTCCGGCGGCAGCTTCTCGCTGACGAACAGCGCCACGGCGCCGGCGAGGACCAGGAAGGTCAGCAGCATCTCCTGGGTCATCGTCGGCGCGCACCGTAGCGGAGCGGACCGTCGGGCGCGTCACCCAGCGGCAGCGGCGCGAACTGCGGCTGCGCGCTTTGTGAATGTCCGGCATCGGCCTTGCGGATCGACACGCGCAGGTCGAACCACGCCGCCTGGCCGGTGACCGGGTCGGCATTGGCGTAGTCGCCGCGCGGGGTCCGGTCCGAGATGAGGTGGTTGAGCAGGAAGCCGGTGTCGCCTTCCGGTGCGTCCTTCGCCAGCCGCCAGGCACCGCGGCGCTTGCCGATCGCGTTCCAGGTCCACACCGTGTCCGGCTGCACGTTGCCGGCGAATTTCGCCTGCACGGTGATCTCGCCGTTGTGCGAGGCGACGGTGATCCAGTCTTCGTCGGCGAGCCCCAGGCGCGCGCCGGTGTCGGGATGCAGGTACAGCCAGTTGCGCGCGGCGATCTGCCGCAGCCACGCGTTCTGCGATCCCCAGGCGTGGTACATGAACATCGGTCGCTGGGTCACGGCGTTGAGCGGATAGGTCTTGCGGCTGGTCTGGTCGTGCTCGAACGGCTCGTACCACATGGGCAGCGGGTCGAAATACGTGGCCACGCGTTCACGATGTTCCTCGGGCGGCTGGTGCTCGCCGTGGCCCAGGGCGGCGAGCCGGAACTTCTGCAGCGGTTCGGCGTAGAGCTGCAGCACGATCGGCGCGGTGGAGCCGATGAAGCCCAACTTGTGCGCCCATTCGAGATAACCGCGGTTGGCCATCTTGAAATAGCGCGCGTGCTCGGGGATCTCCTCGCGCCAGAAGCCGCCGTTGTCGATGTAGCGCTGCAGCTGCTCCGGGTTGGGCGCGCCCTTGCCGTGCAGGTCGCCGTCCTCGCCGCGCCAGCCGGCGAGCAGCCCGACGCCCGGCGTGCGTTCGTGGCGGACGATGTAGTCGGCGTAGTCGCGGTACGCAGGCGAGCCGTCGGCGTGCACCATGCCGGGCAGGCCGAGGCGCGCGCCGAGATCGAGCAGCACCGACTGGAAGCCGCGCACGTCGCGCGCGCGCCCGTCGCTGCCGTCCTGCGTGGCGGGATCGAACACCGGATGGCGCATCGCATCCGCCGCGCCGTCGGCATCCGAGATCGGCCGGTCGAGCATGCTGATCGCGTCGAAGCGCTCGAGGTACGTCGTGTCGGGCAGCACCAGGTCCGCGTAGGCGACCATCTCCGAGGCGTAGGCGTCGGAATAGATGATGTGCGGGATGCGGTACGTGCCGTCGGCGTCCTTGTCGGTCAGCCAGCGCATGGTCTCGCCGGTGTTCATCGCCGAGTTCCAGCTCATGTTGGCCATGAACATCATCAGCGTGTCGATGCGGTACGGATCACCGGCGTGGGCGTTGCGGATCACCGTGTGCATCATGCCGTGCGCCGACAGCGGATAGGCCCACGAGAACGCGTGGTCGATGCGGCGTGGCCGGCCTTCGGCGTCGACCAGCAGGTCCTCCGGGCCGTGCACGAAGCCGAGCGGGCCGGCATCGAGCGTGCCGTCGGCGCGGCGGGTCTTGCCCGGGCGGTTCGGCGGCGGGATCGGCTTCGGATAGGGCGGCTGGTAACGGAACGAGCCCGGCGCATCCACCGCGCCCAGCAGCAGCTGCAGCAGGTGCAGCGCGCGGCAGGTGTGGAACCCGTTCGAATGCGCGCTGATGCCGCGCATGGCGTGCAGCGACACCGGGCGCCCGGGCATGTCGGTGTGTTCGCGGCCCCACGCGTCGGTCCAGGCGATGGGCAGTGACAGCTTGCTGTCGAACGCGGCCGCGGCGAGTTCGCGCGCGATGCGGCGGATGGTGTCGGCGGGAATGCCGCAGCGTTCGCAGACCGCGTCCGGCGCGTATTGCGGATCGAGATAGCGTTCGGCGACGAGCTGGAACACGGGCACCGCGCTGCGGCCGTCGTGAAGCGTGTACTCGCCAACCACCGCCGGCGAGATGTCGATGCTGTCGGCGGGCTGCAGCCCTCCTTCGCCGGCCGATCCCACCCAGCAGAGCGCCTGTCCCGCGGCATCCCGTACGAACAGCCCGTCCCCGGCCGCGCCCGGGTCGCGCACCACCAGCCAGTGCGCGTTGGCGTAGCGCACCAGGTAGTCCAGGTCGATGCGGTCCATGCGCAGCAGCTCGTGGATCAGCGCGAACGCGAACAGGCCGTCGGTGCCGGGGCGGATGCCGATCCACTCGTCGGCGATCGCACCGTAGCCCGAGCGCACCGGGTTCACCGCGACCACCTTGGCACCGCGGGCCTTCAGCCTGCCCAGGCCGAGCTTGATCGGGTTGGAGTCGTGGTCTTCGGCGACGCCCCACAGCATCAGGTACTGCGTGTGCTCCCAGTCCGGCTCGCCGAATTCCCAGAACGAGCCGCCCAGCGTGTACAGGCCGCCGGCGGCCATGTTCACCGAGCAGAAGCCCCCGTGTGCGGCGTAGTTGATGGTGCCGAACTGCTGCGCCCACCAGCCGGTCAGCGCCTGCGACTGGTCGCGGCCGGTGAAGAACGCGAGTTCGTCGGGATTGCGCGCGCGCACCGACGCCAGCCACGAGGTGGCGAGCTGCAGCGCTTCATCCCATTCAACCTCGCGGAATTCACCGCTGCCGCGTTCGCCCACGCGCAGCAGCGGCTTGGCCAGCCGCGCCGGCGAGTAGTGCTGCATGATCCCGCTGGCACCCTTCGCGCACAGCACGCCCTGGTTCACCGGGTGCGCGGGGTTGCCCTGGATGTAGCGCACCTTGCCGTCCGCCAGCCAGACCTTGATGCCGCAGCGGCAGGCGCACATGTAGCAGGTCGTGGTCTTGACCTCGTCACCGGGCGAGGGCGAGGTGTCGATGGCGGGCTCGTTCGGGGCGGATTCGCGCATGCGCTCCATTGTGCCCATGTGTCCGTGATCGCGCTGGCGTCGTCGGGGCGGCGCGCGACGAGGCAGAATAGCCGGGCAGCCGGCGGTGCCGGCCATCGTCGACAAGGGCCCCTGCATGGACCGCTACGAACGCATCCTCTCGCTGCACCGCATCCTGAAGTCGGCGCGCTATCCGGTGACGGTGGCGCGGATGCAGGACGAGCTTGGATGCTCGCGCGCCACCGCCTACCGCGACCTGGCCTTCCTGCGCGACGCACTGATGGCACCGGTCACCGGCGACGGCGATGCCGGGTTCCGCTATGCGGCCGAGGACAGCGACCGCTTCGAACTGCCCGGGCTGTGGCTGAACTCCGACGAGCTGCACGCGCTGCTGGCCGCGCAGCAGCTGCTGTCGCGCAGTGGCGGCGGCGTGCTGTCGTCGGCGCTGGCGCCCCTGCAGTCGCGCATCGACAAGCTGCTGAGCCAGCATGCCAGCGGCAAGCGCCTGCCGATGGAGCGCGTGCGCGTCATCCCGCACCGCACCCGGCGCCTCGACGAACACGCGTTCCGCGTGGTGTGTTCGGCGGTGCTGGAGCGCCGGCAGCTGGCCTTCGAATATCGTGCGCGCTCGACCGGCGAGAAGACCCGGCGCACGGTGTCGCCGCAGCGCATCACGCATTACCGCGACAACTGGTACCTCGACGCCTGGGACCACGAGCGCGAGGCCCTGCGCAGTTTTTCCGTGGACCGCGTCGTGCATGCAAAGGCGCTGGAGGCGGTGGCGACGGATGTCGACGAGGCCGAGCTCGACCGCCACCTCGGCGGCAGCTACGGCATCTTCTCCGGGGCGCCCAAGGGCGTGGCCACCATCATGTTCAGCGCCAAGGCCGCGCGCTGGGTGGCCGACGAACACTGGCACTCGCAGCAGCAGGGGCGGCACCTCGCCGACGGCCGCTACGAGCTCAAGGTGCCCTACAGCGCGCCGCGCGAGCTGCTGATGGACGTGCTGCACTACGGCAGCGACGCGGAGATCATCGAGCCACCGTCGCTGCGCGAGCAGGCGCGCACCCTGCTGGCGCTGGCACTGGCGAACTACGAAGGCTGAGCGCGGACCCGCGGGCCGCGGTGCGTCAACGCCGGGAGGTCGGCGCAGCGGCGGGCTCGAAGCCCAGCTTGCCTTCCTGTGCCGGCACCTGCGGCACACGCCGCAGCTTGTCGGTGTTGATGCCGTGGCGGCCGATGCGCTTCTCGAGCTCGAGGTAGGCGGCGTCCTCGACCACCTGCGCGCGAGTGAGGATCCAGGCGATGTCGCGCCCCTGCGCATCCATCAGCATCCAGCTGCCGTCCTCGGCGACTTCGAGGATGCGCAACTTGCCGGGCACCACGCCGAACAGGCGGACGCTCCACACCAGGTCACTGTGGCCGCTGCGGCGCGCGGTCATGTCGTCGCTCTCTTCGGGTTCGGCGAAGCCCTTGCGCCAGGTGCGGTGCACGGCCACGTGCCCGTCGCCATCGGCCGTGAAACGGACCCGGTGCGCCACACGGCCACGCTCCCCGAACCATGGCACGCGCGCCGCCACATGCCAGTTGCCCATCAGCGCATCCAGCGCCTGTGCCGGGACCGTCTCCGCGTGCTCGGCCACGGCCGGGCCGCGGGTTGCACCGCACGCCGCCAGCAGCAGCCCCAGCGCGGACGCGGCGAGCAGGTGGAACATCCGGAGGGCGGGGCGGTGATTCGGTTTGGCGGTCATCGTGTGGTCCATGAAGTCGGCGCAGCATCGACCAGGCGTGGCGAACGCGGTGTCAACGCCGGTCGCAGTCCCTGAGATGGCCGCGGTCGAAGCTGCGCGTCCATTGTGGAGGATTGCCATGACCGTTGATTGTCACAGTTCAGCGCGGCACACGCGCCGTGCCGCCGCGGCCGCCGACGGCGACTGGCTGTCCCGCGCGCTGCTCGGCCTGGTGTTCGTGGCCGTGGTGGCGCTGTTGTCGCTCCCGCAGGCGCGCGCCGGCAGCACCACGTTCGGCTGGCTCGCGCTGTGGCTGCCGGGCCTGCCCGCCTGCGCCTGGCTGGCGCTGGCAGCGGCGCGCCGGGCCAGGACGTCCGGCCGCCGCCAGGCCGTGGACGCTGTGCTAGCGTGGCCGGCCACGTCCGCACTGCTGGAGTTGCCGTATGCCCAAGCTGTCCCACGCCTGCCTGTTTGCCGCACTGGCGGCCACCGCGTTCGGCGCACTCGCCCAGCCAAAGGAGTCCGAAGTGGTCGATCCGCACCAGTGGCTGGAGGACGTGGAGGGTGAGAAACAGCTCGCCTGGGTCCGCACGCAGAACGCCGTGGCCGAAGCCGAGCTCGCCGCCACGCCCGGGTTCAAGTCGCTCGAGGCGGAGCTGCTGGGCATCTACGACTCCGACGACAAGATCCCCGGCGTCTACAAGCAGGGCGCGTGGTACTACAATTTCTGGAAGGACAAGCAGCACGAGCGCGGCCTCTGGCGCCGCACCACGCTCGACGAATACCGCAAGCCGCAGCCGAAGTGGGAGACGGTCCTCGATCTCGACGCCCTGAACAAGGCCGAGGGCGAGAACTGGGTCTGGCACGGTGCCGACTGCCTGAAGCCCGCCTACGAGCGCTGCCTGGTCGCGCTGTCGCGCGGCGGCGCCGATGCCGACGTCACCCGCGAGTTCGACCTGTCCACGCGCCAGTGGGTGGACGGCGGGTTCTTCCGCGAAGAAGCCAAGGGAGGCCTGCAGTGGATCGACCGCGACACGGTGTATGTCTACACCGATTTCGGCGACGGTTCGCTGACCAGCTCGGGCTATCCGCGCATCGTCAAGCAGTGGACCCGCGGCACGCCGGTGGCGTCGGCCACGGTGGTGTACGAGGGCAAGCCCGACGACATGTACATCGCGGCCATGCGCGACCACACGCCCGGCTTCACGCGTGATTTCGTCAGCCGCACCCTGGCCTTCTACAACGACGAGCTGTACCTGCGGAACGCCGACGGTTCGCTGGCCAAGGTCGACGCGCCCAATTCGGCCAAGAAGGGTGCGCACCGCGAGTGGCTGACGCTCGAGCTGCGCGAGCCCTGGGACGTCGCCGGCAAGTCCTACAGGGCCGGCTCGCTGCTGGCGGCGAAGTTTGACGACTACATGGCGGGCAAGCGCGAGTTCCACGTGCTGTTCGAGCCCACCGACACCACCTCGCTGGCCGGTGCCACCTTCACCCGCAACCACCTGGTGCTGAACGTCCTCGACCATGTCAAGAACCGGCTCAGCGTGCTGACCCCGGGCGCCGACGGCTGGACGCGCCGCGAGTTCGCCGGCGCGCCGGAGTTCGGCACGGTGGCGGTCACGGCGGTGGACGACGAGGATTCCGACGCGCTGTGGATGACGGTCACCGACTACCTGACGCCGAGCACGCTGTCGCTGGTCGAGGTGGGTGGACAGCCGGAAGTGCTGAAGAGCATGCCCGTGTTCTTCGATGCCTCGACGCATGAAATCACGCAACACTTCGCCACATCGAAGGACGGCACCAGGGTCCCGTACTTCCTCGTGCACCCGAAGGGCATGGCGCTCGACGGCGGCAACCCGACGCTGCTGTACGGCTACGGCGGCTTCGAGATCTCGCTGACCCCGGGCTACTCCGGCAGCGTGGGCAAGGGCTGGCTGGAAAAGGGCGGCACCTACGCGGTCGCCAACATCCGTGGCGGCGGCGAATACGGCCCGCGCTGGCACCAGGCGGCGCTCAAGGCCAACCGCCACAAGGCCTACGAGGACTTCGCCGCCGTCGCGCAGGACATGATCACGCGCAAGATCACCTCCCCGGCGCACCTCGGCATCCGCGGCGGCAGCAACGGCGGGCTGCTCACCGGCAACATGCTGACGCAGTACCCGGAGCTGTTCGGCGCGGTGGTCATCCAGGTGCCGCTGCTGGACATGCAGCGCTATCACAAGCTGTTGGCGGGCGCATCGTGGATGGCCGAGTACGGCAATCCGGACATCGCGGACGAGTGGGCGTTCATCCAGAAGTTCTCGCCCTACCATCTGTTCGATGCGGCGAAGGACTACCCGCCGACGCTGATCCTCACCTCCACGCGCGACGACCGCGTGCATCCGGGCCACGCGCGCAAGATGCACGCGTTGATGTCGGCAGCCGGCAAGGACGTGCGCTATTACGAGAACATCGAGGGCGGCCACGGCGGCGCTGCCAACAATCGGCAGGCGGCGCACATGGACGCGCTGTACCTGACCTTCCTCTGGCAGCAGCTCGGCAAGCACGCCACCCCATGAAACCCATCGCACTCGCAGGCCTGTTGCTCATGACCACCACCACCCACGCCGCGGCGCCCACGCCGCCCGACGTCGAGAAGCGCCAGCACGAGGTGCGCGCACCGCACGGCGCGGTGCGGGTCGACGAGTACTACTGGCTGCGCGACGACAGCCGCGAAGACAAGGCCATGCTGGCCTACCTCGAGGCCGAGAACGCCTACGTCGACCAGGTGATGGCGCCGCTGAAGCCGGTCGAGGACGCGCTCTACGATGAGTTCGTCGCCCGCATCAAGCAGGACGACGCCAGCGTGCCGTTCCGCGAGCGCGGCTGGTGGTATTACCAGCGCTACGAGACCGGCAAGGACTATCCGGTGCACGCGCGGCGCAGGGATGCCGACGGCCTCGGCGCCGCCGACGTCATGCAGCTCAATGACGCCGGCGATTTCGCCGCCGAGCAGGTGCTGCTCGACGTCAACACCATGGCCGCCGGCAAGGACTACTTCAGCGTCGGCGTGTACGAGGTGAGCCCGGACAACCGCATCCTCGCGTGGGCGGACGATGCGGTCGGCCGCCGCCAGTACACGATCCGCTTCCGCGACCTGGAGACCGGCACGGACTATCCCGAGTCGATTCCCGGGCTGTCGGCGGACATGGTCTGGGCCGATGACAACCGCACGCTCTTCTACGTCGAGAACGACCCGGAAACCCTGCTCACCGTGCGCGTGAAGAAGCACGTGCTGGGCACGCCGGTGGCCGACGACGTGCTGGTCTACGAAGAGAAGGACGACAGCTTCTACATGGGGCTGTCGCGCACGCGCGACGACCGCTTCATCTGCATCGGCGTGGAGAGCACGGTAGCCAGCGAGCTGCGCTGCACGCCTGCCGCCGCTCCTGGCGCGTTCACCGTGCTGGCGCCGCGCGAGCGAGACGTGGAGTACGACGCGGACCACTTCGACGGCCGCTGGGTGATCCTCACCAACGCGCCGGACGCCGAAGGCAACAAGGCGCCGAACTACCGCCTCGCCACCGCGCCCACCGGCGCCACGTCGCGCGCGGAGTGGAAGGAGTGGATCGCGCACCGCGACGACGTGCTGCTCGAGGATTACGAGCTGTTCGACGGTTTCACCGCGATCGCCGAGCGCTCCAACGCGCTCGAGCGCGTGCGCGTGCTGAAGGCCGGTGGCGACGAGTACGTGGCCGCCGACGAGCCGGCGTACTCGATGGGTCTGTCCATCAACGCCGAACCCGGCACGCCGTGGCTGCGCTACGGCTACACCTCGCTGACCACGCCGGCCACCACCTACGAGCTCAACGTGCTCAGCGGCGAGCGCCGCCTGCTCAAGCAGCAGCCGGTGATCGGCTACGACCCGGCGAAATACGCCACCGAGCGCAGCTGGGCCACCGCCCGCGACGGCAGCCGCATCCCGGTGTCCCTGGTCTATCGCAAGGGTTTCAGGAAGGACGGCAGCGCGCCGCTGCTGCAGTACGCGTACGGCAGCTACGGCATGTCGATGGACCCGGGCTACAGCCTGACCACCACCAGCCTGCTCGACCGCGGCATGGTGTACGCCATCGCCCACATCCGCGGTGGCCAGGAGATGGGCCGCAAGTGGTACGACGACGGCAAGCTCGGCAACAAGATCAACACCTTCACCGACTTCATCGACGTCACCGACCACCTGGTGGCCGAGGGCTGGGCGGCGAAGGACCGCGTGGCGGCGTATGGCGGCAGCGCCGGTGGCCTGCTGGTGGGCGCGATCGCGAACATGGCACCGGACAGGTACCGGCTGATCCTGTCGCAGGTGCCGTTCGTGGACGTGGTCACCACCATGCTCGACCCGACCATCCCGCTGACCACCAACGAATACGACGAGTGGGGCAACCCGGAGCGCAAGGCCGACTACGACTACATGGTCCGCTACTCGCCGTACGACAACCTCGAGGCCAAGGCCTATCCGGCGATGTTCATCGGCACCGGCCTGTGGGATTCGCAGGTGCAGTACTGGGAGCCGGCGAAGTACGTCGCCCGCCTGCGTGACCTGGACACGTCGGATGCGACGGTGCTGTTCCGCACCAACATGGACGCCGGCCACGGCGGCAAGTCCGGGCGCTTCCGCCGTTACCGCGAACTGGCCGAGATGTACGCGTTCATGCTCGACCAGCTCGACGTGGACGGCGGCGCCGCAGCGACGCCTTGAGCCGCTCCGCGCGCGGCAGGGCGCCCGTCGCCCGCCACGCGCGGCATGATGCCGCCATGCCTGGCAGGTCCGACCGACGCGTGCGCTTCCGCTGGGCCTGGTGGCTGCTCGCCTACGTGGCGCTGGGCCTTGGCCTGGTGGGGATCGTGGTGCCGGGGCTGCCCACGGTGCCCTTCATCCTGCTGTCGGCCTGGGCGGCGGCGCAGGGCTCGGCGCGCCTGCACCGCTGGCTGCTGGCGCATGCGCGCTTCGGGCCGATGATCCGCGACTGGCATGAGCACGGTGCGGTGACCCGGCACTCGAAGTGGATGGCAAGCGGCGCGATGCTCGCCAGTGCGCTGTTGCTGCTCGCCCTGGCCTGGCTCACCGGCTATGCGCGCTGGTGGGCGGTGGCACTGCCGATCGCGTGCATGGCGCTGGTGGCCGCATGGCTGTGGCGCCGGCCCGAGCCGCCGGCCCGGTAATACGCCGGCCCGCCGGCCGGTCGTCATGGCCACGGCCCGGCGCTAGACTGCGCGCATGAACATTCGCCCCTTGCTCGCCGCCACCCTGCTGTCCACGCTGCTGCTGTCCGCCTGCGGCAACAAGGGGTCGCTGATCCCGCCGCCGCCGCCCGGGGCCGAGCCCGCGCCGTCCGCGGCGGCGATCGATGCCGGTGCCGAAGCCGACCCGCGTCCCGTCGACGAGCTCGATCCGCCGCTGCCGACCGAGCCGGTAACCGTTCCGGTCGACGTGCCGGTGGATGGCGAAGAGCCGCCCGCCGTCGACGACGGCGACGACGGCGACGGCGACGGCGACGGCTGAGGTCGTGCCGGTCGCGGCCATCCCCGCCGCGGCGCCGCTGCGCTTCAGCAAGATGCACGGCGCGGGCAACGATTTCGTGGTGCTCGACCTGCGCGGCGGCGCGGCCCCGCCCGATGCCGCGCTGTGCCGGCTGCTCGCCGACCGCCACCGCGGCGTCGGCTGCGACCAGATCCTGACCATCGCCAGCGCGCGCGACGCGGGCGCGGTCGCCTCCTACGCCATCTGGAACGCCGACGGTTCGCCGTCGCAGCAGTGCGGCAATGGCGCGCGCTGCATCGCCGCCTGGCTGGTCCGCGCCGGCGCCGCCGGCGACGCCTTCATGCTCGACAGCCCGGTCGGGCGCCACCACGTGCGCATGCTCGGCGACGGACTGGTCGAGATTGAAATGGGCGCGCCGGACTTCACCCCCGCGGCGGTGCCGCTGGCCGGCTTCGCCGCCGCTGCCGATGCGTACGAACTCGGGTTCGAAGGCACCGCGTTGCGCTTCGGCGCGGTCTCGATGGGCAACCCGCACGCCGTGCTCGAGGTCGACGATGTCGACGCCGCGCCGGTGGCGACGCTCGGCCCGGCGCTGCAGCGCCACGCGGCGTTTCCGGATTCGGCCAACGTCGGCTTTGCCCAGGTGCTGGCCGCGGACCGCATCCGCCTGCGCGTGTTCGAGCGCGGCGTCGGCGAAACGCTGGCCTGCGGCAGCGGCGCCTGCGCCGCGGTCGCGGTGCTGTCGCGGCGCGGCCGCGTGGATGGCGCGCGTGGCGTGACCGTTGCGCTGCCCGGCGGCGAGCTGCGCATTTACCATGGCCTGGACGGCGGCATCCGCATGGCGGGTCCGGCCACGTTCGTCTACGAAGGAAGATTCAACGCATGAGCGAGACCGGCGAGAAGATCGGCGCACACGAGGTCGCGGCCTGGCTGCGGCGCCACCCGAAGTTCCTGCAGCAGTTCCCGGACCTGGCAGGCAGCCTGGTGGTGCCGCGCGAGGACGGCCCGGCGGCATCGCTGGCCAGCTACCAGCTCGAAGTGCTGCGCGACAAGAACCGCGAGCTCTCGCGCCGCCTGCAGGACCTGTACGCGGTGTCGCAGGAAAACGAGCGGCTCGCCGTGCGCACCCACCAGCTGACCCTGGCGCTGATGCGCCAGCAGGACCCGGCAGGCGTGGTGCGCGCGATGGTGGCCACCCTGGCCGAGGACTTCAACGGCGACCTGGTGCGCGTGGTGCTGTTCGCGCCGGTGGCCGCGCTGGGCGACGAAGAATGGCTGCAGGTGATCGCGCGCGACGACCGCGTGCTGCAGCCGTTCGCCGACTGCCTGCGCGATGGCGAACCGCTCTGCGGCCGCCTGCACCCCGACAAGCAGGCCGTGCTGTACGCCTCGCGTTCCGACGACGTGGCGTCCACCGCGCTGCTGCCGGTCGAGGGCGTGGGCCTGGTGGCGGTGGGCAGCAGCGACGCCAACCGCTTCTATCCCGGCATGGGCACGCTGTTCCTGCGGATGATGGGCGAGGCCTTCGCGGCGGCGCTGCTGCGCCAGCGCGATTAGTCTCGCGAAGCCGCGAAGACGCCGAGGGAGAAAGAAGGCATGGCTGGGGTGGATGCGGGGAGTGCGGTGGCCGCAGGACCGCATCCGGCGATCGACGACTTCCTGGCGCATCTTGAAGTGGAGCGCCGCGCGTCGGCGCACACGCTCGATGCCTACCGCCGCGACCTGCAGGCGCTGGCGCACTGGGCGGAGGGGCAGGGCGGCTCCGGACTGCTGGAACTGCAGTCGCTGCAGCTGCGCGCGTTCGTTGCCGACGAGCATCGCCGCGGCCTGTCGCCGAAGAGCCTGCAGCGGCGCCTGTCCGGCTGCCGCAGCTTCTATCAGTGGCAGCTGAAGCACGGCCGCATCGCGGCCAATCCGGCCACCGGCGTGCGCGCGCCCAAGGCGTCACGCAAGCTGCCGCAGGTGCTGGATGCCGACGAAGCCGTGGCGCTGGTCGAAGTGCCCACCGACGCGCCGCTCGGATTGCGCGACCGCGCGTTGCTGGAGCTGTTCTATTCCTCCGGCCTGCGCCTGGCCGAGCTGCGCAACCTGCGCTGGCGCGAGCTGGACCTTGCCGACGGCCTGGTCACCGTCACCGGCAAGGGCAACAAGCAGCGCAGCGTGCCGGTCGGCTCGCATGCCTGCCGTGCACTGGCCGCCTGGCGCGCCGACACCGGTGCCGCGGCCGATGCACCGGTGTTTCCCGGCCGTGGCGGTGGTCCGATCAGCGCGCGCGCCGTGCAGTTGCGCCTGCGCCTGCTGGCGCAGCGCCAGGGCCTGTTCAAGCGCGTGCATCCGCACCTGCTGCGGCATTCGTTCGCCAGCCACATGCTGGAGTCCTCGGGCGACCTGCGCGGCGTGCAGGAGCTGCTCGGCCACGCCGACATCGCCACCACGCAGATCTACACCCACCTGGACTTCCAGCACCTGGCCAAGGTCTACGACGCCGCGCACCCGCGCGCGAAACGGCGCGCCAAGGAGTAGGCGGCGCGCCGGTCCGCTGGCCGTTGCGCCCGCCACCCCGCGTAGTACGCATGGATGCCCACCGGGAATCCCGCCATGCGCCTGACGTTGCTCGTGTTCCTGCTGCTCATCGCCGCGCCCGCGGCCGCGCAGTCTTACGAAGGCCCGATCATCGACGTGCACCTCCACGTCGGCCCGGCTGCGCCCGGCGCGCCGAACCCCGCCACCGGCGAGGCGACGACGGCCGCGACCGATGCCGACCGCGAGCGCCTCACGCTGGAGCGCATGCGCCGCCACGGCATTGTGCTCGGCCTGGTCAGCGGGCCGGATGCGTACATGGCCAGCATGCGCCAGGCCGGCGGCGATGCGATCCGCGCCGGCGCGTTCATGGATGATGGCCGCACGCGGCTGCCGCCGCCGGAGGTGCTGCGCAAGGCGTTTGCCAGCGGCGAACTGCAGGTGCTGGGCGAGATCGGCGCGCAGTACCACGGGCTTGATGCCGGCGACGCCTGGTTCGAGCCTTACCTGGCGCTGGCCGAGGAGTTCGATGTCCCGGTCGGCATCCACACCGGCCTGGGCCCGCCCGGCACGCCGTATGGCTGCTGCCCGGAGTTCAGCGTGGAGCTCGGCAACCCCAAGCTGCTGGAGCCGATGCTCAAGCGCCATCCGAAGCTGCGCGTGTGGCTGATGCACGCCGGCTGGCCCTACCTGCAGGAAACCAAGGCGCTGATGTACGTCTACCCGCAGCTGCACGCCGATGTGTCGGTGATCAACTGGATCATCCCGCGCCAGGAGTTCCACGATTACCTGCAGGCGCTGGTGACCGCGGGGCTCGGCGAGCGGCTCATGTTCGGCTCCGACCAGATGGTGTGGCCGGAAGCGATCACCCTGGCGGTGGAGGGCGTGGACAGCGCGGCGTTCCTCACGCCGGCGCAGAAGCGCGCGATCTTCCACGACAACGCCGCGCGGTTCTTGAAGCTGGGTGCCCCTGGAGGTTGATGCGGGGCATCACGGCCCCATCTGGGAGGTTCAGACCCGGAGGCCGCATGGACCCCAGCCAGAACCCCAATGTCTTCCACGCCACCACCATCGTGTCGGTGCGCCGCGACGGCCGCGTTGCGATCGCCGGCGACGGCCAGGTCACGCTTGGCCACACGGTGATGAAGTCCAATGCGCGCAAGGTGCGCCGCCTCGGCCGTGACGGCCAGATCCTCGCAGGCTTTGCCGGCGCCGCCGCCGATGCGTTCACCCTGTTCGAACTGTTCGAATCCAAGCTCGAGAAGCACGGCCAGCTGACCCGCGCCGCCGTCGAGCTCGCCAAGGACTGGCGCACCGAGCGCCGTTTCGGGAAGCTCGAGGCGCTGCTCGCGGTGGCCGACAAGGACACCTCGCTGATCATCAGCGGCACCGGCGACGTCATCGAACCCGAGGACGGGCTGGTCGCGATCGGCTCCGGCGGCCCCTACGCGCTGTCCGCCGCGCGCGCGCTGCTCGCGCACACCGCGCTCGATGCAAAATCGGTCGCCATCGAGGCGCTCAACATCGCCGGCGACATCTGCATCTACACCAACCGCAACGTGGTGGTCGAGGAGCTTTGAACATGCGCATGAAAGTGGACAATTCGCACGCCTCGATGACCCCGCGCGAGATCGTGCAGGAACTCGATCGCCACATCATCGGCCAGCAGGACGCCAAGCGCGCCGTCGCGATCGCGCTGCGCAACCGCTGGCGCCGCGCGCAGCTTGATGACGAACTGCGCAACGAAGTGATGCCCAAGAACATCCTGATGATTGGCCCCACCGGCGTCGGAAAGACCGAGATCGCGCGTCGCCTGGCGACGCTCGCCAATGCGCCGTTCGTGAAGGTCGAAGCCACGCGCTTCACCGAGGTCGGCTATGTCGGCAAGGACGTCGAGCAGATCATCCGCGACCTCGCCGACACCGCGGTCAAGCTGTACCGCGAGCAGGCCAAGCAGAAGGTGCGCACCCAGGCCGAGGAGCGCGCCGAGGACCGCATCCTCGATGCGCTGCTGCCGCGGCGCGAAACGCCGGCCGCGGGCTTTGGATTCAATCCGGGCGCGCAGCCCTCGACCACCGTCGACATCGGCGCCGAGCCGTCGCGCGTGGAGTCCGAAACGCGGCAGAAGCTGCGCCGCCAGCTGCGTTCGGGCGAGCTCGACGACCGCCAGATCGAGATCGAGCTGAGTGCCAATGTCGGCGTCGACATCATGACCCCGCCCGGCATGGAGGAGATGGGCCAGCAGCTGCGGCAGATGTTCTCCAGCCTCGGCGGCGGCAAGACCCAGAAGCGCAGCGTGAGCATCCGCGCCGCGCGCCCGCAGCTGGTCGAGGAAGAGGCAGGCCGCCTGGTCAACGAGGACGAGGTGCGCGAGGCCGCGATCGAGGCCTGCGAGCAGCACGGCATCGTGTTCATCGACGAGATCGACAAGGTCGCCAAGCGCAGCGAGGGCATGGGCGCCGATGTCAGCCGCGAAGGCGTGCAGCGCGACCTGCTGCCGCTGGTCGAAGGCTCGACGGTCAGCACCAAGTACGGCTCGGTGAAGACCGACCACATCCTGTTCATCGCCTCCGGCGCGTTCCACCTCGCCAAGCCCAGCGACCTGATCCCGGAGATGCAGGGCCGCTTCCCGATCCGCGTCGAGCTGTCGGCGCTGACCAAGGATGACTTCGTGCGCATCCTCACCGAGCCCAAGGCCTCGCTGACGCGGCAGTACGTCGAGCTGCTGAAGACCGAGGGCGTCAACCTGGAGTTCGCACCCGATGCCGTCGACCGCCTCGCCGAGATTGCGGCGCAGGTCAACGAGCGCCAGGAGAACATCGGCGCGCGTCGCCTGCACACCGTGCTCGAGCGCCTGCTCGATTCGCTGAGCTTCGAGGCGCCCGACCGCAGCGACCGCGTGGTGATCGACCGCGCCTACGTCGACGCGCAGCTTGGCGAGCTGGTGCAGGACCAGGACCTGAGCCGCTACATCCTTTGAGGAGGGGCATGCCCATGTCCAGGTCTCCGATGATCGCCGCCGCCGCCGTCGCGATGGCCCTGCTGCTCGCCGCGGCGCCGGCATCCGCGCGCGGCGTCTCCTGTCGCCTCGATTTCGACATGTCCGGCTGGTCGGTGTTCTACAAGACGGCGTCGGGTACGGGCCGGGTGAGCTGCGACAACGGCCAGGCCATGGCCGTGCGCATCAGCGCCAAGGGCGGCGGCCTGACCATCGGCAAGTCCGAGATCCGCGGCGGCCGCGGCGAGTTCTCGGGCGTGAACAACATCCGCGAGGTGCTCGGCACCTACGTCGCCGCCGAGGCGCACGCGGGCGCGGTCAAGTCCAGCAAGGCGCAGGCGATGACCAAGGGCGAGGTATCGCTGGCGCTGGCCGGCACCGGCGAGGGCTGGGACCTGGGCGTGGCCTTCGGCGGGTTCACCATCGAGCCGCGCTGACGCGGCAGATCCGGTCGGCCACCGCGCGACGTGGAGCCCCGGGAACAGCCCGGATCGCCGCCGCAGTGGCCGCGGGTGGCTGCGGCCGGCGTTGCGCCTTGGCAGGGCCGCCCCCCGTGCGGCAACGCCGAGGCCATCGCCATGCACCGGGAACCACCCGCCTTCCTGCTTCTCGCAGCGCTCCTCGCCGCCGCGTGCGCGGCACCCGTGGACGCGGCTCCGGCCGTGGTCCCCGATGTGGTCAAGACGCGGATCAACGAGGTAGTTGCGGCCTGCGCGCGTGCCGGCGGCCGCCTGGGCGACATGAGCGGGCAGGGGCGCTTCGTCATCCCCGCCGACTTCAACGGCGACGGCCACACCGATTTCGTGGTGTCGGAAGGCAACGTGCCCTGCGACGGCGCGCCGGCGCTGTTCCGCGAGAACGGACTGGCGCGCGTGGAGCTCTATACCGGCACCGGCACGGCCAGTGCGCAGCTGGTGTTCGCCGATCACCTGCTGGCGTACCGCGTGCTCGCCGGTAGCCCGGCCAGGCTTCAGATCGCGCGCCGTGGCGAGGCCTGCGGGGGCGGCAGTGGCGCAGCCAACCAGTGCGCGGCCGAGTTGCGCTGGAACGCCGCGCAGGCACGCTTCGACGAAGTGCCCACCGGCAGCCGCGGCGCAGCGGCGCAGGGCACGGCCTCCGGTCCGGCGGCCACGCCAGTTCCGGTGGCGGCGAATGCACGCACCGCCCATCTCGAGCGCTGCCGCGCCGGCGAGCGCCGGGACAATCCGAAGAAGGCCGCCGCGGACATCGACAGCGCCTGCGGCGACCTGTGGGACAAGATCGAGGCCGCCGGGCCACTGGCGGACGTGCTGTTGGCCGCGGTGCCGTCGCGCGCCGGCGAGCGGCTCATGCTGGCCGATCTCCGCGCGCGCGTGCCGGCTGCGCGCTGGCGCGCGGGCGCGCCGGTCTCCGGGGCGACGGCCACCGCGGCCACCGGCCGCCTCGGCGCGCTGGACGCCTGGGTTGGCGGTACCGCCAGCGCGCCTAAATCGCTCGCGCTGGGCTGGAGCGAAGTCGGCGCCGACCCGCCTTACGACCTGCCCGGCGCACTGGCCGCGCGCGGGGCGAAGCTTGAGCCGCTGGGCTGCTACCACTTCGGCGCCGGGGAAGTGAACGCGGTCTACGTGGTCAACGCGCCCGGTCGCCCGCCGTTCGCGCTCACCATCTACACCCGTGGCGCACCCGTCGCGCAGGCCACGGCCCAGCAGAACATGAGCGTCGCGCTCGACGGCGTGCTGCCGACGCGCGCCAGCCTGCGCGCGGAGCACCGGGACCCGCCGTGGGAAGATCCCTGCACGGTGTAGTGCGCTGCGCGGTGGGCGTGGCTCACTCCTCGCCGATATCCTCGTTCCACAGTCCCGGATTGGCGTCGATCCACTCGCCCATCATGGTGATGCAGCGCGGATCATCCAGCACCACCACCTCGGTGCCCGTTTCGCGCAGCCAGTCCACGCCACCGGCGAAATTCACCGCCTCGCCGACCACCACCGTGCCGATGTTGAACTGCCGCACCAGGCCGCTGCAGTACCAGCAGGGCGCCAGCGTGGTGACCATGATCGTGTCGCGGTAGCTGCGCTGGCGGCCCGCCTTGCGGAAGGCGTCGGTCTCGCCGTGGATCGACGGATCGCCTTCCTGCACGCGGCGGTTGTGGCCGCAGCCGAGCATCCGGCCGTCCTGGTGGTACAGCGCCGCGCCGATCGGGATGCCGCCCTCCGCCAGGCCCTGGCGGGCTTCGGCGATGGCGGTGTCGAGCAGGGGGCGGTAGTCGGGGGTGGTGATCATGGCGGGCTCCGGGATGCGGCGGCCTGCGATCCTGCCACGGATCGCGTCGCGCCGGCCCCGCGGCCACGGTGCGATAATCGCCGCATGAACGAACACGACGAGCGCCCCGGCACCACCCACTTCGGCTTCCGCGACGTGCCGGTGGCCGACAAGCAGAAGCTGGTGGGCGAGGTGTTCTCGTCGGTGGCCGGCAACTACGACCTGATGAACGACCTGATGTCGATGGGCATCCACCGGGTCTGGAAGCGCTACTTCGTGGCCACCGCGCAGGTCGGCCGCGGCGCGCGCGTGCTGGACCTGGCCGGCGGCACCGGTGACATCGCGGCGCTGCTGCGCGACCGCGTCGGTGAATCGGGCGAACTGGTGCTCGGCGACATCAACGGCAGCATGCTGCGCGTCGGCCGCGACCGCATGGTCGACCGCGGCAACGTGCGCGGCTTCGAGTACGTGCAGTGCAATGCGCAGGCGCTGCCGTTCCCCGATGCGAGCTTCGACCTGGTGACCATCGCCTTCGGCCTGCGCAACGTGACCGACAAGGACGCGGCGCTCTCCGAGATGCTGCGCGTGCTCAAGGTCGGCGGCCAGGCGCGGGTGCTGGAGTTCTCGGAGGTCACCATGGACTGGTTCAAGCCGATCTACGACTTCCACTCGTTCAAGGTGCTGCCGCGGCTGGGCCGGCTGTTCGCGCAGGACGCCGACAGCTACCGCTACCTCGCCGAGTCGATCCGCAAGCACCCGCCGCAGGAGGCGCTGAAGTCGATGATGGAGGCGGCCGGCTTCGCGCGCTGCGGCTACCGCAACCTGACCGGTGGCATCGTCGCCATCCACGACGGCTACAAGGCCTGAACCACCGGCCACGGGGGCGATGGCGGCAGTCGGGATAGAATCGGCGCCTGTTCCAATTCGCGGACCCCCGTCCCATGACCCTCAGCCGTACCCTCCGCCTGGCCGCGCTCGCGGCACTGGCGCTTGCCGCCGTTGTCGCCTGCAAGCGTGAACCCACGCCGCCGCCCGCCGCCGCCACGCCGCCGCCTGCCGCGGCCGCCACCAGCGGCGACTACGACGAGCATTCCTACGCCGAGCCCGACAAGGTCGCCATCGACGACCTCGCGCTGGCCCTGGCGATCGACTTCGGTAGCCGCACCCTGGCCGGCACCGCCACCTACACGCTGGACTGGCGCGACCCCGAAGCCAAGGAGCTGGTGCTGGACACCCGCGACCTGGCCATCGAGCGCGTGGAAGGCGAGGCCGAGGGCGGCGCCTGGCAGCCGCTGCAGCACACCCTGGCCGCGCGCGACGCGCTGCTCGGCAGCAAGCTGACGATCGCCGCGCCGGAGCGCAACGCGCGCATCCGCGTCAGCTACCGCACCTCGCCCGAGGCCTCCGGGCTGCAGTGGCTGGATGCGGCGATGACCCAGGGCAAGGCCACGCCGTTCATGTTCAGCCAGTCGCAGGCGATCCACGCCCGCTCCTGGGTGCCGCTGCAGGACACGCCGCGCGTGCGCTACACCTACAGCGCCGAGGTCACCGCCCCGGCCGAGGTGATGGTGCTGATGAGCGCCGACAACGATCCGGCCGCCGCGCGCGACGGGTCGTACAGCTTCCGCATGCCGCAGAAGATCCCCTCGTACCTGATGGCGATCGCCGCCGGCGACCTGGTGTTCAAGCCGATCTCGGCGCGCTCGGGCGTGTGGGCCGAGCCCGCCGCCGTGGACGGCGCGGTGGCCGAGTTCGCCGACACCGAGAAGATGATCGCCACCACCGAGGCGCTGTACGGGCCGTATCGCTGGGAGCGCTACGACCTGCTGCTGCTGCCGCCGTCGTTCCCGTTCGGCGGCATGGAAAACCCGCGCCTGTCGTTCATCACGCCAACGGTGGTCGTGGGCGACAAGTCGCTGGTGTCCTTGATCGCGCACGAGCTGGCGCACAGCTGGTCCGGCAACCTGGTCACCAACTCCAGCGCCAAGGATGGCTGGCTCAACGAAGGCTTCACCAGCTACGTCGAGAACCGCATCGTGGAGGCGCTGTACGGCAAGGAGCTGTCCGACATGGAGTACGTGATCGCGCGCAACGCGCTGGCCACGGAGATCAAGGACATGCCGCCCGAGCTGCAGGCGCTGGCGGTGCGCCCGGGCGTGATGAAGGACCCCGACGAAGGCCTCAGCGGCGTGTCCTACGACAAGGGCGCGTGGTTCCTGCAGTTCCTCGAGGAGCGCTTCGGCCGTGCCGAATTCGACGTGTTCCTGCGCGGCTACTTCGACCATTTCGCGTTCCAGAGCATTTCCACCGCGACCTTCGTCGACTACGCGCGCACCCACCTGCTCGAGAAGTATCCCGGCAAGGTGACCATGGCCGAGTTCGACACCTGGCTGTACGAGCCGGGCATCCCGGCCGGCGCGCCCAAGGTGCTGTCGCGCCGCTTCGGCGTGGTCGACACCGCGCGCCTGGGCTGGCTGGGCAGCGCGCAGCTGCCGCCGCCGGTGATCACCGATGCGTGGGTGACCCAGGAGTGGGTGCACTTCCTGGAGGGCATGCCGGAGACGCTGACCACCGTGCAGCTGTCGCAGCTGGATACCTCGTATGCGTTCACCGGCACGCCGAACGGCGAGATCGCGATGCGCTGGTATCCGCTGGCGGTGCGCAGCGGATATGTACAGGCGAACCCGGCGATCGCGGCGTTCCTGCAGAAGATCGGCCGCCGCAAACTGATCATGCCCACCTACGAGGCGCTGGTCGCCACCGAAGGCGGGCTGGCGCTGGCGAAGGATGTGTTCGCCAGGGCGCGTCCGGGCTACCACCCGATCACCACCGCGTCGGTGGAGAAGGTGATCGCCGAGGCCAAGCCCGTGGCAAGTAGCGGGATGGCGCCGGCTGCGCCCGCGATCGATGCGACGGTCGTGGCACCCGAGCCCGAGCGTCCCGCGATGCCGGTCGCCGATGGCGATCCGACGCGTCCGGCGCCGGCGAAGCGTTGAGGCGGGCGTGAAGCGCATGTCAGCCCGCGCCAGTGCGTTCCGCCACACGGCGCGTCCCGTGGTGCTGGCGGCGGCGGTGGGTGGCGCGCTGCTGGTGCTGACCGCCTGCCAGGACCCGACGGCGCAGGCCGAGGCGCAGGCGGCCGCGCAGGCACAGGCCGGCGAGGCGGCCGCCGACAAGGCGGCGGTCGAGTTCGATGCCGCCTTCGCGGCGGAGAACTGGCCGCTGGCCAAGGCCCACGGCGACCTGATCCTCGCGCGCCATCCCGATACCGCTGCCGCCGCGCGCATCGCACCGCTGCACGAGCAGGCCGGGGCGCGCGCCGAGGCGATCCGCGAGGACAAGCGCCTCGCCGGCCTGTGGACCTACAACGTCGAGCCGGTCACCGGCGGCACCCAGCTGTCGGCCGCGATCTACACCCGTGACCGCGTCGACAGCGACGGCAGCGGCGCAAAGCCGGTGCGCCTGATCTTCCGCGACCATCCGTCGTGGGGACGCAGCAGCTACCTGGTCATGGAAGCCGGCGACTTCGACTGCTACGGCGCCTGCCGCGTCGCCGTCACCGTGGACAGCGCCGCGCCGGTGCGCATGGCCGCCAACCGCCCCGACACCGACGAGGCGATCGCCATGTTCATCGACGACGAACGCGCGCTTTGGCGGATGCTCGACGGCGCGAAGGCGCTGTCGGTGGAGTATCCGGTCAAGGCCGGCGGCACGCGTACCGCGGTGTTCGAGGTGGGCGGGCTGGACCGCGCCAGGCTGGCCGGCTGGAAGTAGCCGGCGTCAGTCGAACCAGAGCAGCGGCAGGTCGGCGTTGAGCGAGATGTTGCGGAAGTCGCCGGTGGCACGTGCCACGGCCTCCACGTCATGGCAACCCGGCGCCAGCGCGCGCTTGCCGGCCGCCAGGTAGCTCGCCCCGATGGTGCGCGTGCTCACCGAGTGCGGACGCGGCCCAAGCGTCTGTTCGCTGGCGGCACCCACGTCCTGGCCGTTGATGCGGATGCGCAGCGAGACCGTGCCACCCGGATCCGCCTCGTCACCCTGGATCCGGCTCTTGGCGGAGAACAGCACCACGCCGCTGTGGCCCGGCGGGATGCAGGCGCGCCCCCGGCCCAGCACCACGTCGCCGCCGGCCGGCGGGCACTTCTCCGGGCGGAAGCCGTTGGTCCCGACGCAGACGTAGGCGTAGCGGCGGTGCTGGCCCTTGGCCGCGTAGTCGTGCGCGGGTGCCAGCCCGCGTCCGGTCACGCGCATGCCCCCGGCCAGGGTGATGAGCCGCGTGCCGGCACCCACCCGGTAGCGGGCGGCGTTGGTGCTCGCCATCAGCGGCCGGTAATACGGCGACTCGCTGGCGACCAGCTGCACCGTGCTGTCAGCCGGCGGCGACGGGTACAGCGCCTGCGCGAACATCGGGGCCTGCACTTCTGCGCCGAGCGCGAACAGGTCGTTGATCGACCAGGTCGCCGTGTCCAGCGGTGATTCACGGCCGTTGAGGAAGATCCCCCACATCGCATCGCCCGGGGAGTCCGACACGTAGCTGTGCCCGGAGGCCATCGCCACCACGGGTCCGGCGGCATTGCGCGCCGCCGCCGTCAGCAGCGCGCGCCGGCCGCGCTCCGGGATGGGCGTGCCCTCCGGTGTGTCGCGGGTATCGAACGCGAGCCACGGCGAGGCCCCGGGCAGGCGGGCGGCGGCCACGTGGGTGGCCGCGGTGGTCACGATCGAGAGGTTCGCGCCCGCCATGACCGTGGCCCGGCCATCGACGGTGCGCGCATGCAGCGCGACACGCACCTTCCCGGCCGGGACGCGCACCGCCCCGATCGCGTTGAACGCATGCCGGTTGGGCGCCCGGGAGCCGCGCCAGTCGATGATGCTGTCGTTGGACACCGGCTTGCCATTGACGGTGATGTAGGCGTTGGCCTGTGCGGCATCGAGCGGCGCGTACACGCCGTCCGACTGCAGGTACAGCCAGCCGGCGCGGGGCACGTGGACTGTCGCCTCCAGCAGCGGGCCGGAACGGCCGGCGACGATGCGGTCCGCCGCCAGTTCCAGGTAACGCGATTCGGGGCCCGCGCCGCGCGCCGGCAACCACGTTGCATCCGCCAGCAGGGCGGCCGCGGCGACCAGGCATCCCGCCAGACGGATGGGCATGCCTAGAGGGCGTAGCCGAACTGCTGGGTGAACTGCGCGGCGAACTCGTCGTAGTCGAAGCGCTGGTTCTGCGTGCCGGGGTGCTCCACCTTCAGCGCGCCCATCAGGTTGCCGATGCGGCCGATGGTTTCCCAGCCGTAGCCCTTCTCGATGCCGAACAGCAGGCCCGCGCGGAACGCGTCGCCGCAGCCGGTCGGGTCGGTGACGCGGGTCTCGTGCGCGGGCGGCACGTCGTAGGTCTTGCCATCGGCGTAGATCACCACGCCCTTGGGGCCGCGCGTGGTGATATAGGCCTTGACCTTGCCGGCGATGGTCGCCTCGTCCCAGCCGGTGCGTTCCTGCAGCAGGTTCGACTCGTAGTCGTTGACCGTGACGTAGTCGGCCTGCTCGATGAAGGCGCGCAGCTCCTCGCCGTTGAACAACGGCATGGCCTGGCCGGGGTCGAAGATGAAGGGAATGCCGGCCTCGGCGAATTCCTTCGAGTTCTGGATCATGCCTTCGTAGCCGTCGGGGCTGACGATGCCGATGGTCACGCCGGGCACGTCGCGCACGTGGTTCTCGTACGAACGCATCATCGCGCCCGGGTGGAAGGCGGTGATCTGGTTGTTGTCGAGGTCGGTGGTGATGAACGCCTGCGGCGTGAACAGCTCCGGGATTTCCTTGACATGGCCCAACGGGATGCCGAGATCGGCGAAGTACTCGCGATAGGGGCCGAAATCCTGGCCGACGGTGGCCATCGGGATCGGGTCGCCGCCCAGCAGCTTGAGGTTGTAGGCGATGTTGCCGGCGCAGCCGCCGAACTCGCGGCGCATCCGCGGCACCAGGAACGAGACGTTCAGGATGTGCACCTTGTCCGGCAGGATGTGGTTCTTGAACTGGTCGGGGAACACCATGATGGTGTCGTAGGCCAGGGAACCGCAGATCAGGGCAGGCATCGGGAAGGTGCTCCAGGGGCTGTTGCCGGCGGCTACGCCGGTTGGTTTTGTGATGGGGGTCCGCGACCGGCAGGGCCGCCGGGCATGCCACTGCCGCCCCTGTCGGGCCGGCTGGCCGCACAGGTTAGCCGCTGCGGTCGTGCGCGGCCAAGCACGGCGCATCGCGGGCAGCGGTTCTCCTTGCCCGGGACTGGGGCCGCGGTTACGCTTGCTGATCCCGTTTTCACGGGAAATCCCCCCTGTTCCCCTGCCTCCTGACGGACGTCCGCCCCCGATGTTCAAGAAGTTCCGCGGCATGTTTTCCAACGACCTGTCCATCGACCTGGGCACGGCCAACACACTCATTTTCGTCCGCGGCCAGGGAATCGTGCTCAACGAACCCTCGGTGGTGGCCGTGCGCCAGGACCGCTCCGGCGGCCAGAAGGCGGTCGCGGCCGTCGGCAGCGAGGCCAAGCAGATGCTGGGCCGCACGCCCGGCAACATCACCACGCACCGGCCGATGAAGGACGGCGTGATCGCCGACTTCACCTACACCGAAGAGATGCTCAAGCACTTCATCCGCAAGGTGCACAAGTCGCGCTTCCTGCGCCCCAGCCCGCGCGTGCTGATCTGCGTGCCGGCCGGCTCCACCCAGGTGGAGAAGCGCGCCATCAAGGATTCGGCGCTCGAAGCCGGCGCCCGCGATGTCTCGCTGATCGAGGAGCCCATGGCGGCCGCCATCGGCGCCGGCATGCCGGTCACCGAGGCGCGCGGCTCGATGGTCGTCGACATCGGCGGCGGCACCACCGAGGTTGCGGTGATCGCGCTCAACGGCATCGTCTACTCGCAGTCGGTGCGCATCGGCGGCGACCGCTTCGACGAGTCGATCATCAACTACGTGCGCCGCAACCACGGCATGCTGATCGGCGAATCCACCGCCGAGCGCATCAAGCTCGAGGCCGGCTGCGCCTACCCGCAGGACCCGGTGATCGAGATCGAGGTTTCCGGCCGCCATTTGGCCGAAGGCGTGCCGAAGATGATCAAGATCAGCTCGGCCGAAGTGCTGGACGCGTTGCGCGAGCCGCTGGCCGGCATCGTCAGCGCGGTGCGCCAGGCACTCGAACTCACCCCGCCGGAGCTCTGCGCCGATGTCGCCGAGCGCGGCATCGTGCTCACCGGCGGTGGCGCGCTGCTGCGCGACATCGACCGCCTGATCAGCGAGGAGACCGGGCTGCACGTGCAGGTCGCCGAGGATCCGCTGACCTGCGTGGCCCGCGGCGGTGGCCGCGCGCTGGAGCTGCTGGACATGCACGGGAACGAGTTCTTCGCGTCGGAGTGACCTGACCGTCCACGGCCCAGACAGTGTCCTCCTACGCCGGCCCCGCCGCCCCGCGCTCCAGTGACGTCGCCGGCACGCTGAGGCTGCTGGCGTACCTCGCGCTGTCCATCACCCTGCTGGTGTTCGACCATCGCGGCGACTGGCTGGCCCAGGCCAGGTCGCACGCCAGCGTGGCGATGCAGCCGGTGTGGTGGCTGGCCGGGCTGCCGTCGCGGCTTGGCGAAAGCGTGCGCGACGACGCCGCCACGCGCACGCGCCTGGCCGAGGAGAACCGCCGCCTGCGCAATGAGCTGCTGGTCGGCGCCGCGCGCCAGGCGCGGCTGCAGGTCGAGGCGGAAGAAAACGCCCGCCTGCGCGGCCTGCTCGGCGCGGCCGAACGCGGCGGGCTGGACGTGCAGTTGGCACCGATCCTGGATGTCGACCTCGACCCCACGCGCCAGCGGCTGATGCTCAATGCCGGCACCGGCCTGGGCGTGCACCGCGGGCAGAGCGTGATCGACGCCGGCGGCCTGGTGGGGCAGGTGATCGAGGCCACCCCGACCACGGCGGTGATCCTGTTGTTGACCGATCCCGACCACGCCGTGCCGGTGGCCGTGGCGCGCACCGGCGTGCGCCTGATCGTCTATGGCACCGGCCGCAGCGACCGGCTGGAGCTGCGCAACGTGCCGCTGTCGAGCGACGTCCGCGCCGGCGACGTGCTCATCACCTCCGGCCTGGGTGGCCGTTTCCCGCCCGGTTTCCCGGTGGGCACGATCGCCGCCCTGCGGCCCGACGACAGCCGCGCGTTCCTGGTCGGCGACGTGCACGCGGCCGCGCAGCTCGACCGTGGCCGCGACGTGCTGCTGCTGCGCGACCGCGCGCCGGGCCGCGCGCCGCCGCCGGCCGCACCTGCCGCATCGGATGCGCCGCCCGCGCCGGGGGCCACGCCATGACCCGCGGCCGCAGCTGGGTGCTGCCGGTCGCCGTGCTGCTGGCGCTGCTGCTGGGCCTGTTGCCCATGCCGGAGCTGCTGCAGCCGTTCCGCCCGTACTGGCTGGCGCTGGTGGTCGCCTACGGGGTGATCGAGGACAACGACAGGGTCGGCCTCGGCTTCGCGTTCTGCGTGGGCGTGGTGGCCGACCTGGCGTTCGGCGGCCTGCTCGGCGAGCAGTCGCTGCGGCTGGTGGTGATGGCGTTCATCCTGCAGCGCTTCCGCACCCAGCTGCGCTTCTTCCCGATGCCGCAGCAGGCGCTGGCGATCGGTGGACTGCTGCTCAATGACCGCGTCATCAGCACCGTGCTGCATCTCGCGCTCGGCGAGCCGCTGTTGCCGCTGGCCTACTGGTGGGCGCCGCTGCTCGGCATGCTGCTGTGGGCGCCGCTGTTCCTGCTGCTGGACGCGCTGCGCATCGGCCGCGGCGTGCGGCGATGATCGGCGGCCGGGCGCGGACGCGCCTGCGCAATCCGCAGGCCGAGGCGCGGCTGTTCCGCAGCCGTGCACTGGTCGGATTCGTCGTGGTGGTGCTGGCGCTGGGGGGGCTGGCGGGCTGGTATTTCAAGCTGCAGGTGCTCGACCACGACGTTTACGCCAAGCGTTCGCAGGCCAACCGCATCAAGCCGCGGCCGGTGGTGCCCGGGCGCGGGCTGATCTACGACCGTGCCGGGCGGATCATCGCCGACAACGTGCCGGCCTACCGCCTCGACGTGACCCCGGAGGACGCCGGTGATCCCGAGGCGCTGCTTGCCGCGCTGTCGAAAGTGGTGGAGCTGTCACCGCAGGACCTCGCGCGCTTCGAGGCGGAGCGCCGCACCACCCGGTCCTTCCGCGCGATCACGCTGAAGCTGCGCATCAGCGACGAGGAGGCGGCGCGTTTCGCGGTCGAGCGCTGGCGGTTCCCGGGTGTCGAGCTGGTGCCCTACCTCAACCGTCGGTACCCGCAGGGCGACCTGCTGGCGCACATCGTCGGCTACGTCGGCCGCACCGACGAGAGCGACATCGTGAAGTTCGGCGAGGCGCATGCGGTGTTCACCCACACCGGGCGCACCGGCCTGGAGCGCTACTACGACGAGGCGCTGCGCGGCGTGGTCGGCTACGAACAGGTGGAAACCAATGTCGAGGGCCGCGCGCTGGGCCGGGTCGGCATGCTGCCGGCGTCGGCGGGCGCCGACCTGCGGCTGTCGGTGGATGTGGAACTGCAGCGCGCGATGGCGCTGGCCTTCGGCGGGTTGCACGGCTCGGCGGTCGCCGTGGACCCCGCCACCGGGCAGGTGCTGGCCATGGTCAGCCTGCCGAGCTACGACCCCAACCTGTTCGTCAACGGCATCGCCAGCGCCGACTACCGGCGCCTGATGGACGATCCGGCGCGGCCGCTGTTCAACCGCAACGTGCTCGGCGGCGGGCCGCCGGGGTCGACCATCAAGCCGTTCGTCGCCCTTGCCGGCGTGGACAGCGGCGTGCGCACGCCCGACAGCAAGGTGTTCTCCACCGGCGAGTTCTTCATTCCCGGGCAGAGCCGCGGCTATCGCGACGCCGGGGCCGGCGGCGGCTGGGTGGACCTGCGCGATTCGATCTCGCGCTCGATCAACTACTACTACTACAAGCTCGCCTACGACATGGGCATCGCGCGCTTTGCCACGTACATGGCGCGCTATGGTTTCGGCCAGCCCACCGGCATCGACCTGACCGGCGAGACCAGCGGCATCGTGCCGTCACCGGAATGGAAGGCGTCGCGCACCAGCGAGCCCTGGTATCCGGGCGAAACCGTGATCGCCGGCATCGGCCAGGGCTACTGGGTCGCCACCGCGCTGCAGCTTGCGCGCGGCACCGCCGCGATCGCAAACGGCGGCACCCTGCATCCGCTGCGCCTGGTGTCCGAGCGCCGCCTGGCCTATGACGCGCCGTGGACGCCGTTGCCGCGGCTGCCGGCGCCGGGGATCACCGACAACCCGGCCCACCTGCGCGCGGTGCAGGAAGGCATGGTCAACACCATCCATGGTCGCGGCACCGCGACCGCCATGGCCCGCGGCGCCGAATACCGCATGGCCGGCAAGACCGGTACCGCGCAGAAGATCAGCCGCAAGGGCACCGCGCGCATGGATCCGCGCAGCCTGCCCTACCACCTGCGCCACCAGGCGCTGTTCGTGGGTTACGCGCCGGCCGAAGCGCCCACGATCGCGGTGGCCGTTGTGGTCGAGCATGGCGGCTACGGCGGCACCACCGCGGCGCCGATCGCGCGCAAGATCTTCGACGCCTGGCTGCTGGGCACCATGCCCGAACCGGCCGACGGCACCGAGGCCGCGGCCGACGCGTTGCCGGCGGTCACCTTCGACACCGTGGTGTCGACCCTGCTGCCCGGGGCGCACGCGGTGGCGGTGGCTGCGCCGGCGGTCGAGGCCACCCCATGAACGTCATCCTGCGCTGGCTGCTGGACCTGCTGCAGGGCTTCGTGCGCAGCATCGACTGGATCCTGCTCGGCGCCCTGGCGGGACTGATGGCCGCGGGCCTGGCGGTGCTGCACAGCGCCGGCGGTGGCGAGACGGTGCTGGTGAAGTCGCAGGGTGCGCGCTACGTGGTCGGCCTCGGCATCATGTGGCTGCTGTCGCGCGTGCCGCTGCTGCGCCTGCGTGGCGCGGCGCCGGTGGTGTTCGCACTGTCGCTGCTGCCGCTGGTCGCGGTGCTGTTCCTCGGCACCGGGCGCAGCGGCGCGCACTGGCTGAACCTTGGCGTGTTCTATTTCCAGCCGGCCGAACTGCTGAAGCTGAGCCTGCCGATGGCGGTGGCCTGGTACCTCAACAACGGCCCGATGCCGCCGGGCTTCGCGCGCACGCTTACGGCGATGGCGATCGTCGGCGTGCCGACCGGGCTGATCCTGCTGCAGCCCGACTTCGGCACCGCCATGCTGGTGGCGGCCAGTGGCGGGTTTGCGCTGTTCCTGGCCGGCATGTCGTGGTGGTGGCTGGTGGCGGCGGCCGGCGGCGTGGCCGCGGCGGCGCCGGTGGCCTGGTACTGGCTGCTGCGGCCCTACCAGAAGGACCGCATCCTCACCTTCCTGGATCCGGAATCCGATCCGCTCGGCACCGGCTGGAACATCATCCAGTCGAAGATCGCGATCGGCTCCGGCGGGCTGCGCGGGCAGGGCTGGGGCGAGGGTTCGCAATCGCATCTCAACTACGTGCCCGAGCACACCACCGACTTCATCTTCGCCGTGTTGTCGGAGGAATTCGGCTGGCTGGGCGTGGTCACGGTGCTGTCGCTGTATCTGGTGGTGGTGGGCCGCTGCCTGTGGATCGCGGCCGAGGCGCGCGACGGCTTCGCGCGCCTGCTGGCGGGCACCCTCGGGCTGGGATTGTTCGTGTACGTGCTGGTCAATGGCGGCATGATCTCGGGCCTGCTGCCGGTGGTCGGCGTGCCGATGCCGCTGCTGAGCTTCGGCGGTACCGCGGCGGTGTCGCTGCTGGCCGGCATGGGCGTGGTGATGGCGGTGCACGCCAGCGGCCAGGTGCGCGCGCGACGCTGAGCCGAAACGGCGTCTGAACGGCTGCCGCAGGCCGGCGAGGGTGCGTGCTAACCTCGCGCCCGATGATCCGAAGCCCCCGATTCCCGCTTTCCCGACCACGCCTGTTGCCGGTATTGGCCGCGCCGCTGCTGTTCGCCGCCTGCGCACCCACGGCGATCTCGCGTGCACCCGTGGCACCCGCGGCCACCACGCCACCGGCGGTGGCGGCCACGGCGCCTGGCCTGCTGCCGGCCGTGCCACAGCCGCCGGAACGCCCGGTGGCGCCGCCCGCGGTCACCGATCCGGCGCTCGGGCGCGAACAGCGCATCGCCGCGTTCGTCGACTACACCGCCGACACCTACGGCGTGGACCGCCAGCGCATCCGCGCCGCGCTGGCCACGGCGGAGCACAAGCAGTCGATCATCGACGCGATGTCGCGGCCGGCCGAGGCCGTGCGCCCGTGGCGCGACTACCGCCCGATCTTCATGAACGACGCGCGCATCAACGGCGGGCGTGCGTTCTACGCCGAGAACCGCGTCGCGCTCGATCGCGTGGCCGCCGAGACCGGCGTGCCGGCCGAGTACATCGTCGCCATCATCGGCGTCGAGACCAGCTATGGCCGCATCACCGGCAACCACCGCGTGCTGGATGCGCTGTACACGCTGGCGTTCGGGTTCCCGAAGCGCGCGCCGTTCTTCGCCGGCGAGCTGGCGCAGCTGTTCGCGCTCACCGCCGAGGAGCCGCAGCTCGACCTTGGCGCGCTGAAAGGCAGCTATGCCGGGGCGATGGGCATGGGGCAGTTCATGCCGTCCAGCTACCGGCTGTGGGCCAAGGATGGCGATGGCGACGGACAGCGCGACCTGCTCACGCACAAGCCCGACGTGTTCGCGTCGATCGCCAACTATTTCGTGGTCCACGGCTGGCAGCGCGGCGCGCCGGTGGTGGCGCGCGCGACGCGCGACGCCGCCGCGGCCGACTTCAAGCCCGACAACCTGGAGCCGGTGCATCCACTGCCCGCGCTGGCGGCGCGCGGCTACCGGCCGCAGTCCGGGCAGCCGCTGGCCGAAGGCGCGACGCTGCTGTCCTTCGACGGCGAGGCCGGCCCCGAGTACTGGCTGGGCTACCGCAACTTCTACGTGATCAGCCGCTACAACCGCTCGCCGATGTACTCGCTGGCCGTGCACCAGCTCGCACAGGCGATCGCCGGCCGGCCGGCGCAATGATCCGCCGGCGTGCCGCTGCCGGCTGGGGCCTTGCCGCCGCCGTGCTGCTGCTGGCCGGTTGTGCCGGCACCCCGAAGAAGACGGCCGACGCGCCCGGACGCGCGCCGGACACCGCGGCGCAGCCCGATGCCGGCCGCAAGGTGTCGCCGTACGCACCGGCCACCGAGGATCCGTCCACGCGCGGCGACTACGTCGCCGGTGGCCTGTACAAGCCGGGTGTGCGCGACACGCTGCCCGACTACCTGCCCGACGTGGATGCCATCCCCGAGCCCGAGGTGGTCGCCCTGGCCCGATCGCGCCATGGCAACCGCTCGCCGTACTCGGTGCTCGGCAAGTCGTACCGGGTGCTCGAAGATGTCGACGGGTTCGTCGAACAGGGCCTGGCGTCGTACTACGGGCAGAAATTCCACGGCCGCAAGACCTCCAACCAGGAGGTCTACGACATGTACGCGTTCACCGCCGCGCACAAGTCGCTGCCGCTGCCGAGCTTCGCGCGCGTCACCAACCTCGACACCGGCAAGTCGGTGGTGGTGCGGGTCAACGACCGCGGGCCGTTCCACGATGGCCGGGTGATCGACCTGAGTTACGCGGCGGCGGTGAAGATCGGCGTGCATCCGCGCGGCACCGGCCGCGTCGAGGTGCGTGCGCTGAGCGCGGCGGAAAACGCGCGCGGGACGCGCGACACGCGCGTGGCCGAGCAGGTCGATCCTGCCACCGGCCTGCCGCCGGGCGTGCGCGTCGCCACCGGAAAGCCGCAGCCCGCGCCGCCCAGCGCCATCGATGGCCTGGTGCAGGCGCTGCCGGCCACGGCCGCTGCCGTCCCCGCCAAGGCGGTCGCGACGGCGGCGACGACGGTGCCGGCCAGCGTGGCGACCGCGACCACACCGCCGCCCGTCGCCGGCGGCGACTGGCGCTTCGACATGCGCCAGGACGGCAAGGCGATGAGCGCCGACGAATTCGATGCCTGGATGAAGTCGCGCCGTGCGCGCGTGGCCACCGGACGTGCCGGCACGCCGGATCCCTACGGCTCGGCGGCACCGGCGAAGGCCGGGGCCGCGGTGCCCGCGCGTGGCGCCGCCGCGCCCGCACGCGAAACCGTCGCCGCCGCACGCCAGGCCGATGCCGCGCCGGTGCCGGTGCCCGCGGCCGACGCGGCATCGCGCGTCGGTGCAGGCGGCGTGCTGCTGCAGGTTGCCGCCTTCGGCTCGCGCGACAACGCGCAGCGCGCACTCGCCATGCTCGAGCGCGCCGGCATCGCCGCCGCGCGGCTGCACGACGGCACCGCCTCCGGGAAACCGGTGTGGCGACTGCGCGTCGGGCCTGTCGCCCATGCCAGCGTCGCCGACCTCAGCGCACGCGTGGCCGGTCTCGGCTTCGGCGCGCCGCACGTCGTGCGCGAGTAGACTTCCGTCCTTTGTCCCTGTCGTCCCGGTCACGGATGGCCGTAATCCCGGAGTTCCATCCCCGATGAATGCCCACGCCGTCCGCGTCGCGCTGATCACCCTTGTCTCCACCGCCGCGCTCGGCCTTGCATACGCCCAGACCCCGGCGCCCGCGCCGTCACCCACGCCGTCGCAGCCGGCCGCGCTCAGCGACGAGCTGCCGGTGCCGGACGCGCCACCGGTCACCGGAACCGCGTGGTTGCTGATGGACCACGCCACCGGCCAGGTGCTCGCCGGCCACAATGCCGACGAACGCGTCGAGCCGGCCAGCATCACCAAGGTGATGACCAGCTACGTGATCGCCGCCGAGATGAAGGCCGGCAAGGTCGGCGCCGACGACGACGTGCTGATGAGCGTCAACGCCTGGCGCACCGGCGGCGCCGGCACCGATGGCAGCTACAGCGGCTTCGAGGTCAACAAGACCGCGAAGCTGGTGGACATGGAAAAGGGCATGGTGGTGCAGTCGGGCAACGACGCCGCGATCGCGCTCGCCGAGCACGTGGCCGGCAGCGAGGAGGCGTTCGCGATGCTGATGAACGCGTACGCCAAGCGCATCGGCATGAAGAACTCCAACTTCGTCAACGCGCACGGCCTGTCCGCGCCGGAGCACTACTCCACCGCACGCGACCTGGCGCTGCTCGGACGCGCGCTGGCGCGCGATTTCCCGCAGGAGTACGCGTACAACAAGATCAAGGAATTCACGGTCGGGCCGATCACCCAGCGCAACCGCAACCTGCTGCTGTGGCGCGACCAGAGCGTCGACGGCATCAAGACCGGCCACCATTCGGGTGCCGGCTACTGCCTGCTGGCGTCGGCCAAGCGCGGTGACCAGCGCCTGGTGTCGGTGGTGATGGGCTCCACCAGCGAAAACCAGCGCGCGGTGGATTCCCAGGCGCTGCTCAACTGGGGCTTCCGCTTCTTCGAGACCCACAAGCTCTACGAAGCCGCCAAGCCCGTGGCCACCCAGAAGGTGTGGAAGGGCCAGCTCGACGAGCTGAGCCTGGGCGTCGCCCAGCCGCTGCTGGTGAGCGTGCATCGCGGCAAGTACGCGCAGCTCAAGCCGACCATGGACGTGCCCAAGACCCTGGTCGCCCCGATCGCCAAGGGCCAGGCCATCGGCACGGTGCGCGTGAGCCTGGACGGCAAGGTCGTGGCCGAAGCGCCGCTGGTGGCGCTGGAAGGCGTGGAGGAGGCCGGGTTCTTCAAGCGCCTCTGGCACGAGCTGCTGATGTGGTGGCAGACCGTCTGACGTCGCCCGTCGCCGCCGTCCGGCAACGCCCGGGCGGCCGCGTGCGGTGCTTGGATTCCGCGCCCTGGTCCCCATAATCCGCCGATGGCCATCAAATCCGACAATCCCGATCACGGCTTCCAGTTTCCCGGTGATTTCGAGATCACCGCGGTAGGTCCCGTCACCGCCGGCCTCGAGGTCGAGGTGCCCAACCTGCTGCGCGCCGCCGGCCTCACGGTGCTGCACGAGACCGTGACCACGCGTGCCTCGAGTGGCGGCAGGTTCGCATCGGTCAAGCTCAGCTTCCGCGCCAATTCGCGCGAGGAGTACGACTCCGCGCATGCCGCGCTGCGCGAGCATCCCGAGGTGAAGTGGACGCTGTAGCGCCGGCCTTGCGCGCCGCGGCCGTGCGCGACCTCGGTCGCCAGCCCTACGAACCGGTGTGGCGCGCGATGCAGGCGTTCACCGACCGCCGCGACGAGGACACGCGCGACGAACTGTGGGTGGTCGAGCACGATCCGGTGTTCACCCTGGGCCAGGCGGGCAAGCCCGAGCACGTGCTGCTGCCCGGCGACATCCCGGTGCTGCACGTCGACCGCGGCGGCCAGGTGACCTATCACGGCCCCGGCCAGCTGGTGGTCTATCCGCTGCTCGACCTCAAGCGCCTGAAGATCGGCGTGCGCGACTACGTCTGCCGCATCGAGCAGGCGCTGATCGACACCCTGGCCGGCTGGGGCATCGTCGCGCAGCGCCGCGAGGGCGCGCCCGGGGTCTACGCCGGCGACGCCAAGATCGCCGCGCTCGGCATCCGCGTGCGCCGCGGCTGCACCTTCCACGGCCTCGCCTTCAACATCGCGATGGACCTCGAACCGTTCCACCGCATCAACCCCTGCGGCTACGCCGGGCTCGAAGTGACCTCGGTGGTAGAATGCGGCGGTCCCGCAAGCCTCGACACCGCCCGGACCGCGCTGCTCGCGGCCCTCGCCACGCAGTTCGGCCTGGCAACGTTTGAAGCGCCTAGAGAAGCGGTTTTTGCCACGGCCACGAGATCATGACCAACACCTCCGCCAAGTCCATCCCGCTCGCCGTCATCGCCGATGCCGGTGCGCCGTCGCTGGTGCCGGGGGTGAAGCAGGTCGCGGGGGACAAGATCGGGCGTTCGCCGGTGGAATTCGTGGATACGCCGGTGCTGCGCAAGCCGTCGTGGATCCGGGTGCGCATCCCGTCCAACGGCGCGGTCGCCGCGCTCAAGGCCAAGCTGCGCGAGAACCGCCTGGTCACGGTGTGCGAGGACGCCAGCTGCCCGAACATCCACGAGTGCTTCGGCCACGGCACCGCGACCTTCATGATCCTGGGCGACGTGTGCACCCGCCGCTGCAGCTTCTGCGACGTCGCCCACGGCCGGCCCAAGCCGCCCGACGCCGACGAGCCGCGCCGCCTGGCGGAGACCGTTGCCGACATGGGGCTGAAGTACGTGGTGGTGACCTCGGTCGACCGCGACGACCTGCGCGATGGCGGGGCCCAGCATTTCGTCGACTGCATCGCGGCGATCCGCGCGCTCACCCCGACCACCAAGGTCGAGGTGCTGACCCCGGACTTCCGCGGCAAGGGGCGCATGGACCGCGCGCTGGAGATCCTCGCGGCCGATCCGCCGGACGTGTTCAACCACAACGTCGAGACCGTGCCGGAGCTGTACCGCAACGTGCGGCCGGGTGCCGACTACCAGTGGTCGCTGACCCTGCTGCAGCGCTTCAAGGCGCAGCACCCGGGCGTCACCACCAAGTCGGGGATCATGCTCGGCCTCGGCGAGACCCTGGAGCAGGTGCAGGGCACCCTGCGCGACCTGCGCGCGCACGACGTGGACATGGTCACCATCGGCCAGTACCTGCAGCCCAGCGCACACCACCACCCGGTGTTGCGCTACTGGACGCCGGAGGAGTTCAAGGCCTTCGAGGACTACGGCATGGCGCTGGGCTTCACCCACGTCGCCTCGGGTCCGCTGGTGCGCTCGTCCTACCACGCTGACCGCCAGGCCGCGGGTGCCGGAGTGGCCGGCTGAGACAGCCGCGCCGCGGCCGCCACCGCGCTTGTCCATCGTTCACACCCATGCCCATTCACGCGGTTAGAGTGGGTTTGCGCCTGCCCCGATGCAACTTCCAGCACTGTTCCCGGCACCAAGGGCAGGCGATCGTGCACCAGGCGCCACCCGCACCGCGAGCAACGAGCGAATACGAATGAAAGCCAGGCAAGCCATTTCCATCTCCGCGATCGTCCTGGCACTCGCCACCCCGCTGGCGCTGATGGCGCGCGCCGACGGCGGCGCCATCCCGGCCGTGCCGACGGCCGACCACGCCACCACGTCCAAGCTGGTCTACGGCCTGCTGTCCGACAGCCGCTATGCCTATCGTCCGCGCGCGCTGGACGCGGCGATGTCGGCCGACATCTTCAAGCGCTACCTGGAATCGCTCGACGGCAACAAGCTGTTCCTCTCCGCCGGCGACGTTGCGCGCTTCGCGCGCTACGAGCCGCGCATGGGCGATGCCGTGCGCCAGGGCGACGTGGGCCCGGCCTTCGAGATCTTCGCGCTCTACAAGCAGCGCGTCGACGAGCGCGTCGCGTACGCGCGCGGCCTGCTCAAGCAGGACATCTTCGACTTCAACAGTGACGAACGCTGGTATTACGACCGCGAGGACGCGCCGTGGGCGGCCGATGGCGCCGAGCTTGACGGGCTGTGGCGGAAATCAGTGCGCAACGACTGGCTGCGCCTGACGCTGGCGGGCAAGAGTGCCGCCGAGATCCGCGCCACGCTCGACAAGCGCTACGCCAACATCGCCACCAGCATCGCCCAGCTCAATGGCGAGGACGCGTTCCAGAGTTTCCTCAACGCCTACACCGCGTCGATCGACCCGCATACCGACTACTTCAACCCGCGCACCGCCAAGCTGTTCACGCAAAGCATGTCGCTGTCGCTGGAAGGCATCGGCGCGCAGCTGCAGCGCCAGGACGACGTGGTCGTGATCCGCGAGCTGATTCCCGGCGGGCCGGCCGCGACCAGCAACAAGTTCACGCCCGGCGACCGCATCGTCGGCGTCGGCCAGGGCACGAGCGGGCCGATGGAGGACGTGATCGGCTGGCGCATCGATGACGTGGTCGAGAAGATCAAGGGCAAGGCCGGCACCCAGGTGCGCCTGGACGTGGTGCCGGTGGAAGCCGTGCTCGACAGCGCGCCGGTTCGCATCACCCTGACGCGCGCCAAGGTGCGCCTCGAGGAGCAGGCGGCCAAGTCCAAGGTGCTCGACATCCCGGGCGTGCAGGGCGCGCCGGCCAAGCGCATCGGCGTGATCGAGCTGCCGGCGTTCTACCAGGACTTCGAGGGCCGCCGCAGCCGCGACGGCGACTATGCGTCGGCCACGCGCGACGTGGCGCGCATCCTCGGCACGTTCCGGACCCAGGCGGTCGACGGCGTGGTGCTCGACCTGCGCAGCAACGGCGGCGGCTCGTTGAACGAGGCGGTCGAACTGACCGGCCTGTTCATCGACCAGGGCCCGGTGGTGCAGGTGCGCGAGTCCGGTGGCCGCGTCAGCGTGGAAGCGGACCGCAAGGCCGGCGTGTCGTGGGACGGCCCGCTCGCGGTGCTGGTCAACCGCGGCTCGGCCTCCGCCTCGGAAATCGTTGCCGGTGCCATCCAGGACTACGGCCGCGGGCTGGTGATCGGCGAGACCACCTTCGGCAAGGGCACGGTGCAGAACCTGGTCGACCTCGACCGCTGGCCGGCCAACGAAGGCAAGCGCTACGGCCAGGTCAAGCTGACCATCGCGCAGTTCTTCCTGCCCGGCGGCAGCAGCACGCAGAACAGGGGCGTGGTGCCGGACATCAGCTTCCCGGTGACGGTGGATGCCAGCGTGTTCGGCGAGAGCACCTACGACAACGCGCTGCCGTGGACCCGCATCGCCGCCGTGCCGCACACGCGCTACGGCAATTTCGCGCCGCTGCTGCCGCGCCTGGACGCGCTGCACGCCGCACGCGTGGCGAAGGACCACGAGTTCCGCTGGTTCTCGCAGGACGTGGCCGAGTTCCGCGCCGAGTCCGAGAAGAAGTACATCTCGCTCAACTTGGCCGAGCGCCGTGCCGAGCGCGACCGCCAGGACGCCAAGCGCAAGGAGCGCCAGGCCGAGCGCAAGCGCCTGGGCCTGCAGCTCGACCCGCTGGCCGACATCGACAGCGACGACGGCCTGACCGCCAACGAACGCGACATCGCCCAGGACACCGCGCGCGAAGCCGCTGCCGAGAAGCGCCCGGATCCGCTGCTGCGCGAGTCGGCGGCGATCCTGGCCGATGCGGTGCGGCTGCTCGATGCCGACCGCAAGCTGTCGTCGACGGTGTTGCCGGAGTCGACCGGCCCCGGGCTCTGGGCGCGCTGAAACGCCTGCCGCGCTTCGGCGCGGCGTGAGCCTGCAGTGCCCGGCCGTGGGTCACGATTCGCGCCACCATCCCGGGGTCGGCCCGCAGTGATGCGGGCCACGCGGCGGCGCGCGGCGTAGAATCCCCGCACGCCGCCAGGCCCGTCCCGGCCGCGCTTCTCCCCTCCGATACTCCTACGCCCTGGACCTTGCATGGGTGCTGCCCCGTTTCCGGCTCCACGCAACGCCACCGGGCCGTCCGTCGTGCTTGCGCTCGCGGCGGTGTACCTCGTGTGGGGTTCGACGTACCTGGCGATCCGCTTCGCGCTGGAGGGCGGCTATCCGCCGCTGCTCATGGCGGGCGTGCGGTTCCTGGCCGCCGGTGGCGTGTTCTACGCCTTCCTGCGCCTGCGCGGCGTGCCCGCGCCGACGCGCGCGCAATGGCGCGACCTGGCGGTGATGGGCCTGCTGCTGCTGGGACTCGGCAACGGCATGGTATGCATCGCCCAGCAGACGGTGTCGTCAGGCCTGGCGGCGGTGGCGGTGGCGTCTGCGCCACTGTGGATCGCGCTGTTCGCCAGCCTGCGCGGGGAGCGGCCGACGCGGCTGGAACTGTCCGGGCTCGGCATCGGCTTTGTCGGCGTGCTGTGGCTCAACGCGGGCAGTTCGCTCACCGGTTCGCCGCAGGGGATGCTGGCGCTGCTGGTCGCGCCGCTGGCGTGGGCCTGGGGCTCGGTCTGGAGCCGCGGCCGTGCGCTGCCGACGCCATTCATGGCGGCGGCCGGGCAGATGCTCTGCGGCGGCGTGCTGATGCTGGTCGCGGGCCTCGTTTTCGGCGAGCGCATCACGGCTATGCCCACGCCGAAGGCGAGCCTGGCGCTGGCCTACCTGGCGGTATTCGGCTCGATCGTCGGCTTCACCGCCTATGCGTGGCTGCTTCAGAACGTGCGCACCACGCTGGCCAGCAGCTATGCCTACGTCAATCCGGTGATCGCGGTGCTGCTCGGCACGTGGCTGGCGGCGGAACGCTTCAGTGGCCATGACATCGGCGCGATGGTGGTGATCCTGGGCGGGGTGGTGGTGATCACCGTGGGCAAGGCGCTGCGCGGCCGTCCGCGCGCGGCCGCTGCCGTCGCCGGCACGCCCGAGCCGTGACACGGCTCGACGGCAAGGGCGTGTGGATGGCGGTCGGCGCGTTCGTGCTCTGGGGCGTGATGCCGCTGTACTGGCACCTGCTCAAGGTGGTGCCGTCGCTGCAGATCGTGCTGCACCGGATCGTGTGGAGCGCGGTGCTGGTGGCCGCCTGGCTGTTCTGGAAGCAGGGCGGCGGCTGGCTGCGCGCGGTGCTGGCGCAGCCGCGGCTGGCGGCGATGCTCGCGGCCAGCGGCCTGCTGATCGCGTTCAACTGGGGGCTCTACATCTGGGCGGTGAACGCTGGCCACGTCATCGAGACCAGCCTCGGCTACTTCATCAATCCGCTGCTCAACGTGGTGATCGGCGTGGTGTTCCTGCGCGAGCGGTTGAATCCCGTGCAGTGGCTGTCGGTGGCGATCGCCGCCGCGGGCGTCGCCTGGCTGACGTTCAACTACGGCAGCTTCCCGTGGATCGCGCTGACGCTGGCCGGCTCGTTCGCGCTGTACGGCGTGATCCGCAAGTTCGCCGCGGTGGACGCGGTCGCCGGCCTTGGCGTGGAAAGCGCGTACCTGTTCCTGCCGGCGCTGGCGGCGCTGGCCTGGTTTGAATGGCAGGGCACCGGCGGCTTCGTCGGCGGCTGGGGAGTGGGCGTGGACCTGCTGCTGGTGCTCGGCGGCGCTCTGACCGCGCTGCCTTTGGTGGGATTCGCCTATGCGGTGCGGCGCGTGCCGCTGTCGATGGTCGGCGTGCTGCAGTACATCGCGCCGACGCTGCAGTTCCTGATCGGGCTGCTGGTGTTCCAGGAGCATTTCGACCGCGACCGCGCGATCGGCTTTGCGTTGATCTGGGCGGCGCTGGCGGTGTTCATGGTCGACGGCATCCGCCGCGCGCGCTTGGGCGGCCGCGCATGACGCCTGCACCCTACGACCTCGCCATCATCGGCGGCGGCGCCGCGGGCGCGCTGGTGGCGATGCACTGCCTGGCGCGCGACCCGGGCATGCGCATCGCCATCGTCGAGCCGCGCGCGGCGCTGGCGCGCGGCGTGGCGTATTCGACCACCCGCGACGAGCACCTGCTCAACGTCACCGCCGACCGCATGGGCTGGCACGCGGACCTGCAGGGCGATTTCGTGGCGTGGCTGCAGGCCGTGGATGGCGAGGGCGCCGCGGACGTGGGCCACGACTTCATGCCGCGCCGCCGCTTCGGCGACTACCTCGCCGCGCGCCTCGCGGACGCGGCCGCCAGCGGTTCGGTCGTGCACGTGCACGAGCACGCGGTCGCCTGCGAAGACGCCGAGCGCACGGTGCTGCTGGCGTCGGGCGAACGCCTGCATGCCCGCGCCTGCGTGCTGGCCACCGGCAATGCGTCGCGCCCGCTGCCGTGGCCCGTCCCAGCGGAGGTCGCGGCGCGCGTCTGCGAGGCCTGGGACCTGGCGGCGATCGCCGCGATCCCGCCCGACGCGCGTGTCGCCATCGTCGGCACGGGCTTGAGCATGGTCGACATCGTGCTGGCGCTGCGCGGGCAGCAACATCGTGGCGCCATCATCGCGCTGTCGCGGCACGCCCTGCTGCCCCTGCCGCACGAGCCCACGCACATGGCGCTCGATGTCGACATCGATGCACTGGCGATGCTGCCGCTGCGGGCACGCATGCGCCGGCTGCGCGCGCTGGCGGCGGAGGCCATGGCCGGCGGCCTGCCGTGGCAAGGCGTGATGCAGGCGCTGCGCCCGCACGGCGTGCGCCTGTGGCAGTCGCTGTCGCCCGCCGACCAGGCACGCTTCCTGCGCCACGTGGTGCGCGGCTGGGACGTGCACCGGCACCGCATCGCGCCGCAGGTCGTGGACATGCTGGATGCGATGCGCGCGGACGGGCAGTTGCGCGTGGACGCCGCGCGGCTGGCGGCGATCACCGCGGACGGTGGGCAGGTCGTGCTGCACGCGGCGGCGCACGGGGCCGGCGCGTCGCGTTGCTGGCAGGTGGACCATGTGGTCAACGCCACCGGCATCCAGTCGCGCTTCCCGGTGGCGGGCGATGCGCTGCAGGCGTCGCTGCTGGCAGCCGGCCTGGCGCGGCCCGGCCCGTTCGGCCTCGGCGTGGATGTCGATGGCGACGGTGCGCTGCGCGACCGCCACGGCACGGCCGGCGCACACCTGTTCGCGATCGGCAGCCTGCGCATCGGCGCGGAGTGGGAAAGCATCGCCGTGCCCGACCTGCGCCTGCAGGCGGCGCGCATCGCCGCCCGGCTCAGGCCCGCAGCGCGATCCAGCTGATCGCCGCGCTGCCGGCGACCGCGATCGCCAGCCCCGCGTTGCGCCATGCGCGCGCCCTGCGGCGCAGTCGCCGCACGCGCTCGTCGTTGGCCGCGCGGGCCTCGGCGATCAGCGGCGCCACCTCGGCCTCGGCGCGTGCGTAGGCCGTGCGGTCGTCGCGCGCCTCGGCCGCGAGCGCGGCATCCTCGTAGGCCTCGAACGCGCGCCGCTGCAGGTCCTGCAGGCGCGCCTCCAGTTCCGCGTTCGACAGTGCCTGGAGGTCGCGGCCGGTCATGCCGCGCGCAGGGCGTCGGTCACCGGCATGGTCGCCGCGCGCAGTGCCGGGAACAGGCCCCCGACGAATCCGATCGCCAGCGCCCATTTCAGGCCTTCCCACAGCAGGGCGGGCGACACCTTGAACTCGAACGAGAGCTGGGCGACGCCACCGGCCAGGGTGGATGCCGTGTAGCCGTTGAACACCAGCCAGGCGATCGCGCCGCCCAGCGCGCCGCCGAGCGCCGCCAGCAGCATGGTCTCCAGCAGCACCGCGACCACCACCGGCACGCCGCGGAAGCCGATCGCGCGCAGGGTGGCGATCTCGCGCGCGCGCGAGGCGACGCTGGCGAACATGGTGTTGAGCGCGCCGAACACGGCGCCGATCGCCATGATCGAGCCGACCACGATGCCGATGATGCGCAGCACCTTGGACACCCCTTCCGACTGGTCCTGGAAGTAGTCGAGCGTGGTCTTGGCCTCCACCTGCAGGCGCGGGTCGGCGGCGAGCGTGGCCTTGAAGGCATTGAAGGCGGACGGCGCGGACAGGCGCGCGAACACCGAGGCGCGGCTGCTGCCGCGACCGTAGGTGGAGGCCACCACCTCCGCGTCGGCCCAGATCTCCGACTCCATCGAGTCGCCGGATTCGAACACGCCGACCACGGTCCACGGCTGGGTGCCCAGGCGCAGTTCGCTGCCCGGGTCGAGGCCGGTGAACTGGCGGCGCGCGCCCTTGCCGACCACCAGTTCGCGCTTTCCGGGTTCGAAGCGCCGACCCTCGACGATCTCCAGGTCCGGCCGCACCGCCCAGGCCATGTCGCCGACGCCGCGCAGCTGCACGCTGCCATCCTCGTCGGCGGCGCCACCACGGACCGGCAGGTTGGCCGCCACCACCAGTTCCGGCGACGCCATCGGCCGTCCGTCGGCATCACGCGCGATCTCGGGGGCGCGCTCGATGGTGGTGATCGCGTCGCGCGTCATCACCGACATCAGTTCTGCCGCCGATCCACCGCGCAGCACGATCGCGGTCCGTTCGTCGCCGCTGCTGCTGACCGTGTGCCGGTAGCCTTCGGCCATCGCCAGCAGCGCCACCAGCACGCCGACCACGCCGGCGATGCCCACGATCACCACCGAGGACGAGCCGATGCGCTGCGACAGCGTGCTCACCCCGACCATGGTGACCGAGGCCGCCTGCCGGCCGCTGCGGGCCAGCAGCATCCACAGGGCGAAGGCCGCGGCCGCGCCCAGCAGCGCCCACCACGGCAGCAGGATCCATGCGGCGAGGACCAGGGCGATCAGCAGGACCAGGCCGGCGGCGCGGAGCATCTTCTTCAAACGATTCATCTGCATGTCCTCGGGATGGGTCTTCAGCGACCCGCCAGGGCGTCGACGATGTTCAGGCGCATGGCGCGGATCGCCGGCAGCGCCCCCACCAGCAGGCCGATGGCGAGCATCAGCGCCAGGCCCAGCAGCCAGCTCTGCAGGCCCACCGGCGGCAGGCTGATCATGCCGCCGCTGCCGGCCGACACCACCGGTCCGATCACCGCCGCAAGCCCGAGGCCGAGCACGCCGCCGATCACCACGATCAGCATCGATTCCGCCAGCACCATCCACAGCACGCTGCTGCTGGAGAACCCGATCGTCTTCAGCACCGCGAGTTCGGAGGTGCGCTCGCGCACCGCCTGCGCCATGGTGTTGCCGGTGAGCAGCAGCAGGGTGAAGAACACCGCGCCCATGATCGAGCCGACGATCAGGCCGACGTCGGCCATCTGCTTGAGCTGCGAGGCCATCGCCGCCTGCTCGCTCATCGACCTGGTCTCGTGCGGCGAGTTGAGCGACAGCGCGTCGATCGCTTTCGCCGCCGCGTCGCTGCGGCGCACGTCGGAGACCCGGCTGATGTACCAGCCGACGTCACCGTCGACATACGGCGTGGACTCCTCGAAGTAGTCGTAGTGCATCAGGATCAAGGCCTCGGTGAACCCGGCGCTCTTCTTGTCCTTGGCGCGCAGCACGCCGGCGATGTCGAACGCCCAGTCCAGGCTGCCGTCGCTGTTGGGATAGATGCCGGACTGCAGCGGAACGCGTTGCCCGACCTTCCAGCCGAAGCGCTTCATCATGGTCTCGCCGACCAGCATGCCGGTGCGGTTGCGCTTCCAGGCCTCGACCTGTGCCGGATCGACTTCGATCTCGGGGTACAGGTCCAGGTAGTTCGGCGCCACCGCGAACGTGAACAACTGGTTCTTCGGCCCCTGGTAGGTGCCGCCGAACCAGTTGGCGTAGGTCACCGCCTCGATGTTGTCGATGTTGGCGATGCGCCCCTGCAGCGAGATCGGCAGGGTCTCGATGAACGACAGCTTCGAGGAGGTCTGCAGCCGCTGCGCGCCGTCGGCGTTCTGGCCGAGCTGGGCGAAACTCGAGCGGATGCCGTCGAGCAGGCCGAACAGCAGGAACGCCGCCACGATCGAGGCCAGGGTCAGGAACGTGCGGGTCTTGCGCCGGAACAGCGCGGCCCAGACCAGGTGGAAGTACTTCATGTCGGCGTCCTCGGTGCTGCGTCAGGCCGCGTGGTGCTGCTGCTCGACCAGACTGCCCTTGTCGAGATGCAGGGTGTGGCTGGCGTACTCGGCGGCCTTGGGGTCGTGGGTCACCATGACGATGGTCTTGCCGTGCGTGCGGTTGAGTTCCTGCAACAGACCGAGGATGTCCTCGGCGGACTGCCGGTCGAGGTCGCCGGTGGGCTCGTCGCAGATCAGGATCGTCGGGTCGGACACGATCGCGCGCGCGATCGCCACGCGCTGTTGCTGGCCGCCGGAGAGTTCCGCCGGCTTGTGCGTGGTGCGGTCGGACAGGCCCACCAGCTGCAGCGCGATCTGCGCGTTGCGCTTGCGCTGTGCTGCGCCGAGTTTCGTCAGCAGCAGCGGCAGCTCGACGTTCTTCTGCGCGGTGAGCGCCGGCATCAGGTTGTAGAACTGGAACACGTAGCCGACGTTGCGGCTGCGCCAGCTCGCCAGCTGCCCGGCGCCCATGCTGTCGATCCGCTGGCCGTCGATCTCGATCTCGCCGCCGGTGGGCGCATCCAGTCCGCCGATGAGGTTGAGCAGCGTGGTCTTGCCGGAGCCGGACGGCCCCATGAGCGCGACGAAATCGCCCGCGGCGATGTCCAGGTCCAGGCCGTGCAGCACCTCGACCTTCTCCGGGCCGCGCTGGTAGGACTTGGTCAGGTTGCGGATCGATACCAGGGTGGTCATGGCCATGCCTCGTGTTGGTTGCAAGGGTGTCGCGGTCACTCGGTGGCGATGCGCAGCCGGTCACCGTCGCGCAGGTCATCGGGCGGATCGAGCACGACGGTCTCGCCGGGCGCCAGCCCGGACAGCACCTGGCGGTCGCCGCCGCTGCCGCCCGCAGTGGTCCGGATGCCGCGCAGTTCGGCGCGGTCGTCGGCGGCGACCACGAAGGCGACATCGCCGCCGTCGCGCGACGCGACCGCCGCGGCCGGCACGCGCACGCCGCGCGGCTGGTCGGCGGCCGCTTCGGGGGCGCGCTCCAGGAAGCTCACGGTCACGCCCATGTCCGGCACGATCCGCGGATCCTTCTCCTGCAGCGCCACGCGCACCTTGACCGTGGCCTTGCCGCGGTCGGCGGTGGGGATGATCGCGATCACCTCGGCCGGGATCTTCCAGTCGGGATAGGCGTTGAGCGTGGCCTCGACCGGCATCTTCGGCTGCACGCGGCCAATGTAGGCCTCGCCGACGTCGACCTCGACCTCGAGCGAGTCCATGTCGACGATGGTGCCGATGCCGGTGCGGGTGAAGCCGCCGCCGGCCGACAGCGGCGACACGATCTCGCCGGGCTGCGCGGCCTTGGCGATCACCACGCCGGCGAATGGCGCGCGCACCACGGTGTTGTCGACGCCGATGCCGCTGATGCGCAGCTGCTGGCTGGCGACCTGGGCATTGCGCTGCGCGGTGGCGAGCTGCGCGCGCAGCGCGTCGCGCGCAGCGATCGCCTGCTCGTGCTGCGCGCGCGACACCAGCTGCTGCTGCACCAGCGACGACAGCCTCCGGGCGTTGGCCTCGGCTTCGACCAGCTGCGCGCGGATGCCGTCGGCCTGGCTGCGGGTGGCACCGAGCTGGGCCTGCGCGAGGTCGCGCTGTGCGTCGGCATCGATCGGGTCGAGGGTCGCCATGACCTGGCCTTCCTCGACGCGCTGGCCTTCCTCGATCAGTACCTCGCGCACGCGGCCGGTGATCTTCGACGACACCGTCGCCATGCGCCGCGCCACCACGTAGCCGCTGGCGTCGAGCACCGACGCGGCGCCGCCGCCGCCGCCCGAGGAGGCGACCACCGGCGCGGTCTGCACCTCGACGCCGCGGTCGCGGGCCAGCAGTGCCCATGCCGCGCCGGCGACCAGCAGCAGCACGATGGCGATGGCGACGCCGATCCACAGCCCGCGCCGCGATGGCGGCGGCGGAGCCTTGCGGTCGATCCTCAATTCCCTGAGCAGGTCGGCGTTGGTGTTCATATGGTCATCTGGACGGAGGGACGCTGCGGAGTGTGACCGAGTGTGTCCGCCGCAGGATGCGGTGTCAGGTGACGCCTGTCACCCGCGATGCCTGACCGCCGCGACTGCCGGCCGGTGCGCACGGCGACCAACATGGCGTCGTCCATTCGCCGAGGGTCCCAGCATGTACCCGTCCCATCACGCGCCACTCGCCCACCTGAAGGGCGCGCGCAGGCGCCATGGCGCGGTCGTCGCGCTCGATGGCGTCGACCTCGAGCTGCACCGCGGCCAGGTCCTCGCGCTGCTCGGTGCCAACGGCGCCGGCAAGACCACCGCCATCTCGCTGCTGCTCGGACTGCTGCAGCCCGATGCCGGCGAGGCGCGCCTGTTCGGGCGGCCGCCGCAGGACCTCTCGGCGCGACAGGGCATCGGCGTGATGCTGCAGGCGGGCGCGATCGCCGACATGCTCGCGGTCGGCGAACTGCTCGACCTGACGCGCAGCTACTATCCCGCGCCGCGCAGCGTCGCGGACTGCGTGGCCATCGCCGGGCTCGACGGCCTGCTCAATCGCCGCTACGGCAAGCTCTCAGGCGGCCAGCAGCGCCGCGTGCAGTTCGCGCTCGCGATCTGCGGCGCCCCGCGCGTGCTGTTCCTCGACGAGCCCACCACCGGCCTCGACATCGAAGCACGCCAGGGCCTGTGGCGCGGCCTGCGCACGCTCGTCGCCGAGGGCACCTCGGTGCTGCTGACCACGCATTACCTGGAGGAGGCCGAGGCGCTGGCCGATGGCGTGGTGGTGCTGGCCAACGGCCGCGTGGTGGCCAGCGGCAGCCTCGACGAGGTGCGCGCACGCGTCGACCAGCGCCGCATCCGCTGCAGCACCACGGTCGATGCCGCCGAAGTGGCGCAGTGGCCGCGGGTGCGCAGCGCGCAGCGCGACGGCGGCCGCCTCGAGGTGATTGCCGACGTGGCCGAGGATGTCGTGCGCCGCCTGCTCGCCGCGGATCCGGTGCTGTCCGGGCTCGACGTCAGCCGCGCCGGCCTCGCCGAGGCCTTCCTGGAAATCACCCGCGATACGTCGCTCGAGGAGGCCGCGTGATGCATGCCCTGGTCGAACGCGCGACGGCGACGCGTCGCCACCCGCTGCTGCGCAGCCATGTGCTGGAAGCGAAGTACGAGTTCCTGCGCATGCTGCGCACGCCCATGTTCGCGCTGCCGACGCTGCTGTTCCCGGTGATGTTCTACCTGCTGTTCGGGGTGGCGTTGAATCGCGGCGACGGCAGTGCCGCGCAGTACCTGCTGGCCACTTACGGCGTGTTCGGGGTGATGGGCGCCGCGCTGTTCGGCTTCGGCGTGACCGTGGCGATGGATCGCGCGCAAGGGCTGCTGGCGCTCAAGCGCGCGCTGCCGATGCCGCCCGGCGCGTGGCTGCTGGCGAAGATGGCGATGGCGCTGCTGTTCTCGGCGATCGTCGCACTGCTGCTGGCCGTGATCGCGGCCACCCTGGCCGGGGTGTCGCTTGCGCCCGCGCAGTGGTCGCTGCTGTGGCTGGTGCACGTCGTGGGCGCCCTGCCGTTCTGCGCCATCGGGCTGTACGTCGGCACCGTGGCCGGCGGCTCCGCCGCGCCGGTGGTGGTCAACCTGCTGTACCTGCCGATGTCGTTCCTGTCCGGGCTGTGGCTGCCGCTGGCGATGCTGCCGGATGCGCTGGCCCGGCTGGCACCGGTGTGGCCGTCCTACCATCATGGCCAGCTCGCGCTGAAGGTGGTGGGCATGGACGCCGGCCAGCCGGCGGCGCTGCACCTGGGCGTGCTGGCGGTGGTCACCATCGGCTTCTTCGTCCTCGCCCGGGCGCGCCTCGCGCGTCATGGCTGACCCCCATCCGTTTGCCTTCGCTGCTGGTCCCAAGGAGTGTTGCCATGAATCGCTGGCCTGAAATCCTCGCCGCGGGCGCCATCGCCGCCGCCATTGCCGGTGCCGTGTTGGCCCAGGGTCCGTCGCCGGACACGCAGCGCGCCGTCGCCGTCGCCGCATTGCCATCGGGAGGCGAGGGCGCCGCCTTCGCCATTACCGGCGTGCGCGTGTTCGACGGCGAGCGGGTATTGCCCGCCGCCAACGTCGTCGTCCGCGACGGCCGCATCGCGGCGGTCGGTGCCGGCGTCGCCATCCCGGCCGGCATCGAGGTCGTGGACGGCGCGGGCCGGACCCTGCTGCCCGGGTTCATCGACGCGCACACCCACAGCTGGGGCGAGGCGCAGCGCGACGCCCTGCGCTTCGGCGTCACCGCCGAGCTCGACATGTTCGGCGACTGGAATCGCATCCCGGCGCTGCGCGCGCAGCGCGAATCGCTCGATGCCATCGGCCAGGCCGACCTCTGGACTGCCGGCGCCACCGTGACAACCGCGGGCGGGCACGGCACGCAGTACGGCTTCCCGGTGCCCACGCTTGCCGCCGACGGCGATGCCGCGGCCTTCGTCGCCGCGCGCGTGGCCGAGGGCTCGGACTACATCAAGCTGATCGTCGAGGATTTCAGCACCCACTCCGCCGAGCGCCGCCTGCCGACGATCACCCCGGCGCAGGTCGCCGCCGCGATCGCCGCGGCGCATGCGCACGACCGGCGCGCCGTGGTGCATGCGTCGTCGCAGGCGGATGCGCTGCATGCGGTCGAATCCGGCGCGGACGGCCTGGTGCACGTGTTCCATGATGCCGCCGCATCGCCGGCCTTCGTCGCCGCGACCCGTCGCAGTGGCGCGTTCGTGGTGCCGACCCTGTCGGTGATCGCCGGGTTCGCGCAGGACGCCAGCGGCAGCGCGCTTGCGGCGGACATGCGCCTGGCGCCGTGGCTGGGCGTGGAGCAGCGCAGCGCGCTGCAGTCCACGTTCCCCGGCGCGCCGCGACCGGCGGCATTCGACAACGCCCTGCGCAGCGTCGCCGCGCTGCATGCCGCGGGCGTGGACGTGCTTGCCGGCACCGACGCCGGCAATCCCGGCACCGCGCACGGGGCCAGCGTGCACGGCGAGCTGGCGCTGCTGGTGCGCGCTGGCCTGACGTCGGTCGAAGCACTGGCCGCGGCCACCTCGGTACCGGCGCGCCGCTTCGGTCTCGACGACCGCGGCCGCATCGCGCCCGGACTGCGGGCCGACCTGCTGCTGGTCGATGGCGATCCCACCGCCGACATCGCCGCCACGCGCGCCATTGCCGGCATCTGGAAGAACGGCCACGCCGTCGCGCGCCCGCGCCTGGACCAGCCGGCCACCGCGCCGGCGATCGCCGCCGGCGCGCTGCTCGCCGACTTCGAGGACGGCGGCACCGGCGTGCGCTTTGGCCACGGCTGGCAGCTCACCACCGATGCCATGGCCGGCGGCACCTCGATCGCGGAGCAGGCCTGGGCAGCGGAGGGCGCGGCCGGTTCGCGCGGCGCGCTGCGCGTTGCGGGCGAGATCCGCCCCGGCTTCGCCTTCCCCTGGGCCGGCACCATGTTCCATCCCGGCGCGCAGCCGATGCAGCCGGTCGACGCCTCGGCGCGCAGCGAGCTGGTGTTCCAGGCACGTGGTGACGGCCGCGGCTACCAGGTGATGCTGTTCTCGGGGCCGTCGATGCAGGCGATGCCGAGCATGCAGGCATTCACCGCCGGACCGGAATGGCGCGAGGTGCGGATCCCGCTGGCGGCATTTGCCGGTGCCGACGTCGCCACGCTGCGTGCGCTGGCGATCACCGCCGGCCAGCCGCAGGGTGCGTTCGAGCTGTACATCGACCGGGTCGAGCTGCGCTGAGTGGCGCATCATCGCGCCATGGATCATGCAGGCGCGCCCCGCGCGAAATTGTCCGGTTGGCGCGCTTGGTTGCGGCCGGCGCCCGATTCGGCGCTGGCGACGGCGCGGCGGCAGGGCCGTTCGGCCTGGACCGAATGGGTGCACCTGATGTGGTCGGCGTGGGTGTTCACCACGCCGCTGTTCACGCCGGACGGCTACAGCGCGCGCTGGCTGCTGCTGACGCTGCTCTCCTATCCGCTGTTCGTGCTGCTGTACGCGCTGGTGCTGCTGCGCCCGGAGCGCCAGGCCTGGCGACCCGCGCTGGCGATGATTGCGCTCGCCACGCTGCTGCTGCCCTGGTACGCGTCGGGCATGAGCTATTTCGTGTTCGGCTGCGTCATGTTGCGCAGCCAGCGCGCGCGTTCGCTGCTCCGCTACGTGCTGCTGCTGGCCGTGCTCAATGCCGCGTTCGTCGGCTTCGCGCTGTGGCTCGGGTATCCGTGGCAGGCGGTGGTGTGGCTGCCGCTGGTTGCGCTGATCGTCGGCACCGTGGTGCATGTCGAACACGCCAACCACGCCACCGATGCCGCACTCAGGCTGTCGCACGACGAAGTGCGCCGCCTGGCCGCGCTCGCCGAGCGCGAGCGCATCGGCCGCGACCTGCACGACCTGCTCGGTCACACGCTGTCGCTGGTGGCGTTGAAGTCGGACCTGGCGGCGCGCCTGGTGGAGCGCGACCCGGCGGCGGCGCGCGCGGAGATCGATGCAGTGAGCCGCGTCGCACGCGACGCGCTGGCGCAGGTGCGTTCGGCGGTCAGCGGCATCCGCGCGGCGGGCATCGCCGCCGAACTGGCCTCGGCCAGGCTGCTGCTCGAGTGCGACGGCGTGGCGCTGCGCCACGACTGGGATGAAAGGGGACTGGCCGGCGGTGCGCTGCCGCCGCGCGTGGAGAACACGCTGGCGCTGGTGCTGCGCGAAGCGGTGACCAACATCCAGCGCCACGCGCGCGCGCAAAGCGCGGAGATCAGCATGCGCGCCACCGACGACGGCATCACGCTGCGCATCCGCGACGACGGTCGCGGCGGCGCGATCGTGCCCGGCAACGGGGTGGGCGGCATGCGCGAGCGCATCGAGGTGCTCGGCGGACGCCTGGACATCGGCCCGGCGGGCGGGCACGGCACGCTGGTGGAGGCCTGGCTGCCGCTCCCGGCGCAGCCTGCCGGCGACAACGAGCACGGCCCCGACCACGACCACCCTGATGGCATTGCCGACGCTGGCCTGCGCCCCGCCACGGATGGCGGCGCATGATCCGCATCGCGCTTGCCGAGGACCAGGCCCTGCTGCGCGGTGCGCTTGCGGCGCTGCTGGCGATGGAGGACGACATCGAGGTGGTGGCGGTGGCGGCGGACGGCGAGGCCGCCTGGCGCGACCTGCAGCGCACATCCCCGGATCTCCTGGTCACCGACATCGAGATGCCCGGCCTCACCGGCCTGGAACTCGCGCAGCGCATCCAGCGCCACGGGCTGGCGACGAGGGTCGTCATCGTCACCACCTTCGCCCGCGCCGGCTACCTGCGCCGCGCGCTGGATGCCGGCGTGCACGGCTACCTGCTGAAGGACGCGCCGATCGAACGACTCGCCGAGGCACTGCGCCGGGTGCACGCCGGTGGCCGCGCGATCGACCCGCAGCTGGCGCTCGAGGCCTGGTCGGAGGCCGACCCGCTCAACGAGCGCGAGCGCCAGGTGCTGCGCCTGGCCGGCGAGGGCCAGGCGGCGTCCGAGATCGCCGCCACGCTCGGCCTGTCGCACGGCACGGTGCGCAACTACCTGTCGGAGGCGATCGGCAAGCTCGGCGTCGGCAACCGCATCGAGGCCTATCGCCTCGCGCGGCAGAAGGGCTGGCTCTAGCGCGCTGCGCCGGTGTGGGGCCGGGCGCTTGCGCCGGGTACCAATGCCCTTGAGGACTCATGTCCCCCGGCAATGGCCTGCGGCCATCGCCTCCTCCTTGACTTCGCCCTCAAGGGCATTGGCACCCGGTACGTCGCAGCACGCGGGGTTGGAGAGGCACACCCCGCGATCTTGTGCCTGGCTCTGCTCTGTTCTGCTCTGTCGGCCCCCCCCGCCGCGACCGCGCCCCGAAGTGGCCGTGAGGCCTTCGCGGGGAAGTCAAGGAGGAGGCATCCGCCGCGAGGCGGATGCCGGGGGACATGAGCCGCGAAGGCCTCACGGCCACGGCCTCCGGGCCACGTCCACACGGGCCCCGAGAATCGGACCTCAGCCGGCCGAGCGTGCCTTGAGCATCGCGTAGGCGGCGCGCAGCCCGAGCGCCTCACCGCCCGCCGGGCGACCGGGGCGGTCGCTGTCGTTCCAGGCGTAGGTGTCGAGGTGTGCCCACGGCATGTCCTTGGGCACGAAGCGCTCCAGGTACAGCGCGGCGGTCACGCTGCCGGCCATCTTGGAGCCGGCGTTGGCCATGTCGGCGACCTTGCTGGTCAGGTAGCGCAGGTAGGGCCGCCACAGCGGCATGCGCCACAGCGGGTCGCGCACCTGCATGCCGGCGTCCAGCCACGCCTGCGCCAGCGCGTCGTCATTGCTGAAGAGCGCCGGCAGGTCCGGGCCGAGCGCGATGCGCGCGGCACCGGTGAGGGTGGCGAAGTCGAGGATCAGGTCGGGCGCCTGTTCGCCGGCATAGGCCAGCGCATCGCCCAGGATCACCCGGCCCTCGGCGTCGGTGTTGTCGATCTCGACGCTCACCCCGGTGCGGGTGGCAATCACCTCGCCAGGGCGGAACGCGTCCGGGCCGATCGCGTTCTCCACCGCCGGCACCAGCAGGGTGATGCGCAGCGGCAGCCTGCGCGCCATCACCAGTTCGGCCAGCGCGAGCGCGTGCGCGGCGCCGCCCATGTCCTTCTTCATGTTGCGCATGCCATCGGCGGGCTTGATGTCCAGGCCGCCGGTGTCGAAGCACACGCCCTTGCCGACGATCGCCACGTGCGGGTGCGACGCGTCGCCCCAGCGCAGCGCCAGCAGGCGCGGCGCGCGGTGCGAAGCGCGGCCGACGGCGTGGATTGCCGGGAAGTTCTGCGCCAGCAGGTCGTCGCCGGTGATCGCCTCGAACGCCGCCCCGTGCACCTCGGCCATGCCGCGCGCGATGTCCTCGAGCTGCTCCGGTCCCATGTCCTGCGTCGGCGTGTTCACCAGGTCGCGCACGCGCACGCAGGCGGCGAGGATGTCGCCGGCTTCGGCATCGGGCTGCGCCAGCACCAGCCGCGCCGGCGCGCGCGCGCGTGCCTTGTAGCGGTCGAAGCCGTAGCTGCCGAGGCCCCAGCCGAGCTGCAGAGCGTGCAGTGCATCGTCGTCGAGGGCGGCCGCCGGCACCCAGTCGCCGCCGGGCAGCGCCATCGGCGCGTGCGCGTAGCTGGCGGGGTCGAGGCGGTCACCGATGCCGAGCACGGCGCTGGCGGTGCGGGCGTCGCCGGCGGGCAGCAGCAGGTGGCTGCCAGCGGCGGCATCGAACCGGTTGGCATCCAGCCAGGCACCGACGGCAGCCGGCTGCGCGGCACGCCAGGTGGCGAGCCCGTCGCGGTCGACGAGGTGCAGCGGCTGTGCGGCGGACGTGGCGTCGGCAGGCGCGTGGGTGGGCGTGGAACTCATGCGGGGGTACTCCGTGTGTCGTCGCCGGGCGCGGCGGTCGCCGCTTCCAGCCAGTCGGCCAGTCCGGACAGGGTGTCGAAATTCAGGTCGGGCGTCGCCGAGCGGTGCCGCCAGGGGGCCAGGCGTCCGTCGGCGCCGCGGCGGTTGATCCAGCAGCTGCGCAGCCCCGCGCGCGCGGCGCCGGCGACGTCGGCCTCGGGATGGTCGCCGACATGCAGCACCTCGGCCGGTGCGACGCCCACGTGCGCGCAGGCGGCGAGGAAGATGCTCGCGTCGGGCTTCGCCGCGCCGTGTTCCTGCGCGCTGACGCTGCCGGCAAAATGGTGGCGGATGCCGATGCGGCCGAGATCCGCGTTGCCGTTGCTCAGCGCCACCACCGGCACGCGCGCACTCATGCGCGCCAGGGCGTCGCGCGCCTCGGGATAGAACTCGACCTCGTTGCGCGCGGCGAAGAACACCTCGTACGCCGGGTCCACCAGCGCCAGGTCCGCGCCGCTCTCGCGCAGCGCGTGCTCGATCGTCAGCCGGCGCAGCGCCGACATGTCATGCGCCAGCTGCGGGTGGCGGGCATGCATCTGCTCGCGCAGCGCGCGCATGGCGGCGACCGGGAACATCGCGGCGGTGGCCGGGCAGTGCACGCGCATCCAGTCGTCGAGCGCATGCTCGATGCGCACGCCGATCGGCGCGAACGGCCAAAGCGTGTCATCGAGGTCGAGGGTGATGGCGCGGACGTCGAAGCCCATGCCGCCATTGTACGTGGCGCCTATTCGAGCAGCCTGGCCCAGCCTTCGAGTCCGTCGATGCGCGAGACCACCAGTTTCGCGCAGGCCAGCAGCGGGACCGCCAGCAGCAGGCCGATGATGCCCCACAGCGCGCCGAACACCATCAGCGCGAGGATCAGCACCAGCGGCGACAGGCGCATGCGCTGGCCAAGCACCAGCGGGGTGAGGATCTGCCCTTCCAGGGTGTGCAGCCCGAGATAGATCGCCGCCGGCAGCAGCGACGGCCCGATCTCCTTCCAGGTCACGAAGCCCATCACCAGCATCGCCACGATGCCGATCATCGGCCCCACGTAGGGCGCGAAATTGAGCAGCATCGCCAGCGTGCCCCACAGCAGCGCTTCCTGCAGGCCCACGCCAAGCCCGACATGCAGGATCGCCGCCAGCAGCAGGCCGACGGCGGCGTTGATCAGGGAAATGGTGAACACGTAGCGTGAGATCTCGCGCTCCACCGACTGCATGATCTCCACGGTGACCCGCTGCCGCTGCCGCGTGGGCAGGAGCGCGATCGCGCGGCGCTGCAGGTCCTCGCCGAACACCATGAAGAAGAATGTCAGCAGCACCACCGCGAGCACCGAGGCCACCACCCGCGGCGCCTTGTTGAGGATCGCGTAGGGGTCGTCGACCTGCGTGCGGACCACGTCCTGCCGGCGACTGCCGTCCTCGCCGCCGGCCAGGCGCGCGATGTCCTCGGCCACGCGGTTGGCTTCGTGCACGGGCTTGGCCAGGTCGCGCAGTTCATTGCCGAGCTGCCGCATCTGCCTGGGCGCTTCCTGCATCCAGTCGATCGCCGGTGCCAGCAGCTGCTGACCGAGCAGGCCCGCACCGGCCAGGCCGCCGGCCAGCACCAGCAGCGCCGCCAGGAAGCGCGGCACGTACAGGCGGCGCAGTGCCCGGATCACCGGGTTGCCGATCAGGGCGAAGAACATCGCCAGCAGCACGGGCAGGATCACGCCCTGTGCCACCCACAGCGTGTAGCCGATCGCGAGGATCGCCAGCACCAGGGCGGCCGGCGACGCCGCCGGGCGCCGCGTCGGCACGGCATCGGGGGCGCCGGTGGCCGCGGCCTGGATCACCGCCTGGCCAGGTGGCACGGGCGGTGTGTGGGGCGCCGGCATGGCGGGCGCTGGGGTTTCGCTCATGTGGATCCGCTCCCGCGGGTCAGCGTCGTTCGGAAACGTCGGTGGCGGCTTCGGCCGGAACGGGCGGGCCGTCCCATGCCGGATCGGCGCTGTAGCGGCGTTCGCTTGGCGACAGCGGCGCGGCCGCCGCGGCCTCGGTCACGCCGTCCGGTGACCCGGCGGCGGCCGCGACTTCCGCCTCGGCCCCCTTCGCCGCGCTCTCGGCCCCTTCGGCCGCGAACTTCGCCTGCAGCGCGCCGACCAGGCCGGCCACGCTGCTGGCCATCTGCAGCCAGCGGGCGCTGCCCCCGCCGATGGCGCCGGCGGCATGCACCGGCCGCGCGCGCCCGACCAGGAAGCCGGCGAGGGCGCCCGCGATGACGATGCGGGTCGGCGTCAGGGTCTCGCGCCAGGTGCTGCCGAGCACGCGAAAGTCGGCCGCGACCTGGCGTTCGCGGGCCTCCAGGGCGTCCTCGGCCTGTTCCACCTTGGCGAGCAGCTTGTCGAAACTCACTGGCCTGGTCTCCTCATGGCGGGGTCACGTCCACGCCGCGCTCGTCGCGCACCGGTGCGCGCTCGGCCTCTTCGCGCACGCGGATTTCCGCGGCCCGGGCCGATTCGGCCGAACCCGCGCCGGGCACGAGTTCCGACAGCTCGCCGATGCCGAGGCGGGCAAGCTGGCGGCGCGTGGTCTTGAGGCGGGTGTGTTCGAAATAGTCGGCGGCCTTGCGCACCGCAAGCCAGGCGCCCACGCCGCTGAGCAGCGCGCAGCTGCACAGCGCGACCCACCACGGCAGGCCGAACTGGTTGCTGAGCAGCACGATCAGCGCCGCCATCAGCAGCAGCCAGGACGACGCGCCGAACACGACCGCCACGCCCGCGAACGCGATGCTGCGCCCGGCGGCGCTGCGGGCCAGCGAGACATCGGCCACCACCAGGCTGCGGAAGGCCTTGGCGGCCTCGCCGGCGGCGTCCAGGCCGGACTTGCCGGTGTCACGCAGGCCGCGCAGGGATTCGATGAGATCGGGGGGCGGGGCACCGTCCGCGGCACGCCGGGACGCGCCCGCGCCCGGCATGCCGGGGTCATCGCGGCCCGGGGCCGCGGGGTCGGACCAGCCGCCGGGCGTGCTGCCCGGCGGCGCGGACGGGGGCGGGGTTCCCTGCACGCCGGATTACTTGTCGCCGCTGCGCGCGAGCTTGGCGATGATCCAGCCCGCGGCGAAGGCGACGCCGAAGGAGGCGATCGGACGCTCGCGGATCAGGTCGGCGGCGTTGTCGAGCAGGTCACGGCCCTTGTCGAGCAGCTGGTCGACCTTCTCGGTGCCGGCACCGGCCACTTCTTCCAGGGCCGAGAGGCCGGCCAGCGCGCCGTCGGCCAGGTCCGACTTGAGGTTGGCCTTGCCCAGGCGCAGCTCTTCACCGGCCGCGGCCGCCGCGCCGCGCAGCGCGTCGGCGGAATCGACGGCCGCCTGCTTCACGTGGCCGCCGGCGGTGGACAGGTTGGTCTTCAGGTTTTCAGTGTGGGTCGGGGTCATTGCAGTCATCTCTCTCTGGGGGGTCATTCGATGGCCAGGTTGCCCTGGTTGCGGCCGCGCTGGATGCGCAGCACAAGTGATTGCGGTGGATCGGACAGCGCGGTGCGCAGGCCGGCGAGGTCGCCGGCGAGTACGCGCCCGACGGCTAGCACCACGTCGCCGCTGCGCAGGCCATTGCGCGCGGCGCGGCTGTCGGGCGCCACGTTTTCGACCAGCACGCCACCGGCGCCGCCGCGGCGCAGGGCCTCCGGGAGGTCGGCGAACGAGGCGCCGGACAGGCGCGGGTCAAGCTGCTGCCCGGCGATCACCCGCGGCTGCTCGCGCAGCGTGGTGGCGACCTGGCGCGTCGCGCCGTCGCGGCGCACCTCGAGCGTGACCCGGGCATTGGCCGGCTGCAGGCCCTGGAAGTTGCGCAGCGCCTCGCTGTTGGCGAGCCGCTGGCCGTTGGCGCCGACGATCACGTCGCCCGGCTGCAGGCCGGCTTCGGCCGCGGCGGAACCGGGATAGACGCGGGTCACCACCGCACCGCGGCTGCCCGCATCGAGGCCGAGGCTGGCCGCGAGGCGGTCATCAAGGTCCTGGCTGTCGAGGCCGAGCGAGCCGCGACGGACCTCGCCGGTGGACGCCAGCTGCTGCATCACGTCGCGTGCCAGGTTGGCCGGGATCGCAAAGCCGAGGCCGATGTTGCCGGCCATGCTGCCGCGCGGATTGAAGCTGGCGGTGTTGATGCCCACCAGTTCGCCGCGCAGGTTGACCAGCGCACCGCCGGAATTGCCGGGATTGATGCTGGCGTCGGTCTGGATGAAGTTCTGGAATCCCACGCCGGGCACGTTGCTGCGCCCGACCGCGGACACGATGCCCGAGGTCACCGTCTGCCCGACGCCGAAGGGATTGCCGACCGCGACCACGAAATCGCCGACTTCCAGTGCGTTGCTGTCGGCGAGCGGCATCGCCTGCAGCGGAGTGCCGTCGGGACGCACCGGGATCTTCATCAGCGCGATGTCGGTGTCGCCGTCCGAGCCGACGAACTCCGCCGCCAGCGTGCGACCGTCGGCCAGCGTGATCGACACCTCGTCGGCGCCCTCGATCACATGGTGGTTGGTCAGCACGTAGCCGCGCGCGGCGTCGACGATCACGCCCGAGCCCAGCGATTCGTTGATCCGCTCCTCGGGGATGTCCGGGAACATCCGGCGGAAGAAGGGATCGTTGGCGAAGGGGTTGTTGATGCGCACGCGCTGCCGGGAATGCACGCTGACCACGGCCGGCGTGACGCCGCGCAGCATCGGCGCCAGCGACGGAAGGGCCTGGCCGGCTACCTGGCCGGGCAGGCCCCCGACCATCGGCACCGACGCCACGGCGGACGCAGGCGCCGCCTGCGCCGGGCTGTCCAGGCCGCTGCGGATCGCGGTCGCGGCAAAGCCACCGAAGGCGGCCGCGGCGGTCAGGGCGAACAGGGTGGTACGTGTGGATGGGCGCATCGGTATCTCTTTATGGCGGTTGCGAGGTCTGGGAGCCGTGAAGTGTCGCGCGGCGCCGGGGGCGGGTCGAGGCCACGCGGGTGTGTCGTACGTCTCATGTTCAGTGCGAACGGCAGCCGCGCGCGCTTCCCGTGGAGGCCGTGGAATGGATTTGACTTCGTCCCGGCTCGCGCTTAACGTCCTTACCCGCGGCCACAACATGTTGGGGTCTGAAACCCACGCAGGGCCCAGTGGTTGTTGAATGGGCTCCCGGCAACGCAGAATCCACGGGGGGGTGGTTCCGCATGCAGGACCTCGCAGCCGGCCACCACGAACGATCACATGTCGCATGGCGTGCGCTGCCCGCCAGCGGCTTTGCCGTCGGCGCGATCCGCCCCCCGCGGTCCGCGACCGGCATCACAACAGGACAGGGCCCGCGCACACGCAGCCGGGCAGCGACGAGGAGATAGGAGCAGCATGAGCACGGTTCGCCTGGAGGCTGTAAAGAACACCATGGCCGGCAAGGAGCAGGACATCCCGATGCAGCCGGCCTCGGCCGACATCTGGGACAAGAAGTACCGCCTCAAGACCAAGCAGGGCGATGCCGTCGATGCCGACATCGATGGCACCTACCAGCGCGTGGCGCGTGCGCTGGCCGAGGCCGAGCCGAATGCGGACAAGCAGAAGCACTGGAACGAGCGCTTCCTCTGGGCGCTGCGCCGCGGGGCGATCCCCGCCGGCCGCATCACGTCCAATGCCGGAGCGCTGGCCCACAAGCCGGCCACCAGCACCATCAACTGCACGGTCAGCGGCACCATCGTCGATTCGATGGACGGCATCCTGGAAAAGGTCCACGAGGCCGGGCTGACGCTGAAGGCCGGCTGCGGCATCGGCTACGAGTTCTCCACGCTGCGCCCGCGCGGCGCGTTCGTCGCCGGTGCCGGCGCGTACACCTCGGGCCCGATGTCGTTCATGGATATCTACGACAAGATGTGCTTCACGGTGTCGTCGGCCGGCGGCCGCCGCGGCGCGCAGATGGGCACCTTCGACGTGGGCCATCCGGATGTGCGCGATTTCATCCGCGCCAAGCGCGAGGACGGGCGCCTGCGCCAGTTCAACCTGTCGCTGCTGGTCACCGACGGCTTCATCGACGCGGTCAAGGCCGACGGCGACTGGCCGCTGGTGTTCCCGGTGAGCGACAAGGAAACCGACGACATCGACATGGCCGACCCCGCGCAGGTGGTGTGGCGCGAATGGCCGCAGCACGCCGGCTACATCGTCCGCGACGACGGCCTGGTGGCGTGCAAGGTCTACGGCCACATCCGCGCGCGGCACCTGTGGGACATGATCATGGTCTCGACGTACGACTACGCCGAGCCGGGCTTCATCCTGATCGACCGCGTCAACGAGATGAACAACAACTGGTGGTGCGAGACCATCCGCGCCACCAACCCCTGCGGCGAGCAGCCACTGCCGCCGTACGGCGCCTGCCTGCTCGGCTCGGTCAACCTGACCAACTTCGTGCATGGCGCGTTCACCGAGCAGGCGACGTTCGACTGGGAGGAATACAAGGAGGTCGTGCGCGTGTTCACGCGCATGCTCGACAACGTGGTCGAGGTCAACGGCCTGCCGCTCGAGGAGCAGCGCCGCGAGATCATCCGCAAGCGCCGCCACGGCATGGGCTTCCTCGGCCTGGGCTCCACGCTGACCATGCTGCGCATGAAGTACGGCTCCAAGGAGAGCTGCGAATTCACCGAGCGCATCGCCCGCGACATGGCGCTGGCGGGCTGGGAGACCGGCCTGGCGCTGGCCACCGAGAAGGGGCCGGCGCCGATCATGGAGGAGCGCTTCGAGGTCACCGCCGAGATGCTGCGCAAGCGCCCGGAGATGGCGCGAGACGGCTGGAAGGTCGGCCAGGAAGTCCCCGGCAAGGTCCTGCACGCGCGTTACTCGCGCTACATGCAGCGCATCGCCGAGGTCGCCCCGGATCTCGTCGAGCAGCTCGCCGAGACCGGCGCGCGCTTCACCCACCACAGCTCCATCGCACCTACCGGCACGATCAGCCTGTCGCTGGCCAACAACGCCTCCAACGGCATCGAGCCGTCGTTCGCGCACCACTACAGCCGCAACGTGATCCGCGAAGGCAAGAAGTCGAAGGAAAAGGTCGACGTGTTCTCGTACGAGCTGCTCGCCTACCGGGTGCTGGTCAACCCGAAGGCGATGCCGTTCAGCGAGGAGGCGGACGCCAAGCTGCCGGACTATTTCATCAGCGCCGACGACATCAACCCGAAGGAGCATGTCGACGTGCAGGCCGCGGCGCAGAAGTGGGTCGACTCGTCGATCTCCAAGACCGCCAACGTCCCCACCGACTACCCCTACGAGGACTTCAAGGACATCTACCTGTACGCCCACGCGCAGGGCCTGAAGGGCTGCACCACGTTCCGCTTCAATCCCGCCGCGTTCCAGGGCGTGCTGGTCAAGGATTCCGACCTCGAGAACACCCTGTACCGCTTCGAGCTCGAGGACGGCAGCACGGTCGAGGTGAAGGGCAACGAGGAGATCGAATACGACGGCGAGATGCACAGCGCCGCCAACCTCTTCGACGCGCTCAAGGAAGGCTATTACGGCAAGTTCTGACCCGCGCTCCGCCCGCGCCCGGGCGCGGGGGCGGACCGCCGTGGACTCCGCGTTTGCATGCACCGAACGGCTTCGCGCTACATTTCGCCCCGCGGGCGCTTTGCCCGCCACACGACCGACGAGGGGAACAAGATGAGCAACGGCAACGGGGTCGCCACGACCCTCAGCAATGCCGCCGAGGCCGTCGCCGACAAGGCGAAGGAACTCGGTGCGGCGGTGTCCAAGGGCGCCGCCAGCGCGGTGAAGACGGCGAAGACCACGGCGAAGAAGGCCGAGAAGGCCGTGGCCAAGTCCGCCGGCAAGGCGAAGAAGGCGGTGACCAAGCGCGTGGCCAAGGCCAAGCGCAGCCTGGCGGCGACCAGCGCCAGCGCCAAGGCCGAGGCGGGGACGCTGAAGCGCAAGGGCGCCGGCAAGAAGGCCACTGCCAAGAAGGCCACCGCGAAGAAGGCGACGGCGAAGAAGGCGACTGCGAAGAAGGCCACCGCGAAGAAGGCGACGGCGAAGAAGGTGACGGCGAAGAAGGTGACGGCGAAGAAGGCCACCGCGAAGAAGGCTGTCAAGAAAACCGTGAAGAAGGTGGCCAGGAAGACCGCGGCCACCAGGTCCGCGGTCAAGAAGGCCACCCGCAAGGTGGCGAAGAAGGCCGCCGGCAGCAGGGCCGCGGTGAAGAAGGTCGCGAAAAAGGCTACGAAAAAGGCCGCGAAGAAGGCCACCAAGAAGACTGGCGCGCGCAAGTCGGCGGCCAGGTAAACCCGCCAGGTCCTCCCCCGCGCATGGGGGAGGACGGGCACCAACGAACACCAGGAACCCGCGTCATGGCCGTCAAGATCGAGAAGAAAATCACCGGATACACGGTCGTCACCGCAGCCGACAGGGACAAGGCCGCCAGCGCAGCCGATCGCGCGCCCGCCGACGCCGCGTTGCCCACCGCCGAAGTGATCCAGATGCACGAGCGCATCGAGCGCCCGGAAATCCTGATCGGCAACACCTACAAGATCAAATCGCCGCTGGTCGAGCACGCGGTGTACGTGACCATCAACGACATCGTGCTCAACGCCGGCACCGAGCACGAGTCGCGGCGGCCGTTCGAGATCTTCATCAACTCCAAGTCGATGGACCACTTCCAGTGGATCGTCGCGCTGACGCGCATCATGAGCGCGGTGTTCCGCAAGGGCGGCGACGTCACCTTCCTGGTCGAAGAGATGAAGGCGGTGTTCGATCCTCGCGGCGGCTATTTCAAGGCCGGAGGCGTGTACATGCCGTCGCTGGTCGCCGAGCTCGGCGCGATCGTCGAGGACCACCTGAAGTCGATCGGCATGATTCACGACCCGGACATGAGCTCAGCGCAGCGCGCGCTGATCAACGAGAAGCGCAAGCAGTACGAGGACCGCGCGAGGAAGAGCAACAACGCCGACGAAGACGTCGCGGTGACCGGCGACGGCACCACCTTCCCACCCACCGCGACGATGTGCCACAAGTGCAGCACCAAGGCGCTGGTGCTGATGGACGGCTGCGCGACCTGCCTGAACTGCGGCTACTCGAAGTGCGGCTGAGGCCGCGATCGCGGTAAACGGACGGGCGGCAGGCGCGCCCGGGTCGCGGCCTAGCGCGCGCGCCCCGACGCCTGCAGCGCCCTGACGCGTTCGATCTCCGCGGGCAGTCGCTGCTGCAGCATCAGCAGCAGCTCCGCGGCGGCGGTGCCATCCAGCGCCGCGCCGTCGCGCGCGAGCGCGGTGACGCGCGTCGTGGAGCGCCGGATGTCGGCCGACAGCGGCACGGCGCGGGTCAGCAGCAGGATGTCCTGGCCGCGATAGCTGACCGCGTGGAGGTCGAGCATCTCCGAGCGGCCTTCGAGCCGGACGCCGACGCTGCGCACCAGCAGCTGGCCGACCGCGTTCCAGGTGTCGAGCCTGTCCGCCGTGATCAGGAAGCCGTCACGCAAGGCGGACGGCGGCTGGGCGGGCGCGACTTCGTCGTTGTGCGCCGCGCCATCACTGCGCGGCGCGGTACCGCAGCCTGCGGCCAGCAGCAGCACCGTGCACATCGCCGCCCCCGTCCATCGGGTACGGCGCGGCAGTCGCGGCGGCAATCGGGTCATGGCGCGATCATACTGGGCAGGATTGCGCCGGGGGGCGCGGAAGGGGAATGCGATGGGACGTACAACGGGCATGGCCGCCGCCATGTCGCTGGCGCTGCTGCTGGCCTGGCCGGACGGGGTGTTTGCGGCCGACAAGAAGGTCGGCAACGACAAGGGCTCCGCGGTGCTTGCCGGCGACGTCATCCGCTGGCTGCTGCCGTGGCGCGAGGGCCTCACCCTGCGCTATGCCGCGGAGGACTACGACGACGAGCGCGACGGCGACAGCCGCGAGCGCACGCGCGTCACCGGCATCGAAACCGTCAGCATCCGCGAGGCGCGCGACGACGGTTACCTGCAGGCATGGTCGTTCGCGGACACGCGGTTCGAAGTGCTCGAGGGCGACCCGGCGGCCGCCGACGTGATGCAGGGCTTCATGGAATCGCTGGCCGACCTCGAGCTCCAGGTCGAGCTCGACGGCGCCGGCAACTACGCCGGTATCCGCAACCTGGCGGGCATTTCCGCGCGCATGCGCCCGGCGATGGAGCGGGCGATTTCCGCGTCAGTGGAGTCCGGGCTCGCCGCCATGGACGCGGGCCAGGAGGCCACCACCGCCCCGGCGGCGCTGCAGGCCGCGCGCGCCGCCGCGGACGAGGCGATGGCGGGCATGCTGGACCGGCTCGTCTCACCGGAAGTGCTGGGGCCGCTGCTGTCGGAGGACGCCGTGCGCTACAACGATTTCGTCGGCGCGGAACTCGAGGACGGCGTTGAATACGCGGTCGACGTCGACCTGGAGAATCCGCTGTCCGGGGGGAGCCTTCCGGCGCGCGTGACGTTCGGCGTGCACCTGCGCGAGTCCGATCCCGACGACGTGTTCCTGGAGTGGACCACGCGCGTGGACCCGGAGGCCGCCGCCGCGGCGGCGCGCAATTTCGCCGGCATGCTGCTCGAGTCGATGCCGGAGGAGGCGGCCGCGCAGTTGCCGGCGCAGATGCCCGCGGAACTGTCGATCATTGAAAGCGGCTTCGTGCTGTTCCGCAGGTCGACCGGCGTGGTCGAGATGCTCGAGGCCACGCGCACGGTGCGCGCCGGTGGCGAGCTCAAGGTCGAGCGCCGCCGCATGCGCCTGCTGGACGGCGACCACGCTCACGAGTGGGCGGGCGACGGCCCGCCTACGCCGGCGGAGGCACCGGCCGACGCAGCGTAGGCCGCGCGCCTCAGGCGCAGGCGCTTCGCGCGTCCGTGGCCAGCGCCGCCGCGACCAGGCGCTCGAGGTGGTCGAAGTAGCCGCGGATGTAGCCGCCGCCGGCGGGGCCGGCGTCGAGCAGGAACGGGTTCATCAGCGTGTGGCGCAGGATCACGATGCGGTCGCGGTCCTCGCTGCCGTCGTCGAGCGCGTCGCCATCGAGCTCGAGAGCGTGCAGCACGCGTGCGGTGTCGGACGCGCCCATGGCGTCGGGGCGGAGCGTGGTCATCGAGCCGAAGTACTCGCCGCGCTGGGTGGGCTGCGTGGCATCCGCGCGCAGCGCGCGGTGCAGGCCGCGCACGAAGCGGTTCATGCGCGCGACGTCGCGGTTGCCGCGCGGATTGAGTGCCAGGCAGACCAGGTTGCAGTCCGGGGTGAACGGCACCAGTGCCGTGGCCAGGGGCGCGATGCGGGCGACGAAGCCGCGCGCTTCCTCCATGAAGGCCTCGGTGGCCAGCAGCCCCTGCGCCGGCAGTCGCCCGAAGTGCGCGTGGTCGAGCGGCAACACCTTGTGCGTGACGTAGACCGCCGCCGCGTTGGCGCCGGGCTTGGAGCCTTCCGGGATATAGCGGCCGAGCTGGCCATGGCGCTGGAAGTAGTCGCTGCCGGGCGTGCCGTCGAACACATAGTCGGCGTCCTCGGCGAGCAGCCCGATCGCGCGCTGGTCGCGGCACAGGAATGCGCCGGCGCCATAGGGCAGGTGGCCGAGCTTGTGCGGATCGATGGTGATCGAATCCATGCGCGGGATGGCGGCGAACGCGGCGTGCACCTTGCGCCGCGGGAAGTCGCGGAAGCCGGCGCCGACCTCCGCCTGCGTGCGCAGGCGCCCGTCGGTGTCGCGGAACAGCGCGGCGAGGTAGCCGCCCCAGGCGGCGTCGAGGTGCAGCGACAGGCCCAGGCCGCGCGCCTGCATGCGCGCACGCGCGTCGGCCAGGCGGTCGAGCGGGTCGATGGTGCCGAACTCGGTGCTGCCGAGCACGCCGACCGCCATCAGCACCGGCTGCCGGTGGCGCAGGCAGTCGTCCAGCGCGTCCTCCAGCGCATCCACGTCCAGGCGCATCGCGCGCCCCGGCACCAGCTTCAGCTGCGCACGCCCCAGGCCGAGCATCTTCATGCCCTTGCTCCACGAGTAGTGCACGGTGGCCGGCGCGAACACCAGCGGCGTGGACAGCGCCTTGTGCCGCTCGAGGAATCCGACCAGGCCCAGGGTCTCGATGCGCTGCGCGTCGACGCGGCGCTGCCAGGCCACGCGCTCGCGCGCCGGCAGGCCGTCTCGCCACGTGCACCAGGCCGCGTACAGCGCGGTCGCCCCGGCCGGTCCGGTGTTGAACGCCTCCCAGTCATCGCCGGGCACGCCGGGCAGCGGCACCGATGCCGCGCGCAGCGCGACCGGGAAGGCCTTGAGCGCGAGCGCAAGGCGCAGGCCCTGCACGTTGGCCAGCGTGCCCCCGGAGGTGAGGTGGCCGAAGGCGCAGTCGGCCGCGGCCGGGTCGGCCGGGTAGCCGACCATCGCCGCCAGCTGCAGCCCCGCCTTGAGCTCGAGATCGATGGTGATCGGCGCAGCATCGGCGCTGACGTTGTTGGGGTTGTAGGGCAGCGCCAGCATCTGCGCGGCCAGCCCCGGGATCAGCAGGTCGCTGACCATGTGCCCGAGGTAGCGCGGGCTGTGGAACGGCACGCTGCGCTTCAGCGCCGCCGACAGCAGGTGCAGCTCGCGGCGCAGGCGCGACTCGAAGTCGATGTAGTCGGGCCGGCGGTTGGCGCCGGTGGGGATGGCCGGTGGATCCTCGGGATGCAGGTTGCGGCGCCAGTACACGTGGTCGCGCAGGAACTCGACCACCAGCGATTCCAGCAGCTGGTCGTTCTCGCCGTAGGGGCCGAGGAAGCAGGGATACAGCACGGGATCGGTCATGGCGGAGGCCGGCAGGCGGGCGGTGGCGAGGGTGAGCTTGTCGGCGCGGCGCCGCGTGCGCATTGAGCGAGGTCAAGCGCAGCCGTGGCGGTGCGGCCCCGGCGCAAGGCTGCTAGCGTGGTGGCATCCGCAGGAGACCCCCATGTTCCGCCTCACCGCACCTGCATCCGCCGCCCGCGGTGACGCCCATGTCTGAGACATCCTTGCCCGCGTCCGTGCCGCCGCTGCTGCTGGATGCGGACGACCTGGCCGCGCTGCGCGCCGCGCGCACCCTGCTCGAGAATCCCGGACTGGCCGCGCAGCTGGCCAATGCCGTCGGCGCGCCGCTGGAGTACGTGCTCGCGCGGCGGCTGCCCGCGGCGGTATCGCGGCTGGTCGATACGGCCACGCGCAAGGCGCTGGACCAGTCGCTGCGCGTGGCCCTGGCCACGCTCGCCAGGGACGCGGCCCCGCGCCCCGCGCGCACGCGCAGCCACACCTTCGCCGCCGCGGCCGCCGGCGCCGCCGGCGGTGCCTTCGGCATGGCCGGCCTGGCGGTTGAGCTGCCGGTCACCACCACGCTGATCCTGCGCTCGATCGCCGATGTCGCGCGCAGCGAGGGCGAAGCCCTCGATGATCCGCAGGCGACGTTCGCCTGCTTCGAGGTGCTGACCATGGGCGGGCGCGGCAGTGCCGACGACGGCAGCGAGTCCGGCTACTTCGCCGCGCGCGCCCTGCTCGCGCAGCAGGTCGCGGCGGCTGCCCAGCACGTCGCGGCGCACGGCATGGCCGGCCAGGGCGGGCCGGCGATCGTGCAACTGCTGGCGGCCATCGCGTCGCGGTTCTCGGTCAACGTCAGCCAGAAGCTGGCGCTGCAGGTGGTGCCGGTGGTGGGCGCGGTCACCGGCGCCACGCTCAACACGGTGTTCATGCGCCACTTCCAGCGCATGGCGCGCGGGCATTTCGTGGTGCGCAGGCTGGAGCGCCGCCATGGTGCGGACACGGTTCGACGCGCCTACGCGTCACTCGCCGCTGAGCTGCCGCCCCCCGATGCCAAGCCGACGCGCCGCCGGTAAGATCGCCGCTTGACCACAGGGGAGTTGGACATGGGGAAGACCGCAATGAACGGCGTGCTGGCACTGTTGCTGGCCGCGGGACTGCCGATGGCGCCTGCACACGCCGCAGGCGGCGGAGTGACCGGGCCGCAGGTCGTGGCCGTGCTGGCGCAGATGGATCTGGAGCCCGAGCTCACCACCGACTCGGTCGGCGATCCGATGGTGAAGTTCAGGATCGGCGGGTTGAATGCCTTCGCCAACTTCTACGACTGCAACGCCGGCACCTGCGGCTCGCTGCAGCTGGAAGTCGGGATCGACATGCCCGACGGCGTCAGCCTGCAGATGGCGAACGTGCTCAACACGCGCTATCGCTACATCCGCGTCCACCTCGACGACGAGATGGATCCGTTCATCCAGTACGACTTCGAAGTGCTGCACACCGACCCCGCGGCGCACATCACCAGCCAGGTCGAGCTGTACGGCGGACTGCTGGAAAAGGTCACCGAAGCGATCGACTTCTGACCACGGCCGCGCGCCTGCGCGGCGGGACTCAGGCGCGGCGCAGTGCCGGGAACTGCGCGGTCATGCGCGCACCATCGGCCAGCCCCCAGCGGATGCCGATGCGGCGCAGACGCGCCGAGGTCGCCTCGCGCAGCTCCTCGGGGGCGCGGCGCATGATCGCGTCGTGCCGCTCGGCCCAGGCGTTGGCATAGGCGAACAGGTCCCGGTGGTGCAGCTGCAGGTCGGCCATCTGGTGCTCGAGCTCGGCGATCGCGCTGTCGAGTTCGCATTCGGTCATGGCGGGGCTGGCGTCGGACATCGGGATCGGGTGCCGGTTGCGGGACATGGCGGTGCGTGCCGCCCACTATGTCAGTCCGATGTTCAGGATGCATGAATCGCGCCGCAAGCGCGGATAATGGCGCTTTCGCCAGAGAGTGGTCGCCATGCGTGGAACGGGAACGGGAACGGGTTGGCTTGCGGTGGTGCTGGCGTCCGGGCTTGTCGCCTGCGGCGCGCAGCCGCCGGAACAGCCGCGCGGCGTGGAAGATGCCGTGCCGCCGCCGCCGCGCATGGACTTCACCGCCAAGAGCAAGGTGCCGGTGCGGCTGGACATGCGCGCCACGGCCGACGGCGGGCGCGTGGCGCCGTTCGCCGGCGGTTACCGGGTGGACGTCGAGTTCGAGGGCGCCGCCACCACGCGTTGCGCGGTGAGCCGCGGCGGCATCCCCGAGATCGCCCCCGGCAGCAGCCACGAAGTCGCGCTCATGTGCAGCAATGCGGTGCGCCTGGCCGAAGGCGGAAGCCGCGGCTTCCGCCTGATCGAGGATGGCCGGGAGGTGGGCAGCGGGGTGGTGCTGCCCTGACCGCGCCGCGGGTCAGTCGCCCGCGGCCTCCAGCTTCAGCAGCCGGCCCAGCGAGCCGTCGCGGCCACCATCCTCGAGCAGCCACAGCGCGCCTTCCGGGCCCTGTTCCACGGCACGGATGCGCGCGCCCATGTCGAAGCGCTCGGCCTCGCGCGCGCTGTCGCCCTCGAAGGCCACGCGCACCAGCGACTGCGACGACAGCCCGCCGATGAACGCGCTGCCCTGCCACGCCGGGAAGGCGCTGCCGGAATAGAACAGCAGGCTCGACGGCGAGATCACCGGGGACCACGAGATCGCCGGCGCCTTGAATTCGGGGCGCGTGTCGTGGTCGGGGATGTCGCGGCCGTCGTAGTGGTCGCCGTTGGAGACCACCGGGTAGCCGTAGTTGGCGCCGCGCTCGACGAGGTTGAGCTCGTCGCCGCCCTTGGGCCCCATCTCGGTGTTCCACAGCCGGCCCTGCGCGTCGAAGTCGATGCCGAGCACGTTGCGGTGGCCCAGCGACCAGACCTGCGCCGCCACGCCGCCCTGCGCGGCGAACGGGTTGTCGGCCGGAACGCTGCCGTCGTCCTCCAGGCGGATGATCTTGCCGAGGTTCGACGCCATGTCCTGCGCCGGGTCGAAGGCCTGGCGCTCGCTGGAGCTGATCCACAGCTTGCCATCAGCGCCGAACAGCAGGCGATGGCCATAGTGTCCGTTGCCGGACACCTTGGGCACCTGGCGCCAGATCACCTTGAGGTCTTCGAGGCGGCCACCGTCGGCGTCGGCCACCAGCCGCGCGCGCGCCACGGCCGCGCCGCGCTCGTCGCCGCGGCCCGGCTCGGCGTAGCTCAGGTACACCAGCCCGTTGTCGCTGAAGCGCGGGTGCGGCAGCACGTCGCCCAGCCCGCCCTGGCCACCGTAGGCGACCTCGGGCACGCCGGTGATGGCCGTGCTGGCGCCGCTCTGCACGTCGACCAGGCGCAGCGCGCCCTTCTTCTCGGTGACCAGCAGGCGCCCGTCCGGCAGGAAGGCCATCGCCCACGGCTCGTCGAACTTGGCGATCACGTCGACCGCGAACGGACGCGCCTCGGCATCGGCGCGGCTGGCATCGGTGGCGGCGTCCGCGGGCGACGAGGCCGCGCCGTCCACCGTGCCGGCGCCGGGTGCACGGGCTTCGCCGTCGCGATGGCAGGCGGCGCCGGCCAGGGCGAGCGCGCATGCGGCGGTGAGGACGAGTCGGTTCATCGCGGGTCTCCGTGGCGGTGGCCGGCCAGTATCCGGCAGCGATGCGCGCGGCGCACCCCCGGATGTAAACGTTGTGTTGCGTTCACGCGCTGCGAGGTTGCCCGGGCTGCCTTTCGCCGCGCCACAGCGTGTTGCACTCCGCGGCCTAGCGTGGATCGCGACGGTTTTGGTTAAAGCAGTGTGCAGACGACCGCTTGTGCACGGTGGAGCGTTAATCCGCGCGCCGGCAGGGTGGCGTTGCGGAACGGATCGACGATTCACCCGCAACCACCACCGAACCGGTGGATGCCCCCGCATCCACGAAGGAGATGCCCTGATGCAGATTTCCCCCAAGCCGCTTGCCGCCCTCGTTGCCCTTGGCGCCGCGCTCGTCCTGCCGGTCGCATTCGCGCAGAGCGAGCCGAGCCCCGAAGTCCGCGAAGCGCAGGCCGCCGCCGCGTCCGCCGCCACGGCGGACACGCAGGTCGCGTCGCCGACCGGCGAGCCGCGCCAGATGAGCTGGGCCGATGTCGACACCGATGGCAACGGCTCGATCTCGCTGACCGAGTCCGCGGCGATCGCCAACCTGGCGCAGGTGTTCGCGCAGGCCGACGTGGATGCCGACGGCGAGCTGACCGCCGACGAGTACAAGGCCTACGTGGCCAAGGCCGGGCCCGAGGCACCGAAGGCCGACGACGAGGGCTGAGGCAGCCCCGCACGACGTTTCATCAAGGGGGGGCGGCGCAATGCCGCCCCCTTTCTTGCGTTCGTCCCGTATCTGACGGAAGGCGAGCGGTCCGCGTCATTGTGCGTTGCGCGCATGGCTCTGGTACCCGCGGCACAACGCCCAGCCCCGAAGTGGCCGGGAGGCCGTCGCGGGGAAGTCAAGGAGGAGGTATCCGCCGCCAGGCGGATGCCGGGGGACATGAGCCGCGACGGCCTCCCGGCCACTACAGGGGTCCTGCAGGCGCTTCGCGTGTCCTGCAGGCGTCGCCAATGCACCCAGGCCGGAAGCCACCCGGCGATAATGTCGCGATGACCACCATCCGCATGGTCGGCTTCGATGCCGACGACACCCTGTGGCGCAGCGAGGACTATTTCGCCGCCGCGCAATCCACCTTCGAATCGATCGTCGGCGCCTACGTCGGCGCCGACACGTGCACCACCGAACGCCTGTACGCCATCGAGAAAGCCAACCTCGCCGTGTTCGGCTATGGCGTGAAGGGCATGGCGCTGTCGATGGTCGAGGCGGCGATCGAGATCACCGCGTCGCGCATTTCCGCAACCGACCTGCAGCGCATCGTGCAGATGGCCAAGGAGATGCTGCGCCACCCCGTCGACCTGCTGCCGGGCGTGCGCGCCGCCGTGGAGCAGGTGGCCGCGGAGTATCCGGTGGTGCTGGTCACCAAGGGCGACCTGTTCCACCAGGAGGCCAAGGTGCGCGACTCCGGCCTGTCGCATCTGTTCCGGCGCATCGAGATCGTCAGCGAGAAGGACGTGCCCACCTACCGGCGCCTGCTGGAGGAGTTCGCGATCGCGCCCGAAGCGTTCGTGATGGTCGGCAATTCGCTGCGTTCCGACATCGCGCCGGTGCTCGAGTTGGGCGGCTGGGGCGTGCACGTGCCCTACCACCTCACCTGGGAACACGAGCGCCAGGCCGACATTCCCGCCGATGCCGCGCGCCGGCTGCGCAGCCTCAGCCACGCCAACGAACTTCCCGACGCGCTGCGCGCGATCGCCGCAGGCTGAACGCACCGGCGCGCACCGCCACGCGGCGTGCGACCGCGGTCCACGCGCCGCGCCGCCTGCGGCACAATCAGCGGATGGCACGCCTCCCCGCAGTCCTGCTGATCCTGCTCGCCTTGGCCAGTGCCGGCTGCGAGCCGGCGCGCGGGCCCGATGCGCAGTTGCCCGCGCTGGGTGGCGTGGACGGCCGCATCGAATGGCGTGGCACGCTGCCGTGCGCGGATTGCGAGGGCATCGACACGCAGCTGGTGCTCGAGCGCCAGGGCGAGGCGCGCCAGTACGCGCTGGTCGAGGTCTATATCGCGCTGGACGGCAGCATGCGCTTCGAGGAAACCGGCGCCTGGCGGCTCGACGACGCCCTGCTCAGCCTGGAGCCGGCCACCGGTGGCCTCCGCCGCTACGCGCTGCAGCGCGACGGCACCCTGCAGGCACGTGATGCCGCGGGCATGGCGTTCCCCGGGCGCGAAGGCGACATCCTGCAACCCGCGGCCGCGCGGCCATGACCACGTTACGGAGCCACCCATGATCCCCCGCAGCCTGCTGTTTGCGTCCCTGCTCGGCCTGTCGGCGCTCGCCGGCGCGACGCCGCAGGCGACCGCACCGAAGCCGGTGCCTGCGCCTGCGCCGGTCGCCGGCACCGACGTCGAACGCGCAGCGGGCACCGCTGCCACGCCGGCGTCCGCGTCCGAGGCCAGGCCCGGCACCGGCGATCCCGCCATCGACCACCTGCTCACGGACATCAACGCCTACGCCGCGCGCCACCGCGACGCCTTCATCGACGAACTGGTGCGTTATTTCGATGCGCCGCGGCCGCTGGTCACCGACCTGCTGGTGGGCGAGCGCCGCTGGAGCGCCGGCGACGTGTACTACGCCTGCGCGCTGGCACGCGTCGCCGGCCGGCCCTGTCGCGCGCTCCTCGACGCCTGGGCTGCGGACAGCTCGCAGGGCTGGGCGCCGATCGCGGCGCGCATGGGGGTGACCAAGGGCTCGCCGCAGGCGCGCCGCCTGCGCGTGGGCATCGGCGAGAGCTACGTGCGCTGGGCACGGCCGCTGCCGGTGGATACGCGCTAGCCGGGGACCGCCGCGTCCGGAGCGAAACGCGCGACGGTGTCCTCGATGCCCTTGCTCAGCGCCATCACCTTTTCGGCGTATTCGCAGAGGCGCAGGTCGGCATCGCTGGTCGGCGTCCAGCCCGGCACTTCGAGCGGCGTGCCGGTGTCGCGATCGACTGCGACGAAGACGATGACGCAGTGCGTGCACAGGCGATCGTCGCCGCCCATCGGGTCGCGCGCACGCACGTCCACGCCGAACTGCATCGACGTGCGCCCGGTACGGACCAGGCGGGCCGAAACCGTGACGAGGTCCGAGATCCGGATCGGCGCCACGAACCGGATGCCGCCGACCGCGATGGTGACGCAGTAGTGGCCACTCCATCCGACGGCTGCGGCAAAGCCGGCCTGGTCGATCCACTTCATCACGGTGCCGCCGTGCACCTTGCCGCCGTAGTTGACGTCGGTCGGTTCGGCAAGGAAGCGCAGGGTGAGGTGGTGCGTGCGTTCGGCCATCCGGCAGCCATTTTTTCGGGAAGTCGGGAGTCTACGTCGGATCGCCGGCCGGGTCCGGATTGCCGCGGTGTACCCTGTCGGCCGGCCGCCAACCGCATCGATTCGACAGACAGCAGCTCCATGACGAACACAGAACACGGGCGCTACGCGGCGTCTGCGCGCCTTTCGGTCGCGCCGATGATGGATTGGACCGACAGCCACTGCCGCGTCTTCCATCGCCTGCTCGCGCCGCACGCCCGCCTGTACACCGAGATGGTGCACGCCAACGCAGTGATCCATGGCGACCGCGTCAGGCTGCTGGCGATGGATCCGGTCGAACACCCGGTGGCGCTGCAGCTCGGCGGCAGCGAGCCGGCGCTGCTGGCGCAGGCATCGCGCATCGGCGCCGACCACGGCTTCGACGAGGTCAACCTCAACGTCGGCTGTCCGTCCGACCGCGTCCAGGCCGGGCGCTTCGGCGCCTGCCTGATGCGCGAGCCGGCACTGGTCGCCGATTGCGTGGCGGCGATGATTGCCGCCTGCGACGTGCCGGTGACGGTGAAGTGCCGGCTGGGCGTGGACGACGACCACGAGTACGCGCGGTTCCTCGCCTTCGTCGACGCCATCGCCGCGGCCGGCTGCCGCACGTTCGTGGTGCATGCGCGCAATGCCTGGCTCAAGGGTCTGTCGCCGAAGGAGAACCGCGAGGTCCCGCCGCTGCGCTACGACTGGGCCTACGCGCTGAAGCGCGAGCGTCCGGGGCTCACGGTGATCGTCAACGGCGGCATCGCCGACGCCGACGAGGCGACCGCGCACCTCGCGCACGCCGATGGCGCGATGCTGGGGCGCGCCGCGTACCACGACCCATGGCTGCTGCACCGGCTCGACGTGGCCTGGTTTGGCGGCGAGCTGTCGACACGTGCCGACGTGCTGCGCTCGATGCGGCCCTATGTCGAGGTCCAGCTCGCGCGCGGCGCGCAGCTCAAGCACATCAGCCGCCACCTGCTCGGCCTGTTCCATGGCGAGCGCGGCGGCCGCGCCTTCCGCCAGGTGCTGAGCGAGGGCGCGCACAAGCCGGGGGCCGGCTGGGATCTGATCGAGGCGGCGCTGGCTCCCACCCGGGGCGACGCGCGCGCCGCCGCATGAGAAACCCACGATGCTGACCCGCGACACCACTGCGTTCCTCGCGTTCGCCGCCAATTGCCCAGCGGACTTCGGTCCGGCCACCGCGCGTGCCGCCTTCCTGGTCGCGCCGGACGGCTTCGGCCACGCCGTGGAGTCGGCGTCCGACGACCGCTACATGGCCGAGGCGGCGGGCTTCGATGCCACACGCGCATCCGCGCAGCACCGCGACCTGCAGCGCGCGCTGTCGTCGGTGCTGCCCGCGGTCTGCTTCCCCGGTGATCCGGACGCGCCCGACGCGCTGTTCCCCAACAATGTGTTCGCCACCGCGCGCGGCACGCTGGTGGTCGGCCGCATGCGCCATCCAGTGCGCCGGCAAGAGGCCGGGCGGGCGGATATCCGCGGCTTCTTCCGCGACGTCCTCGGCTACGCCGAGCGCGACCTGTCGCAACAGCCGCATCCCTGCGAACTGACCGGCGCGCTGGTCATCGATCGCGCCCGCGGCCTGGGCCTGTGCGGCCTGTCCGAACGCTGCGACGAGGCCGGTGCGGGGCTCATGCATGACGCCCTCGGACTGCGCGCGACGCTGATGTTCGACCTCGCTCCGGGCGAGTACCACGCCAACGTGGTGCTCGCGGTGCTGGCCGCCCGCGCGGCGTTGATCTGCCCGGACGGGTTTGCCGATCCGGGCGTGGTGGAGGCCATCGCCCGGCTGTACGCCCCGCACGCGATCCTGCTGTCGGCCGTCGAGCAGGCCGCGTTTGCCGGCAATGCCATCAGCCTGTCCGGGGATGTCGCCTGGATGAGCGACCGCGGTGCGCAGGCCCTGTCGCCGGCAAGCCGGGCGGGCCTGGCCGCGGCCGGGTTCGCGTTGCGCAGCGCGCCGCTGGATGCGATCGAAGCGGCGGGCGGCTCGTTGCGCTGCTGTGTCGCCGAGATCTTCTGAGCCCACGCAGCTGAACACCAGCGAGGGCCAGCGGAAAAGTTAAGGACCAATTCACGGCCCGCTTCCGAGAATGCCTGCCTGCTCCATGCGCGACCGTTCTTCCGTGTAACCTTCTGTAATTACTTGGATTTGCTCCCATGCCCGTCCGCAGTGCCCGCGCCTTCACCCTGTGCCTGATCGCCGCCCTGGCCGCGGTGGCGGCCGGCGGCGTGGCGCATGCCGATGACGGGCGTCGCGGCGGCAAGGGCCAGGGAGCGTCGCGCGGCGCTGCCGAGGGTGCCCCGCAGGCCCGTCGCGATGCCGGCGCGCGCGGTCCGCAGGCCGCGCGCCAGCGCCAGCGCGACGCGCTCGCCGAGTCGGTGCGCGAAGCTTCGCGCCGCGGCCAGGTGCTGAGCGCGGAGAGCGTTCCATTCGACGGTCGCAACATCAATCGCGTCAAGGTCATCGACGATCGCGGTCGCGTCCGTGTCTACATGGATGATCCGCAGTCGAGCGGTCCGCTGCGCCGTACACGCGGTGACGACGACTGAATGCGCAACCTAGGTAGCATGGTGGGCATCGCCGCGCCCGATACCCCGGGCCGCCGCCGCACGCTATTTCATGGAGACGCACATGCGCATTCTTCTGGTCGAAGATGAAGCCCCCCTGCGGGAAACCCTCGCCGCGCGCCTGAAGCGCGAAGGCTACGCCGTGGATGCCGCGCAGGACGGCGAGGAAGGCCTGTACATGGGGCGCGAAGTCCCGTTCGACGTCGGCATCATCGACCTCGGCCTGCCGCGGATGTCGGGCATGGAGCTGGTCAAGGCGCTGCGCGACGAAGGCAAGCAGTTCCCGGTGCTGATCCTCACCGCGCGTTCCAGCTGGCAGGACAAGGTCGACGGGCTCAAGCAGGGCGCCGACGATTACCTGGTCAAGCCCTTCCACGTCGAGGAGCTGCTGGCGCGCATCAACGCGCTGGTGCGCCGCGCCGCGGGCTGGAGCAAGCCGACGCTGGAATGCGGCGCGGTGGTGCTGGACCTCGCCGCGCAGACGGTGACCGTCCATGGCGTCAACGTCGACCTGACCAGCTACGAGTACAAGGTGCTCGAGTACCTGATGATGCACGCCGGCGAGCTGGTCTCGAAGGCCGACCTGACCGAGCACATCTACCAGCAGGACTTCGACCGCGACTCCAACGTGCTCGAGGTGTTCATCGGCAGGCTGCGCAAGAAGCTCGATCCGGACGGCACGCTCAAGCCGATCGAAACCGTCCGCGGCCGCGGCTACCGCTTCGCGATCCCGCGCAGCAGCGAAGCCTGAGCGCTGCGGGCGCCGACGGCGCCCGCGTGACGGGGAGGGGAACGCGGCATGCCGCAGGCAGAGCAACGGAGACTGCACTGGCGGCCGCGCTCGCTGCAGTCGCGCCAGCTTCTGGCCGCGAGCATGGGCCTGCTGGCGTTCCTGGCTCTGGCCGGCTTCGCGCTTGACCGCGCATTCGTCGACGTCGCGGGCCAGGGGCTGCGCGATCGGCTGAAGAGCTATGCCTACGCCTACGCCGGCGGCACCGAGTTCGCCCGCGACGGCTCCCTGATCGCACCCTATGTGCCGCCGGATGGCCGCTTCGACCGGCCTGGCAGCGGCCTGTACGCCGAGATCGTGCTGCCCAACGACAGCTGGAGTTCCGGTTCGGCGCGCGGACCGCAGCTGCCGGACGCCGGCATGCTCGATCCGCTGGAGGAACGCTTCGAGGGCCCCCTGCCGATCACGCGCAGCGACGGCCAACCCGGCGAGGTGTTCCGCTTCGGCATCGGCCTGGTCGACGCCAGTCGTGGCCCGGATGCCGAGTTCCCGTATGCGATCTACATCATGGAGGACGCCGGCACGCTGCCGCGCCAGGTGCGCGTGTTCCGCGCCGCGCTCTGGCGCTACCTCGGCATCGCCGGCCTGATCCTGCTGCTGCTGCAGGGCCTTGTGCTGCGCTGGAGCCTGTGGCCGCTGCGCAAGGTGGTCGCCGAGCTCAAGCGCGTGCAGCGCGGGCAGGCACACCGCATGAGCGAACTGCACCCGCGCGAACTGCAGCCGCTGACCGACAGCATCAACGCGCTGGTGGAGAGCGAGCGCGAGAACCTCGAGCAGCAGCGCAACACCATGGCCGACCTCGCGCACAGCCTGAAGACGCCGCTGGCGGTGCTGCGGTCGCGGCTGGAAAACGATGCCAGCCACGGCGAGCTGCGCGACGAGGTCGAGACCCAGGTGCGGCGCATGAACGACCTCGTCAGCTACCAGCTCGGGCGCGGAGCGGCCGGCGGGCACAAGCTGTTCGCCGCGCCGGTCGAGATCGAATCGCATGCCGAACAGATCGTGCGCGGCCTGGAAAAGATCTACGCCGCCAAGGGCACGGTCTGCGAGTTCGAGATCGACCCGGCGGCGCGTTTCCACGGCGAGGTCGGCGACCTGCAGGAACTGCTCGGCAACCTGCTGGAGAACGCCTTCAAGTGGGCGGGTTCGCGCGTCCTGCTCACCGCGAGCCCCGGGGCCACCGCTGCCAACCGCCGCCCTGGCCTGGTGCTCGCCGTGGACGACGACGGGCCGGGCATTCCGCCCGAGCGCATCGCCCACGTGCTGCAGCGCGGGGTGCGCGGCGACGAGCGCGTGCACGGCCACGGCATCGGCCTGTCGATCGTGCAGGACATCGTGCGCAGCTACCGCGGTGAACTCGAGGTCGGCCCCTCGCCGGAACTTGGCGGGACGCGCTTCCTGGTCAGGCTGCCGCCCGGGCTTTGAGCGGCGTCAGCCGCGGGCGGCGAACGGAGAGGCGCCGTACAGGCGCCTGAGGTGCGTGGCCACCACCGGCAACTCGTGCTCCAGCAGGGCGGGGTCGCTGAAGTGGTATTCGCTGCAGACCGCGAAGAACTCTTCCGGCGCCTCGGCGGCATAGGGATCGATGGCGGTGTCCTCGCCGCGGTCTACGCGCGCCGCGAACGCGTCGTAGGCCTGCTGGAAATCCCGCGCCCACTCGCGTTGCCAGTCGCGCGGCAGCGGCGGTGTGCCGTCGAGCGCGCCGTCGAGCGCGTCAAGCTTGTGCACCATCTCGTGCACGGCCACGCAGTAGCCGTCGCGCGGGGTGGCGAGGTCGGAGGCGACGTCCGCCCATGACAGCACCAGCGGGCCGTATTCCCACGACTCGCCGGCCAGTTCGTCCTGCCATTCGTGCATCACCCCGGCGGCGTCCACGTGCCGGCGGTCGACGCGGAACGCATCCGGGTACACCAGCACCTGCGACCAGCCATGCAGGCCTTCGACGCCGAACTCCAGCAGCGGCAGGCAGCACAGTGCGGCGAGGGTGGCGCGCTGCGCGTCGTCGAGCGCGAGGCCGGCCAGCGGGGTGATGGTCTTCTCGTGCAGGAAGCGCGCGGCGAGGCCGCGCAGGCGGTCGGCGCGTGCGTCGTCGAGTGCGGCCAGCAGCGGGATGTCACGGCGCAGCGCGCGCCACAGGGATGCATCGATATCCGGCGGCGCGCGCCGGAACAGGCGCCTGATCACGCCATGCCTTAGCGGAACATCCCCGGCAGGAAGCTGTGCCAGCGCGGACGCGTCACCTGCGGCTCGGCGCCGCGGGTCATCACCGGCTTGTCGCGGCTGGCGCGCTTGCCGGCACGGGTCGGATCCACGTCGGCCTCGTCCTCGTCCACCTGTCCGGGGCAGTCGGTGCCGCCGCCGCCACCCGCGGACGCCATGCGGATGTCGCGTGCCTGCGCAGGCACCGCCAGCAGGGGCAGGGCGAGGGTCATCACCAGGAGTACGGTTCGGACGGACATGGCGGCAGGCCTGCACGGTGGCGGGTCGAGACCCGGATGATACATGGGATGCGGCAGGCGCGAAGGCGGTTGCAGGCCGGGCGTTGCGGCGCGCGGCACGGCCACCATAATCGACGCATGCCCCTGTCCCGCACCCTGCCCCCCACCCGTGAAACCGCCAATCCGGAGCGCGCGCTGCTGCTGCGCCTGCAGCACGGGCCGGTGGCCGGCGACGTGCTCGCCGCCGAGAGTGGCCAGACCCGTGCCGCGGTCTGGAAGCGCGTCGAGGCACTGCGCGCCGCGGGCGTGGCGATCAGCGCACGGCCGGGCCGCGGCTACGCGCTGGATGCGCCGTTGCAGTTGCTGGATGCCACGGCGATCCTGGCGCAGCTGCCCGACGCGGTGCGCACCGGCGTGGCCGCCCTCGACGTGGCCTGGTCGCTCGACTCGACCAATGCCGAGTTGTTGCGCCGCGACATCCCCGCCACGGGTGTCGAGGTGCTGCTGGCCGAGCGCCAGACCGGGGGCCGTGGCCGGCGGGGCCGCAGCTGGGCATCGCCGCTGGCGGCCAACCTGTACCTGTCGCTGGCGCGCCGCTTCGACGGGGGCCTGGCGCGCCTCGGCGGGCTGAGCCTGGTGGCCGGCGTGGCGGCGGTCGAGGCGCTGCATGCGCTGGGCTACCGCACGGTGCGCCTCAAGTGGCCCAACGACCTGGTGGTGGTGGACGCCGCCCCGCTGGCGCTGCGCAAGCTCGGCGGCCTGCTGGTGGAAGGCGGTGGCGAGCACGCGGGGCCGGTGCGCGCGGTGGTCGGCCTGGGGCTGAACCAGCGCATCCCCGCGAGCGTCGCGGCAGCGATCGACCAGCCCTGGTGCGATCTCTCGGCGTTGCCGCACGGGGCGCCGCCCACGCGCGATGCGGTCGCCGCCATGCTGCTCGCGCACCTGGTGCCGGCCCTGGACCTGTTCGATCGCGACGGCCTGGCGCCATTCGTGCCACGCCATGCGGCCTGCGACGCGCTGGTCGGCCGCGAGGTCGACATCCATGCCGGCGACGGCGTGCACAGCGGGCGCGCCCTGGGCCTGGCCGACGACGGCGCATTGCGCGTGGACGTGGAGGGCCGCGAGCGCCACTTCCACGCCGGCGAAGCCAGCCTGCGCGCGCGCGTGGCCGCGGCATGAGCGACTGGCTGTTCGACCTTGGCAACACCCGGCTGAAGCACGCGCCGCTGGGATCGGCGGCGGGGCTTGGCGAAACGATCGCCGTGGGCCACGACGGCGAGGCGTTCGCCGATGGCTGGCTGGCGGCGCTGCCGCCGCGCATCGATGTCGCCTGGGTGGCCAGCGTCGGCCCGCCGGCGCTCCGCGCGCGCCTGCTGCAGGCGCTGGCACCGCGCGCGCTGCGCGTGGTGCAGGCCACGGTGCAGCGCGAGATGGGCGGGGTGCGCATCGCCTACGCCGAACCCGCGCGGCTCGGCATCGACCGCGCGCTGGCGATGGTCGCCGCGCATGCACGCGCGCCGGGCTGGTCGCTGGTGGTCGGCGTGGGCACCGCGCTCACGGTGGACCTGGTCGATGGCGACGGTGGCCATCGTGGCGGCCGCATCGCGCCCTCGCCGGACCTGATGCGCGAGGTCCTGCATGCGCGCGCGCCACACCTGCCGCGGGCCGGCGGCGACTACGCCGAGTTCGGCGCCCATACCGGTGCCGCGCTCGCCTCCGGCTGCCTCGGCGCGGCGCTCGGCCTGGTCGAACGCAGCCTGCGCGAGGCGGCGGCGCTCGCTGGCGAGCCAGCGCGCACCTGGCTGCACGGTGGTGGCGCCGCGGCGCTGCTGCCGCACCTCGCCGGCGCGACGCATGCGCCGTCGCTGGTGATCGAAGGCCTGGCGCGACTGGCGCGGCGCCCGCCGGTCGCGGGCTAGAATCGCGCCATGCCCGCGCGCGCCCTCGTCGTCCTCCTGCTCATGCTCAATTTCGGCGTCGCCACGTGGTGGCTGCTGCGTCCCGAGCCGCTGCCGCCAACGCCGTGGGTGCAGCCCGCCGACGTGCCGCGCCTGCAATTGCTGGACGAGGTGGTGGATGCCGGGCAGGGCACGGGCGCCACCGATCCAGGCGTCGATGATGCGGCCGCCGGCGGTAGCGCCGCGGCGGCGCGCGAGTCCGGCGTGATCGCCGTGGCCGCGGCGGCCGCGGGTACATCCGATGGCGACGCCGGCGCCGCGGATGGCGGTGCGCCCGTAGCGCCGGCAGCGGTGCCCGTCGCCACGCCGGCACCCGCGGCCTTGGTGCAGCGCTGCATGTCGTTGGGTCCGTTCGCGGACGCGGGATCGGTGGCGGCGGCGCGTGCCGCGCTGCGGCCGCTGGGCGCGCAGCGCATGCGCGCACGGGATGTGGTCGATGCACCGCGCGGCTGGCGCGTGGTCATCGCGCCGCAGGCCGATCGTGCCGCCGCCGACGCGCTCGCGGCGCGCATCCGTGCCGCCGGCTTCGACGATCTGCTGGTGGTACCGGGAGGTGACGACGCCAACGGCATCGCACTTGGCCGGTATGGCAGCGAACCGGCTGCACGGCGCCGGGAGGCTTCACTGCGCGCCGCCGGATTCCCGGGGCAGGCCCAGCCCCTGGGCGACGCCCGCACGCGGCACTGGCTTGATGTCGCCGCGGGTGCCGGCTTCGATGCGGCAGCCGCGCGCGACGCCAGTGGCGCCGCGCGGCTGAACGACCTGGACTGCGCCACCTTCGTCGCCGATGGCGGGGCAGGCTAGAATGCCGCGCGCGCCCCGCGGCGCGGCACCATGCCGGCATAGCTCAGTTGGTAGAGCAACCGCCTTGTAAGCGGTAGGTCCCCAGTTCGAACCCGGGTGCCGGCACCATACTCAGGCGTCGTCCATCCGGATGCCGACGTAGGTATCGCCAATGCTCACGCCGGGCGGCAGGCGGCAGCTCAGCGACGTCAGCTGGTGGAAGTCGGTCTGCTCCGGGTCCGCGTCGTCGGGATAGAAGTACAGGTAATTGCTCCCCGGCGTGCCGGATGACACATCGACCTCGAGCGACACGTATTGCAGGTCGGGCGACCCCTCGTAGCCGATCACGCCGGCGCAGCTCACGGTCTGTGGAGCAGCCACGCTGCTGCCGAAGAACACGCCGAACCACCGCACCACCTCGTCGGAGGGAATGGTGCCGGCGCCCGACTGCGCCATGATGGTGGTGAACGCGCAACTCACGTAGGCATCCGACGTGCCCTGGTTGACGACCGCCAGCGGACGCTTGCGCAGGTTGTTGTCCATCACCGGCAGCGCGCCCTGGCACAGCCCGGTGGCATTGCTCTGGATCTGCAGGTCCTCGATGGCGGCGTTGGCGGACGGGAGCACGGCCGCGAGCAGCAGGCCGCCAATGAGCGATGGTGCAAAGACATTCATGTCGTGTTCCTTGATTTCCTGAGGGATGCGCGCGGCCCGGGTCCATCGGCGCGACGCCGCGAGACACTGGCACACGCCGCGTCGCGGGATTGTGGACCCGGCCCGGCTGCTGCCTGATCATGGCCGCAACCGTCGTCCTGGAGTCGTCCATGTCCATCGCACCGCAGCGCGTGTCCATCTTCGGAGTGCCGACCGATATCGGCGCCGGCACGCGCGGGGCGTCCATGGGCCCGGAGACACTGCGCGTTGCCGGGCTGGTCGACGCGCTGCACGCGCGCGGAGTCGACGTGGTCGACCGTGGCGACCTGGCCGGGCCGCGCAACCCCTGGCTGCCGCCGGATGCCGGCTACCGCCACCTCGACGAAGTGGTCGCCTGGAACCGCGCCGTGATGCAGGCCAGCGCCGCGGAGCTGGCCGCCGGACGGATACCGGTGATGCTGGGAGGCGACCATTGCCTGGCAATCGGCTCGATCACCGCGGTCGCGCGCCATTGCCGCGCACAGGGCAAGCGCCTGCGCGTGCTCTGGCTCGACGCCCACGCCGACTTCAATACCAGCGCCATCACGCCGTCGGGCAACGTGCACGGCATGCCGGTGGCCTGCCTGTGCGGCATGGGTCCGGATGTCCTGACCCGGCTCGGCGGCGACGCGCCGGCGATCAGCCCGGGCGAGGTGCGCCAGATCGGCATCCGCTCGGTCGATACCGGCGAGAAGCGGCTGGTGCGCGACCACGGCCTCGACATCTACGACATGCGCTACATCGACGAGGTCGGCATGAAGCGCGTGGTCGAGGAAGCCCTCGACGGCATCGGCGACGACACGCATCTCCATGTCAGCTTCGATGTCGACGTACTGGATCCGTCGATCGCGCCGGGCACGGGCACGCGCGTGCCGGGCGGGGTGAACTACCGCGAGGCGCAGCTGCTGATGGAAATGATCGCCGACAGCGGGCGCATGGGTTCGCTGGACATCGTCGAGGTCAATCCCGCGCTCGACGTCCGCAACAGGACGGCGAAGCTCGCCGTGGACCTGGTGGAGAGCCTGTTCGGCAAGTCCACCTTGATGCGCGAGTGAGGTGACGCGCTGAACCTGAATGCCGTGCTGTCCTCGCCACGCAGCGAGGCCTGAATGCACGCTCCTTTCACGCACCGGTGGCGTTTCATGCAACCTGCGCCGGCGGAACCACTCCCGCGGCCGACGACCCGAAGGAGATTTCAAATGAAGCGTTTGTTCGCCCTGATGCTGCTCGCCATGTTCTCGGTTGGTACCCTGTCCGCCTGCAACACCGTCAAGGGTGCCGGCAAGGACGTGCAGAAGGTTGGCGAGAAGGTCGAAGGTGCCGCCGACGACACCGGCGCCACCGACCCGCGCTGAGTTTCGCTGGTGCCCGCCTCGTGCGGGCTCCTGGTACTGCTGGAAGGCCGGCCATTGCGCCGGCCTTTTCTATGCCTGGAGGAAAAGCGTGGAGCTGATGTCGGTGCCCGGGTACTGCATCGGTAAAGGCGCCGCGAACGAAGCCTTGACCTCATGCAAACGCATGTTTCGGCATGATCGTTGCGTGGGTCATCGCAGTGCGATCGGCTCCATTCCCCCAAAGCAACGAGGTAAGAGACACATGAACAAGGACATCATTGCCGGCAAGTGGACCCAGCTGAAGGGCCAGGCGCAGTCGAAGTGGGGCGACCTTACCGACGACGTGTTCGACGAGGCCAAGGGTGACAGCAAGTATCTCGCCGGCAAGCTGCAGGAGCAGTACGGCTGGGAGCGCGAGCGCGCCGAGCGCGAAGTGAAGGATTTCGAGAAGACGCTGGGCTGAGGCCTGCGCAGGTCCGGGCCGCGGCCCTGACACAGCTTCCACTGGACGGGCCGGCAATCGCCGGCCCGTTCGCGTGTCGAGGGGCAGCGCCGGGATGGCGGGCTAAAATGGCCGGCATCACCCCCTGCATGGCGTTCGAATGACCCTCCGCGTCCTGACTGGCATCAAGCCCACCGGCGAACCGCATCTCGGCAACTACGTCGGCGCCATCCGCCCGGCGATCGCCGCCAGTGGCGCGCCCGGGGTGGAGAGCTTCTTCTTCCTCGCCGACTACCACGCCCTGATCAGCACGCAGGATCCGCTGCGTGTGCAGCGTTCGACGCTGGAGATCGCCGCCAGCTGGCTGGCCTGTGGCCTGGAACCCGACAGGGTCTGGTTCTATCGCCAGTCGGATGTGCCGGAGACCACCGAGCTCACCTGGCTGCTGACCTGCGTCGCGGGCAAGGGGCTGCTGAACCGCGCGCACGCCTACAAGGCCGCCGTGGACCGCAACCGCGAGGAAGGCGCCGATGACGATGCCGGCGTCAACGCCGGGCTGTTCATGTACCCGGTGCTGATGGCCGCCGACATCCTGATCTTCAACGCGCACAAGGTGCCGGTGGGGCGCGACCAGGTGCAGCACATCGAGATGGCGCGCGACTTCGGCCAGCGCTTCAACCATCTGTACGCCGCGTCCGGCAGCGAACCGCATTTCGTGCTGCCCGAGGCCGTGGTGGAAGAGCAGGTGGCCACGCTGCCCGGCCTCGACGGCCGCAAGATGTCGAAGAGCTACGACAACACCATTCCGCTGTTCGCCCCGCGCGCCACGCTGCGCAAGCTGATCTTCTCCATCGTCACCGATTCGCGCGCGCCCGGTGAAGCCAAGGACACCGCCGGCTCGGCGCTGTTCCAGCTCTACCAGGCGTTCGCCCGCGACGATGAGACCGCCGCGATGCGCCAGGCCTTCGCCGACGGCATCGCCTGGGGCGAGGCCAAGGAGCGCCTGTTCGAGCGCATCGACGCCGAGATCGCGCCGCTGCGCACGCGTTACGAGGCGCTGATGGCCGACCCCGCGGCGATCGAGCGCACGCTGCGCGCGGGTGCCGCGCGCCTGCGCGAGCAGCACGCGGCGCCCTTCGTCGCGCGCCTGCGGCATGCGGTCGGCCTGCGCGACCTGTCCGCGCTGGACACCTCGGCCGGAAGCGAGGCCGAGGCCGAAGCGCCCGCGCCGGTGTTCAAGCAGTACCGCGAAGCCGATGGCCGCTTCCATTTCAAGCTGGTCGATGGCGACCGGCTGCTGCTTCAGGGTGGCGGCTTCGCCTCGCCGCGCGATGCCGGCCAGCTGGTCGCACGCCTCAAGTCGGGTGATGGCGCGCTGCAGGTGGCCCACGACGGCCGCGTGCGCCTCGGCGACGACGAGGTCGGCACCCTCGGCACGGGCGTGGATGGCGACGCGCTGCGCGCCGCGCTCGCGCATTTCGCCGGAGACGCGGCATGACGCAACTGGTCGAGATGAACCTCGCGCTGATCCTGTTCCTGCCCTGGTTCCTGATCCTCGCGGTGCTGTTCTGGGTGTATCCGCGGCAGCCGCGTGGCGCCGGGCGGCGGCTGTTCGACATCGCGTCGCTGTTGCTCGCGGTCGCGGCCTTCGTTGCCAGCCTGTACTGGGCGCACGCCACCGCCGACAGCAGCCATGGCCGCATGTGGCACCAGATCCTCGCCACCGCCGTGGGCTACGGCGTGTTCCTGGCGGTGATGACGGTCGCGTTCTTCGTGCGCATGCGGCTGTTCGGCAAGCGCCGGCCCGCGCGCGACACCTAGACTGCAGGTCTTTGCGACGGGGACAGGGCGTGGGCGGACGCGACGGCATCACCATCATCGACACCGGCTTCGGCGAGCGGCCGGAGTTCTGCGCAGCCTACCTGCTGGTGGAGGCGGGGCGTGCGGCGCTCATCGACTGCGGCACCCTGCACAGCGTGCCGCGCATGCTGGCGGCGCTCGATGCTGCCGGCGTCGCACGCGACGCGGTCGACCATCTCATCGTCACCCACGTGCACCTCGACCACGCCGGCGGTGCCGGCGCGTTGCTGCGCGAGTTGCCGAATGCGCGGCTGGTGGTGCATCCGCGCGGTGCGCCGCACATGGTCGATCCGGCCAAGCTGATCGCCAGCGCGCGTCAGGTCTATGGCGACAGCCTCTTCGACCTCGCCTATGGCGGGCTGGTGCCGGCGCCGGCGGAGCGCGTGCTTGAAGCCGCCGATGGCCAGGTGGTCGACCTCGCCCGCCGGCCGCTGCTGCTGGCGCACACGCCCGGCCACGCGCTGCATCACCTGGCGGTGTGGGACGCGCGCACGCGCAGCTGGTTCTGCGGCGACATCTTCGGCATCTCCTACCGCGAGCTCGACGTCGATGGCCGTCCGTTCGCGATCCCGACCACGTCACCGGTGCAGTTCGATCCCGGGCAGATGAAGGCCTCGGTGCTGCGCATGCTGGCCGAATCCCCGGACGCCTGCTTCCTCACCCATTACGGGCGGATCACCGATGTCGCGCGCGTCGGTGCCGGACTCGTCGAGCAGGTCGACGCCATGGTCGCGATCGCGCGCACGCTGGGCGATGCGCCGGACCGCCATGCGGTGCTGAAGCGCGAGCTCACCGCACTGTACGTGGAGCGCGCGCGGCGCCACGGCATCGCGGAGGCCGAGTGGCAGGTGCCCGCGCTGCTGGAGATGGACATCGAGCTCAACGCGCAGGGCCTTGCGGTGTGGCTGGCGCGCGAGCGCAGGAAGGCGCTGGAGGCGGGCTGAGGCTCGCGGCGCCGAGTGTTCAGTCCCAACGGTTGAGGTGTGGCCCAGGCGGCGTGCGCTGCGGGCGGACCACGCAGAAGCGGTGCCCGCTCGGCGCCTCCATCACCCACCACGCGTGGCGCTTTTCGATGCGGCGCGCGCCGAGCTTTTCCAGGCGCGCGACTTCGGCCTCGACGTCGTCGGCCTCGATGTCGAGATGGATGCGGCTGTCGTGGTCGACCTTCTGCAGCAGCAGGACCGGCTCGTCGGCTGCCGTGGCAAGCCTTGCATACCTGCCGTCGCCGTCCTCGTCGGCGCTGGCGACGGCCTTGCCCAGCGCCGCGCTCCAGAACGCGACGTGCGGCGCCAGGTCGTCGACCCGGCAATCAAGGACCAAGGTGGAGAGGCGGCTGTGGTGGGCCATGGCGGCGCTCCGGGCGGAAGCGTTCGATGCTCGGCCCGGAGCGTGGGCGGCGGCAAGTGCCGCCGCCGGTACGTCAGTGCGCCAGCGCGAGGTCGTCCAGCAACGCCTTCAGGAAGCGCGCGGCCTCGCCACCGGTCGCGGCGCGGTGGTCGAAGGTCAGCGAGATCGGCATCCGGCGGTGCACTTCGATGCCGCCGATCACCGCGACCACGTCCTGGCTCAGCTTGCCCGCGCCGACGATGGCCACGCACGGCGGCACCACCACCGGGGTCGCGTAGCGGCCGGCGAACATGCCGAAGTTGGACAGGCTGATGGTGTAGCCCGAGAGCTCGCTGGCCGGGATGCTGCGATCCTCGACCTGCTGGCGCAGGCGCTGGATGGCCGAGCGCACGCCACCGGCATCGAGCACGTCGGCATTGCGCAGGGCCGGGACGAACAGGCCGTCGTCGGTGTCCACGGCGATGCCGATGTCGACCTGCGGGTGCATGGTGCGGGTCAGGCTCTCGCCGTCGAACCAGGCGTTGAGCGCGGGCACCGCCTTCGCCGCCACACAGATCGCGCGGATGAGGCGCGCGGTGATGTCCTGCTTGCCCACCCAACCGTGCAGGTCGGCATCGTCCACCAGCGTGGTCGGCACGACCTGCGCGTGCGCGGCGGCCATCACCCGGGCCATGTTGCGGCGCACGCCCTTGAGCTGCTCGGGCTGCCCGGTGGCGGTGACGCCCGGCGGCTGGGTGCGCATCGGCTTGCCGCTGGCGGACAGCGCCGTGCGGCTGGAGGCGTCGCGCGAGGCGGGCATCGGTGCGGCGCCACGGGCGGGAGCCGTTGCGGCTGCGTCGCGGGGCGCAGCGGCGGGCGCGGCCCCCATCACGGCGGAGCCGTCGGCCGCGGCACGCTTCACGTCGGCCATGGTCACCGTGCCGTCGGCGCCGCTGCCGCGCACGCGGCCGATGTCGACCTTGAGCTTGCGCGCCTGCGCGCGCACCGCCGGCATGGCGCGCACGCCACCCACGGCGAGCGCCTCTTCGCTGCGCACCGCGTCGGACGACTGCATGGCACCGACCACGGTGCCGCTGTCGCTGCGCTCGCCGTCGGACGTGACCTTGGGCGCGTCTTCGCCGGCGATGATCGCGCCGCCGTCATCGGACGCGACGACCTTGTGGTCGGGTGCCGGATCCTCGCTGCCCACGCCGTGCCCGCCGCCGTGGTGGTGGCCGGTGTCCTGGCCCTCGGCGCGCTGCGGCAGGCTGGGGTCGATCTCGAACTCGGCCAGCATCGCGCCGGTGATGACGATGTCGCCCGCGGCGCCGGCGAGCCGGAGCACCTTGCCCGACACCGGCGACGGCACCTCGACCACGGCCTTGGCGGTTTCCATCGACACCAGGTTGTCGTCGAGGCGGACCGTGTCGCCCTCCTTCACGAACCACTCGACGATGGTGGCGTCGGGCAGGCCCTCGCCCAGGTCGGGGAGGTGGAAGGTCTTCTTGTCAGCCATGTGATCCTCGTCTTTCCATGTGCCGCGCGTGGCGCGGCGTGCAATTGTTGGTGGCGCGGCGGCGCGTGGCGGCTCAGCCGGCGGCGAGCGCGCGCTTGGCCGCGGTGACGATCTTCTCGACGCTCGGCAGGTACTTCATTTCCAGCCGGAACAGCGGAATGTGCGTGTCGTAGCCGGTGACGCGCTGCACCGGGGCGAGCAGGTCGTACATCGACTCCTCGGCCAGGCGCGCGGCGATCTCGGCGCCGAAGCCCGCGGTCTTGGGGGCTTCGTGCACGATCACGCAGCGGCCGGTCTTGGCCACCGACTCGGCGATGGTCGCGAAGTCGAGCGGCTTGAGCGTGGCGACGTCGATCACCTCGGCACTGATGCCGTCCTTGGCCAGCGCCTCGGCGGCCTCGAGCGTTTCCTTCACCTGCGCGCCCCAGGTCACCAGGGTCACGTCGGTGCCGTCGCGCAGCACGAAGCACACGTCCAGCGGCAGCGCTTCGCCGTCATCCGGCACCACTTCCTTGTACTGGCGGTAGATGCGCTTGGGCTCCATGAAGATCACCGGATCCTCTTCGCGGATCGCGGCCAGCAGCAGGCCGTAGGCACGCGCCGGCGACGACGGCAGCACCACGCGCAGTCCGGGCACGTTGGTGAAGATGGATTCGTTGGCCTCGCTGTGGTGCTCGGGCGCGCGGATGCCGCCGCCCCACGGCACGCGAAGCACCATCGGGCAGGTCAGGCGGCCGCGGGTGCGGTACCGGAAGCGCGCGGCGTGGCAGATGATGTGGTCGACCATCGGGTACACGAAACCGTCGAACTGCGCTTCGGCCACCGGCCTCATGCCCTGCGCGGCCATGCCCACGGTGAGGCCGGCGATGGTGGTTTCATCCAGCGGGGTGTCGATCACGCGCAGGTCGCCGAACTCGGCGTGGAGCCCCGCGGTGGCGCGGAACACACCGCCGTTGACGCCGACGTCCTCGCCCAGCACCACGACGGTCTCGTCGTTGCGCATCTCGTAGGCGAGCGCCTGGGTGATCGCCTCGATCAGGGTGATGGCGGCCGGTGCCGCGTCCTTGGCCACGGCGCTCATGCGCGCTTCTCCAGGGCGATCGCATCGGCACGCTGGTCCAGCAGGTCCTGCGGCGGATCCGCGTAGAGGTAGTCGAACATCGCTTCCACGGGCTGCACCTTGCTCTCCAGGTAGGCGTTGATCTCGATGTCGATGGTGCGGCCGCACTCCTCCAGCCAGGCCTTTTCCTGCGCCTCGTCCCACGCGCCCTGGGCGGTGAGCCAGGTGCGCAGGCGGGTCATGGGCTCGCGGGTCCAGCCGTCCTTGACCTCCTGCTCGCCGCGGTAGCGGCGCGCGTCGTCGGCGGTGGTGTGGTCGTGCAGGCGGTAGGTCATGAACTCGATGACGCTGCCGCCCTTGCCTGCGCGCGCGCGCTCCATGGCGCGACGCATGCCCTCGAGCACGGCGAACAGGTCGTTGCCGTCCACCTGCAGGCAGTACAGGCCGCCGGCCAGGCCCTTCTGGGCCAGGGTCTCGGCGCCGGTCTGCGCGGAACGCGGCACCGAGATCGCCCAGCCGTTGTTGATGATGCACTGGATGAACGGCAGCGCGTAGGCGCCGGCCGAGTTGATGGCGGCGTAGGTGTCGGTCTTGGACGAGCCGCCGTCACCGCAGCAGGTCACGGCCACGCGGTCTTCGCCGCGCAGCTTGAACGCCAGGGCGGCGCCGGCGGCATGCAGGCACTGGGTGGCGATTGGGACGCACCACGGGAAATCGTGCTTCGGGCCGGCGAAATCGTTGCCGCGCTCGTCGCCGCCCCAGTACATCAGCACGTCGCGCGGCTGCACGCCGCGCATGAACTGCGCGCCGTACTCGCGATAGCTGGGGGCGAACACGTCCTCGGGGCGCATCGCCGCGCCGATGCCGACGTGCGTGGCCTCGTGGCCGAGGCAGGCGGCATAGGTGCCGAGCTTGCCGGTGCGCTGCAGGGCGATCGCCTTGGTGTCGAAGGTGCGCACCAGCAGCATCTGCTTGAACAGCGGGACCAGGTCGGCCGCCGAGGGGGCGTCGGGCGGAAGTTCGGCCACCAGGGTGCCGTCTGGCCCCAGGTACTGGAGGTATTCGATTTCGAAGGTCGCGGCGACGCTCATGCGGTCACGTGCTCGGTCAACAACGGGGCCGGCCATGATACCCGGTGGCCCGTTTGCGGCCGTTGCGCGCTGCGGCAAGTTGGTAGACGTCCCGGCGCCGGGTGCCAATGCCCATGAGCCGCGAAGGCATCACGTCCACCACCGGGCGCTACAGCCGCCCAAAAAAAAGGAGCGCGGCCGAGGCCGCGCTCCCTGGTCACAGCAGGTCGATGGTGCGGATCAGGGCGCGCGCGCGCCCTGGACCCGGACCGCCGCGGCGTTGTTGCCGGCAACCGGATCGGTCGCTGCCGACGACACGTCGGCCCGCACGTCGAACACCGGCGCCATGAGCTTGCCGCTGGTGTCCACGGTGAGCGTGAACTGTGCCGTCGCGCTGACCGGCATCGAACCGCCCGACGGGCTGCAGGTCACCGCGAACAGCGACGTCGGCCGGGCCTCGCAGGTCCAGCCCGGCGCCGGCAGCAGGGCAACGCGTGCCTTGGCCAGCGACACGCTGATGCCCACGGCCGCCCCGGCGGCGGGTGATGGCCCCTGGTTCGCCACGGCCACCGCGTACCCCGGGTTGCCCGCGCCACGGACGTAGGTCGCCGGGCCCGACACCTGGATACCGAGATCGGCCTGCGCTTCCACCGAAACCGCGCCGCTGGCGCTGTCGTTGGCGGCATCGGGGTCCTCGGTCTGGGAGGTGGCGGCGGCGGTCAGGGTGACCGCGCTGCCGCCGGTCGCCGGTGTGGCGGTGGCCGTCACCTCGAATGACGCCGACTGCGATGCCGCAAGGCTGTCGGCGCTGCAGGCACCGCTGGTCTGGTTGCCGATCACCGTGGCGGGATCGCAGGTCCACCCGCCTGGCGCGACGATGGCCAGGTCGGATAATGCCGCATTGACGGCAAAGCCCACGCCCGGCGACTGCGCGGCATCCGGCCCCGCGTTCGACGCCGACACCACGTAGCGCAGCGTGCCGCCCACGGCGATCGCGGGCTGCGGCGTGGTGACCGCCGCCTGCATGTCGGCGAAGGTCAACGCGTTCAGGCGCAGCATCAGCACCGACGGATCGTGGTCGGACAGGCGCGCGGCACTGTCGACGTCGTTGCGCGCGGTCTCCGGGAAGTCGGCGTTGAGGCGCGCGTGGCTGATGGTCCACGAGTTGATCGCCGAGCCGAGCGCGGCATGGTTCACCAGCACGTGGTCGAGCGACTGCGCGTTGTTGTCGAACACGAACGAGTAGCGCTCGGACGCCGGCAGCATGTGCGTCGCGTTGAACAGGTCCGGCTCGACCAGGTCGGCGCCGTCGCCGTTGACCGCGGTGGTGGCATCCGCCGAGGGCATGCCGATGACGGTGCCCATGATGTCGGCGTACCCGTCGTTGAACTCGAACGCATTGAAGTCGCCGAGCACCACGATGGCGCGCGCCGGATCCGCGGCCTGCATGTCCTGCAGCATGCCGGCGAGGAACTCCGCCTGCAGCTGGCGCTTCTGGCGCACGCGGTCGCCGAGGGTGCCCGTACCCGCCGCGTCCTCGCTGTCCACGTCGTTGAGCGAACGCTGGTGCACCGTGACCACGGTGACCGGCAGCGCGCGGCCATCGGCGAAGTTCACCACCGCGTCGAGCACCAGCGGCGGGCGGTCGTTGAGCAGGCTGGTGGCGCCGGTGCCGGCGTAGGTCCAGGTGGTGTCGGCACCCACCTGCTCGACCGCGAGCACGTCGACGCGCGGCAGCGCCGCGCCGATCTCGCCGGCCTTCACCAGGAAGCCGACGTCGATGCCGCCGACGTCGTTGCCTTCCTCGAGATAGGCGACGTAGCCCGGGTCCGGCTGGCCCAGCGCAACCGTGTCGGCGTTGACCTTGTCGGCCAGCGCCTGCAGCGCGCCGAGGTTCTCCACCTCGCTGACGCCGATCACGTCCGGCGCATGCATGTAGGCACGGATGCCGAGCGACGCCTTGTTGAGCCGGCCCGCGAACGCGCCGGCGGTGAGCACCGGCTCGCTGATGGCCGGGTCGTTCACCGTGTCGAAGAAGCGCTGCAGGTTGTAGGTGGCGAAGGTGGCGTGGTCCTCGCTGGGCACCACCGATCCGCGCGGCAGGTCGAAGCCGTCGCAGGCCGTGGCGAGCGCGCCTTCCGGGTAGATCGTGTAGCGGCGGAACGTGTAGTCCAGCGGGCCGGTCAGCGTGCCGTCGACGATCCGGCAGCCGGCGGCCAGGTCGGCCTGCGGCGCGCCGATCGTGTCGCTGTCGACGGCGATGATCTCGGGGTTGAAGTCCCAGCGCGGGATCGCGGTCGCGGTGGTGCCACTGGGGTCCGGGTCGGGGACCTGGATGCCGGACTCGCGCAGCGGGCGCGGGACGCCCGTGACCACCACCGCGAACTGGCCGTTGCCGGTCGCCGTGGCGTTGGCTTCGCTGGTGTTGCCGCGCGTGGGCGCGACCACCGTGGCGCTGGGGATGCTGACGCGCATGCCCTCGTAGGGCTCCAGCTGGTCGAGGCCGCCGTCGGGCAGCACGCTGTCGGTCGCCAGCACCACCGGCGCCGGCAGGGCATGGCCGGTGCCGAGCTGGGTGACGGTGGCGAAGGTGAGTTCGGTCATCGGCAGCTGCCAGGGATCGGCGGCGGGGATGTATTCCTCCACCGTGGCCTGCACGCGCACGCGGTTGCCGACGGTGGCCGCCGCGGACGGCGCGCCGGCGGTGAACACGAAGATGCCTTCCGAGGTGGCGTCGTCGCCGTCGTCCTGGCCGTCGGCGGTCTGCAGGAAGAAGCCGTTGTTCTTGCGCGCGGTGACGATGCCTTCGGTCACCACCACCTGGCCTGCGAGCGGCGACAGCGCGCCCGGGCCCTGGATCTCCGCGATCGGCACGATCACGAAATCGTCGTTCAGGATGGTGCCGGTGCCCTCGAGCGCGCCGGCCACGGCGCCGTCGAGGTTGGACAGCACCAGCGAGAAGGTCTCGTCGGGCTCCACCGTGGTGTCGCCGTTCACGCCCACCGACAGCGCCACCGAGCTCGCGCCCTCGGCGATCGTGGCGGTGCCGGACGACGCCACGTAGTCGCTGCCGGCGACGGCGCTGCCATCGGCGGTGGCGTAGTCGAACACCACGCCGCCGGCGCCGGCCGGTGCCGACAGCGTGACCTGGAAGAACATCGGCGAAGTGCCCGCATCGCCTTCGGCCACCGAACCGTTGGAGACGCTGATCTCCGGGTCACCGCCGCCGCTGCCGGTGGCCGTCACGCTGATGTCGTCGATGCCGACCCACTCGTCGTTGCCGGTGGCGTTGGTGGTGATGATCCGCAGCTCGACCAGCGCCTGGTTGTCGACCGCCGCGGGCAGGGTCACCGACACCGGGGTCACCAGGCCCGCGAGGCTGGGGCCGGCGGTGGCGTCGGCCACGAAGGCTTCGGGCACGTTGGTGAAATCGCCGCTGCCACCGACCCGGTACTGGAGGGCGACCGGCTGGGCCGCGTTGTCCGTGGTGCCGTCGAGGTCGCGCAGGTTGTAGGCCACCTTGATGCCGGTGGCGCCCACGGTGGTGAGGTGGATGCGGATGTACGGCGCGTTGGCCGATCCGCTGCCCTGCAGCGCGACCGCCGGGTCCGCGATGTGGAACTCGGCCACGCCGCCGTTGCTGATGCTGGTGCTGGTCTGGTTGGCGATGACGTCGATGACGCCCGGCGCATCCGCGGCCAGGACCGTCTGCGGGTCGACGCTGTTGGCCGCGGTCAACCCCGTGCCCATGTACCCGACGATGCCGGGCACGCCCGACCAGTTGTCGTTCGCCGTGATCTGCGCGATATCAGTCCAGTCCTGGGCAAACGGCAGGGTCTGCGGCGTGGTGTCGGCATGGGCCGCGCCGATGGCGGCGGACAGAGCGATGGCGAGCGCCAGGCGGCGCGGCAGCGGTTGCATGTTGGTTGTTCCCCTGGAGTGGTGATGGCCGCGGCCCCCGCCGCGATCGGCGGATTGTGCACCAGCTCCGCTGCAGTCGAGTGACACGGTTTCCGTGCCGGACCGTACGGTCCGCCTGCGCTACCCTTCGCGCATGAGCATCGAAAAGAACGAACGCGCGCTTGAAGCCGGCATCCACACCGAGTTGGCCGGGCGCATGACCTACGGCGGCTACCTGCACCTGGAGCGCCTGCTGTCGGCGCAGCAGCCGCTGTCGGACCCGCCGCACCACGACGAAATGCTGTTCATCGTCCAGCACCAGGTGTCGGAGCTGTGGCTGAAGCTGATGATCCACGAGCTGCGCGCGGCGGTCGCGCACCTGCGCGCGGACCGGCTGGAGCCCTGCCAGAAGATCTTCGCGCGCTGCAAGGTGGTGCTGCGCCAGCTCACCGCGATGTGGTCGGTGCTGGAGACGCTCACGCCGTCCGAATACGCCGAGTTCCGCGACCTGCTTGGGCCGTCGTCGGGGTTCCAGTCGGCGCAGTACCGCACCATCGAGTTCCTGCTCGGCAACAAGAACGCCGGCATGCTCAAGGTGTTCGCGCATGACCCCGAAGCCCACGCCATGCTCGCCGGCGCGCTCGAGGCACCGGGCCTGTACGACGAGTTCCTGCGCTACCTTGCGCGCCACGGCCATGCCGTGCCGGCCGCGCACCTGGAGCGCGACTGGACCCGCCCGCACGTGGCCGATGAGGCGCTGGTACCGGTCTTCGAGCGCATTTACGCCGATACCGCCGCGCACTGGGAGGCCTACCACCTGTGCGAGGACCTGGTGGACCTGGAAAGCGAGTTCCAGCTGTGGCGCTTCCGCCACATGCGCACGGTGATGCGCATCATCGGCTTCAAGCGCGGCACTGGCGGGTCCAGCGGCGTCGGATTCCTGAAGCAGGCGCTGGAACTGACCTTCTTCCCCGAACTGTTCGAGGTCCGCACGCGCATCGGCGGCGCGCCGGCCGACGCCGCGTACTGAGCACGCGATGGACGCCGGCGCCGCGCTTCCCGCCTGGGCCGTGATCCTGGCGTGGGTGCTGGCGCTGGCAGTGCTGGCGGCCACCACCCGCGGCCTGGGCCTGGCGCGCTACCGGGACGACATGGAGGCACGTCGCGTGCTGCTGGCCGCGACCCTGGCCATCATGGCCATCCGCTGGTTCAACACCGCGGCGCTCGAGGGCGTGGTGCTGCACTTCCTCGGCGCCACCGTCGCCACGCTGCTGTTCGGCGGGCGCATCGCCTGCTGGATGCTGGCGCTGGCCAGCCTGGCCGGCGTGCTGCTGGGTGCGGCCTGGCAGGGCTGGGCCGGGGATTTCCTGGTCGCCGGCGCCTTGCCGGTGGCGGTGACCCTGCTGGTGGAATTCGCCGCGATGCGCTGGGTGCCGGCCAATGTCTTCACCTATGTCATGGCCAACGCCTTCGGCGCAGCCGCCTTGGCCATGGCGGCCTCGTCGCTGGCCAAGGCCGCGGTCATGGTCGCGATTGGCGGTCCGGCCGCCGCCTACCTGGCCGCCACCCCGCTGCTGATGTTCGGCGAAGCCTTTCTCAGCGGCGGGATCATGGTGCTGGTGGTCGTCTACCGGCCGCAGTGGTGCGTGAGCTTCGACGACCGCGTCTATCTGGGGCGTGGGCGGTCGATGTAGGCTTGGCCGCACATCGATCCATCCTTGGGGGAGCACACGTCATGGGTTCAAATCGCGTCGAGCCGGCAGGGCCGGGCATGCAGCCGCCATCCGGCGGCGGCATTCCGGAATTCGCCCAGGTCATGGGCCATCCGCGTCCGCTGTGGATGCTGTTCATGACCGAGTTCTGGGAGCGGTTCGCGTTCTACGGCATGCGCTGGGCGCTGGTGCTGTACATCGTGGCGCAGTTCTACAACGGCGACGCCACCGGCGAGGCACCGGCCAGCCAGCTGTACGGCGCCTACCTGGCGCTGGTGTACGCGGCGGCGATCTTCGGCGGCTACGTCGCCGACAAGCTGATCGGCTACCAGCGCGCGATCCTGCTGGGCGCGATCTTCATGGCCGCCGGCCTGTTCCTCATCACCACGCCCAGCGAACAGTGGCTCAAGCTCGGCCTGGCGACGGTGATCGTCGGCAACGGCCTGTTCAAGCCGATCATCTCGACCATGGTCGGCAAGCTCTACGCCACCGATGACCAGCGCCGCGATTCCGGCTTCACCATCTTCTACATGGGCATCAACATGGGTGCGTTCATCGCCCCCATCCTGACCGGCTGGCTGGCCGAGAAGGTGTTCGGCGCCGACGGCATGCCGGCGTACAAGGTGGTGTTCATCGCCTCCGCGGTGGGCATGCTGCTGAGCCTGGTGTGGTTCTGGTTCGGGCGCAGCCAGCTCAAGGGCATCGGCGCGGCACCGGCGCATGCGCCGGGCATCGGGCGGGTGCTGGTGGTGGCGGTGGGCGCGCTGGTCGCGATCCCGGTGTTCTACTCCCTGCTGACCATCGACGCCGGCGTGTTGAACTGGATCCTGCTCGCGCTGTTCGTGGTGCCGGCGGTCATGCTGCTGGTGGAGGGCATCCGCGAGGGCTCGCGGCAGCGCGACATGGTCATCGCCATGTTGATCATCTTCGGCTTCAACGTGCTGTTCTGGATGTTCTTCGAACAGGCCGGCAGCTCGTTCAACTTCCTGGCGCAGAACATCGTCGACCGCGACCTCAACGGCTGGATCTTCCCGGTCGGCTGGTTCCAGTCGGTGAACTCGATCGCGATCATCACCCTGGCGCCGGTCATGGCCTGGCTGTGGGTCGCGATGGGCCGCGCCAACCCGTCGATCCCGCGCAAGTTCGGCCTCGGCCTGATCTTCAACGGCCTGGCGTTCCTGTTGCTGGTGTTCGCGCTGTCGAGCCTGGTCGACCCGGCGTCGCTCAAGATCCCGTTCTGGACGCTGTTCATGGTCTACGTCATCCAGTCGGTGGGCGAGCTGTGCCTGTCGCCGATCGGCCTGTCGATGACCACCAAGCTGGCGCCCGCCAAGTTGACCGGCCTGGCGATGGGCGGCTGGTTCCTGTCGATCGCGATCGGCAACAACCTGTCGGGCATCTTCGCCTCGAGCGTCAGCGGCGAGGGCGGCATGACCGTCGCCTCCGCGCAGGCGGGCTACACGTTCGGGTTCTGGGCGCTGCTCGGCGCGGGCGTGGTGCTGCTGCTGATCGCGCCGCTCATCCAGAAGCTGATGCACGGCGTGAAGTAAGGGCACGCGCCCTGTTCAGCATGTGTCGGACGGCGGCCCCCGGGCCGCCGTTCGCATTTCCGCGGTGTTCCACGGCTTCCATTGCGGACCCGCATCGCGCTAAGTTCCCCGATTGGCCCGCGCACGTGCGGGCGCAATTGCGGAGTACCGAGTGACCCATCCTGCCCACGTTGCCGGCGCGGAGAAGACCTTCCTGGGTCATCCGCGCGGCCTGTACATGTTGTTCTTCGCCGAAATGTGGGAGCGCTTCTCCTACTACGGCATGCGCGCGCTGCTGGTGCTTTACCTCACCAAGCACTGGCTGTTCTCCGATGGCGACGCCTCGATGGTCTACGGCGCCTACACGGCGCTGGTGTACATCACGCCGGTGATCGGCGGCTATCTCGCCGACAAGTACCTGGGCCAGCGCAAGGCGGTGCTGTACGGCGCCATCCTGCTGACCATCGGCCACTTCCTGATGGGCTTCGAGGGCGAGGGCGGGCAGGGCACGCCGGCGCTCAACGCGTTCTGGCTGGCGCTGGCGTTCATCATCGTCGGCTCCGGCTTCCTGAAGGCCAACATCTCGGTGATGGTGGGCCAGCTGTATCCGCGCACCGACGTGCGCCGCGACGGCGCGTACACGATCTTCTACATGGGCATCAACCTGGGCGCGTTCCTTGGTTCGCTGCTGTGCGGCTACCTGGGCGAGACCTATGGCTGGAAGTACGGCTTCGGCGCCGCCGGCTTCGGCATGCTGCTGGGCCTGGTGGTGTTCGTGATCGGCAAGCCGCTGCTGCAGGGGCGTGGCGAATCGGTCGACCCTGCGCGCCTGCGCGCACGCACCGCCGGCATTCCGTTCGAGTGGCTGCTGTATGGCCTGGGCATCCTGATCGTGCTGGCCTGCTGGTGGATGGTGCAGAACCAGGACGTGGTCGGCTGGGCGCTGGGCATCACCGGCGTGCTGCTGCTGGCCTACGTGGTCTGGACGGCGGTGACCAAGCTCGACCGGCATTCGTCGCACCGCATCTTCGCCGCCATGATCCTGATGATCGGCTCGGTGCTGTTCTGGGCGCTGTTCGAGCAGGCCGGCTCCTCGCTCAACCTGTACACCGACCGCTACGTGGACCGGAACATGCTGGGCTGGGACGTGCCGGCGTCGATGTTCCAGTCGATCAACGCGATGTACATCATCCTGCTGGCGCCGCTGTTCGCGGGCCTGTGGACGTGGCTGGGCCGCCGCGGCCTGGAGCCGTCGGCACCGGCCAAGTTCGGCCTGGCGATGGTGCAGCTCGGCGCGGGCTTCCTGGTGCTGGTCGCCGGCGCGGCCGCGCTGGCCACGGGCAGCCTCACCCCGGTGCTGTTCATCTTCCTGATCTACCTGCTGCACACCACCGGCGAGCTGTGCCTGTCGCCGGTCGGGCTCTCGGCGATGAACCGCCTGTCGCCGGCGCACATGGCCAGCCTGGTCATGGGCTGCTGGTTCTTCGCCTCGGCTACCGGCAACTTCGTGGCCGGCATGATCGCCGCCGCCACGGGTTCGGAAGCGGCGTCGGGCGAGGGTGCCGCGCAGCAGGTCGTGCTCGATGTCTACAGCCAGATCGGCTGGATCGCGATCGCGGTGGGCGTCGGCTTCCTGGTCATCTCGCCGCTGATCAAGAAGCTGATGCACCTCGACACGCTGCGCGACGACGACCTGGCCGGGCAGAAGGAACTGGCCGAGCCGATCGCCACCGGCATCGATGTCACCGAGGAGCGCCGCTGAGCGACGCCCCACTCCCGGCATGCATGAATGACACGCCGCGCCCTTCGGGGCGCGGTTTTTTTTGCGCGACGTGGAGCATCCGGTAGTGGCCGAGAGGCCTTCGCGGCTCATGTCCCCCGCGGCGGACCGGGTGCCAATGCCCTTGAGGGCGAAGTCAAGGAGGAGGCGATGGCCGCCAGGCCATCACCGGGGGACATGAGTCCTCAAGGGCATTGGTACCCGGTGCCATAACCTGCCGAGCCCTTGCTCTGCAAGAAGATCCGCTGCCTGCGCGACGCTCAGTCCAGCTGGATGCCGAGGCCCGCCGCCAGCGGGCCGAGATGGGCGCGGTAGGGCCACCAGTCGGGCCGGCGCGGGGCGCGGATGCCGTCGCGCACCTGCGCCGCGCTTGCGGTGGCAACCGCGCCGCCGGCGCGCTGCGGCTGCAGTACGCCCGGCGCGAAGGCGAGGCCGCAATGCGCGAGCACGCGCCGCAACTCGTGTTCCGGCGCCCGCACCAGATCGGCGTGCGCGACGTCGAGCAGGCGCTCGCCGAGCACGGCGCGCCAATGCGCCATCAGCGCGGCATGGCCCCGGTGCCAGGCGGCAAGTTCCTGCTGCTCGTAGGACCACGGCGCGAAGCCGCCGTAGAGCATGCGCAGGTTGGAGAAGCAGACGTCCATCGGCGGCCGCCACGCGTGCACGAAGCGCGCATCCGGCAGCGCGCGTGCCACCAGACCCAGCAGCAGGGCGTTGGTCGGCAGCTTTTCGGTCCACCACGCACGCCCCTGGGCGCGCCAGGCGTTGCCGGCGATGAACGCGGCGCCCAGTGCGGGCCAGTCGACGCCACCGGTGCGGCGCAGCGTTTCGAGGTCGATGACGCCACGCGCGCGATGGTCCACGGCATGCCGCAGCGCGGCGGCGAAGCCCATGCTCTCGCCGCCTTCGGCGATCGACGCGTGGCCGCCCAGCATGCGTTCCAGCAGCGTGGTGCCGGAGCGGAACATGCCGACGATGAACAGCGGGCGCGGCGCACCGGCCGCATGGTGATGACCGGGTCCCGACACGAATGCGCCGTCGCAACGCGCGCGGATCGCCTCGAACAGGCGCGCGTCATCGGCGGCGTCGTAGCGCAGGCCGGCGCGTCTTGCGGCGGCGCCACGCGTCAGCGCCTGCCACGCGGCCTCGTGTTCGCCGAGGTCATGCAGTTCGTCGAACAGCGCGTGGCTGAAGTGGATGTCGTGCTCGCTGCCGGGCGCGACCCGCGAGCGCTCCTGCAGCAGTCGCTCGACGCGCGCAGCTGCGCCGTCGCGATCCGTGGCGCGCAGCTGCGACAGGCGGCGATGGGCATGGGCGAAATGCGGCGCCAGCGCGATCGCGCGTTCCAGGTCCCTGCGCGCACCGGGCATGTCGCCGAGGAACAGGCGCGTGCCGCCGCGCAGGTAGGCGGCCGGTGCGTGCGCGCGATCACGCGCGTTGGCGCGGTCCAGCCACTCCAGCGCCGCGCGGTGCAAGTCTTCGCCACCGAGCAGGTCGGCGAGCGCCACCATGTCATCGGTCGCGGCTTCGTGCGCGCGCGCTGCCAGCGCGGTGGCAAGCGCGTCGAGTGCGCGCGTTTCGTGCAGGTCGCGCAGCAGGCGTGCCAGTGCCAGCGCATGTGGCCAGGTGCGCGGGCCCGCGGCCGCCGCGCGCAGCGTCGCGGCGTGCATGGCGCGGTATTCGCCGTTGCGGCCGCGTGCCTTGGCCAGGCCGATCCAGGCTGCGGCATCGTCGGGCGTCGCGGCCGCGATGCGTGCGTAGCACGCCGCCGCCGCCGGCCAGTCTGCAGCGGCGGCCAGCGCGTTCGCCTGCTGCCACGCGCCACCGCCGCCGCGCACCGCGCCAGGCGCGGTGGTGGAACTGTCCGCGTTGGTGGGGGGAGGCGTGGTCATGGCGCGATCAGGCGATGGATCGGCCGATTGTGACCGATCGCGCCAGGGGCAGCGGTCGCGACGCGCCGGCGTCAGACGCCGTAGCGTTCGCCGAGGCGATCAAGCAGTTCGGAGAGCACGCGCCGTTCGGACGCGTCGAGAGGCGCCAGCAGGTCGCGCTCGTAGGCCAGCGCCTGCGGCGCGACATCCTCGTACACGCGACGCCCGGCCTCGCTCAGCTCCAGCACCGAGCGGCGGCGGTCGTCGTCGTGCGTTTCGCGATGCAGCAGGCCGCGCTCCAGCAGCCGCGCCACCGCGCGGCTCACCGCCACCTTGTCCATCGCGCTGCGCTCGGCCACGCCAACGGCGGACAGGCCGGGGAAGCGGCCGAGTACGGCGATGATCCGCCATTCGGTGACCGCCAGGCCGAAGCGCTCGCCGTAGGCCTGCGCGATCTCCTGGCTGACCAGGTTGGAGAGCACGCTGAGCTGGTAAGGAATGAAGCGGTCGAGTTCGAGCAGCGCGGACTCGTCCGTGGCATGCGGATCAGGGCGGGTGGGGCCGGTCATGCTGCGCTGCGCCTTGCAAGCGGTTTCACATGAAACTATAACAACAGCCCTCGCACGTCCACTTTCTGCTTTCCCAGGAGCCGCCATGAGCGCCCAGACCACGCCCGCCAGCACCACGCCCAACCTCGGCATGGAGGTCACCACCTTCGAGAACCCGATGGGCATCGACGGCTTCGAGTTCGTCGAGTTCGCCGCCCCGGAAGGGCAGGGCGGGCTGCTGCACGACTATTTCCGCAAGATGGGCTTCAGCCCGGTGCTGCGCCACCCCACGCGCAAGATCACGGTGTACCGCCAGGGCGGGGTGAACTTCCTGGTCAACGAGGATCCCGATTCGTTCGCCGCCGACTTCGCGCGCGCGCACGGGCCGTGCGCTGCCGGCTTCGCGATCCGCTTCCGCCAGCCGGCCGGCGAGGTATACGCCAAGGTGCTGGCCAACGGCGGCGAGGCGATCGACCACAAGGAGTCCACCAAGGCGGTCGACGCGCCGGTGGTCAAGGGCATCGGCGACTGCATGCTGTACCTGGTGGACCGCTATGGCGACGCCGGCAGCATGTACGACGGCTTCGTGCCGGTCGAAGGTGCCGACGCCAACCCGACGGGCTTCGGGCTGACCTTCATTGACCACCTGACCCACAACCTCTACTTCGGCAACATGCAGAAGTGGTCGGACTACTACGAGAAGCTGTTCAACTTCCGCGAGATCCGCTACTTCGACATCAAGGGCGCCAAGACCGGCCTGGTGTCCAAGGCGATGACCGCGCCGGACGGCATCGTGCGCATCCCGCTCAACGAGTCCAACGACCCGAAGAGCCAGATCAACGAATACCTCGACGCCTACAAGGGCGAGGGCATCCAGCACATCGCCTGCTTCACCGACGACATCTACAGCACGGTGGAGAAGATGCGCGACCAGGGCGTTGAATTCCTCGATACGCCGGAGTCCTATTTCGAAGTCATCGACCAGCGCATCCCGGACCATGGCGAGGACGTGGCGCGCCTTGCGCGCAACCGCATCCTGATCGACGCCGACCCGGAGACCAAGCAGCGCAAGCTGCTGCAGATCTTCACCCTGAACTGCTTCGGCCCGATCTTCTTCGAGATCATCCAGCGCAAGGGCAACGAAGGCTTCGGCGAAGGCAACTTCCAGGCGCTGTTCGAGAGCATCGAGCGCGACCAGATCAAGCGCGGGGTGCTTTAGGCGTTGCCGCGGATGGTGTGGGGTTTGGAGCAAGCTTCTCGCACGCAGGAGACATCCGTGGACGGATACATGTCGGGGTTTGGCAACGAGTTCGCGACCGAGGCGTTGGCCGGTGCGCTGCCGGTGGGCCGCAACTCGCCGCAGAAGGTCGCGTTCGGGCTGTACGCCGAGCAGTTGACGGGTACGGCGTTCACCGCGCCGCGGCACGCCAACCGGCGCAGCTGGCTGTACCGGATCCGCCCGGCGGCGATGCACGGCAGTTTCGAGCCCTACGCGCAGCCGCGCTTCCACGATGATTTCGGGCACGGGCCGGTGACGCCCGACCAGCTGCGCTGGGACCCTCTACCGATGCCGGCGGAGGGCAGTGCGGTCGACTTCGTCGACGGGCTGTTCACCATGGCCGGAAACGGCGGTTCCTGGGCCGGCACCGGGGTGGGCATCCATCTGTACGCGGCCAATGCGCCGATGCGCGGGCGCTGGTTCTACAGCGCCGACGGCGAGCTGCTGGTCGTGCCGCAGCAGGGCCGCCTGCGCATCGCCACCGAACTGGGCGTGCTCGATGTCGAGCCGCAGGAGATCGCGGTGATCCCGCGCGGCGTGCGCTTTGCCGTCGAGCTGCCGGACGGTGCCGCGCGCGGCTATGTCTGCGAGAACTTCGGCGCGCTGCTGCGCCTGCCCGACCTCGGCCCGATCGGGTCCAACGGCCTGGCCAACCCGCGTGATTTCCTCGCCCCGGTGGCGGCGTATGAAGTGGCCGAAGGCGACTTCGAACTCGTCGCCAAGTTCCAGGGCCACCTGTGGCGCGCGCCGATCGGCCATTCGCCGCTCGACGTGGTCGCCTGGCACGGCAACTACGCGCCGTACAAATACGACCTGCGCCGCTTCAACGCCATCGGTTCGATCAGTTTCGACCACCCGGATCCGTCGATCTTCCTGGTGCTGCATTCGCCCAGCGACACGCCCGGCACCAGCAACCTCGACTTCGCGATCTTCCCGCCGCGCTGGCTGGTGCAGCAGGACACGTTCCGCCCGCCGTGGTTCCACCGCAACGTGGCCAGCGAGTTCATGGGCCTGGTGCATGGCGCATACGACGCCAAGGCCGAGGGCTTCGCGCCCGGGGGGTGTTCGCTGCACAACTGCATGACCGGACACGGCCCGGATGCGGCGACGTTCGCCAAGGCATCCGCGGCGGACCTGTCGAAGCCGGACGTGATCACCGACACGATGGCCTTCATGTTCGAGACGCGCGCGGTGATCCGTCCTGCACAGCAGGCACTCGATGCCGCCCATCGCCAGCATGGCTACCAGGCCTGCTGGGCCGGGCTGGAGAAGCACTTCGCGATGGCCTGACGCATTTTGTCGTAGCCTTGGGCACTGCGTTTTTCTTGCCTCAGGAGCCTGCCTCATGCGTCGTGCCGCCCCGTTGATCGCCATCCTCAGCCTTGCCCTGTCCGCCTGCAGCGGGGAGCGTTCGCCGTCCACGTCCGATGTGACGGCCGCCCCCGGCGCCGACGCCGCGCCCGTGGCGGCGGTCGAAGGACCGCGCGCGATCCCCGACGCCGGCGACGCGCGCATGAACGGCTATGGCGCGCTCGACCTTGGCCTGACCGCGGCGGAGGCGAGCGCGGAATGGACCGGTGGTGCACTGCAAGGCAAGCCCGACCCGCGTGACCCCGCGGCCTGCTTCCACATGAGCCCGGCGGGGCAATCCACACCGGCGCAGCTCGCCTTCATGTTCGAGAACGACCTGCTGGTGCGCTACAGCGCCGAGTCGCCCGACATCGCCGCGCCCGGCGGCGGCAAGGTGGGCATGGACGAGGCCGCGCTCCAGGCGCTCTACGGCGGCGCGCTGGAAACCATGCCGCACAAGTACGTGCAGGGGGGCAAGGTGCTGAAGTCCGCCGAGGACGGCGGCGGGCTGCCGTCGAAGCTGGTGTTCGAACTCGACGCCGCCGGCAAGGTCACCTCGTGGCGCGTCGGCATGGTGCCGCAGGTCGACTACGTCGAAGGTTGCAGCTGAGTCAGCCGCGTGGCCTGCGGCGCGGCGATGCCCGCTGCCGCGGTCAGATCGCTTCGTCGTCGCCGCCGTCGGGGCGTGGCGGCACGTGGGTGTCCTCGTCCGACTTGCCGGGAAGCTGCGGGCGCTCGTCCATGCGCAGCGAGAGCGCGGCCTTGGACATCAGGTGGGCGCTGATCGGCGCGGTGATGAACAGGAATGCGGCGATGAGCAGTTCGCGCGGCTGCGGGTCGCTGCCGATGAACAGGTGGTAGCCGACCGAGGCGGCGAGCACGCAGCCGACGCCGAGGGTGCTGGCCTTGGTGGGCCCGTGCAGGCGCTTGAAGAACTCCGACAAGCGCACCAGGCTGATGCCGCCCATCAGGATGAAAAAGCTGCCGACCAGCAGCAGCGCGACCAGCAGCAGTTCCCAGAAGACGCTCATTCGACGATGTCCCGGCGGATCACGTACTTGGACAGCACCACGGTACTCACGAAGCCGAGCATCGCGATGATCAGCGCGGCCTCGAAGTACACCGCGGACTTCAGGTACATGCCCAGCAGCATCAGTTCGGCGATGGCGGTGACGTTGAGGGTGTCGAGCGCGAGGATGCGGTCGGGAACGGTGGGCCCGCGCAGCAGGCGCCACAGCGCGAGCAGCATCGAGGCGCCGACCGCGTACATCGACACACCGATGGCCACGTCGATCAGGCCATGGCCGAACAGCTGCAGGCCGGCGAGCTCGGGCGTGTTCAAGGGAAGATCTCCATCAGCGGGCATTCGTAGCGGCGCTTGATGTCGGCCACCACCTGCGCCTCGTCGTCGAGGTCGAGCACGTGCACGAGCAGATAGCGGCGGTCATCGGACAGGGCCGCGGTCACCGTTCCGGGTGTCATCGTGATGCAGCAGGCCAGGGCGGTGATGCCGTGGATATTGTCCAGTTCCAGTGGATACCAGATGAACCCGGGGTGGATGTTCCGCTCGGCCCCCAGGACCTGGCGCGCCACGCGCAGGTTGCTCAGCACGATGTCCCACAGCAGCACGGCCATCAGTCGCGGCAGCGGCCGGACGCTGCCGATGCGCGCGAACTCGCGGTCCAGGCGGGTGGCGAACAGCGGGACCACCAGCCCCAGCAGCAGGGCCAGCACGAACTGGGCGAGGTCGAACTCGGACACCATCAGCATCCAGAACGCGACGATGCCGAGCGACAGCGGCATGGACGGAAGCCAGCGGCGGCGGTTCATGGCCGCCTCCCCTGCGGCAACGTGGCGCGCAGCTGTTCGACGAGCGCGGCCGGCGCCAGCAGCTGGCCGGCGGCGGCCTGGGTGTAGCGGAGGATGGGGGCGGGTGCCAGCGCCATCGCCACGCCGTAGGACAGCAGCAGCATCGTGGCCAGCGTTTCCGGCAGGCGCGCGCGCCCCAGCCCGCCCGCGCTCGCGGCATGTTCGGCGGCCGCCGCGGCGATCGGCGCCGGTTTCCAGAAGATCCGCGTGCCGGCGCGGGTCATGCCCACCACCACCAGCATGCTGCTGCCGAGGATCACGGGCCAGGCCCATCGCACCGCGGCGTCGGGCACCGCCTGCAGCAGCAGGGTCTTGCCGATGAATCCGGACAGCGGCGGCAGGCCGGCGATCGACACGCCGGCGACGAGGAACATCACGCCAGCCATGGTGCGCACCCCCGGCGCGGGTGCGAACGCGCGCAGGGCGTCGCCGGCGTCACCGCGCCCGCGGCGCACCAGGTCCGCGATCAGGAACAACGCCGCGGCCACGAAGCTGCTGTGCACCAGGTAGTACAGCCCGGCGGCGATGGTGCCCGGCTCGCGTAGCCCGAAGGCGATGAACAGCGTGGTCGCCGACACCAGCACCAGGTACACCACCAGCACCCGCAGACGCGTCGCCGCCATCACGCCCAGCGCGCTCAGCACCAGTCCGGCGATGGCCGCCGGCAGCATCCAGCCCCAGCCGTAGCCGGCGAGCGCACCCGCGGGTTCGCCGAGCAGAAGCGAGCCGACGCGCAGCACCGCGTAGATGCCCACCTTGGTCATGATGACGAACAGCGCCGCCACCGCCGCTGGCGCACGGGTGTAGGTTTCCGGAAGCCACAGGTAAAGCGGCAGCAGCGCGGCCTTGGCGCAGAACACCACCAGCAGCAGGCCCAGCGTGGCCTTGGCGAGCGGCAGGTCGCGCGCCGGCAGTTCGGCCACGCGCACCGCGAGCTCGGCCATGTTCAGCGTGCCGAACAGGCCGTACACCAGGCCAAGCGCGATCAGGAACAGGGTGGCCGATGCCACGTTGAAGACCACGTAGTGCAGGCCCGCGCTCATGCGCACCCCGCGGCCGCCTGACAGCAGCAGCCCGTAGGACGCGATCAGCATCACCTCGAAGAACACGAACAGGTTGAAGATGTCGCCGGTCAGGAACGCCCCGTTGAGGCCCACCAGCTGGAACTGGAACAGCGCATGGAAATGCGGTGCGCGACGGTCCCATCCGGAGCAGGCGTGCAGCAGGCAGGCAGCGGCCAGCAGCGAGGTGGTGAGCACCATCAGCGCCGCCAGGCGGTCCACCACCAGCGCGATCCCGATCCGCGCGGGCCAGTCGCCGACCAGGTACACCATGACCTCGCCGTTGCCCGCGCGTGCCACCAGCATCACCGCGGCGGCGAAGGTCGCCAGCATCGAGATCCAGCCCACCGAACGCTGCACCACGGTGCCGACGCGGCGGTGCTCCACGAACAGCGACAGCGCGCCGCCGAGCAGCGGCAGCAGGATCGGCAGGATCGGGAGCTGGCTCACGCGTCCTTCCCCGGGCGGTCGATCATGTCGCCGGCGTCGACGTGGTCGCTGTCGTTGTCGGCGCGGCTGCGCATCGCCAGCACGATCATCACCGCGGTCATGGCGAACGAGATCACGATGGCGGTCAGCACCAGCGCCTGCGGCAGCGGGTCGGTGTAATTGGCCAGCGTGGCGTCGACGCCCTCGCGCAGCACCGGCGGCTTGCCCACCACCAGGCGACCGCTGGAGAAGATCAGCAGGTTGGTGGCGTACGACAGCATGGTCAGGCCGAGGATCACGTCGAACGAGCGCGCGCGCAGCATCAGGTACACGCCCACGGACACCAGCACGCCGATTCCGCTGGCAATCGCGAATTCCATCAGTTGGCCTCCCCGGTGACGGCCGAGCGCGTGGCCGGATCGATGGTGCCGCGGTGCGCGACCATGGTCTTGGATGGCTTCAGCGTGCCCATCATCGACAGGATCAGCATCGTGCTGCCGAACACCACCAGGTACACGCCGACATCGAACGCCGCCGCGCTCGCCAGCGGGATGACGCCCAGCAGCGGCAGTTCGAGGTCGTAGTGCCCGCTGGCGAGGAACGGCAGCCCGAACACCATGGAGCCCGCGCCCGCGGCCAGCGCCACCATCAGCCCGATGCCGATGGCGCGGATGTAGTCGAAGCCGAAGCGTGACTCCACCGACTCGGCACCCTGGATCACGTATTGGATGAGCAATGGCACCGCCAGCGTCAGGCCGGCGATGAAGCCGCCGCCAGGCGCGTTGTGGCCGCGCAGGAACAGGAAGATCGACACCACCAGCGTCAGCGGGAACATCATCTGCGCCAGGTCGGCCGGTACCGGCAGCTTGACCGGCGGGCCGGGCATGATCTTTTCCGGCGCCATCCGCGCGCGCCTGAGCAGCGCATGCACCACCAGGCCGGCGATGCCGAACACGGTGATCTCGCCGAAGGTGTCGAAGCCGCGGAAGTCGACCAGGATCACGTTGACGATGTTGCTGCCCCAGGCCTCGGGCAACGCGCGCGCGGTGAGCTCAGCGGCGACCCCGTTGGAAGGCGGCCGCACCATCATGGCCCAGGCCAGGCCGGCGGTGCCCGCGCCCGCCACCACCGCCACCAGGCCGTCGCGCACGCGGCGCGGCAGCGATCGCGTCGGCGGCGAATCCTTGGGGAGGTAATGCAGGCCCAGCAGCAGGAGCGCGACCGTCACCAGTTCCACCAGCAGTTGGGTGAGGGCCAGGTCGGGCGCGGACAGCGCCACGAAGGTCATGCTCACCGCCAGCCCGCAGCCACCCATCACCACCACCGCGAGCAGGCGCTGGCGGTACAGGGCCAGGGTGGCCAGCGCGCACCCGACCAGCATCAGCCACAGCACCCAGGCCAGGCGCACCATCGGTCGCGACTCGTACACCAGCGCTTCGCGCGGTTCGCCCCAGCCGGCGACGAACGGCGCGGCGCCCGCGGCGATCGCCACCAGCACCAGCCACAGCAGGCTGCGCTGCATGCTGCCGTTGGCGATGGTGTGGGTGAAACGCCGCGCCAGGCGGAACAGTGCCTCGATGTTGAGGTGGAACAGCCGCCGCCCCTGCGAACGCTGCACGATGGCGTGCAGGTCGAGCACCTTGCGCAGCCCCAGGTACAGCACGACACCGCAGGCCACGCCGCCAAGGCTCATCAGCAGCGGCATGTTGACGCCGTGCCACACCGACAGGCTGTACGCGGGGACCGCGTCGCCGAGCACGCCCCGCGCAGCGGTGGCCAGCAGCGGGCCGATGGTCCACTGCGGCGCCACGCCCACCGCCACGCAGGCCACCACCAGCACCGCGACCGGGACGCGCATGAAGGCCGGAGGCTCCTGGATGTCGTGCGACACGCCCCGCGGCCCGTTGCCGAGGAAGGTGTCATGCACGAAGCGCAGGCTGTAGGCGACGCCGAAGGTGGCGAACAGGAACGCGGCCACGGTGATGAACGTGCGCATCGCACCGTCGCCACCGATCTCCAGCGCCTGGGCGAAGAACATTTCCTTGGACAGGAAACCGTTGAGCAGCGGAATGCCGGCCATCGCCAGCGACGCGATGATCGCCAGCGCGCTGGTGTAGGGCATGAGCCGCCACAGCCCGCCCAGCCGGCGCATGTCACGGGTGCCGGTCTCGTGGTCGATGATGCCCGCGGCCATGAACAGCGACGCCTTGAACGTGGCGTGGTTGAGGATGTGGAACAGCGCCGCCACCACCGCCATCGGCGTCGACAGGCCGAGCAGCAGGGTGATCAGGCCGAGGTGCGAGATCGTGGAGTACGCCAGCACGCCCTTCATGTCGTGCTGGAAGATGGCGTTCCACGCACCGATCAGCAGCGTCAGCGCACCGATGCCGGACACCACGTAGAAGAACAGGTCGGTACCGGCGAGCGAGGGATGCAGCCGTGCGAGCAGGAACACGCCGGCCTTCACCATGGTCGCCGAGTGCAGGTAGGCGGACACCGGGGTCGGCGCGGCCATCGCGTGCGGCAGCCAGAAGTGGAACGGGAACTGCGCGCTCTTGGTGAACACCGCGGCCAGCACCAGGCCCAGGATCCACGGATAGAGCTCATGGGCACGGATCGCATCGCCCGACGCGAGCACGGCGTCCAGCTCGTAGCTGCCCACCACGCGGCCGATCAGCACCACGCCGCCCAGCAGCGCCAGGCCGCCGGCCGCGGTGATGGTCAGCGCCATGCGCGCGCCTTCGCGGGCGTCGTCGCGGTGGTACCAGAAGCCGATCAGCAGGAACGAGCTGATCGAGGTCAGCTCCCAGAACACCACCGTGAGCAGCAGGTTGCCGGACAGCACCATGCCCAGCATCGCGCCCATGAACAGCAGCAGGAAGCAGAAGAAACGCCGGGTCTTCTCCTGCGGCCCGAGGTAGTAGTGCGCATACATCACCACCAGGCCGCCGATGCCCAGCACCATCAGTGCGAACATCCAGGCCAGGCCGTCCAGGCGCAGGCTCAATGCCAGGCCCGCCTGCGGCAGCCAGTCATGCATCGCGCGCGGGATGTCGCCCGCCATCACCGCCGGGGTCATCCAGGCCAGGATCACCAGGCCCAGCAGGGGCGCGAGGCCAGCCAGCCATGCACACGCGCGGGCCGGCGCGTCGCGAAGGATCGCGAGCGCCAGCGCGAGCAGGAACGGCAGGGCCAGCATCAATTCCAGCATCGGGGTCCTTGTCGTCGGAGGATGGCCACGACGCACGCGGCAGCCGTCGATTCTAGCAGCGGGCGACGGCGGTTCCTTCCGCGCGCGCGGCTTCGCCTATGCTTCGGCGATGGAATCCGGAGCCCACGCAGGTGCGCGCGCGCTGCTGTTCGGCGGCAGCGGCCAGATCGGTGCGGCGCTGCTGCCGCGGCTGCTGGCGGCCGGCTGGCGCGTGGATGCGCTGTCGCGGTCGCCGCAGGCCGCGGGCGCCGGCGTGCGCTGGCTGCGCGGTGGTTTCGACGCCATGCCCGCGCTCGAGGCGTGCTACGACGTGGTGCTCGGTTGCGGCCCCCTCGACCACTTCGCGCGCTGGTTCGAAGACGCGCGCATCGACACATCGCGGCTGGTCGCATTCGGCTCCACCAGCCTCGCGGTGAAACAGGATTCGACCGACGCCGCCGAGCGCGCACTCGCGTCGCGCCTGGCGCTTGCCGAAGCCCGCCTGTTCGCCACCGCCGCGGCGCGCGGCACGGCGGCCACGCTGCTGCGCCCGACGCTGGTGTACGGCGCGGGGCGCGACCTCAGCCTCTCGCGGATCGCCGCGCTGGCGCGGCGGCGCGGCTGGTTCCCGCTGCCGCGCGGTGCGCACGGGCTGCGCCAGCCGGTACACGTGGACGATCTCGCGGCCACCGCGATGTGGGCCATCGCGGCCGGGCCGGCAAGTCATGGCCGCGGCTATGACCTCCCCGGGGGTGAAACCCTGGCCTATCGCGACATGGTGGCGCGCGTGCTTGCCGCACTGCGACCGCCGGCGCGGCTGGTCGAGCTGCCCGCGCCGGTCTTCGCCGCGCTCGTGGCGACGGCGCGCGCGGCGGGGCGCCTGCAGGGCTTCAGCGCGGCGGCCCAGGAACGCCTGCGCCACGACCTGGTGTTCGATGCCCGCCCCGCACGGGATGATCTGGGCCACGCGCCGCGCCCGTTCCGGCCGGACGCGGCGATGTTCGAGCCACGCTGACTCAGATCTCGCGTGCCGGTGGCAGCGGCCGCGCGGTGGCCATCGCGCGCAGCGCGATCGCGACCACGCCGCCCAGCACCAGCGCACCGCCGATCCACAGCTGCGGGCCGGGCCGGTCGCCCCAGAACACGATGCCCAGCAGCACCGCCAGCAACGGCGTCAGCATCAGCCACGGCGTGAGCTGCGCCACCGGATGGCGCTGCAGCAGCAGGAAGTACACGCCGTGGCCGAGCAGCGAGGCCACCAGCGCCGAGTACGTCACCCCGATCCACGCACGCGGCGAGAACGCGGCCAGCGCCGCCACGCCACCGGGTTCGAGCAGCAGGCTGATTGCAAGCAACGGCAGCACCGCGATCAGCGCGCTCCAGCCCTGCTGGGTCAGCATGCCGATGCCGCCGAGGCGCCGCATCAGCACCGTGCCCAGCGCCAGGAAGCCCGCCGACACCAGCATCGCCACGATCGCGGCCGGCTTTTCGACGATCGAGGGATCGAAGCCGATCACCAGCACGCCGATGAAGCTCACCGCGATCGCGGTGCCGGTGCGCCAGGCGAAGCGCTCGCCCAGCACCGCCCAGGCCAGCAGCGCCGACATCGGAACGTAGCTCTGCATCACGATCGCCACCGCGGACAGCTCGCCGGCCAGGCGCAGCGCCCAGAAGCTCAGCCCGAAGTGCAGCACGTTCATGCACAGCGCCACGGCCAGGAAACGCGGCCACTGCGCGCGCGGCACGGGTTTGAGGAACGGCAGCAGCACCAGCGCCACGATGCCCATGCGCAGCGCGGTGTACAGGAATGCCGGCATCTCGAGCAGGGCATACGCCGAGAACAGGAAATTGCCCGCCCACGCCATGCAGATGACGAGGATCAGGACGAGGTCGCGAGGAGACATGCGCCATTGTCGCCCCTGCGGGCGGCCATCGCGCGTGCCGGCCGCCCCGCGTCATGGCATGCAGCGTTGCGCGTTGCCGCGCGGGGCAGGCGCTACCAGCGCCAGCCCAGGCGGCGGTAGAGCTTGGACAGCACCCAGGCCGGGCCGATCAGCAGGTACACCAGGTCGGTGAAGAAGCTGGGCTTGCGGCCTTCGATGCGGTGGCCGATGAACTGCGCGATCCACGCCACCACGAACACGCCCACCGCCAGCGCCAGCAGCCCGCGCGTGCCGAGCGCCGCGTGCAGCCACCAGCACAGCGTGGCCATGGCCAGCAGCTGCACCGCCATGCCCACGCCGAGCGGGCGCGAGGCGCGCTGGTAGAACAGCCAGGCCGCGAACATCGCCAGCGCCGCCCACACGCCCTGGCGGAGCGCGGTACCCGGCGACGGGATGCACCACAGCATGGCGATCACGCTCCACAGGATCGCCGGCACCGCGACCACGTGGATGGCCTGGTTGCGTGCGTTGCGGTGGTCGCCGGAATAGCTGGCGAACCAGCGGTCGATGGGACGGTCGGTCTGGCTTGCGATGTCCATGGCGTCACCGGTGCGCGGATGGCGCGAGGATAAGCCAAGCCGCATTGCCACGCGCCATCGTCAGGCGAGCCCAAGCCGCGCACGCACCTCGCAGGCGATGCGCGCGGTCTCGCGCAGCGGAATGGCGATGTAGGCGTCCAGCCGCTCGTCCACCGCGCGGATGCGCCCACGTGCCAGCAGCTCGTCGACGAAGCGCCTTGGCCGCCCGCGCATGCGTTCCGCGCCGGCAACGAACACCGGGACGGCGGTGGCACAGGCTTCGGACAGCATGTTCACCGAGTCGGCGGTGCACACGATGCGGTCCGCCCAGGCGAGCATGCCGGGGTAGGGGTTGCGGCCATCGGTGTCGTCCACCCAAGCCATCAGTGGCACGCGGCCGCGGTGCGCGCGCAGGGCATCGCGCAGTGCGGGCGGCGTGCGGCGCGAGGCGGTCACCAGCAGGCTGCCACCCTCGCGCGCGGCCACGGCATCGATCCGCGCCAGCAGGGCGTGCAAGGCCGCGAGGTCGAAGCCGGCGTGCGCGCTCGGGCCACCGAGCAGCAGCGTGGTGCGCGGCGACGGCAGCTCCGCGAAGTGGTTGAACGCGGCGCGCGCGCGCGCCAGCCAGGCGTCGTCGACCGGATGCAGGCTGCCCAGCGTGGTGATCACGTTGCCCCCGCGCAGGCCGTCATGCGCGGGCGCGATCACCAGGTCCCAGTGGCGCGGGTCGATGCGCGGATGGAGCACCTGCACCGCGCGTGCGCCGCGTGCGCGCAGCAGTCGCGTGGCCAGCGCCGCCTGCCGACCGCAGCCGACGGCGACCAGCGGTGGCGCGGCCAGGCTCGCCGCGAACGGCGCGCCGAAGGCCTGCGCCGCGCCCGGCAGGCGGCGGGGTGCCACCCACGACCACGGTGCACGCGCGGCCAGCGTCACTTCGGCCATGGCGCCGATGGCCAGCGCCCCGGCGAGCGCGGTGGCCTGGCGCACGTTGCCGGCGCGGCCATCGCTCAGCGCCCAGGCGACGGCCGGGTGCGCGCGTTCTGCTGTCGTGACCATCCGTTCCGGGGCCGGGCCTGTGGTTTCTCCGGGCGGACTCTACACTTCCCCGTCCAGCCGAACCCGCGATCGAGAGGACACCTGATGACCGATGCACTGCCCGCCACCGCGCTTGCCCGCCTGTTCCGCGAGGCCCGCACCCACAACGCGATCGGCGGCGAGGTCGGCGACGACACCCTGCGCGCACTCTACGACCTGGTGAAGTTCGGGCCCACGGAGGCCAACGCCTGCCCGGCGCGCTTCGTGTTCGTGAGGTCGGCGGAAGCCAAGGCGCGGCTGGCCCCGGCGCTCAGCGACGGCAATCGCGACAAGACCCTGGCCGCGCCGGTCACGGTGATCGTCGGCCACGACCTGGCGTTCTACGACAAGCTGCCGGTGCTGTTCCCGCATACCGATGCGCGCTCGTGGTTCGCCGGCTCCGACGAGGCGCGCCTGGAGCGCGTGGGCCTGCGCGGCTCCAGCATGCAGACCGCCTACCTGATCCTGGCCGCGCGCGCGCTGGGCCTGGACTGCGGGCCGATGACCGGCTTCGACAACGCGATGGTCGATGCGGCCTTTTTCCAGGGCACGGCGGTGCGTTCCAACATTCTGGTCAACCTCGGTTACGGCGACCCGGCGCAGCTGTTCCCGCGTTCGCCGCGGCTGTCGTTCGACGAGGCCGCGAGGATCGAGTGATGCTGCCTGTGGGCACGCTGCTCCGACCCGCCGCCGCACGCGGTCGCATCATTGCCGGCGGCGTGGACGCGTGGCACGCGTTCTCACGCGGCGACGCCATCGATCGCGACTGGATGGGCTGGGGCGCGCTGCGGGTGCTGTCGACCCAGGACTGGGCACCCGGCGCGGTGGCCGAGGCCGTGCGCGTCGCCAACATGGAGCTGGTGCTGCTGGTGCTGGACGGCCGCCTGCGCATCGCGTGCGCCGGCCTGGATCCGCGTGAGGTCACCGCCGGCGGCGTGGCGTGGATCGGCGCCGGCCACGGCATCGAGTGCCGGCTTGAAAATGCGTCGACCGCCGCGCAACTGCGCCTGCTGGAGGCCTGGATCCAGCCGGACCGGGTGAACGCGACGCCCGGCATCGCGGTTGCGCCGGCTCCGGCCGCGGCACGCAACGCGTGGCACACGCTCGCCGCCGGCGGGGCGTTCCACGGGGCCACGGGACGCGCCGGTTCCGACGGCGCGGAACGCGCAGCACACGATGGCGGTCCGCTCCTGCTGCGCCAGGACGCGCGCCTGCGTGTCGCACGGGTCGACGCCGGCGCATCGCGCGCGCTCGGCGTGTTGCCTGCACGCCGCGGCTGGCTGCAACTGCTCGAAGGCGCCGCAGTGGTCGATGGCCAGGCACTGTCCGCGGGCGACGGGCTCGCCTGGAACGCGGCCGCGCCCGCGCCTGCGACGCTTGTGGCCGCACCCGACACTGCCGCGCACGCGCTGCTGTTCGAACTGCCGGCCTGATCCCGGGCCGTGCCGCTGGCGGCGCGGTAAACTCCGGTCCCTGCTCTCCACCTGGCATCGCAACCATGTCCACCGCCCCGACGCAGTCCACCGTGGCCAACGCCCAGACGCAGTACGAGGTCCGGCGCGCCGACCTGCCGCTCAGCTGCCCGTTGCCGGCGATGGCGCTGTGGAACTCGCATCCGCGCGTCTACCTGCCGATCGAAGCCGACGGCGGCCAGGCTGACTGCCCGTACTGCAGCGCGCACTTCGTGCTGGTCGACTGAGGCCGGCACGGGCGGCCGCGGGCGCATGCACCGGCCGCTGACGGTCCTGCAGGTGTTGCCGGCGCTGGAGTCCGGCGGCGTCGAGCGATCCACCATCGAAATCGCCGCGGCGCTGGTGCGTGCCGGCCACCATGCCCTGGTCGCATCGGCGGGCGGGCGCCTGCTGCCGGCGCTGCGGGCCACCGGTGCGCTGCACGTGGACCTGGCGCTGGGCCGCAAGGCGCTGGCCACGCTGGGCCTGGTGCGGCCGCTGCGCCGGCTGTGCATCGAACACGGCGTGGATATCGTGCACGCACGCTCGCGGCTGCCGGCGTGGATCGCCTGGCGCGCGCTGCGCGGGATGCCCGAGTCGCATCGCCCGCGCTTGGTGACCACGGTCCACGGCCTGAACTCGCCTTCGCGATACAGCGCGATCATGACCCGCGGCGAACGCGTGATCTGCGTGTCCGACACCGTGCGCGCCTACGTGCTGCGCGCGTATCCCGGCATCGATCCATCGCGCCTGCGCGTGATCCCGCGTGGCATCGATCCCGCATCGTTCCCGCGCGCTCCGTGGCCGGACCCGGCCGCGCGCGCGCGCGCCGCCGCGGCCGACAGCCGCCTGGGCGGCGCCGGCCCGCTGCTGCTGCTGCCGGGTCGCGGTACGCGGCTCAAGGGGCATGGCGATGCGCTGGCGCTGCTGGCCGCGCTGCGCTCCGACGGCCTGGACGCACGCCTGTGGATGCCGGGCGCGCGCGACCCGGCGCGCGCGGCCTACGTGGCCGAGCTCGAGGCGTCCGCGACCACGCTCGGCATCGCCGGGGCGGTGGTGATCGCCGCGCCGACGTCGGCCATCGCCGATGCCTACGCCGCCAGCGGCCTGGTGCTGCAGCTGTCGCGCAAGCCGGAAGCCTTCGGGCGCACCGTGGTCGAGGCATGGGCGGTCGGCCGTCCGGTGCTGGGCTGGGACCATGGCGGCGTGGGGGAACTGCTGCGCGAGCTGCAGCCGGAGGGCGCGGTGCCCGCGTTCGATGCCGCGGCGCTTCGCGCGCGCGCGCGCGCGCTGCTCGGACAGCCGTCACGGCGACCGGCTACGATGCCGGCCATTCCCGTGACCTACTTGCTCCGCACCATGCAGGACGCCACGCTCTCGGTCTATGACGAACTCCGCTGACACGCTGCCGGCAGGCGCGCCCGCAACCGCCGGATGGCGCTGGGCACCGCACTGGGTACTGGCTTTCGTCGCCCTCTGGCCTGCCCCGGGTTATGCCGAGGGCGTGATGGTGCTGGGTGCGCTGCTGGCGATCGTCAAACTGCTCGCCGCGCGTTTCCGCGGCGGCGCCGTGCTGCTCAGCGGGCCGGCGTGGGCGCTGACCAGCGTGTTGTTCTTCGCCTACTGGCTGCCGGAACTGCTGTCCGCCCCGGACGCGGTGGATCCGGCGCGCGCGCTGCGCGAAGCCGCGGTCGACCTGCGCTACCTGCCGTTCCTGTGGCTGGTGGCGATCGCCGTGGCCAGCGAGCGCGGGCGTCGGCTGACCTTCATCGGGCTGGCGGTGATCGTGGGCGTGTGGACGCTGGACGCGCTGGCCGAAGTCGCCTTCGGCACCAGCCCGCTGTTCTGGGGGATCGATGCCGCCAAGCAGGCAATCAGCGGGCGGCCGATGTGCAACCTCGACGAACTGGCGCGCGTCGACCGCCTGGGCGGCGTGCTCGGGCCCTGCAACCTCAAGCTCGGCGTGGTGCTGGCCAGCCTGTCGCCGTTTGCGCTGTACGCCGCCGGACGACGCTGGCGCACGGCGGGCTGGGTGGTGGCGGCCGCGGCGATCGGCATCGTGATCGTGTTCGCGGGCTCGCGCGCGTCGTGGCTGACCTACGCGCTGGTGCTGGTGCTGTCCGGCTGGCGCCTGCTCGGCTGGAAGCGCCTGCTGCTGGTGTTCGCGTTCGGCCTGGCCACGGTGCTGGCGCTCGGGCTCGCGTCGCCGGAGGTCCGCGACCGCATCGAACGCACCACCCATGCGCTGTCGGCGGACGAGACCGGCGTCGACAGCGCGCTGTCCGGCCGCACGCGGATCTGGGGCGCGGCGCTGTGCATGGCGCGCGCGCACCCGGTCAATGGCGTCGGTGCGCGCGGCTTCCGCGAGGCGTTCCCGGCCTGCGATCCGCAGTCCGGCGAAGTGCCGGCCTGGGGTGAAGGGCCGGCGCTGCACGCCCACCAGGTCGTGCTCGAGGTGCTGAGCGAAACCGGCGCCATCGGCCTGCTGCTGTGGCTGGCGGGCCTGGCGCTGGCGCTGCGCGCCTGGCGCTTCGCCGACGTCGCCGCGCGCGAGCGCGCGCGGCCGGCGATGCTGGCCCTGCTGGTAACGGTGTTCCCGCTCAACACCCACCTGGCGTTCTATTCGACGTTCTGGGGTGGCCTGACGCTGATGCTGGCCGCGCTGTATGCCGGCAGCCTGCTGGCGCGCGTCAGTACACCGAGCCCCCGTCCGGACGCCGCTTGAAGCGGCGGTGGATCCACAGGTACTGCTCGGGCGCGGCGCGCGCCATGGTCTCGATCGCGGCCATGACCTCGGCGGTGTCGGCCACCGCGTCCGCGGTCGGATATCCGGCGGTCGCGGGGAACAGCCGCAGCGTGTAGCCGCCGTCGTCGCGGCGCGCGTGCTGGTAGAACACCACCGCCGCGCCCGACATCCGCGCCAGCTGGTGGGTGGATTTCAGGCTGTGCGCGGGCTGGCCGAAGAACGGCACGAACACGCTGTCGCCGCGGCTCGGGTCCTGGTCGGGCGCGTACCAGAGCAGCCCGCCGCGCTTGAGATGGCGCACCGCGCCGCGCAGGTCCTGCTTGGGGAACATCGCCGCGGCATAGCGGGCGCGGGCGCGGCGCACCGCCCATTCCATGGCCGCCTGCGCATGCGGCCGGTACATGCCGGCCAGCGGGATGTGGTCGCACATCAGCCGGCCGCAGACCTCGAGCGTGGTGAAGTGCCCGGAGACCACGATCACCCCGCGCCCGTCGGCGCGCGCCGCGTGCACGTGCTCGAGGCCTTCGACCACCAGCCCGCGGCGCAGCGGTGCCACCGAGCCCCACCAGGCGCGCGCGAATTCGAACAGGCCGATGCCGATCGCGGCGAAGTGCCGGCGCAGCAGCGCCTCGCGCGCGGTGGCGTCGAGCCCGGGGAAGCACAGCGCGATGTTGCGCGCGGCGATGTCGCGGCGCCGCGGCAGCGTGGTGCGCAGCAATGCGCCGAGCGCGCGACCCAGGGAACGCTGCAGTGGCCATGGCAGGCGCGCCAGCAGCGCCATCACGCCGATGCCGAGCCAGGTGGGCCAGTGGCGCGGCGCCAGCGGCGGCGAGTGATCGAGGTCGGCCATGCAGGGATTCTACCGGTCGGGGCCGACCGGCCCGCCGCAGGCGCGGCGGCTTCGCTATCCTTGCCGCATGAAGGCCGCCCCTAGCGAACGCGCCGTTGAACGCCTGCTGCGCGCGCTGTATTCGGCCGTGCTGTACCTGCTGGTGCCGGTCACGGTGTACCACCTGATCTGGCGCGGATTCCGCCAGGTCGGCTACCTGCAGCGCTGGGACGAGCGCTACGCGATCTATCGCGCACCACCCGCCGCGGGCGAGTGCGTGTGGGTGCACGCGGTATCGGTGGGCGAAGTGAATGCCGCGGCGCCGCTGGTGAACGCGCTGCTGGCCGCGCGGCCCGACCTTCGCCTGCTGGTGACCACCATCACGCCGACCGGCTCATCCCGGGTGCAGGCGCTGTGGGGCGACCGGGTCGACCACGTGTACCTGCCTTATGACCTGTCCGGTGCGGTGCGGCGGTTCCTCGACCACCACCGGCCGCGACTCGCGCTGGTGCTGGAGACGGAGTTGTGGCCGAACCTCCTGTTCTGCTGCCGCGACCACGGCATTCCGGCCTACCTGGTCAACGCGCGCCTGTCGGAGCGGTCGCTGCGTGGCTACCGCGTGCTGCGCTCGCTGGTGGCGCGGGCGCTGCGCACGCTGGCGCGCGTCGCCGCGCAGTCCGAGGCCGACGGCGAGCGCTTCGTGCGCCTGGGCGCCGAGCCCGCGGCGGTCACCGTGCTCGGCAACCTCAAGTTCGACATCACCGTGGACGACGCGGCGCGCCGCACCGCCGCCGCGTTCGCCGGGCACAGCGGTGGCCGCATGGCGTGGATCGCGGCCAGCACGCACCCCGAGGAGGAAGCGGCGGTCATCGCCATCCATCGCCGCCTGCGCGAGCGCTGGCCGACGCTGCTGCTGCTGTGGGCGCCGCGCCATCCGGAACGCTTCCGCGCCGTCACCCAGGCCTGCGTGGAAGCAGGCTGGCGGGTGGCGACGCGCCAGTTCACGCATTGGCCTGACGGCAACGACGACGTGTTCGTGATCGACACGCTCGGGGAGCTGGCGCAGTTCTATGCCTGCGCGCGCGTGGCCTTCGTGGGCGGCAGCCTGCAGCCGGTCGGCGGACACAACCTGCTCGAGCCGGCGGCGCTGGGCGTGGCCGTGGTGACCGGGCCGCACCTGCACAATTTCAGCGACATCGCACGCCAGCTCGACGAAGCCGGTGCGCTGCGCATCGCCGCCGATGCCGACGCGGTCGGCCTGGCGGTGGCCGGGCTGCTCGCCGATGACCAGGCGCACGAGGCAATGGCCCAGGCGGGCCTGCAGCTGGTGAAGGCCGGGCGTGGCGCACTGGCGCGCACCATGGAGCTGATCGCGCCGGACCTGCCGCCGGCGCCCTGAACGCAACAGGGCGCCGAAGCGCCCTGTTTGCCTTGCCGCCAACTGCCGCGCTCAGCGGCCGTTGGTGCCTGGCGCCTGCAGGCGCGTCTCGGCGTCGACGGTCAGCAGGCGATTGACGTCCTGCACGCTTGCGATGTCGATGGTGCCGGCCGCCTGCTCCAGCAGCAGCCGGTTCTGCAGGAAGTTGTAGCGCGCCAGCGCGTACTCGCGCTCGGCGTTGAACAGCGTCTGCTGGTTGTTGAGAACGTCGAGCACCGTGCGCGTGCCGACTTCCAGTCCGACCTGCGAGGCGTCGTACGCGCTGCGTGCGGAGAACACCGCGGCCTTGCGCGCCTCGACCTCGCTGATGCCGGCCACCAGCGTCTGGTAGGCATTGCGCGTCTCGCGCACCAGCGCGCGGCGCTCGGCCTCGTACTGGTCCTGGCGCACGTCGCGGGTGGCGATGGCCTGGCGTACGCGGGACTGGGTGGCGCCGCCGGCGAAGATCGGCACGTCCAGCGTCAGGCCCACGCTGCGCGACTTCGACTCGGCGTCGAGCCGGGCGATGGCGCCGCCCGGCAACGCCGTGGGGTCGCCCCAGCGGTCGGTGTCGCCGTAGCTGCCGGACAGGTAGATCGTGGGCAGGTGGCCCGCCTTCGCGGTGCCGACATCGTGCCCGGCGGCCTGCAGCTGGTGTTCCAGCGCCTTGAGGCCCGGGTTGTTCTCGACCGCGCTGGAAACCCAGCCGTCGACGGCCTGCTCGGTGGGCAGCGCGGGGCGGAAGTCTTCCGGCAGGCCCTTGAGGTTGCGGACATCGGTACCGGTGATCTGGCGCAGCGCCTGGTAGGCGTCCTCGAGCGCGTTGCCGGTGACGATGGTGTTGGCGCGCGCGCTGTCGTACTGCGCGCGGGCTTCGTGCACGTCGGTGATCGGCGCCAGGCCGACTTCCAGGCGCTTGTCGGCGAAGTCGAACTGCTTCTTCAACGCCGCCTCCTGCGCCTGCGCCGCGGCCAGGGTCTCGATGGCGACCAGCACGTTGAAGTACGCCGCCGAGGTGCGGGTGATCAGCGAGTCGCCGGCCGAGTCGAGCGTGAAGTCGGCCGCGGTGGCCAGTTCGCGCTGCGAGCGAAGGTTGCTGATGCGGCCCAGGTCGAGCACCGCCTGGTTGAGGTTCACGCCCAGCGAACGGGACGTCACTTCGGACTTGCTGCGGCCGACGAAGGACTGTCCGGTAAGTTCGTCGATGTCGCGGCCCGAGGTCTCGGTGCGCGAGCGCGACAGCGACGCGCTGCCGCCGATCTGGGGCAGCAGCGACGCGCGCGCCTGCACCGCGCCTTCGCGCGTCGCGAGCCGGCTGGATTCGGCGGCGGAAAAGGTCGGATCGCTGTTGCGGGCCTGCTCGTAGGCCTGCAGCAGGTCTTCGGCCGATGCCGCGGCGGGCAGCAGTGCCAGGAGGAGCGCGAGGACGAGGGGACGACGGGTCATGGAGGATCCTTGGTGTGGACTGGCGTTCAGAACGCGAATGCCGGCACGGGGGCCGCGCCGGCCAGGTAGGCCAGGTCGGTCTCGAACAACGATTCCGTGCGCGCACCGTTGACGTCGGCGTGCATCAGCACCGCCTCCATCACCGGCGCGCGGCCACGGACGATGAACATGCGGCCGCCGGGACGCAGCCAGCCGAGGAAGTGGGGCGGGACCACGTCGACGCCGCCGGTGACGCAGATCGCATCGAACTTGCGGTCGGTGTTCCAGGCGAAGGCATCGGCGTGCTCGACGTCGACATTGTCCAGGCCTTCCGCGTGCAGGGTGGCGAGGGCGGTGGCGGCGAGGTCGCCGTGGCGTTCGATGCTGAGCACCGAACGCGCGAGGCGGCCGAGGCACGCAGCCAGGTAGCCGCTGCCGGTGCCGATCTCGAGCACGTCCTCGCTGCCGTCGAGCGCCAGCGCCTGCAAGGCCCGGCCTTCGACCACCGGCTTCATCATCGACTCGCCTTGGGCAAGCGGGATCTCGAGGTCGGCATAGGCGAGCGCGCGGTGCGCGGCCGGAACGAAGGATTCGCGCGGCAGCCGCACGATCACGTCGAGGACGCGGGTGTCGAGCACCTCCCACGGACGAACCTGCTGTTCGACCATGGCTTCGCGGGCTTTGGCGTAATCAAGGGTCATTGGGAGCCTGGCGGTCTGGGTGACCGGCCATTTTAGGTGAAATCGCGGGAAGGCACGCTGACAGCATGGTGGCGCGGGCGGCGCGGCCTTGAGTGCCGGAAGTCACCGGGACCGCCGGCGGGGCGCTCAGTCGGCCTCGCGGCGGCCTGCGAAGGCGCGCAGGAACAGGTCGACGCAGGACGCGAGGTGCGCTTCCACGTCGGTTTTCGTCGCGGTATCGGGGTAGCCGATGACCAGGCGCGCATGCGCCTCGCCCTTGACCAGCGAGAAGAAATGCCCGGCGGCGCGCGCCGGATCGCCGACGTCGAGTTCGCCGGCGGTCTGCCGCCGCGCCAACAGCGCGGCAAATGCCTCGTGCAGCCGAGCCGGCCCGGCATTCCAGAACTTGCAGGCCAGCGTGGAGTCGACCCGGGGCACGCACAGCATGCGGTGGCTGGCCACCGCTTCCGGCGCCGTGGCCAGCGCGTGGTAGGCCCGACCGATGTCCATCAGCCGCTCGCGCAGCGGGGTATCGGGGGATGGCTCGAACAGCGCCGTGGGCAACTGCTGCTCGCAGGCGGCGTTCACCGCCGCGACGAACAGCGCGTCCTTGTCGCCGAAGTGGCTGTAGATGGTGAGCTTGGACACGCCGGCCAGCGTCGCGATCTGGTCCATGCTGGCGCCGTCGAACCCTTGGCGCGTGAACATCTGCTTGGCGGCATCCAGGATCGCGGCGCGCTTGGCCAGGTCCTTGGGCCTGCCAGGCGCGGGTCGGGGAGGGGGCTGGGCTGCGCAGGCGGACATGTCCAAATACTAGACCATGGAGTTTGATAATTATAGGATGACCGCCGTTTTCCCATGGCCACGCGGCCAACACGGAGAGGCCATGGCAAGGCGGTCCTGGTTGCTGGCGGGTGCCATTGTTTCCAGCCTGGCCGCCTGTGGCGAGCGCACGCCGGCCGAGCCGCCGCCGAGACCGGTGCTGGTGGCGCATCCCGCCGCGTCCGGCGCGGGCGTCGCCGCGTTCGCCGGCGAGGTGCGTGCCCGCGAAGAGAGCCCGCTGGCGTTCAGGGTGGGTGGCATGCTGGTGCGGCGCGCGGTCGATGTCGGCGCCCGCGTCGAGCGCGGCGTGCTGCTTGCCGAACTCGATCCCGGCGATTTCGCGCTTGAGGCCGGTGCCGCGCAGGCCCGGCTTGCCGCCGCCGAGGCCGAACTGGTCCGCGCCCGCGCCGACCGGGCGCGCTACGCCGCGCTTGCCGAGGACCAACTGGTCAGCCGCTCGACGCGCGACGCGCAGGAGGCCACCTACCAGGCCGCCGCCGGCCAGGCGCGTGCGGCGCGCGCGCAGCTGGACGTGGCACGCAACCAGTCCGGCTACGCCACGCTGCGCGCGCCCGCCGCGGGCGTCATCGCCAGCCGCCAGGCCGAAGCCGGCCAGGTGGTCGCGGCGGGGCAGACGGTGTTCACGCTCGCCGGCGACGGCGGCCGCGAGGTGGCGATCGCGCTGCCTGAATCGCGGATCCGCGATTTCACGATCGGCCAGCCGGTCAAGGTCGAGCTGTGGAGCGCGCCGGGCGTGCGCCTGGACGGCACGATCCGCGAGATCGCCCCGGCCGCCGATGCGCAGGCGCGCACCTATGCCGCGCGCGTGGCGCTGGACGCCGATGCCGCGGGCCGCGTCGACCTTGGCCAGAGCGCCCGCGTGTTCGTGCGCGCGGCCGGCGCCGTGCCGCTGTCGGTGCCGCTGCCTGCAGTGCAGCGCGGTGCCGACGGCACGGCCAGCGTGTGGGTGGTGGATGGCGACGCGCGCCTGAAGGCCGTGCCGGTGGAGCTGGGCCCATTCGGATCCGAGCGCGTACCGGTGCTGGCCGGGCTGTCGGCCGATGACTGGGTGGTGGTGGCCGGCGGGCACCTGCTGCGCGAAGGCCAGGCCGTGGCCCCGGTTGACAGCGACAACCGCCCCGTCAACCCGTCGCCGTGAGCGGCATGCGCTTCAACCTGTCCGAGTGGGCGCTGCGCAACCGCACGCTGGTGCTGTACGCGATGCTGGTGGCGGCGGTGGTGGGCGCATGGTCGTACAGGCAGCTCGGCCAGTCCGAGGATCCACCGTTCACGTTCAAGGCGATGGTGGTGCGCACCGTGTGGCCGGGCGCCACCGCCGAGGATGTCGCCAGCCAGGTCACCGAGCGCATCGAGCGCACGCTGATGGCCACCGGCCGCTACGAGCTGATCCGCTCGTACTCGCGCCCGGGCGAGTCGCAGATCATTTTCATGGCGCGCGATTCGATGCGTTCCAGGGACGTGCCGGCACTCTGGTACGAGGTGCGCAAGAAGGTCGGCGACATGCGCGCCACGCTGCCGGAGGGCGTGGTGGGGCCATTCTTCAACGACGAGTTCGGCGACACCTTCGGCAACATCTATGCGCTGACCGGCGAAGGCTTCGACTACGCGGTGCTCAAGGACTACGCCGAGCGCATCGAACTCGAGCTGCAGCGCCTGCCCGACGTCGGCAAGGTGGAGCTGGTCGGCCTGCAGGACGAGAAGGTCTGGATCGAGGTCGCCAACGCCAAGCTGGCCACGCTCGGCATTCCGCTGGCGTCGCTGCAGCAGGCGCTGGCGGCGCAGAACGCGGTCACCGGAGCGGGCTTCTTCGAGACCGGCAGCGAGCGCGTGCAGCTGCGTGTCGATGGCGCGTTCCGCTCGCTGGACGAGATCCGCGACTTCCCGGTGCGCGCCGGCGACCGCACGCTGCGCCTGGGCGACGTGGCCACGGTGAGCCGCGGGTTCGCCGATCCCGCCGCGCCGCGCATGCGCTTCATGGGCGAGGACGCGATCGGCATCGCGGTGGCGATGCGCGATGGCGGCGACATCCTGCGCCTCGGCGGAGCGCTGCATTCGGAGTTCGCGCGCCAGCAGGACGCGCTACCGGCGGGCATGCAGCTCGCGCAGGTGTCCGACCAGCCACAGGCGGTGCGCGAATCGGTCGGCGAGTTCATGCGCGTGCTGGTGGAAGCGGTGGCGATCGTGCTGCTGGTGAGCTTCTTCTCGCTGGGCTTCCGCACCGGGCTGGTGGTGGCGGTGTCGATCCCGCTGGTGCTGGCGCTGACCTTCGCGGTGATGCAGTACTTCGGCATCGGCCTGCACAAGATCTCGCTCGGCGCGCTGGTGCTGGCGCTGGGCCTGATGGTGGACGACGCGATCATTGCGGTGGAGATGATGGCCATTAAGATGGAGCAGGGCTTCGACCGCGTCACCGCGGCCGGCTACGCCTGGTCGCACACGGCGTTCCCCATGCTCACCGGCACGCTGGTCACCGCGGCGGGGTTCCTGCCGATCGCGACCGCGGCGTCGTCGACCGGCGAGTACACGCGCTCGCTGTTCCAGGTCGTGGGCATCGCATTGATCGTGTCGTGGGTGGTGGCGGTGCTATTCATCCCGCTGCTCGGCGAGCGCATGCTGCCCGACCTCGCGCATCCGGTCGCGCCGTCGCCGCGCTCCATCGCCGGGCGCTGGCGCGCGCGTCGCCTGCACTGGGCCGACCGCTGGCCGCAGTACGCCGTGCTGCTGGCGCCGCCGCCGTTGGGCGACGGCCATGCAGGCGATCCCTACCAGCGGCCGTTCTATCGCCGTTTCCGGCGCCTGCTGGAGTGGTGCCTGGAGCGTCGCTGGCTGGTGATCGGCAGCACCGTGGCCTTGCTGCTGGTGTCGGTGCTGATCTTCCGCTTCGTGCCGCAGCAGTTCTTCCCCGACTCGCAGCGCCCCGAGCTGATGGTCGACCTGGAGCTGGCGGAGGGCAGTTCGCTGCGCGCCACCGCGGACGAAGTCGCGCGCATGGAGGCGTTGCTTCAGGCGCAGGACGGCGTGGCCAGCTACGTGGCCTACGTGGGCACCGGCTCGCCGCGCTTCTACCTGCCGCTCGACCAGCAGCTGCCGGCGGCGAACTTCGCGCAGTTCGTGGTGCGCGGCGAAGACGTCGACGCCCGCGAACGCCTGCGCGGCTGGTTGCTCGACGAGGTCGCGCCTGCGTTCCCCGGCCTGCAACTGCGGGTGACGCGCCTGGAGAACGGGCCGCCGGTGGGTTATCCGCTGCAGTTCCGGGTATCGGGCGAGCACATCGAGCGCGTGCGCGCGATCGCCCTCGAGGTGGCCGCGCAGGTGCGCGCCAATCCGCACGCGGCCAACGTCAACCTCGACTGGGACGAGCCGAGCAAGGTGGTGCGGCTGGTGATCGACCAGGAGCGCGCGCGCGTGCTCGGCGTCAGCTCGCAGCAGCTCGCGCAGTTCCTCGCCGGATCGCTGTCCGGGCTGCAGGTGAGCGTGTACCGCGACGGCAACGAGCTGGTCGGCATGCTGATGCGCGGGCCGGCGGACGAGCGCACGCGGCTCGACATGCTGGGCAGCCTGGCGGTCCCGACCGCCAGCGGCCAGTCGGTGCCGCTGGCGCAGGTCGCGCGCCTCGAGTACGCGTTCGAGGAAGGCATCATCTGGCACCGCAACCGCCTGCCCACGGTGACCGTGCGCGCCGACGTGCGCGGTGTGACCACGCCGCCGACCGTGGTCGCACAGATCCTGCCGACGCTCGACGCCATCCGCGCGGCGCTGCCGCAGGGCTACCTGCTCGAGACCGGCGGCACGGTCGAGGACGCCACGCGTGGGCAGGACTCGATCAAGGCGGGGCTGCCGCTGTTCCTGTTCGTGGTGGTGACACTGCTGATGCTGCAGCTGCGCAGCTTCTCGCGCAGCGCGCTGGTGCTGCTGACGGCGCCGCTGGGGCTGATCGGCGTGGTGCTGTTCCTGCTGGTGTTCCGCGTCGCGTTCGGCTTCGTGGCGATGCTCGGCACCATCGCGCTGGCCGGCATGATCATGCGCAACTCGATCATCCTGGTGGACCAGATCCAGCAGGACATCGACGCCGGCCACGCGCGCTGGGATGCGATCGTCGACGCCACCGTGCGCCGCTTCCGGCCGATCGTGCTGACCGCGCTGGCGGCGATCCTGGCGATGGTGCCGCTGTCGCGCTCGCTGTTCTTCGGGCCGATGGCGGTGGCGATCATGGGCGGGCTGACGGTCGCGACCGTGCTGACGCTGCTGTTCCTGCCGGCGCTGTACGCGGCCTGGTTCAAGGTGCGACGCGACGAGCCGCTGGCGGTTCAGCTGTCGCCAAGCAACTCCGCGCGCGGACCGGCCACCGGCGAAACGTAGGCGCGCGCGTCGCAGCCCGCATCGAGGAACGCGGCGCGCATCGCCGGCGCCGCCCGCTCCGCGCCTGCGCGGCTGTCGAACCACGCGAAGCAGCTTGGCCCGCCACCGGAAATGCTCGCACCCAGCGCGCCATGGTCCATGGCCGCGGCCTGGACCGCATTGAATCCGCGGATCAGCGGCGCGCGGCGCGGCTCCACCAGCAGGTCGCGCAGTCCGTCGGCGATCAGCGACGCATCACCGCGTGCCAGCCCGGTGAGGAACAGCGCGAGATGGGTGGAATGCGCGACCACCTCGGCGAGCGCGTAGGGCGCGGACAGCACCGCGCGCGCGTCGCGGGTCTCCAGCACCAGGTCCGGATGCACCACCACGCAGTGCAGCCACGCGGGCACGGCGAGCGCCAGCAGACGCGTCGGCGTGGCCATCGCCACGCCGCCGATCAGCATCGGCCCGACGTTGTCGCCCTGGCGGCTGTGGGTGGACGCCCATTCGCCGTCGAGCGCGAACGGATACAGCGCCTCGCGCGGCAGCGGCGCATCGAGCAGCGCGTTGGCGGCGACCAGCGCGGCGACGCACGATGCCGCCGAGCCGCCAAGCCCGGAGCCGAGCGCGATGCCCTTGTCGAGCTCCACTGCGAAGCCGTAGGGCAGCGCCAGCGCCGAGCGCAGCGACTGCAGCGCGAGGCCGGCGGTGTTGGCGGCAGCGTCCAGCGGGATCGTCGCCACGCCGCGCACGTCGCCGCGCACGGCGTCGATGCGCACTTCGGGTGCGTCGATCCGGCGCACGTGGGCGACGTCGCGCGGTCCGTCGATGGTGTGCCCGAGCAGGTCGAAGCCCACGCCGATGTTGCCCACGCTGGCCGGGGCGAAGGCGGTGGCGGAAAGCGGGCGAGCGCGGGTGTCGGTCATGGCCGGCAATTATGCCGCGCGCGGCACGGGCTGGCCCGGGCGCGGGCAACGTGGTGCAATGCCCGTTGAAGCGGGGGTACCGCGGCCGGCACGGCGTGGTTGAGAAACACCCTTCGAACCTGATCCGGCTGATACCGGCGTAGGGAAGCTTCGCGGGAACCACGGGCACGCTCCGTGCGTCCGGCGCCGCCGCTTCGTCCAGCCATCCACCAGGACGAACGCCATGAATGCCCAGCCCGCCAGCCTGCAGCAGCAGGCCGCACAGCTTTCCGACACCGTCACCAGCCCGATCACCGGCTCGCGCAAGATCCATGTGCAGGGATCGCGCTCCGACCTTCGCGTGGCGATGCGCGAAATCCACCAGTCGCAGACGCCGACACTGTTCGGCGGCGAGGACAATCCGCCGATCGCGGTCTACGACGCGTCGGGCCCCTATACCGATCCCGACGCGCGTATCGACCTCTCGGCCGGCCTGGCGCCGCTGCGCGCGCAATGGATCGCAGAACGCGGCGACACCGTGTTGCTGCCGGCGATCAGCTCGGCGTTCGGCCGCAGCCGCGAGTCGGACGCCCGACTCGACGCGGTGCGCTTTCCCAACCGCCGCCTGCCGCGGATCGCCAAGGCCGGCGCCAACGTCACCCAGATGCATTACGCGCGCCAGGGTACTGTCACGCCGGAGATGGAATACGTCGCCATCCGCGAGAACCAGCGCCTCGACGCCGTGCGCGATGCCACGCTGCTGCTGCGACACCCCGGCGAGTCCTTCGGCGCCAGCATCCAGTCGTCCATCACCCCGGAGTTCGTGCGCGACGAGATTGCGCGTGGCCGCGCCATCCTGCCCTGCAACATCAACCACCCCGAGAGCGAGCCGATGATCATCGGCCGCAACTTCCTGACCAAGGTCAACGCCAATATCGGCAACAGCGCCGTGTCGTCCGGTATTGCCGAGGAAGTGGAAAAGCTGGTGTGGGCGACGCGCTGGGGTGCGGACAATGTCATGGACCTCAGCACCGGCAAGCACATCCACGAGACCCGCGAGTGGATCATCCGCAACTCGCCGGTGCCGATCGGCACGGTGCCGATCTACCAGGCACTGGAGAAGGTCGATGGCCGCGCCGAGGAACTGACCTGGGAGATCTTCCGCGACACGCTCGTCGAGCAGGCCGAGCAGGGCGTCGACTACTTCACCATCCACGCCGGCGTGCTGCTGCGCTACGTGCCGCTCACCGCGAAGCGGGTCACCGGCATCGTCTCGCGCGGCGGCAGCATCATGGCCAAGTGGTGCCTGGCGCACCACCGCGAGAGCTTCCTGTACACGCACTTCGAGGACATCTGCGAGATCATGAAGGCCTACGACGTGGCCTTCTCGCTCGGCGACGGCCTGCGCCCGGGCTGCATCGCCGACGCCAACGACGCGGCGCAGTTCGGTGAGCTTGAAACCCTTGGCGAGCTGACCAGGGTCGCCTGGAAGCACGACGTGCAGACCATGGTCGAAGGCCCCGGCCACGTGCCGATGCAGCTGATCAAGGAAAACATGGACAAGCAGCTGGCCGAGTGCGGCGAGGCGCCGTTCTACACGCTCGGGCCGCTGACCACCGACATCGCGCCCGGCTACGACCACATCACCAGCGCGATCGGCGCGGCGATGATCGGCTGGTTCGGCACCGCCATGCTCTGCTACGTGACGCCGAAGGAGCACCTCGGCCTGCCCAACCGCGCCGACGTGCGCGACGGCCTGATGGCGTACCGGATCGCCGCCCACGCCGCCGACCTCGCCAAGGGCCATCCAGGCGCGCAGGTGCGCGACAACGCGCTCAGCAAGGCGCGCTTCGAGTTCCGCTGGGACGACCAGTTCAACCTCGGGCTCGATCCCGACCGGGCCCGCGAGTACCACGACGAGACCATGCCGAAGGACGCGCACAAGCTGGCGCACTTCTGCAGCATGTGCGGCCCGCATTTCTGCTCGATGCGGATCACCCAGGACGTGCGCGAGTACGCGGCGGCCCAGGGCGTCGACGACGCCGCGGCACTCGAGACGGGCATGGCCGACAAGTCGGCCGAGTTCCTCGCCGCGGGGGCCGAGGTCTACCGGCGGGAGTAGGCGGGCGGACCGGCAGCGGGCGCGACCGCTGCCGGCTGTACCGTTAAGCAACGCGGATGGAACGGACGGTCAGCGGCGGCCAAGGCTCACGCCGGGTCGGCGGACGGCATGCTAGTTTCAGGCCAGACCTGAACGGAGATCCGCCATGACCCGCAAGCGCCCGACGTCATTGCTGCGCTGGCTGCTGCTGGGCTGTGCCTTTGCCCTGCTGGCGGCCTGCGCCACGGGTCCGCGCATCAGCACGGACTCCGATCCCCGCGCCGACTTCTCCGCCTACCGCAGCTTCGCGTTCTATTCGCCGCTGGCGATCGAACGCGAGGGCTATGCCAGCCTGGTGAGCGGCCGCATGAAGGCGGCCGCCCGCGCGCAGATGGAATCGCGTGGCTACCGCTACAGCGAAAACGATCCCGACCTGTGGCTCAACATCAACGCCTACATGCAGCAACGCACCGACGTCAGCAGCATTCCCGACGTCGACTACGCGTACTACTACAGCTACCGCGCGCGTGGTTACGTCGCCATGCCGTACTGGCATGACCGCACCACGGTGCACCGCTACACCGAGGGCACGATGAACATCGACCTGGTGGACGCGCGGCGCAACGCGCTGGTGTGGGAAGGCATCGCGGTGGGGCGCGTATCGCGCAACCTCGACGCGGCAAAGCGGGACGCGGGCATCGACGCCACCATTGCCGACATCTTCGCCGCCTACCCGCATCGCGCGGGTTCGCGCACGCCTGTCGAGTAAGCGCGTCACCGCGATGGGCTCCTGAGACGCCGCATGCCACGACCGTCACTGGCGGGGTCGCGCTGGCCGGCCTTGGCGAGCCGCCATCCTTCAGCGCTCCTGCTCGCCGCACAGCTGCTGAGCCTGCTGGTGTATCCGGCGATCGACGGCACCCGCGACGGGCGCCTCGCCTTCGGCGCGCTGGCGCTGGTGGTGGTGCCGCTGGCGGTCTGGGTGGTGCGCCGAAGCCATTCGGCCAACTGGATCGCATGGCTGCTCGCGATTCCGGCGATCGCCATGTCGGCGTTGGCGATCGCGCTCCAGAAACCGGGCTTCGCCACCGCCTCGGCGGTGCTGGAGTCACTGCTGTACTTCTATGCGGCCGGCAGCCTCATCCACTACATGCTGGAAGACCACGAGGTCAGCGCCGATGAGCTGTTCGCCGCGGCTGCCACGTTCACGCTGCTGGCGTGGGCCTTCGCCTACGCCTACATCGTCTGCCAGGCCCTGTTTCCCGGGAGCTTCACCGGCATGGTGGAGCCGGATCGCCCGCGCCGGTGGATCGAACTGCTGCACCTGAGCTTTTCCACGCTGTCCGGCGTGGGCAACGGCGACGTGCAAGCGATCGGTGCGCCGGCGCGCGCGCTGTCGATGCTGGAGCAGTTCGCCGGCGTGGGCTACATCGCCGCCGTGGTCGGGCGGGTGATCGCGCTCACCGTGGTCCGCCACCAGCGGCGCACGCGGTGAGCCGCCGGGCTCAGCCCTGCTGGTAGCGCGCCATCGCCTCGCGCAGGATCGCCTTGGCCTCGGCCGCGTCGCCCCACCCGTCGATCTTCACCCACTTGCCCTTCTCGAGATCCTTGTAGTGCTCGAAGAAGTGGCCGATGCGCTCCAGCCAGTGCTTGGAGACCTGGTCGAGGTCCTGGACGTGGGCATAGCCGGCGAACACCTTGGGGTCGGGCACCGCCAGGATCTTCTCGTCCTGGCCGGCCTCGTCGACCATCCGCAGCACGCCCACCGGACGGCAGCGGATCACCGAGCCCGGCACCAGCGGCAGCGGCAGGATCACCATCACGTCGGCGGGATCGCCGTCACCGCAGACCGTGTGCGGCACGTAGCCGTAATTGCAGGGGTAGCGCATCGGCGTGGACAGCACGCGATCGACGAAGATCGCACCGGACTCCTTGTCGACCTCGTACTTGACGGGCTCGGCGTCCTTCTGGATCTCGATGATGACGTTGATTTCGTCCGGCGGATTGTTGCCGGTCTTCACATGGTCCAGGCCCATGGTGGCTCCAGTGGTGGTCGGCGGGGCAGGCGCCCGGGCCGTGGCGGAAACCGTCGATTCTACGCGCCCCTGCTGCGATGCAGCAAAGGCGGCGCGTGCCTGAAGGGCGCCGGGCCGACCCGAGGTGGGGTACGCCCCAGCTTGGTCGCAGCGCCGCGGCGGCGAAACATACGCTCCCGTATCCCCAGCGAGCGAGTGCGTCCATGACCGTCCAGTCCGCCCAGTTTGATCCAGGCGCAAGTGCCGCCGCCCACCTCAACCGCGCGGGCTACTGGAACAACCCGTCGGACCCGTACGACGGACACGACCATGGTCCGGACGCGCTTGGCAGCGAGGCATCGGCGCCGCACGCGAGCGACCTCGACGGCAACGAACCGGTCTCCGAAGCTCCTGGCAATGCGGAGCAGCAGGCGGTCGAGGTCGACGGCACCGCCACCAACAGCGGCGAGCGCAGCCAGCGCAGCACGCCCGATGGCAAGCCGATCCTGGTCGATCCGCTGCACAGGGACGGCCAGGTGTCGATCGCACGCGAGCGCACGAATGCCGACGGCTACATCAGCAGCGACCAGCTGGTGTTCACCACCGGCGCCGGCGACGACAAGGTGGGCGTCAGGCAGCGCGACGACGGCACGCTCGACGTGCAGGTCAACGGTGAGAACTACGAGGTCCGCCTGGGCCAGGGCCAGGAGCTGACCATCCGCGCCGGTGCCGGCGACGACGTGATCGAAGTGGCGTCGAACGTGCAGGTCAACATCGTGATCGAAGGCGGCGACGGCGACGACGCCATCACCACCGGCGCCGGCGACGACCGCATCGATGGCGGCGCGGGCGATGACGTGATCAGCAGCGGTGCCGGCCGCGACGACGTGTTCGGCAACAGCGGCAACGACACCATCACCGGCGGCGACGGCGTGAACATCCTCCACGGCGGCGACGGCGACGACCAGGTCACCGCAGGCCGCGGCACCAACTTCATCGAGGGTGGCGCCGGCAACGACAGCATCAGGGGCGGGGGCGTGAGCGACATCCTGTCCGGTGGCACCGGCAACGATCGCATCACCGTCGGGGAGGGCCCCAGCCGGGTGTATGCCGGCGCGGGCGATGATGTCATCGACAACGCGGGCGACAACACCGTGGTGCATGCCGAAATCGGCGACCTGGTGAACGCCGCCACCGGCGCCACGCCGAGCGTGCTCAATGTCGCCATCGACGCCAGCGCCGGCAGCACGATCCGCATCGAGGGCTCGGAAGCCTTCGTGCAGCGCATCCGGTCGGAAATCGACTTCCTGCGCGCGTCGCCCGTCGGCCAGCAGATGCTGGCCGAGTTCGACAAGGCCGCCGACGCCAAGGGCAACACCGTGACCATCAAGGAGCTGGCCAACGAGCAGAACGGCTATGCGCAGACCTTCAGCCGCGACGCCGACATCCGCAATGGACGTGCCGGCGCCGGTGGCGACGTCGACATCAGCTACAACCCCTCCTTCCACATGGATGCGTTCCCGGCACCGGTCGTCGTGCTGTACCACGAGATGTCGCACGCCTACAACGGCGTGAACGGCAGCTTCCAGCCGGGCACCTACCGTGGCGAGGGCCCCGACGGCGCCCCGCGTCGCAACGTGGCCAACGCGGAGCGCCAGGCTGTCGGCCTGGAGACAAGCGCTCCCGCCCATGACTTCGACGGCGATCCGGCTACCGCGCCGACCACCGCCAATCCCGACCACCTGACCGAGAACGGCTTCCGCGAGGAGCTCGGTCTCCCGGATCGCCTGGCCTACACGCTGGCCTGAGTGCGCTCCAGGGTCCATCCTCTCTCCTCCGCATGGTCACAGGTGATCCAGCATGGTGATGAGCGCCACCCCGCGAGCCGCTGCCGCGGTCTTGTGCACAGTCCTCTTCGCTCCGCATGCCGTGGGCGCCCAGGAGAAAACGGAGCCCAGGCAGATGCATGAGGAAGACCACGTCGCGCGTACCGTTGTTGAAGGGGAAGGGGCGCGCCTGGAGGTTGCCTTCGATCCGGAAGGCGACGCACTGGCCGTGCGCTATCGCGTCAGCAACACCGGGCAGGACGCGCTTGCGGTGTTCGATCGCGGTGACCGGCACGCTGTGATGACGAAGAAGCTGGTGGCGGGCGACATCCCCGCCCCGCGCTTCGAGGATGGCGAAGACGGACTGGTCCTGTTGCACGCGGCACGCGCCCTGCCCAGCCCGTCGCCCACGGTGCCCCCGGTGCCCCTGGCGTCGAAGCTTGCCGCTGGGGACAGCCGGGACGGCGCATTTGCCTTCGACCTGTCACTGGGCAGCGCGGGCGCGCGCGTGCGCTGGTGCCTGGGCGTGGAGCCGTTCGATGACGCGGCCTTCGAAGCTGCCGACTCCGCAGGCGATGTCGCCGTGTGGACCGCGTCGTTCGACATGGCCCAAACGCAGCAGATGCTGTGTACGCCGTGGTTCGATCCCGCGACGGGGACGTTCGAGGCCGGCTGACGCGCTGGCCCGGGCCACTGCGCCGGGCGCGCGCACTCAGAGCCAAAAAAAAAGCGGCCCGGAGGCCGCTTTTTTCGTGGTTTCGCCCGCCGTCCTTACAGCAGCGGCACCAGCAGCAGGGCGACGATGTTGGTCACCTTGATCAGCGGGTTGATGGCCGGGCCGGCGGTGTCCTTGTAGGGATCGCCGACGGTGTCGCCGGTGACCGCGGCCTTGTGCGCCTCGGAGCCCTTGCCGCCGTGGTGGCCTTCCTCGATGTACTTCTTGGCGTTGTCCCAGGCGCCGCCGCCGGTGCACATCGAGATCGCCAGGAACAGGCCGGTCACGATGGTGCCCATCAGCAGTCCGCCCAGCGCGTCGGCGCCGAGCGTCAGGCCGACGATCACCGGTATGGCCAGCGGCAGCAGCGAGGGAATGATCATCTCGCGGATGGCGGAGCGGGTCAGCAGGTCCACCGCGCGGTCGTACTGCGGCTTGCCGGTGCCTTCCATGATGCCGGGGATCTCGCGGAACTGGCGGCGCACTTCCTCCACCACCGCGCCCGCCGCGCGACCAACGGCCTGCATCGCCATCGCGCCGAACAGGTACGGGATCATGCCGCCGATCAACAGGCCGATGACCACGTTGGGGTTCTCGATGGAGAAGTTGGTGGCCGTGCCCGACAGCTGCAGCTTGTGCGCGTAGTCGGCGAACAGCACCAGCGCCGCAAGGCCCGCCGAACCGATCGCATAGCCCTTGGTGACCGCCTTGGTGGTGTTGCCCACCGCGTCGAGCGCGTCTGTGGTCTCGCGGATCTCCGGCGGCAGGCTGGCCATCTCGGCGATGCCGCCGGCGTTGTCGGTGATCGGGCCGTAGGCGTCCAGCGCCACGATCATGCCCGCCATCGACAGCATCGCGGTGGCGGCGACCGCCAGGCCGTACAGGCCGGCCAGCTGGTAGCAGGTCCAGATCGCGGCCGCGACCACGATCACCGGTGCCGCGGTCGACTTCATCGACACCGCAAGGCCCGCGATCACGTTGGTTCCGTGGCCGGTCTCGGAAGCCTTGGCGACACCGCGCACCGGCGCGTATTCGGTGGCGGTGTAGTACTCGGTGATCACCACCAGCAGCCCGGTGAGCACCAGTCCCACGATCGCGCACCAGAACAGCGGCAGCGCCAGCGATGCTTCGAACATGTCGGCGGTGATGAACCAGAACGCGATGGCCGCCAGCACGCCGGACACCGCAAGCCCGCGATACAGCGCGTTCATGATCTTGCCGCCGGCGCGCACCTTGACGAAGAACGTGCCGATGATCGAGGCGACGATGGACGCCGCGCCCAGCACCAGCGGATACACCACGCCGGCCCAGCCGTAGGTGGTGAAGGCGATGCCGGCGACCAGCATCGAGGCGATGATCGTGACCGCGTAGGTCTCGAACAGGTCGGCGGCCATGCCGGCGCAGTCGCCGACGTTGTCGCCGACGTTGTCGGCGATCACCGCCGGGTTGCGCGGGTCGTCCTCGGGAATGCCGGCTTCGACCTTGCCTACCAGGTCCGCGCCGACGTCGGCACCCTTGGTGAAGATGCCGCCGCCCAGACGCGCGAAGATCGAGATCAGCGAAGAGCCGAACGCCAGGCCGATCATCGGCTGCAGCGCGGCGACCACCGAACCTTCGTCGCGGCCCTGGCCGATGACGTACATGAAATAGCCGGCCACGCCGAGCAGGCCCAGGCCGACCACCAGCATGCCGGTCACCGCGCCGCCGCGGAAGCTCACCGCGAGCGCGTCATTGAGGCTCACCGTGGCGGCCTGCGTGGTGCGCACGTTGGCGCGCACCGAGACGAACATGCCGATGAAGCCGGCGAGGCCCGACAGCGCCGCGCCGATGGCGAAGCCGATCGCGGTCGGCCAGCCCAGTGCCGGCACGAAACCGATCACGAAGAACAGCACCACGCCCACCATCGCGATGGTGGCGTACTGGCGCCGAAGGTACGCACCGGCACCTTCCTGGATCGCGGCCGCGATCTGCTGCATGCGGTCGTTGCCCGCGGGCCGCGCCAGGATCCAGCGCGCGGAAAGGATGCCGTAGATGATCGCCAGGCCGGCACAGACCAGTGCCAGCCACAAAGCTTGCTGCTCGAGCATGAAACCCTCCCCAGGGTGTGGTCGCGAAACGCAACCGCCCGACTATGGCACAGGGTCATCACCGCGTATTGCCGCGCCGCAGCGCGGCATGTGGGCCGGCTGTGCGGCCGCTGGATCGGCGTGGAGGATCGATTCAGCCGCCGCGTGCCAGCCTGCGTTCCCCCGTTCCATCGGAGTGCGCCATGCGCATCGCCTTGACCGTGCTGCTCGCAGGTGCCGCCGTTGTCGCCGTCCCGGCGGCCGTGTCCGCCGCGCCCTCACGGGCCGCCGACCCGCTGCCCGAAATCACCCGCGGTGCGATTGCGCCGCAGGCGATCGGCGCGGCGCACACGCTGCGCCAGATCCCGGAAGCCTGCGCGCGCATCGAAGGCGTGTTCACTGGCGACGCCGCCAAGCCCTACCGCTTTGCCGTGGTGCGCACCAGCGCCAACTGCCAGCCACGCGCGCGCTTCGTCGACGCCGGGAAGGCGAAACCTTCGGTGGCCACCGGCTGGAAGTTCAACGACCTGATCCGGGTCGCCAGTTCCGCCTGCCCCACGCAACAGGCGGTGGTGCGCGTGTGGCGCAAGCCGGTCGACCAGACGCAGAAGCTCGACGGCCAGGGCCAGTCGCGGATCTACCTTGAAGAATCGAAGCAGGCCGCCGCCGCTGGCAGGATCGCGGCGGTGCCGATGTTCGCCGCCGCGATGTCGGTGGAAGGCAAGGCCTGCGGCGGCTGATCCTGGCGGGCGCTCAGCCCCCCCAGGCCGCCAGCTTCTTCGCCACCGCCACGTTCTTCAGCGTCACGTACTTCGGCATGCCGTCGCGGCCGTAGGGCGGGTAGGCCTCGCCACGGATCAGTGGCTCCAGGTAGGCGCGCGCGGCGGCGGTGATGCCGTGGCCGTCGCGGCGGATGAAGCCCTTGGGCATGGTCTTCTCGCGGTTGGCGATGCGGTCCAGGGGCGCGGGCTCGATCTTCCAGCGATAGGGCGCGTCGGATGTGCGGATGATCGCCGGCATGGTCGCGTTGCGGCCTTCCAGGGCGTAGCGCACCGCCGCCTTGCCGACGGCCAGGGCCTGGTCGAGGTCGGTCTTCGAGGCGATGTGGCGCGCGGAGCGCTGCAGGTAGTCGGGCAGGGTCCAGTGCACCTTGAGTCCCAGGCTGTCCTTGACCCGGCCCGCCAGGTACGAGGCCACGCCGCCGAGCTGGGTGTGGCCGAAGGAATCCTTGCCGCCGCCGGCGTCGGCGACGAAACTGCCGTCGGCGGTGCGGATGCCTTCACTGGCCACCACCACGCAATGGCCGACGCGGTCGACCACCTTCTGCACGCGGGCCAGGAAATCGGCCTCGTCGTACGGGCGCTCCGGGAACAGGATCAGGTGCGGTGCCTCGTCGGGACCATTGCCGGCGAGGCCCGCGGCGGCCGCCAGCCAGCCGGCGTGGCGCCCCATGGCCTCGTACACGAACACCTTGGTGGAGGTGTCGGCCATCGCCGCCACGTCCAGCGCCGCCTCGCGCACCGAGACCGCGGTGTATTTCGCCGCCGAGCCGAACCCGGGGCAGCAGTCGGTCACCACCAGGTCGTTGTCTACGGTCTTGGGCACGCCGATGCAGGTCAGCGGATAGTCGAACTCGCGGGCCAGCTGAGAGACCTTGTTGGCGGTGTCGGCGGAATCGTTGCCGCCGTTGTAGAGGAACCAGCGCACGTCGTGGGCGCGCAGCACGTCGAGCAGGCGCTCGTACTTGGCGCGGTCGGCGTCGAGCGATTTCAGCTTGTAGCGGCAAGAGCCGAAGGCACCGCCCGGGGTATGCCCCAGGGCGCGGATTGCGGCCGCCGGCTCCTTCGCGGTGTCGATCAGCTCCTCGCGCAGGGCGCCGAGGATGCCGTTGCGGGCGGCCAGCACGCGCACCTTGCGTGCCCGGGCCTCGGTGATCACCGCGGAGGCGGTGGCGTTGATGACGGCGGTCACGCCACCGGACTGTGCGTAGAGCAGGGTACCTTTGGACATCGTGGATTCCGTTCTGGGGGTTCGGGCGCCGGGCCCGGATACGGTAAGCTGGCGCGGTCGTCGCCGCGGCTGCCGGATTCTACGCCGCGCCCGGTGCACGCCCTGTACGTTCATGGAGCAATCGATGCGACTGGTACTTCTTGGTGCGCCGGGTTCCGGCAAAGGGACGCAGGCCGCGCGCCTGAAGGACCACCTGCAGGTCCCCCACATTTCCACCGGCGACCTGCTGCGGGCCGAAGTGGCCGCGGGCAGCCCGTTGGGCATGCAGGCCAAGGAGGTCATGGCGCGCGGCGATCTGGTGTCCGACGAAATCCTGCTGGGCATGCTCGAGGACCGCTTCTCACGGGCCGACACCCATCACGGCTTCATCCTCGACGGTTACCCGCGCAACCTGGCGCAGGCCGCGGCCCTCGACGCGCTGCTGGTCCGCATGGGCCAGCCGATGGACGCGGCCGTGCAGCTCGAGGTCGACAACGAACTGCTGATCGAACGCCTTGCCGGCCGTGCGCAGGCCGAAGGCCGTTCCGACGACAACCCGGAGTCGGTGCGCAAGCGCCTGACGGTGTACGACCAGCAGACCGCGCCGGTGATCGGGTTCTACCGCCAGCACGGCAAGCTCACCGTGGTCGACGGCGTGGGCGGCCTGGACGAGGTCTTCAACCGCATCCTCGAGGCGATCGCGCCGTCGCATCCGGTCGGCTGAGCCACGTGAAGCTGCATATCCTCGGCATCGCCGGCACCTTCATGGGCGGCGTGGCTGCGTTGGCGCGCGAACTGGGCCATGAGGTGGAGGGCAGCGACCAGGCGGTGTATCCGCCCATGTCCACCCAGCTGGAGCAGCTCGGCATCGCGCTCAGCCAGGGCTATGCACCGGCCAACATCTCCGCCGGCTGCGACCAGGTGGTGATCGGCAACGCCCTGTCGCGCGGCAATCCGGCGGTCGAGCATGTCCTCGACGCCGGGCTGTCGTACACGTCCGGCGCCGAATGGCTGCGCGAGAACGTGCTGCCGGGCCGCGACACGCTTGCGGTCGCGGGCACCCACGGCAAGACCACCACCACCACGATCCTGGCGCACCTGCTGGAAGCGGCGGGCCGCGCGCCGGGGTTCCTGATCGGCGGCGTGGCCGAGGATTTCGGGGTGTCGGCGCGGCTTGGTGGCGCCGGGGCGGATGCCGCAGCTACGGGGGAGCGCCCGCTGTTCGTGGTCGAGGCCGACGAATACGACACCGCGTTCTTCGACAAGCGCTCGAAGTTCGTGCACTACCGCCCGCGGGTGGCGATCCTCAACAACCTCGAGTTCGACCACGCCGACATCTTCCCCGACGTGGCCGCCATCCAGCGCCAGTTCCACCACCTGGTGCGCACCGTGCCGGGGGGCGGGCGGCTGGTGGTCAACGGCGAGGACGCGCGCCTGGCCGAAGTGCTGGCGATGGGCTGCTGGACGCCGGTGGTGCGCTTCGGGCTGGACCCGGCGGCCGCGGTGGATGGCGCGCCGTTCGACTGGAGCGCGCGGCTGATCGCCGCCGACGGCAGCGCGTTCGCGGTCGTGCACCAGGGGCTCGAGGTCGGCGAAGTGCACTGGCCGCTGCTCGGCCGCCACAACGTGATGAACGCGCTGGCCGCGCTGGCCTGCTGCGATGCGGTGGGCGTGGACGTGGCCGGCGTGCTGCCGTCGCTTGCGGCGTTCCGCAGCGTGAAGCGGCGCATGGAGCTGCTGGGCGAGGCCGGCGGTGTGAGTGTGTACGACGACTTCGCGCACCACCCCACGGCCATCGCCACCACCCTGGCCGGCCTGCGCGCGCGCGTCGGCGGCGGGCGGATCGTGGTCGCCCTGGAGCCGCGCAGCAATTCGATGCGGCTGGGCGCGCACGCCGCGGCCCTGGCGCCGTCGCTGGACCAGGCCGACGTCGTGGTGTTCCTGCACCGGCCCGAGCTTGCCTGGGATGCCGGCGCGGTGGTCGCGGCGCTGCGCGGCAAAGGACACGCGGTGGCCGATGCCGATGCCTTGCTGTCATGCCTCGCCTCGCTGGCGCACCCGGGTGACCACCTGGTGTTCATGTCCAACGGCGGATTCGACGCCGCGCCGCGGCGCTTCCTCGACGTGCTCCGCGCGCGCTGAGCGTCGCGCGCGGCATGCACGCGGCGGCGGTTAGACTTGCCCCATGGACGGCTTGCACGTGCTTCCCTTGTTTCCGCTGCAGGCGGTGCTGGTTCCGGGCGCCGCGCTCGGGCTGCGCATCTTCGAGGCGCGCTACCTCGACCTGGTCCGCGATTGCGGGCGCAGCGGCGAGGGCTTCGGCATCTGCCTGGTCATGGCGGGCGGCGAAGCGGGCGCTCCGGCCACGCCCGCCACCCATGGCACCGAGGCACGGATCGAGGATTTCGGCACCGGTGACGACGGCCTGTTGACCCTCTCCGTCCGTGGCGCGCGCCGCTTTCGCGTGGCGCGCAGCCATGTGCGCGACAACGGCCTGGTGGTCGCCGACGTTGAATGGCTTGCCGATGCGCAAGTGTCCCCGCGGCTTCGTCCCGAACACGCGCTGCTGGCGACGCTGATCGAGCGGATCGTCGACAAGGTGGGCAATCCGGCGCCCGGCAACGCGCGCTTCGACGATGCGGCGTGGGTTGGCTGGCGCCTGGCCGAGATGTTGCCGATGGACGAAGTGCAGCGCCTGGCGCTGCTGCAACTCGACGACCCGCATGCGCGACTCGACGCGCTGCTGGCGGTGATCGGCTAGCGCGGTTCCGTCGCGGCGGCGCCGGGCATGCTGCGCAGCCGGAGCACCGGCTGCTGGGACTCTGCCCGGTCGGCCTCGCGCATGTCGAAGCCGGCCAGGTCGTCGCGCACGCGCTGGTAGGCCACGCCGTCGTACGCCTCGGGCAGCCACAGCCCGAACAGGTCGAACGGCCGCACGTAGGCCAGCGTCTGCGTGGTGCCGATCCAGAGCGGGGTGCCATCCACGAGCTGCCGCGGCGCGCGCCACAGGCGCAGCACCTGCAGGCGGTCGGGGCCGACCCTGCGCCGCATCAGCAGCGATTCGGCGAGCGCGTCGTAGGTGGCCGGCAGCACCTTCTGTGCGTGTGGCGCGGTGTCGTCGTCGAGCAGGCGCAGGGTGTCCTTCCAGGCGGCCTGCTCCTGCACCACCCAGCCGCGCGCGCGCAGGCGTGCCGCCACCGGGGCCAGCGGCCCGGCCAGCTGCACGTCCAGCGGCCAGCGAAGACTGGCGTCGCGTTCCTTGCGTTGCGACGGCAACGTGGCCCAGTCGTCCTGCCACCATGCCGCGGCATCGAGCGTGGCTGGCGCCTGCAGCGGTGCGAACTTGGCGAGCAGCGGGTCGACCGCGCGCGGCGCGTGCCACAGCGCCGCCACCATGAACGCGCCGTAGAACAGGGCCGCCAGCGGACGCATCCAGAACGACCGCGCCACGTGGCGCCGATAGGCGATGCCCAGCACCAGCAGCCACATGATGCCCAGCAGCATCCCGCCGACCAGGTCGGTCAGCCAGTGCGCACCGAGGTACAGGCGCGCGAAGCCAAGGACCGCGACCACCGCGCCGGAGACCAGGTACGGCCACACCCGCTGCCGCCCGGGCAGCTCGCGCGCGATCAGCACCGCGAAGAATCCGAAGGTGATGGTGACCATGGTCAGGCCCACCGAGGGAAACCCGAAGCCGCTGAGCGCGGTCGGCGGGCGCGGCATGTCGATCGCCGCCTCCAGCGCCGCGGTCAGGGCCAGGCCGAAGGCGAGCGCCGCCATCCAATGGGTGGCGGCCATCCAGCGCCGCCGCCACAGCAGCCACAGCGTCACCAGCGCCACCGGCCACGCCAGCACCGACGGATCGCCGATCGACGCCAGCCCGGCCATCAGCCGGTCGGCCAGCGGATTGCGCAGCGCGTACATCGCGTCATGCACGCGCAGGTCGAGCAACAAGGGGCCGCCGCGCGCCAGCATCGTGGCCAGCAGCGCGAACCAGGCCACGCCGATCGCCAGCAGGCAGGCGGCGAGCAGCGCGAGCGATGCGGACTCCGGTCGCTGCGGCGAGATCAGTGCCACGGCATAGCGCCCGAGCCGCGGGTGCGCGCTGGTCCAGCGCAGCGCGCGCGCCAGCAGCGAATCCGCATGCCGGGCAAACCAGCGGTAGGTGTAGAGCACCCCCGCCCAGGCGGCGGCGATGGCCACCAGCAGGGCGCCGATCACGATCGCCAGGCGGTCGGCCACCGCGGCCACCGCGTCATAGGCCTCGCCCAACAGCCAGCCCGGGATCAGGAACAGCAGCGCCCAGCTGGCCGCGGCGATCGCGCTCGCCGGGATGTAGCGCCGCAAGGCCATGTGCGCCATGCCGGCGATGGCGGGCACGAACGGCCGCACCGGGCCGACGTAGCGGGCAATGAAGATCGCCTTGATGGCATTGCGCCGGAACAGCTGTTCGCCGCGGTCGAGCAGCTGCGGGTACTTGCGGAACGGCCACACCGTGCGCAGCTGTGGGCCCCAGCGGCGTCCGATCCAGAAGCTGGTGCCGTCCCCGATGAAGGCGCCGAGGGCCGCGCAGGCCACCGCGTAGGGGCCGGAAATCTCGCCCAGGCCGATCAGCACGCCGATCGCGAACATCAGTGGCAGCGCCGGCACGATGGCGCCCAGCACGATCACCGCGTCGCAGAACGCGATGGCGAAGATCACCCAGCCCGCGGCCACCGGGTGGGCGCCGATCCAGGTCACGATGCTGTCGAACCAGGCAGTCACCGGCGGCATTATGGCAGCCGGTGGCGACGGTCGCGCCGCCTACAATGTGTCGATGGACCGCCGTGACGCCATCGAGATCCAGGCCCTCAAGGCCGACAGCTTCGGCCGCATCGCCTTGATGCGGGGCGCGGCCGGATGCTTCGTGCGCCGCGACCTGCGCCACGTGCCGGCGTGGCTGCGCTTGCCGGCGTGGTGGCTTGCGCGGCGCGAGGCGCGCGGGCTCGTCGCCGTGGCCGGGATGGACGCGGTGCCGCAGCTCCTGGGCTGGGACGGCCGCATGCTCGACCGCAGCTACATGGACGGTGCGGCGATGTACCAGCGCCCGCCGCATGGCGACATCGCGTATTTCCGCCGCGCGCGCCGCCTGCTGCAGACGCTGCATCGCCATGGCGTTGCCCACAACGACCTCGCCAAGGAAGCCAACTGGCTGGTGCGCGCCGACGGCACGCCCGCGGTCATCGACTTCCAGCTTGCCGTGCGTGGTGCGCCGCGCTCGCGCTGGATGCGCCTGCTCGCGCGCGAGGACCTGCGCCATCTCCTCAAGCACAAGCGCACCTATTGTCCCGCCCGGATCACGCCCGTCGAGCGGCGCCTACTGAAGCGCACCTCCTGGCTGCGCGACGCCTGGTTCGCCAGCGGCAAGCCGGTGTACCGCTTCGTCACCCGACGGCTCCTGAAGTGGGAAGACAACGAAGGCCAGGGCCCCAAGCCCTGATCCACCCCCGCAGCAACGAGATCCCGCATGCACACCCTCGCCGGAAAAACCCTGTTCATCACTGGCGCCTCGCGCGGCATCGGCCTGGCCATCGCGCTGCGCGCGGCGCGCGACGGCGCCAACATCGCCATCGCCGCCAAGTCCGATGTCGCCAATCCACGTTTGCCCGGCACCATCCATACCGCGGCCACGGCGGTCACCGCTGCGGGCGGCCAGGCGCTGGCGCTGAAATGCGACATCCGCGAGGAGGACCAGGTGCGCGCCGCGGTAGCGGCCACGGTCGACACCTTCGGCGGCGTCGACATCCTGGTGAACAACGCCAGCGCGATCTGGTTGCGCGGCACGCTGGATACGCCGATGAAGCGCTTCGACCTCATGCAGCAGGTCAACGCGCGCGGCAGCTTCCTGTGCGCGCAGGCCTGCCTGCCGTACCTGCTCGAAGCGCCGAACCCGCACATCCTCACGCTCGCGCCGCCGCCGTCGCTGGATCCGAAGTGGTGGGGTCCGCACACCGGCTACACCCTGGCCAAGATGGGCATGAGCTTCGTGACCCTGGGCCTTGCCGCCGAATTCGGCCCGCAGGGCGTGGCGGTCAATGCGCTGTGGCCGCGCACCATCATCGCCACCGATGCGCTGAACATGATCCCGGGCGTGGAGCTGGCCAACGGCCGCAGCCCGGAGATCGTGGCCGACGCCGCGCATGCCGTGCTGGTGCGCGAGGCCCGCGGCTTCCACGGCGAGTTCCTGATCGACGAGGAGGTGCTGCGCGAGGCCGGCGCAACCGGCTTCGACCGCTACGCCTCCGATCCCTCCCAGCCGCTGCTGCCCGACCTGTTCCTGGACTGACCGCCATGGCACACACCTCCGACCCCGCCGCATCACACGACCTGATCGCGCTCGGCGAGCGCCACTACCTGCCGGTGTACCGCCAGCGGCAGGTGGTGCTGGAGCGTGGGCAGGGCGCGCGGCTGTGGGACCGCGACGGCCGCGACTACGTGGATTTCGCCGCCGGCATCGCCGTGTGTGGCCTGGGCCACAACGACCCCGACCTGGTCGCCGCGCTGGTCGAGCAGGCCGGCAAGCTCTGGCACACCAGCAACGTCTTCCACAGCGAGCCGCCGCTGCGCCTGGCGCAGGAGCTGGTGGAGGCCTCGCGCTTCGCCGAACGGGTGTTCCTGTGCAACTCGGGTGCCGAGGCCAACGAGGCCGCGATCAAGCTGGTGCGCAAATGGGCCAGTGCGCAGGGGCGTGCGCCCGACCGGCGCGTGATCGTCAGCTTCCGCGGCAGTTTTCACGGGCGCACGCTGGCCGCGGTCACCGCCACCGCACAGCCGAAGTACCAGGCAGGCTATGAGCCGCTGCCGGGCGGGTTCCGCTACGTCGACTTCAACGACATCGCGCAGCTGGAATCGGCCATGGCCGGCGGCGACGTCGCCGCGGTGCTGCTCGAACCGATCCAGGGCGAGGGCGGGGTGATGCCGGCGGCGCCCGGCTTCCTGCAGGCGGTGCGCGCGCTGTGCGACCGCCACGACGCGCTGCTTGTGCTCGACGAGATCCAGTGCGGCATGGGCCGCACCGGCGCGCTGTTCGCGCATTGGCAGGACCATGTGGTGCCGGACATCGTCACCCTGGCCAAGGCGCTGGGCGGCGGATTTCCGGTCGGCGCGATGCTGGCTGGCCACAGAGTGGCCGAAGCGATGCAGTTCGGCGACCACGGCACCACCTTTGGCGGCAATCCGCTGGCAGCAGCGGTGGCGCGCGTGGCGCTGCGCAAGCTGGCCTCGGTGGACATTGCAGCCAATGTCGAACGGCAGTCACTGGCGCTGCGTGCTGGTCTGGCCGCGCTCGACGACGGCCGCGGCCTGTTCGCTGCGATCCGCGGCCGCGGACTGATGCTGGGCGCGGTGCTGGCGCCGGCCTTCGTCGGGCGTGCCGGCGAGATCCTTGACCGCGCCGCCGTACATGGCCTCCTGCTGCTGCAGGCGGGCCCGGATGTGTTGCGCTTCGTGCCGTCGCTGAACATCAGCGACGAAGAGGTGGCGGACGGCCTGCAGCGGCTGGGCGCGGCGCTGCGCGAGATCCACGCGGCCTGACGGAGCGGGTGCGCAGCGGCACCCGGGTGCGCGCCCGGCCCCGGCGCCCGCTGTGCGTCCTGGCCCCGGCGGTGCCGCTGCGTCGACTCAGCCCCTGGCGGCGGCGAACGCCTCGCGTGCGGCGGCAATCGTCGCCGCGATCACCGCGTCGTCGTGCGCCGCGGACATGAAGCCGGCCTCGAACGCCGACGGCGCCAGGTACACGCCACGCTCCAGCATGGCGTGGAAGAAGCGGTTGAAGGCCTCGCGATCGCAGGCCATGGCCTGCGCGTAGGTGTCGACCTGTTCGCTGCTGAAGAACATCCCGAACATGCCGCCGACGCGCTGGGTGGTGAACGCCACGCCGGCATCGCGCGCCGCCTCTTCAAGGCCATCGCAGAGCAGGTTGGTGCGACGCTCGAGCGCGTCGTGGAAGCCCGGTGCCTGCACGAGCCCGAGCATCGCAAGGCCCGCGGCCATCGCCACCGGGTTTCCGCTCAGCGTCCCGGCCTGGTAGACGGGGCCGGCAGGCGCGATCAGCTCCATCAGGTCGCGGCGCCCGCCGTAGGCCCCCACCGGCATGCCGCCGCCGATCACCTTGCCGAAGGTGCTCAGATCCGCGGCGACTCCGTAACGCGCCTGCGCGCCGCCGAGGGCGACGCGGAACCCGGTCATCACCTCGTCGAAGATCAGCACCACGCCGTGGCGCGTGCACAGCCTGCGCAGGTGCTGCAGGAACCCCGGGCGCGGCGGCAGGCAGTTGGCATTGCCGACCACCGGCTCCACGATCAGGCCGGCGATGTCATCGCCGCAGGCGTCAAAGAGCGCGGTCGCGGCGTCGAAGTCGTTGTAGGGCAGGGTGAGGGTGAGGTCGGCCAGCGCCTTGGGTACGCCCGGCGAGTCCGGCACGCCGAGGGTCAGCGCGCCGCTGCCGGCCTTGACCAGGAACGAGTCACCGTGGCCGTGGTAGCAACCCTCGAACTTCACGATCCGGCTGCGGCCGGTGGCGCCGCGCGCCAGGCGTATCGCCGAAAGCGTCGCTTCGGTGCCCGAATTCACCATGCGCACCATGTCCATCGATGGCACCAGCCGGGTCAACGTTTCGGCCATGGTCACCTCGAGGGCATTGGGCACGCCGAACGACAGGCCGTCGCGCGCGGTGCGCACCACGGCCTCGAGGACCGCCGGATGGTTGTGGCCGACCACCATCGGGCCCCAGGAGCCGACATAGTCGATGTAGCGGTTGCCGTCGACGTCCTCGATATGCGCGCCCTCGGCACGCGCGGCGAAGAACGGTTCGCCCCCCACCGAGCGGAACGCGCGCACCGGCGAGTTCACGCCGCCGGGCATCAGTGCGCGCGCGCGGGTGAACAGGGCTTGGGAGCGGTCGGTCTTCATCATGGGGTCCTTGTCTGCAAATGTGGCGGTGCATGCGCGTGGCGGGTGCCGGACGCGGATGCGGGTTCAAAGCAGGCGCGCAGGCGCTGCGCGGCGCAAACGGGGTCGGCGGCGTCGAACACCGCGCCGATCACCGCCAGCAGGTCCGCGCCGGCGTCGACCAGCTGCCGCGCATTGTCGGGGGTGATGCCGCCGATCGCGGCACGCGGCAGGCCGAGTGCTGCCGCCTGGGCCAGGAGTGCGGGATCCGCACGGGGCGCCCCCGGTTTGGTTGTCGACGGGAAGAAGGCGCCGAACGCGACGTAGCTGGCACCCGCTGCGGCCGCGGCCCCGGCGCGCGTGAGGTCGCCATAACAGGACGCACCGAGGATCGCCCCTGCGCCCAGCGCCGCGCGTGCCTCGCCGATCGCGCCGTCGCCACCGCCGAGGTGCGCGCCATCGGCGCCGATCTCGGCCGCGAGACGCCAGTCGTCGTTGACCAGCAGCGGAACGCCGAGCTGACGGCAAAGCTGCAGGAGTGCCATCGCCTGTTCGCGCCGCAATGGCGCGTCGGCCGCCTTGTTGCGGTACTGCAGCAGGGCGGCGCCGGGCAACACCGCGGCGACGCGCGCGACCAGCCGCGGTGTGTCGATGTCGTCGGGTGTGATGAGGTAAAGGCCTCGCAATGCGCTGCTCCGGTGCTCGGCAATGCGCCGTGGCGCGGCTTCCTGTCACAAGCCGCGGGTGGGACAATGCCGGATTCCTCCAGCCAAGCGCATTATCCGATGAACGACGTCGCCACGCAGACTGCCTACCGCACCTGGATGTGTGTCGTGTGCGGGTTCATCTATGACGAGGCCGTGGGGATTCCCGAGGAGGGCATCGCGCCGGGCACGCGCTGGGACGATGTTCCGGACACCTGGACATGCCCGGACTGCGGTGTGACCAAGGACGATTTCGAGATGATCGTCGCCTGACAGGAACTCAGGGCGCCTCGCCCACGCCGGGGCCCAGGCGCAGCAACGCGCCATCCTGCAGGTCCATGCGCCGTGCCTCGCCGGCATTGAGTTCGAGCACATAGCGCGCCGGCTTGCTGCTCGGATAGGGCGGGCAACGGTCGCCGGCGGAGCAGGGGGGGACATCGCGCTGCTGGGAGACGAGCCGCAGCGAGGCATCGAAGTACAGGATGTCCAGCGCGATCCGCGTGTTCTTCATCCAGTACGCCTGGCGCTCCTCGCGTTCATGGATGAAAAGCATGCCGTGGCCGTCGGCCAGGGTGTCACGGAACATCAGGCCACGCGCGCGTTCCTCGTCGTCATCGGCAATTTCCACGGCAATCCGCTCGCCGGCAAGCTCCACCCAGGCGCTGGAGCTCGCGCAGGCAGTCGTGAGCAATGACATGAATGCGACAAGTGACGCTGTGAACAGCTGACGCATGGCGTTTTCGCCCTGAAAGCGGAGTGGAGGCCAACATCTGCCAGCGACGCGTGAGGGTCAAGTGCACCGCGTGCGAAAAACTTCGCTTTTGCCCCTTCCCAAAGCTTCCGCCGCGCTGCACAATGCGCGCCCCGCCAAGGAGCGGCCGGCACACGCCGGCACACCAGGGCGGGGACGAAAGAAACGGCTTCACACGGTGTTGACGTTCTTCGAAACCGCGCTAATATGTGCGGCTCCCCTGACGGAACGGCTTCCGGGCCACGAAGACAAGGGAGGCTGAAATCAACCCCTCACAGGGTGTTGACGGAAGCGGAAACCGCGCTAATATGTGCGGCTCGCTTGACGGAAAGGCCTCCGGGCCACGACGGCAAACGAGGTTGAAATCGGCACCTCACAGGGTGTTGACGGAAACGAAAAACGCGGTAAGATGTGCGGCTCGGTTGACGGAAAGGCCTTCGGGCCACGAAGACAGACGAGGTTGAAATCAACGCCTCACACGGTGTTGACGGAAACGAAAAGCACGCTATAATGTGCGGCTCACCTCGACGGAAACGACGAGGCACGGGAAAAGGCGCTGAGGCCTCTCCCAGGATCTTTGAAAGTATGCGCAGGTGACTTGTGCGGGCGTCTGGCAAGTGGATGACTGTCCATTTGTAGATGTTCGTAACAAGAGCAAAGAATGATTCAAATGCAGAAATGCAAGCGAGTGATTTGAGCTCCGGTTCGACTTCTGCACTCAAAGCATTGGCGAGACCTTCGGGTCGGACCGAAAAACTTAAGTGAAGAGTTTGATCCTGGCTCAGAGTGAACGCTGGCGGCAGGCCTAACACATGCAAGTCGAACGGCAGCACAGTAAGAGCTTGCTCTTATGGGTGGCGAGTGGCGGACGGGTGAGGAATACATCGGAATCTGCCTATTTGTGGGGGATAACGTAGGGAAACTTACGCTAATACCGCATACGACCTACGGGTGAAAGCGGAGGACCTTCGGGCTTCGCGCAGATAGATGAGCCGATGTCGGATTAGCTAGTTGGTGGGGTAAAGGCCCACCAAGGCGACGATCCGTAGCTGGTCTGAGAGGATGATCAGCCACACTGGAACTGAGACACGGTCCAGACTCCTACGGGAGGCAGCAGTGGGGAATATTGGACAATGGGCGCAAGCCTGATCCAGCCATGCCGCGTGAGTGAAGAAGGCCCTTGGGTTGTAAAGCTCTTTTGTTGGGGAAGAAAAGCAATCGGTTAATACCCGGTTGTTCTGACGGTACCCAAAGAATAAGCACCGGCTAACTTCGTGCCAGCAGCCGCGGTAATACGAAGGGTGCAAGCGTTACTCGGAATTACTGGGCGTAAAGCGTGCGTAGGTGGTTTGTTAAGTCTGATGTGAAAGCCCTGGGCTCAACCTGGGAATTGCATTGGATACTGGCAGGCTAGAGTACGGTAGAGGATGGCGGAATTCCCGGTGTAGCAGTGAAATGCGTAGAGATCGGGAGGAACATCCGTGGCGAAGGCGGCCATCTGGACCTGTACTGACACTGAGGCACGAAAGCGTGGGGAGCAAACAGGATTAGATACCCTGGTAGTCCACGCCCTAAACGATGCGAACTGGATGTTGGGGACAATTGAGTCTTCAGTATCGAAGCTAACGCGTTAAGTTCGCCGCCTGGGGAGTACGGTCGCAAGACTGAAACTCAAAGGAATTGACGGGGGCCCGCACAAGCGGTGGAGTATGTGGTTTAATTCGATGCAACGCGAAGAACCTTACCTGGCCTTGACATCCACGGAACTTACCAGAGATGGTTTGGTGCCTTCGGGAACCGTGAGACAGGTGCTGCATGGCTGTCGTCAGCTCGTGTCGTGAGATGTTGGGTTAAGTCCCGCAACGAGCGCAACCCTTGTCCTTAGTTGCCAGCACGTAATGGTGGGAACTCTAAGGAGACCGCCGGTGACAAACCGGAGGAAGGTGGGGATGACGTCAAGTCATCATGGCCCTTACGGCCAGGGCTACACACGTACTACAATGGTTAGGACAGAGGGCTGCAAACCCGCGAGGGCAAGCCAATCCCAGAAACCTAATCTCAGTCCGGATCGGAGTCTGCAACTCGACTCCGTGAAGTCGGAATCGCTAGTAATCGCAGATCAGCATTGCTGCGGTGAATACGTTCCCGGGCCTTGTACACACCGCCCGTCACACCATGGGAGTTTGTTGCACCAGAAGCAGGTAGCTTAACCTTCGGGAGGGCGCTTGCCACGGTGTGGCAGATGACTGGGGTGAAGTCGTAACAAGGTAGCCGTATCGGAAGGTGCGGCTGGATCACCTCCTTTAGAGACATAAAGACAGGTAATTGCCTGTCAGGCGTCCGCACAAGTGACCTGCATCCAGGAGTTCCGGCCAATGGCCAGGAACCGACCCCGTTTCGGGGCCATAGCTCAGCTGGGAGAGCACCTGCTTTGCAAGCAGGGGGTCGTCGGTTCGATCCCGACTGGCTCCACCATCTGGCAGGAAACGAATCGGGTCTGTAGCTCAGGTGGTTAGAGCGCACCCCTGATAAGGGTGAGGCCGGTGGTTCGAGTCCTCCCAGACCCACCATTCCTGGATGTTTGATTGCGCATACTTATATAGATTTGAATCGGATCGGCATCGTGGCCGTTCCGTGTTCTTTTAAAACCAAGGACGTAGCGAGCGTTTGAGACGAATATCCAGACGTGTCGTAGAGGCTAAGGCGGGACCCTCGAGGTCCTAATAAATTGAGTGGTTATATTCATGTCCATGCTTTGTACGCATGGGCGTCATATGGCTCCGAGGCGACTTGGGGTTATATGGTCAAGTGAATAAGCGCACACGGTGGATGCCTTGGCGGTCAGAGGCGATGAAGGACGTGGTAGCCTGCGAAAAGTGTCGGGGAGCTGGCAACAAGCTTTGATCCGGCAATGTCCGAATGGGGAAACCCACTCCGCAAGGAGTATTGCATGGTGAATACATAGCCATGCAAGGCGAACCCGGGGAACTGAAATATCTAAGTACCCGGAGGAAAAGAAATCAACCGAGATTCCCCTAGTAGCGACGAGCGAACGGGGAGCAGCCCAAAAGTCGACTTGGTTCTAGAAAAACAGTCTGGAAAGACTGGCCATAGAAGGTGATAGCCCTGTATTCGAAAGGGCCTTGTCGATGAAAAATGAGTAGGGCGGGGCACGTGAAACCCTGTCTGAACATGGGGGGACCATCCTCCAAGGCTAAATACTCCTGACCGACCGATAGTGAACCAGTACCGTGAGGGAAAGGCGAAAAGAACCCTGGTGAAGGGAGTGAAATAGATCCTGAAACCGTGTGCGTACAAGCAGTAGGAGCCCTTCGGGGTGACTGCGTACCTTTTGTATAATGGGTCAGCGACTTACTGTTCGTGGCGAGCTTAACCGTATAGGGGAGGCGAAGGGAAACCGAGTCTGATAAGGGCGCATAGTCGCGGGCAGTAGACCCGAAACCGGGTGATCTAGTCATGGCCAGGGTGAAGGTTGAGTAACATCAACTGGAGGCCCGAACCCACGTCTGTTGCAAAAGACGGGGATGAGCTGTGATTAGGAGTGAAAAGCTAATCGAACCCGGAGATAGCTGGTTCTCCTCGAAAGCTATTTAGGTAGCGCCTCGCACGAATCTTCTTGGGGGTAGAGCACTGTTATGGCTAGGGGGTCATTGCGACTTACCAACCCATGGCAAACTCCGAATACCAAGACAGACTATGCGGGAGACACACGGCGGGTGCTAACGTTCGTCGTGAAAAGGGAAACAACCCAGACCCACAGCTAAGGTCCCAAATTCACTGCTAAGTGGAAAACCATGTGGAAAGGCACAGACAGCCAGGAGGTTGGCTTAGAAGCAGCCATCCTTTAAAGAAAGCGTAATAGCTCACTGGTCGAGTCGGTCTGCGGGGAAGATTTAACGGGGCTAAGCAGTGAACCGAAGCTTGGGGTGCATCACTTTGTGATGCGCGGTAGAGGAGCGTTCCGTAAGCCTGCGAAGGTGGATTGAAAAGTCTGCTGGAGGTATCGGAAGTGCGAATGCTGACATGAGTAACGATAATGGGGGTGAAAAGCCCCCACGCCGAAAGCCCAAGGTTTCCTTGCGCAACGTTAATCGACGCAGGGTGAGTCGGCCCCTAAGGCGAGGCAGAAATGCGTAGTCGATGGGAAGCAGGTTAATATTCCTGCACCTCGCACAAGTGCGATGGAGGGACGGAGAAGGCTAGGTCTACCGGGCGTTGGTTGTCCCGGGGAAAGCAGGTAGGTGGATCCCTTAGGCAAATCCGGGGGGTCATCAACACCGAGCAGCGAGACGAGTCCATTAGGACGAAGTGACTGATGCCACGCTTCCAGGAAAAGCTCCTAAGCTTCAGCTTGTGCAGACCGTACCGTAAACCGACACAGGTGGGTAGGATGAGAATTCTCAGGCGCTTGAGAGAACTCGGGTGAAGGAACTAGGCAAAATGGTACCGTAACTTCGGGAGAAGGTACGCCCTTGTTCGTGGCTGCATGCGCAGCTGAGCGAATGAGGGCCGCAGATACCAGGCCGCTGCGACTGTTTATCAAAAACACAGCACTCTGCAAACACGAAAGTGGACGTATAGGGTGTGACGCCTGCCCGGTGCTGGAAGGTTAATTGATGGGGTCAGCCGCAAGGCGAAGCTCTTGATCGAAGCCCCAGTAAACGGCGGCCGTAACTATAACGGTCCTAAGGTAGCGAAATTCCTTGTCGGGTAAGTTCCGACCTGCACGAATGGCGTAACGACAGCGGCGCTGTCTCCACCCGAGACTCAGTGAAATTGAAATCGCTGTGAAGATGCAGCGTTCCCGTGGCAAGACGGAAAGACCCCGTGAACCTTTACTATAGCTTTACACTGAACGTTGAGTTCGTCTGTGTAGGATAGGTGGGAGGCTGTGAAACCCTGGCGCTAGCTGGGGTGGAGCCAACCTTGAAATACCACCCTGTCGTGCTTGACGTTCTAACCTAGGTCCGTTATCCGGATCGGGGACCGTGTATGGTGGGTAGTTTGACTGGGGCGGTCTCCTCCCAAAGAGTAACGGAGGAGCTCGAAGGTACGCTCAGCGCGGTCGGACATCGCGCACTGTGTGCAAAGGCATAAGCGTGCTTGACTGCAAGATCGACGGATCAAGCAGGTACGAAAGTAGGACTTAGTGATCCGGTGGTTCTGTATGGAAGGGCCATCGCTCAACGGATAAAAGGTACTCCGGGGATAACAGGCTGATACCGCCCAAGAGTTCATATCGACGGCGGTGTTTGGCACCTCGATGTCGGCTCATCACATCCTGGGGCTGTAGTCGGTCCCAAGGGTATGGCTGTTCGCCATTTAAAGTGGTACGCGAGCTGGGTTCAGAACGTCGTGAGACAGTTCGGTCCCTATCTGCCATGGGCGTTGGAGATTTGAGAGGGGCTGCTCCTAGTACGAGAGGACCGGAGTGGACGAACCTCTGGTGTTCCGGTTGTCACGCCAGTGGCATTGCCGGGTAGCTATGTTCGGAAGCGATAACCGCTGAAAGCATCTAAGCGGGAAGCGCGCCTCAAGATGAGATCTCCCGGGGCACAAGCCCCCTAAAGGAACCATCAAGACTAGGTGGTTGATAGGCAGGGTGTGTAAGCACAGCAATGTGTTGAGCTAACCTGTACTAATGATCCGTGTGGCTTGACCATATAACCTCAAGTGGCCTTGGACTCGACGACGCGTCGATGTTCGGCACAAAAGTTCGCTACGTCCTTATTTATTCGCCAAAGGCGCACCTGCTTGCAGGTACGCTCGGAGGCAACCAACGAGAGCGTGTGCGCGTGAAGCCAATACACCGGCCCGCGACCCTCCACCCTCTCCCTGGTGACAATAGCTGTATGGAACCACCCGATCCCATTCCGAACTCGGAAGTGAAACGTACATGCGCCGATGGTAGTGTGCATCTAGCATGCGAGAGTAGGTCATCGCCAGGGTTTTTACCCCAAAACCCCGCAGCCCTCGGCTGCGGGGTTTTTCTTTGTGCGCCGGATGGTGTTTGCTCCTTGCCTGGCGTGCGTTGCTCGGTTAACGTGTGCGGCTCCCTGTTGATTGGACCTGATGCTCATGCCCCGTGCCCGCAACTTGTTGACCCCGGTGTTCCTCGCCCTTGTTGCCAGTGCGGCGGCGGCCGGTGCGGCCGAATTGCCTCGCGTGGATGTGCAGGGTGCCTCCGGCATGTGCAAGGCCGCGACCGCGGCGTTCGCCGCCGGGACCCGATACCGCCCGCTGGGCCTGGCCAACGAGTCCGAAGGCCAGATCTTCGTGACCTGCAACTGGCAGGGCGACGACCACCAGGACTCGGTCCGCGGCTCGAAGCGGCTGTACGTCGCGATCACCAACAACGGAACCACCGCCAAGGACTACACGTGCACGCTGGTGAACGGGCACCAGACGGGTGTTTCTATCTACGCGGTCTATGTGCCAAAGACCGTCAGCATCGCACCGGGTGCCGGCGCGGAGCTCACCTGGGTTCCTTCGGAAGTCTCGAATGCCAAGCCGTCGGGCATCGATCGCCCGTCGCTCAGCTGCATCCTGCCTCCGTCGTCCACCATCCAGTACACCGGTCGCGAGTACAACGAAGATGTCGGCGCCTGAGTCTTGCGGGCTGCGACCCGCCTTGATCGCCGCATCCCTCGCCCTCCTGGCCGCGGTTCCTGCATCCAACTCGCTGTCAGCCGCTGAGATCTACCGCTATGACATCCAGGGCGCGGCAGGAATCTGCCAACCCGCGCTGTCACAGCACGCAGAGTCGCTGCGCGCGCGGCCCCTCGGCCTCGTGAACGAAGGCGCGGGCCCGTCATTCGTGACGTGCACGTTCCGCGGTGATCCACGTGCCGGTGGGCGAGGCGCAACGAGGCTGGTGGCCCACGTGGGCAATGTCGGCTCGGCGACCGCCAACGTGAGCTGCACGTTCGTGGAAGGGAGTCAGCTGGGTGACCAGTCGGATGCGGTCTATCGAACCAAGTCGGTCAGCATGTTTGCCGGGACGATCGGCACACCACTGCCGTGGGAGCCCAGCGAGATCGCAGGTGGTCCGGAGCTGATCTACCAGCCCGCGGTGCAGTGCATGCTCACCCCGGGTGCCGCGCTGCATTACATCACGGTGGCCTACGACGAGGATGTCGGGGCCTGAGAGGACGCTTTTCCGCAGTCCACGGGCTGCGGCTAGCGGGAATACCTGTCAGCGAACCAGGACCGGGTCGCCGCCCACGATCACCACGTCGGCGGCGCGCCGGGCGAACAGCCCCACGCTGACCACGCCCGGAATCTGGTTGAGCTCGCGCTCGAGCGCCACCGGGTCGGTGATCGCCAGGCCATGGATGTCGAGCACCCAGTTGCCATTGTCTGTCCGCACATCCTGGCGCCAGACCGGATGGCCGCCAGTGCTCGCGACGATTTCCCGCGCTACCAGGCTTCGTGCCATGGGGATCACTTCGATCGGGAGCGGAAAGCGCCCCAGCACATCGACTTCCTTCGACGGATCGATGATGCAGACGAATGTCTTCGCAGCTTCGGCGATGATCTTTTCACGCGTGAGCGCCGCGCCACCGCCCTTGATCAGGTGCCTGTCCCGGTCGCATTCGTCGGCGCCGTCGACATACAGCGGGATCGGGCCGCAGGCATTGAGGTCGAGCACGTCGATCCCGTGGCCGCGCAACCGCTCGCTGCTCTGCTCCGAGCTTGAGACCGCACCGGCGATGCGATGCCTGATGCCGGCCAGCGCATCGATGAAGTACGCCACTGTGGATCCGGTGCCGACTCCGACGACCATGCCGTCTTCCACGAATTCAATGGCCTTCTCGCCGGCCAGGCGCTTGCCTTCGGACATCATGGTTCCAGGGACAGGATGATTTTCCATTGTGCCGCGGTCACGGGCAATACCGACAGGCGGGTGCCCTTGCGGATCAGGGCGAAGTCTTCGCCCAGCCCCTCCGCCTGGCCGCGGATGGCGTCAAGCGAAACAGGGCCGGCAAGCTTGCGCACGAAACCGACGTCGACCAGCATCCAGCGCGGCTCTTCGTGGCTGGCCTTGGGGTCGAAGTACTTCGACTTGCGCGCGAACTGGGTGGGATCCGGATACGGGGCACTGGCGACCTCGGCCACGCCATAGACCCCGGGCACGTCGCAGTTCGAGTGGTAGAACAGCACGCCATCACCAGGTTTCATGCCATCACGCATGAAATTTCGCGCCTGGTAGTTGCGGACACCCGTCCAGGGCTCGGTGCGGACGCGCTCGAGGTCGTCGATCGAGAAGTCTTCGGGCTCGGACTTCATCAGCCAGTAGCGTTTGCGTGCAGTCACGGTGCTTCCGCGGGACGGAGGTGGGTGGCGCGTTCGGTGCAGACGGCGTCGAGCTGCACGTCCCAGTCTTCGCGCGGCAGGTCGGCCGCCGACTGCTGGAACGCAAATGCGGCGCCCACCAGCCACGGAGGCGCGGGCGCCTGGTGGCGGAACGCGAAGCTGCGATCGTACCAGCCGCCGCCCATGCCCAGCCGATGGCAACGCGCGTCGAACACCACCAGCGGCACCACGACCAGATCAAGCTGCGCGGGCATCAGCAGCGCATCCGCGGCGACGTCCGGCTCGGGAATGCCGTGGCGATTCGGCACCACCGGATCGCCCACGCGCCACGGCGCGAAGCGCAGCCGGCCGTCTTCGTGAAGCACGGGCAGGCAGTAGGTGCAATGCGCAGGCAGGCGCAACTGCCAGGAGTGCAGCGGGATCTCGCCGTCGCTGGCCCAGTAGCCGGCGACCACGCGCGCCGAAGCCGGCGTCATGGCGAGCAGCTGTTCCGCGAGACCCGATGCGGCGCCGATGCGCGCCGGCGGCGGTACGCCCCGTCGCGCGCCGCGCCCGTCGCGACGCAGGAGCGTGCGGGTGTTGGTCACGGCGAGCGCGGCGCCGGTGCGCCGCGTGGGACCGGAGAAAGAGATACGTCCTCCACCATGCCGATGCGAGCCAAACGACCTTGAACCCGGGGTTCAAGTGGGGACGCTTGGCGGCCTTCGGGCTTTCCGCTCGTGGGCGGACATGCGCGCCAGGCTTCCGTCGCGCCCCCGTGGTCGTCATTAAGGGACAAGGCGTATGTTTGAGCGCGCCGTCGAACACGGCAGAGGACGCGAGCGCAGTATAGCGTGCCGATTTCGCGCCGCGAATCCGCCTGTCGGTTCGCGTTCATGCGCGGGCGCCGCACGACACCGGACACGCGAATTCAGGCATCCAGCAGGCTATCGAGCTTGAGTTGCAGCACCGACAGCACGCGCGCCAGTTCGCGCTCGCGATGTTCACTGGCGGCGCGCAGCTGTTCGAGTTCATGCGCGAGGTTGAGCGCGGCGAGTACGGCGACGCGGTCGACCGCGGCCATGCGGTTGGCGCCGCGCGCCTCGCGCATGCGCGTATCAAGCAGGCGCGCCGCGGACATCAGGCCCTCGACTTCGCCGCTGCCGACGCCGACGGTGTACTCGCGGTCAAGCACGCGCACGGTAACAGCCTCGTTGCTGCTCACGTGTGCTGCTCCAGCGACTTCAGGCGCGCGATCATCGCCTCGACGCGACTGCGCGCCTGCTCGTTCCGGGTCAACAGCTGGGACCGCTCGCCGGCGAGCTGCTCATGCTGCTGGCGCAGGCTGCGGTTCTCCTCGGCAAGCCGGCGCGCGCGCGTGGCAAGTTCGTCGAAGCGTTCGCCAAGCCGCTGCAACTGCGCGATCACGTCGGGGGTCTCCATGAGCGCACGATAGGCAGGCGCGGGAGGGTGGTCAAGGCGCGGCGCTGGAGAGGCGCACCACGTTGCCGCCCGGCGGCCGCCTGTTGCGGATGAAGGCCATGCAGGCGGTCGCCTCGAGCGGCGGCGACAACCAGAATCCCTGGATCTCGTCGCAGCTGTGGTGGGCGAGGAAGTCCGCCTGGGCGCGCGTCTCCACGCCCTCGGCGACCACGTTGAGCCCCAGCGAATGGGCCATCGCGATCACCGTGGTGGTGATGGCGGCGTCCTCCGGGTCTGTGGTGAGGTCGGCGATGAAGGTCTTGTCGATCTTGATGGTGGTGATCGGCAGCCGCTTGAGGTATGCCAGCGACGAGTAGCCGGTGCCGAAATCGTCGATCGCCAGTGACACGCCCAGCTCGCGGAACGCCTGCAGCTTGACCACGGTCTGTGCGGCGTTGGCCATGAGCACGCTTTCGGTCAGCTCCAGCTCCAGCGCCGAAGGCGGCACGCCGGTGTCGTCGAGGACGCGGCGGACCACATCGGGGAAATCGCCACGCAACAGCTGAAGCACCGACACGTTCACCGCCACCGTGAGGTCGGTGAGGCCATGCTGGTGCCAGCGGCGCAACGCCAGGCAGGCCTCGCGCAGCACCCACTCGCCGATCTCGAGGATCATGCCGCTCTCCTCGGCCAGCGGGATGAAATCGGCCGGCTGCACTTCGCCGTGCTCGGGGCTGTACCAGCGCAGCAGCGCCTCGGCACCGGTGATCTGCGAGGTGGCCAGAGACTGGCGCGGCTGGAACGCCACCCGCAGTTCGTTGCGGTCGAGGACCTTGCGCAACGCGCCGGCGAGCGTGGCGCGCTGCCGGATCGCCGCCTCCATCGTCTCGTCATAGCGCATGAACGTACGGCGCCCCGCGGCCTTGGCCTGGTACATCGCGGTGTCCGCGTGCTTGAGCAGCTCGGTCGGGACCTGGCCGTGGTCGGGGTACAGGCTGATGCCGATGGAAGGCGACACCGCGACTTCCTGACGGTCGTCGAGGATCAGCGGCGCCTCGAACGACATGATGATCTCGCGCGCGACGCGGTCCGCCTCGTCGGCATCCTCCAGGTTCTCCAGCACCGCGGTGAATTCATCGCCGGCCAGGCGCGCCACGGTGTGGTGCTGGCCGACGGTCTGCTGCAGGCGCGCCGCGGCCGCGCGCAGGATGCGGTCTCCGGCGGCGTGCCCGAGCGAATCGTTGATGTCCTTGAAGCGGTCGAGGTCCAGGAACAGCACCGCGATCCGCGACGATTCGCGGCGCGCGCGCACGATCGCGCGCGACAGGCGCTCCGACAGCAGCGAGCGGTTGGGCAGGTTGGTCAGGGTGTCGAAATTGGCGAGGTAGCGCAGCTCCTGTTCGGCGCGCTTCTGCAGCGTGATGTCATTGAGCACGAACACGTACAGCCGTTCGCCGTCCGCTTCGCTGCCAAGGACCGTCGCCGCCTCTATGGCGCACAGGAACTCCTCGCCATCGCGGCGGCGCTGCCACATCTCGCCGGAATAGCGGCCGTCGCGGGCCACCAGGCTGCGGATGTGACGGTAGAACGCCGGATCGTGCTGCATGCTGTCGAGCAGGTCGGCGCCACGGCCGGCGACGTCGGCGGCCTGGTAGCCGGTGATGCGGGTGAAGGCCGGATTGACCGAGATGAAGTTGAAGTCGCCGTCGAGTACGGTGACCGCTTCGTTCATGCTGCGCAGCACTTCGCTGGCGATCTGGCGTTCGCGCTCCACGTCGCGGCTCTTGCTGATGTTCAGCGCGGTGCCGGCGACGCGGACGATGGCACCGCCGGCGTCGTGTTCCACCGCGCGGCCGCGGGCGCGCACCCATACCCAGTCATCGCCCGGCCCATCGGAGCGGACGCGGTGCTCGGACACGAATTCCGCGGTTGCGCCGTCGACGTATGCGCGCATCAGTTCCTCGACACGCGGCAGGTCGTCGCCATGGATCACATCGGCGATGTCACGCGTCGTGCTCGAGACCTCCCGCGACTGGCCACCGGCTTCCTGTGCGAACAGCAGGCGCACCAGCTGCCTGGTCGGCAGGTGGATGTCCCAGTAGCGCTCGCCGGTCGCCCACAGGGCCATCTTGAAGCGCTCTTCGCGGTCGCGCAGCTGCGCGACATGGGCGTGGTTGCGCCGCTGGCGGAGCAGCAGGACCACGCAGGCCACGGCAAGCGGCAACGCCACCAGCGCCGCGATCAAGAAGCCCGTGTCGGTGAGCATGGTCAAGCCGGTTTTCCCCTCGCGGCCCGCGCGGCAGCTTCGCAGTGTAGGCACGCAGGCGGGGAGGCAACAAGCTTGGCGACGGCGGTATAGTGCGGCGTCCCCCCGACCGTGCTTGCCATGTCCGCAACGCTTCCCACCCTGCCTGAAATCGAACAGGCCTGCCGCGACGCGTCGCTGGGCACCAGCGCACCCGAATTGCACGGCAGCCTCTGTGGCTGGCTTGCCGGTGGTGGTGACAGTGGCGGCCACTGGTTGGCCAAGGTCATGGTGGACGACGCGCTGCCGTCACCCCCACCCGGCGGCGTGCTGGACCGCATGCGCGAGGTCACCGCGGCACAGTTCGAGGACCGCGATTTCGGTCTGGCGCTGGTGTCCCCGGGCGAGGAGGCCACGCTCGCCGAGCGCAGCGGTGCGCTGTTCGACTGGTGCCGGGGTTTCGTCGGCGCGTTCGGGCTGGCGGCCGGGCAGGACCCCAGGCTGTCGGAGGAAGGTGCCGAAGCGCTGTCCGACATCGCCCGGCTGGCACGCGCAAGCGCGCAGGACGACGGCGACGAGGAGGACGAGCAGGCGCTGGCCGAGATCGAGGAGTTCGTGCGCGTGGCCGCGCTGCTGCTGCACGGTGACTGCGCGCTTGCCGCGCGCCACCGCAGTCGCCTCAACTGACCGGTCACGAACAAGCCCGCGCCCGGCAGCCCCGGTCGCCCCGGACGCTGCCGAACATGCCCTCCCCACCCCGGATCACTGCTGCAACCTACGCCCGGCGCCGTCGCCAGTTGATGCGCCTGGCGGGCGACGACGCGATCCTCGTGCTGCCGGCCGCGCCCGAGCGCGTGCGCAGTCGCGACACGCACTACCCGTACCGCCAGGATTCCGACGTCCTGTACCTGAGCGGTTTCGCCGAGCCCGAGGCGGTGCTGGTGATGGTGCCCGGGCGCAGCCACGGCGAGAGCCTGCTGTTCTGCCGCGAACGCCACCCGGAACGCGAAGCCTGGGATGGCCCGCGTGTCGGCCCCGAGGGCGCAGCAGATGCGCTTGGCGTCGATGACGCCTGGCCGATCGACGACATCGACGAGATCCTGCCCGGCCTCATCGAAGGGCGGCGCCGCGTCTATTACCACTTCGGGCGGGATACCGATTTCGACCTGAAGCTGATTGGCTGGGTCAACCAGGTGCGGGCGGAGGTACGCCACGGCGCGCAGCCGCCGCACGAGTTCCTCGAACTCGGCCACCTGCTCGACGAGATGCGCCTCGCCAAGACCGCCGAGGAACTGCGGCTGATGCGGCACGCGGCCGAGGTCAGCGTGCAAGCGCACCAGGCGGTGATGCGCGCCGTGCGCCCCGGCATGCGCGAGTACGAACTGCAGGCCGAGTTGGAGCGCGTGTTCCGCGCGGCGGGTGCCGAGCCGGCGTATTCCAGCATCGTCGGCGCCGGCGCAAACGCCTGCGTCCTGCACTACCGCGACAACAACGCGCCGATCCGCCGTGGCGACCTGGTGCTGGTCGACGCCGGCGCCGAGTACCGCGGCTACGCCGCCGACATCACCCGCACGTTCCCGGCCGATGGCCGCTTCAGTCGCGAGCAGCGCGCGTTGCATGACCTGGTCGGCGCGGCCCACGCGGCCGCACTGGCGCAGGCGCGCCCGGGCGTGCCATACGAGGCCGGACACAATGCCGCCGTCGATGTGCTCGCGGAGGGCATGCTGTCGCTCGGGCTGCTGCAGGGAACGCACGAGGATGTCGTGGCCGGCGGCGGCTACAAGCGCTTCTATCCGCACAAGACCGGCCACTGGCTCGGCCTCGACGTCCACGACGTCGGCGACTACCGCATCGAGGGCGCCTCGCGGCTGCTCGAGCCGGGGATGGTGTTCACCATCGAACCCGGCCTCTACATCCCGCCGGGCGACACCAGCGTCGAGGCGAGGTGGCGTGGCATCGGCATCCGCATCGAGGACGACGTGGCCATCACCCGCGACGGCCACGAGGTGCTGACCGCCGGGCTGGCACGCAGCGCCGACGAGATCGAAGCGTTCATGGCGCCCTGAGGCGCGCCGCTCAGGCGGCGAACGCCTCGCGGGTCAGGTTGCGCGGATCGCCGTCGGTGCAGACCACATTGTCCTCGATGCGGATGCCGCCATACGGGCGGAACGCATCGACGCGGTCCCAGTCGACGCTCCCGGCGTGCGCGCCAGCACGCAGGTCCTCGAGCAGCATGTCGACGAAGTACAGGCCCGGCTCGATGGTCACCACCATGCCGGGCTCCAGCACGCGCGTCAGCCGCAGGTAGGGGTGGCCTTCCGGCTTGTCGATGGTGCCGCCGGCATCGGATGCCGCGAACCCGGCGACGTCGTGCACCTGCAGGCCGAGCCCATGGCCGATGCCGTGCGGGAAGAACGTGCCGCTGACGCCGGTGGCGACCGCCGCCTCCGGGGACACCTTCAGGATGCCGAACTCGCCAAGCACCCCGGCCAGCGCCAGGTGCGCATCGAGGTGCAGCTGCCGGTAATCGAATCCGGCGCGCACCTGGGCGCACATCGCCTGCTGCGCCGTGTCCACGGCCATGACCATGGCGTGGAACTCGCCGTCCACGTCCGCCGCGTGGGTGCGCGTGACGTCGGCCGCGTAGCCGCCATGGCCGGCGCCGGCATCGAGCAGGAAACTGCGCACCGGCTTGGGCGGCAGGCGGTCGAGTTCGGTGTAGTGCAGCACCGCGCCGTTCCGGTTGAGCGCCACGATGTTGCCGTAGGGCAGTTCCGCCGCGTCCTGGCCCACCGCCTGGCAATAGGCGAGGTGGATGCCGAATTCGCTGGCACCGGCACGGAACGCGCGCTCGGCGGCGTGGTGGCCGCGCACGGCCAGGCGCGAAGCCTCGCGCAGCATCGCCAGTTCGTACGGCGTCTTGAAGGCGCGGTGGTAGTCCAGGTAATCCAGCACCGGCTGCGGATTGTTGGGTGCGAACGCACCGTAGCGTCCGAGCGCGCTCTGGGGCTCGCCGAGGATCGCGCAGCGGCTGGCGTTCCTCGGCAGGTGTTCGAGCGCCTCGTCCGGCGTGCGGATGACCACGATGTCGAAGTGTTCCGCCCAGTATCCGGACGGCGCCTCGGGGACCACGTGCCAGTAGTCGCGCGGCTGCAGGTACACCAGCTTCGGCCGCGCGCCGGGCGTGACCACGAGCCAGCTGCCGGGATTGCGCAGCAGCGGTACCCAGGCCTTGAACTGCGGGTTCACCGCGTACGGATAGTCGCGATCGTCGAACACCTGGTAATGCCGGGTACCGCTGGGCACGACCAGGTGGTCGAAGCCGCCACGGCCGAGCGCTTCGGCGGTGCGTGCGAACAGGGTGTCGAGGTGGGCGGCGTACAGCGGGGCGAGGGCGACGGACATGGCGGGGGACGGTTCCGGGAAGAACCCGTATTCTGCCGCATCGACCGCGGTGCCGCCCTGCGACCGCCCGGTCGACGGCTACTCGTAGTGGCTGCCCGGCGCCTCGATCCAGGCGCGCAGGCGACCGACCTGCGGCTCCGACATGCCGATGAAGCGGAAGCCGGTCCACGCCTGGCCGGGTGCGCTGGCCTGGTCGCGCCACAGCAGGTGTGCGCCCACCTCGACGCTGGCGTCGGCGCCCTCCGGCGTCGGCAGCGCGAAGCGGAACTGGTAGAGCGCGTCGTCCACCAGCGCCTCGTTGGCCAGCAGCAGCATGCCGGTTTCGGACAGGTTGCCGATGCGGCCGACCACGCGCTCGGTCATGGCATCCATGACCAGGATGGTGTCGGGCGCCTTGCGGCGCTTGGCGCGGCGGAACTCGTTGATCATGGCAATCCGTCCCCGGTGATCGCCGGGGCGTCGCCACGGCCGGCAAAGCTGCGCAGGGTACGCATCGCCGCCTGCCAGGCGCGGTCCACCAGGCGGCCGCGCTCGGCGGTGACGATGCGTGCCTGGTCGGCCACGATCATGCGCGCCAGCGCATCCAGCGAATGCTCGCCGACCCGCTGGCCGCGCTGGTTGACGAACAGGGCGTTGTCGGTGACCGGGCTGAACCACGACAGGCGGCGGCGGACCACGTCGCCCTGCTGGTTGGTCACGAACTCGATGAACGTGCCGAACGGCATCACCCGCAGCTGCTCGTAGCGCGCCTGTTCTTCCGGCGTGCGTGGCGGCAGATCCGGCCTGCGCGCGCGGGCGCTGTCCTCGCCCAGTCGCGTCCTGGCCTTCAGCTTCATGGCCAGCTCGGTGCGCGACGCCGGATCGTCCTCGTCGCTGCGGCTGCTGGTCAGGCGGTTGGCGATGATCGCCGCTTCCTCGGCGTGGTAGCCGACCTGCGAAAGCGCGCCCTCGACATGTGTCGCCAACGCGGGGTCGGCCGCGTCCGCGCCATGGCCGCAGGCCTGGATGATCCGCCGCGTGGCGTCCAGCTGGCCCTGCCACTCCTGCGAATCCTCGCCCTGGCGGAGCAGGGTGAGGGTCAGCACGTCAGCCCAGGCCTGGTTGAGCAGCGCGCGCGAGAACTTCGGGATGCGCTGGTCGCCGAGCATGTCGGCGAGCGCCTTGCCGGCGCGCAGCTTCGCGACTTCCAGCTTTTCCTTGCCGCGCGCCGCCTCGACGTGGCGACGCTCCAGCATCTCGGCGCGGCGCACCTGCGCCTGGAGATGCGCCTGCAGCGCGCGGTTGGAATCCTCGAACACCGCGTCGTCGCCATCGTACTTGTCGATGACGTGGCTGACCGCCTGTTGCAGCGGCGGCAACAGCTGTGGATCGAAATCGTCCTTGTCGAGCCATTTCGCCGCCGTCTCGGCGACGGTATTGAGCAGTTGCCGGGCCGGATGCGCGGCGCGCACGAAGAACGCCGGGTCCTGGAGCGCGACGCGCAGCAACGGGAGCTGGAGCCGGCGGAGCAGGGCGCTGGCGGGTGCGTCGCGGCTGATCTCGCCTTCCAGCTGCCCGTACAGCATGTGCAGCAGTTCAAAGGTGTCGTTGTCGCGCTGCGAGAGGCTGGCGCCCTTGCCGCGCTTCTGCCGGGCCTGCGCGAGCAGGGACTGGCGGATGTCCATCAGGTTGCGTGGCGACGCCTCGGGCGCGGCCTGCAGCGTGCCCAGCGCACGGAACACGTCGTCTGTGCTGAGTGGCGGCGCGGCGCTGGCGGCCTGCCCGGGCCGCAGCTTGCCGATCAACGCGCGGCGCCCGGCCATCAGCTGCTGCAGGGCCTGGTAGTCGGCCTGCTCGTCGGAGTTCTCGAAGGCGCTGCTGGTCTCGGCCATCCAGCCGGTATGCGGGCGCTGCAGGTCGGCGTGCGTCGCGCCTGTGCCGTGGCCGTGTGCCGCGCCCGGATCCGCATGGCCGGTGCTGCGGCCGTCGACAGCCGGGCTGCCGCGCTCGCCGTTGCCGGCGGGGCGGCCTGCGCCGGCAGCGGGGCCCGGAGCACCCTCGGCAGCCTCTCCCGTGCCGCGCGCCCGCGGGCGCGATGCCGCCTGTCCCGGGGCGGCGTTCGCCGCGGCCTCGTGCGCCTGCTGGCGTGCGGTTGCACGCACGCGCATCGGCACGTAGGTCAGGCCGGGCAGCACGCCCTCGCGGTCCAGTGCGGCGTCGAGTTTCTCCAGCACGGGCGCGTAGTGGCCCATCACCATGCGGTCGAACAGCCGGAACAGCAGTTCGCGCGATTCGACGCCGATATCGAGTGCCCGGCTGGCGGTGCGCAACGCGCGGCACACCGACTGCGGGCCCAGCGGCAAGCGCGCGGCGTCGATCGCGGGCGAACCCGCCAGCACACCGAAGCGCTGCCCGAGCAGGTGCATCGCCAGTGTGGCGCGGCCCTCCTGGCGGCTGGCGATTTCGCGCAGGATGCCGTCTTCGTCCATCGCCGCGTCTTCGACCAGGGTCAGCAGAAGATGGCTGCCGGCCTCGCGGACGGACGCCTTCCCCTGCGCCGCGGGCGGAGCGCGCAGGGTGGCCAGCGACGCTTCGAGCTCCAGCATCAGCTGCGGGACCAGGTCGGAGCGGTTCAGGCGGAACGTGCGCAGCGCCTGCACGAAGTTGGACTCGCTGCCCGGATTGCGTGCGCGGTCGGCGAGGCGGAACAGCTCCTGCTCGAATTCGTCGAGCATCGCGCCGAGGTAATTGTCCAGCTCCGCGGAGACCAGCGCCAACGCGCTTTCCAGCGCCTTGCGCACGCGTCGCGGCAGACCGGCGGCCGCCAGTGTCCGCGGAGCGGTGGCGTCATTGTTTGGCGTCGTCACTGACATGTTTGCGTCTGGCTCGCTTCCCCTGTGGGGATACTTAGCATGCAGGCATGCCCCGCGGCCAGCACGGGGTTTCCGCCGGCGTCAGGACACGGCGGCCGATGGGCGCTCATGTCAGGAAAAGCGCGACCACGTCGTTGCCCAGGCGCCGGCCCAGCGCGGTGGGCCTGACATGGCCCGCATCCTCGACAAGCCAGCCGCGCGCCGCGGCCTCCGCGAGTTGCGCGTCGATCGTGGCACGCGCCAGGCCCGTCCGGGCCTCGAAGTCGGCCAGCGCGAAGCCTTCGTGCAGGCGCAGCGCGTTGAGCATGTATTCGAACGGCCGCCGCGCGGGCTCGATGTCCTCGTCGCCGCCGAATGCCGCGTCGCTGCCCGCCGTGGCTAGCCACGCCGCCGGGTGCTTGAGCTTCCAGCGCCGGCGGATCGCCTGCCCGGCGCCCAACGTGATCTTGCCGTGCGCGCCTGCGCCAATGCCGAGGTAGTCGCCGAAGCGCCAGTAGTTGAGATTGTGGGCGCACTGGCGCCCGGCCCGCGCGTAGGCGCTGACCTCGTAATGCCCGTAGCCCGCCGCCTCGAGCAGCGCCTGGCCGTGTTCCTGCATGTCCCAGGCAGTGTCCTCGTCGGGCAAACCCGCGGGCGGCCTGGCGGCGAACAGCGTGTTCGGTTCGAGGGTGAGCTGGTAGTGCGAGATGTGCGCCGGCTGCAGCGCGAACGCGCGTTCCAGGTCGCGCGCGGCGCCATCGAGGTCCTGGCCGGGCAGGGCGTACATCAGGTCGAGGTTGATGTTGTCGAAGCCGGCGTCCTGGGCGAGCTTCACGGCCGCGTCCGCCTCGCGGCTGTCGTGGATGCGCCCGAGTCGCTGCAGGCAGGCGTCGTCGAAGCTCTGGATGCCGAAGCTCAGGCGGTTCACGCCGGCCGCGAGGTAGCCCTCGAAGCGTCCGTGCTCGGCGGTGCCGGGGTTGGTCTCCAGGGTGATCTCGCAACCCGGAGCGAACCGCAGCCTCGCGCTGGCCTGCTGCAGGAAGTCGTCGATCGCCGCCGCTGGAAACAGCGACGGCGTGCCGCCGCCGAAGAACACCGAATGCACGGTGCGGCCCCATGCCAGCGGCAGGTCGTGCTCGAGGTCGGCGACCAGTGCGCTGACGTACTCGGCGAACGGCAGCGCGCCGCGCTGCTCGTGCGAGTTGAAGTCGCAGTAGGGGCATTTGCGCACGCACCACGGCAGGTGCACGTACAGCGACAGCGGCGGCGGCAGCAGCATGGTCAGGCCAGTTCGGCGAGGCGTTCGCGCAGCACCGCGAGCGCGCGGCCGCGATGGCTGATGGTGTTCTTGAGTGCGGCGGGCAGCTCGGCGGCGGTCAGGCCGCTGCCCGGATCCAGGAACACCGGGTCGTAGCCGAAGCCTCCCGCGCCGCGCGGCGCGTGCAGGATGCGTCCGCGCCACTGGCCCTCGGCGATGATCGGCTGCGGGTCGTCCGCGCGGCGCAGCACCACGATCGCGCAGTGGAAGCTGGCACCCCGGGCCTCGTCGGCCACGCCGTCAAGCTCGCGCAGCAGGCGCGCGATATTGCGCCCGGCATCGCCGTGGGTTCCGCCGTAGCGCGCGGAATACAGCCCCGGGGCGCCGTCGAGCGCGTCCACGCACAGCCCCGAGTCGTCGGCCAGCGCCGGCAGGCCGGTCGCCAGCGCCGCGTGGCGCGCCTTGAGCAGCGCGTTCTCGATGAACGTCAGGCCGGTTTCGTCAACGTCGGCGACGCCGAACTCCGACTGCGCACGCAGCGTGAAGCGTGATCCGTCCAGCAGCGCGCGCAATTCCCCCAGCTTGCCCGCGTTGCCACTGGCCAGCACCAGGTCCATGGCTCAGCCTTCGGCCAGCGCCGCCTGCTGTGCCGCGAACAGTTCCCCGCAGCCCTGCGCGGCCAGTGCGAGCATGGCGTCCAGCTCCTCGCGGCGGAACGCGTGGCCCTCGGCGGTGCCTTGCAGCTCGATGAAGCCGCCGCCGTCGTTCATCACCACGTTCATGTCGGTGTCGCAGGCGCTGTCTTCGGCATAGTCGAGGTCAAGCACCGGGCGGCCGCCGTGGATGCCGACCGACACCGCGGCGATCGCGCCGTGGATGGGGTCGCGCTTGCCGAGCTCGCGGCGACCCTGCAGCCAGCGCACCGCGTCCACCAGCGCCACGTAGGCACCGGTGATGGCCGCGCAGCGGGTCCCGCCGTCGGCCTGCAGCACGTCGCAGTCGAGGGTGATGGTGCGCTCGCCGAGTGCGTCGCGGTCCACGCAGGCGCGCAGCGAGCGGCCGATCAGGCGCTGGATCTCCAGCGTGCGCCCTCCCTGCTTGCCGCGCGCGGCCTCGCGGTCGGAGCGGCTGTGGGTGGCGCGCGGCAGCATGCCGTATTCGGCGGTCACCCAGCCGGTGCCCTTGCCGCGCAGGAAGCCCGGCACGCGGTTCTCGACCGTGGCCGTGCACAGCACCCGCGTATCGCCGAAGGTCACCAGGACCGATCCCTCGGCATGGCGGGTGTAGCCGCGCTGGATACGCACGTCGCGCATCTGGGCAGGCGCGCGCCCGCTTGGACGGGGAGAATCGCTCATGGAGGGAATTACCGCAGGAATGGCGCGCGAGTTTACCATCGGCACCCCGAACCACCGGATGCCCCGCATGATCCGCAGCATGACCGCCTTCGCTTCCGGCGAACGTGCCACCGCCTTCGGCACCCTTGGCTGCGAGCTCCGTGCGGTCAACCACCGCTACCTTGAGCTCGGGGTGCGTGCGCCGGACGAGCTGCGTGCGCTGGAAGCGGTGCTGCGCGAGCGCATCGGGGCCCGCGTCGCGCGCGGCAAGGTCGAGCTCACCCTGCGCCTGCGCGCGCCGGAGGACGCGGGCGCGTTCGTGGTCGACGATGCGCTGGTGGAGCGGCTGGGCGAACTGGCGCTGCGCCTGCAGCCGCGGTTCCCGGCGATGCAGGTCGGGTTCACCGAGCTCCTGCAGTACCCCGGCGTGCTGCGCACCCGGGCCACCGACGCCGAGGCCCTGCAGGGCGAGGCGCTCGCGCTGCTGGACCAGGTGCTGGGCGAGTTCATCGCCGCGCGCGAGCGCGAGGGCGGCAAGCTGGTGGCGGTGATGCTGGAGCGCGTCGACGGCATCGCCGCGCGCGCCGCCGAGGTGCGTGGCGTGGTGCCGGCGATCCGCGCCGGGCAGCGCGCCAAGCTCGAGGCGCGCCTGGCCGACCTGGCGCAGCCCGCCGATCCCGGCCGGCTCGAGCAGGAGCTGGTGCTGTCGCTGCAGAAGCTCGACGTCGACGAGGAGCTTGACCGCCTCGACAGCCACGTGGCCGAGATCCGCCGCGTGCTCGGCCAGCGCGAGCCCGCCGGCCGCCGGCTCGATTTCCTGCTCCAGGAGTTCAATCGCGAGGCGAATACGCTGGGTTCGAAGTCGGTCGATCCGCGCACGTCCAACATCGCCGTCGAGCTCAAGGTGCTGATCGACCAGGTGCGGGAACAGGTGCAGAACATTGAATAAGCCCGACGTTCCAACGCGGGGCAGGCTGTTCATCGTCGCCGCGCCGTCGGGCGCCGGGAAGTCGAGCATCGTCAACGCCTGCCTGGCGCGCGACGCCAACATCTGCCTGTCGGTCTCGTTCACCTCGCGACCGCCGCGCCCGGGCGAGCGGCACGCCGAGCATTACCACTTCGTCGACGATGCGCGGTTCCAGGAGATGATCGCCGCCGGCGAGTTCTTCGAACATGCCCGCGTGCACGGCGACTGGAAGGGCACCGCGCGGCAGTCGGTGGAACCGCAGCTGGCGGCCGGCCGCGACGTGCTGCTTGAAATCGACTGGCAGGGGGCGCGCCAGGTGCGCAAGCTGGTGCCCGACGCCGTCGGCGTGTTCATCCTGCCGCCCTCGCGCGCGGCGCTCGACGAGCGCATGCGCAAGCGCGGCCAGGACAGCGAGGAGGTCATGGCCCGGCGCCTGGCCGCCGCGCGCGAGGAGATGTCGCACTATGCGGAATTCGATTACGTGATCGTGAACGAGGATTTCGCCACCGCGGTGGACGAGATGTGCGCCATCTTCGTCGCCAGCCGGCTGCGCCTGGACGCCCAGGCCTGGCGGCACCGCGCCCTGATCGGCGCGCTGCTGCAGGAAGACTGAACCGCCAAGGCTGCATTACGCCCCAAGTGCCTGATTCGCAACAGCTCGGCTTGCGTGCCGGGCGCGGTATCGCTATCCTTTCCGGTCCCACGCACTGCATCGACGGCCGGTCGGCCGCCAGGAGATTTATGGCCCGCATCACCGTTGAAGATTGCCTGAAAGTCGTCGACAACCGTTTCGAACTGGTCATGCTGGCCGCCAAGCGCGCCCGCCAGCTTGCCAATGGCGTCGAGCCGCAGATCGACAACAGCGAGAACGACGACAAGCCGACGGTGCTGGCGCTGCGCGAGATCGCCGCGCGCCGCATCAATCCCGAGTACATCGACGCCGTCGAGAAGTCCGAGCGCGAGCGCAAGGAGCGCGAGGCGCTGGAATGGGCGGCCGCCGAAGTCGTGGCCGACGACGACCTGGGCAAGGGCGACGACGCCTGATCCGCGGGCGCCTGCATGGCGCTTGCCAGCATGACCACGACGGCCCCGGACATCCGGGGCCGTCTGCGTTCACGGCCCGCGTGCATCGACCGCCGCGCGTTGCCGGGCTGCGGGCGCACGCGTAGGCTCGACCCATGACATCCGCAGAGCTCGCGCTGGTGCAGGTACCGGTCCCCGGGGACGAAGACATCCCCGGCTACATGCGCGCGCTGGAGCGCGCGAGCGCGTACCTGCCCGAAGACCAGCGCCGCCAGGTGCGCCGCGCCTGGGCGGTGGGCGCGGCCGCGCACGCGGGGCAGGTGCGCAAGTCCGGCGAGCCCTATATCACCCACCCCGTCGCTGTGGCGCAGGTGCTGGCGGAGCAGAAGGTCGACCTCGAGACACTGGTCGCGGCCATCCTGCACGACACCATCGAGGACACGCCACTGGGGCGCGACGCACTGGCCGGCGAGTTCGGCGAGGCGGTCGCGGAGCTGGTCGACGGCGTCACCAAGCTCGACAAGCTGCAGTTCGCCAACCGCCGCGAGGCGGACGCGGAGAGCTTCCGCAAGATGATGCTGGCGATGGCGCGCGACCTGCGCGTCATCCTGATCAAGCTGGCCGACCGCCTGCACAACATGCGCACGCTCGGCGCGCAGTCCCCCGAGGCGCGCCAGCGCATCGCCAGCGAGACGCTGGAGATCTACGCGCCGATCGCGCAGCGCCTGGGCATGAACCTGATCAAGGCCGAGCTGCAGGACCTCGGGTTTGCCGCCCTGCACCCGCTGCGCCACCGCATCCTCGAGAAGCGCATCCGCTCGCAGCCGCTGGTGCGGCGCGAGGCACTGGCCAAGATCGAGGCGCAGCTCGCGCAGCGGCTGACCAACGAGGGCGTGGACTACCGCCTGGTGAGCCGGGTGAAGTCGCCGTGGAGCATCTACAACAAGATGCGCGCGGAAGGGAAAACCTTCAGCCAGGTGATCGACGTGTTCGGCTTCCGGGTGATCGTCGGCTCGGTGCGCGACTGCTACCACGCGCTGGGCGTGGCGCATTCGGTGTACAAGCCGCTCGACGGCCGCTTCCGCGATTTCATCGCGATCCCCAAGGCCAACGGCTACCAGTCGCTGCACACGGTGCTGTTCGGCCCCTACGGCTCGCCCATCGAGGTGCAGATCCGCACCGAGGAGATGGACCTGATCGCCGAGCGTGGCATCGCCGCGCACTGGGCGTACAAGCACGGCGGTGGCGCGCCGAACAGCGCGCAGGCGCGCGCGCATTCGTGGATCTCCGCGCTGCTGGAATCGCAGAGCGGCACCGGGTCGTCGCTGGAGTTCCTCGAGAACGTCAAGGTCGACCTGTTCCCGGACGAGGTCTACCTGTTCACGCCCAAGGGCGACATCATGTCGCTGCCGCGCAACGCCACGGCGCTTGATTTCGCCTTCTCGGTGCACACCGACGTCGGCAACAGGGCGGTGGCCGCGCGCGTCGACCGCAAGCTGGTGCCGTTGCGCACCAAGCTGGCCACCGGCCAGTCGGTGGAAATCGTCACCGCGAAGTCGTCGCAGCCGCGGCCGCAGTGGCTGGAGTTCGTGGTCACCGGCAAGGCGCGCACCGCGATCCGCCAGCAGCTCAAGCAGCTCGAGCACGAAGACGCCGTGCAGCTTGGCCACCGCATGCTCGACAGTGCGCTCGAGGATCTCGACAGCTCGCTGGAACAGTTGCCGGCGGAGCATCTCGAAGCCTACCTGGCCGAGCATCGCTTCCCGCGGCTGGAAGCGCTGCTGGCCGAGGTCGCGCTGGGCAACCGCATGCCGTCGCAGGTCGCGCAGTCGCTGGCGCGCAAGACCCCGGGTGCCGACGGCGCGCCGCGCGTGCACCGCGGCGACGACCGCATCCTGATCACCGGCAGCGAACGCGGCGTGGTGACCTTCGCCAACTGCTGCATGCCGATCCCGGGCGACGAGATCATGGGTTACCACACCGCCGGCCGTGGCATCGTGGTGCACAGGATGGAATGCCCGAATGTCGCCGAATACCGCAAGTCGCCGGATCGCTGGGTCGACATCGGCTGGGATCGCGAGGTCGCCGGCGATTACGCAGTGGCGCTGCGCATCGAGGTCGAGAACCGGCCGGGCGTGCTGGCACAGGTGGCGGCGGCGATCGCGCAGGCGGACTCCAACATCGACGGCGTCGAATACCTGGAGCGCGACACCAATGTCGCCGCGATCCGATTCTCGATCGAAGTGCGCAACCGCACGCACCTGGCGCATGTCATCCGCCGCACCCGTCGGCTCGGCGTGGTCCACGGCGTGCAGCGGATCTGAAACCGCGCCGATAGAGAATCGGCGGGGCGGCGGTCATAATCGACCGCATCGCCTTCGAGGATTCGAAAATGCCCAGGACACCCATCACCACCGCCGACGCACCGGCGGCCATCGGTCCGTACTCGCAGGCCACCCGCGCCGGCAACACCGTGTTCGTGTCCGGGCAGATCCCGCTGGACCCGGCCACGGGCGAACTGGTCCCCGGTGATCTTGCCGCGCAGGCGCGGCGCGCATTCGACAACCTGCGCGCTGTCTGCGAGGCGGCCGGCGGGTCGCTCGATGACGTCACGCGCGTCGGCCTGTACCTCACAGACCTCGGCCAGTTCGCGGCCGTGAACGCGGTGATGGCGGAGTATTTCAATGCGCCGTATCCCGCGCGTGCGACCATCGAAGTGTCCGCGCTGCCCAAGGGCGCGCAGTTCGAGGTCGACGCCGTGATGGTTACCGACTGAGGCAGTGGCGGCACCCCGGCGCAAGGCTGGCGCAGCCGCGCCCTCGCTGGCACCCGCCGGCACCGATGTGCTGTCGGCGCTGGCCGGCGTGGGCCCGCGGGTTGCGGAGAAGCTCGCCGCGCGTGGCCTGACCGGCGTGCAGGACCTGTGGCTGCAGCTGCCGCGCGGCTACGAGGACCGCACCGCCATCACGCCGATCCGCATGCTGCAGCCGGGTGTTCCCGCGCAGGTCGAAGGTCGGGTCGAGGCGGTCGAGCGCGGCTTCCGCTACAAGCCGATGTTGCGGGTCGCGATCGTCGACGACTCGCATGGCACGCTGGTGCTGCGCTTCTTCCATTTCCGCGCCGCGCAGGCCGCGCAGTTCACGCCGGGCGCGCGCGTGCGCTGCTTCGGCACGCCGCGGCCCGGGCAGCGCGGGCTGGAGATCGTCCACCCGAGTTACAGCCTGGTCGGCGACGACTGCGTCGCCGGGCTTGGCGATCGCCTCGACCCTGTCTACCCCGCGATCGAGGGCGTCGGCCCGGCGGTGATGAAGCGGCTGATCGCGCAGGCGCTCGACCGCCTTCCCGATGGCGACGTGCTCGAGCTCCTGCCGGCCGCGCTGCTGCGCGCACATGCGCTGCCCGGGCTGCGCGAGTCGCTGCTCACGGTGCACCGCCCGCCGCGCGATGCCGATGTCGCCGCGTTGCTCGCCGGCACGCATCCCGCGCAGCGTCGGCTGGCGCTCGAAGAGCTGCTCGCGCACCACCTGAGCATGCGCCGCCAGCGCATCGCCCAGCAGTCGCACGCCGCGCGGCCGCTTGCCGACCCGGCACTCGCGCAACGGCTGCGCGAGGACCTGCCGTTCGCGCTCACCGCGGCGCAGGCGCGCGTCTTCGACGAGATCCGCGGTGACATGGCGCGACCGGTGCCGATGCTGCGGCTGGTGCAGGGCGATGTCGGTTCCGGCAAGACCGTGGTGGCGGCGATGGCCGCGCTGATGGCGGTCGCCGAGGGCCGCCAGGCGGCGCTGATGGCACCCACCGAGCTGCTGGCCGAGCAGCATCTCGCCAACCTGCGGGCGTGGCTGGAACCGCTCGGCCTTCGCGTCGAGTGGCTGGCCGGCAAGGTCACAGGCCGCGCGCGCGCGCAGGCGATGGCGGCGGTCGCCAGCGGCCAGGCGCAGGTGGTGGTCGGCACGCATGCGCTGATGCAGCAGGGCGTGGTGTTCAACGACCTCGCACTCGCCATCATCGACGAGCAGCACCGCTTCGGCGTGCACCAGCGCCTGGCGCTGCGCGACAAGGGCGGCGAGGGCGGGCGCGTTCCGCACCAGCTGGTGATGACCGCGACGCCGATTCCGCGCACCCTGGCCATGGCGGCCTATGCCGACCTCGACGTGTCGGCGATCGACGAGCTGCCACCGGGGCGGACGCCAGTGCAGACCGTGGTGCTCGCCGCCGGGCGCCGCCCGGAGCTCATCGAGCGGATCCGCGCGGCCTGCGCGGAGGGCCGCCAGGCGTACTGGGTGTGCACGATCATCGACGACTCCGACGAGATCGTGGCGCAGGCCGCGCAGGCGACGTTCGAGGCGCTGTCGGATGCCCTGCCCGGGCTTCGCGTGGGGCTGGTGCACGGCCGCATGAAGGCCAACGAAAAGCAGGCGGCGATGCGCGCGTTCAAGGAAGGCACGGCCGACCTGCTGGTCGCCACCACGGTGATCGAGGTCGGCGTGGACGTGCCCAATGCCTCGCTGATGGTGATCGAGAACGCCGAGCGCCTGGGCCTGGCGCAGCTGCATCAGTTGCGCGGGCGGGTGGGGCGCGGCAGTGCCGCTTCGAGCTGCGTGCTGCTGTACCAGCCGCCGTTGTCGCGGATGGCGCGCGAACGCCTGGAGACGATGCGCGAGACCGGCGACGGGTTCGTCATCGCCGAGAAGGACCTGGAGCTGCGCGGGCCGGGCGAACTGCTCGGCACCCGCCAGACCGGCCTTGCGGCGTTCCGCGTCGCCGACCTGGCGCGCGATGCCGACCTGCTGCCGCTGGTACACGCGTTGGGCGAGCAGCTGCTGCGCGACCAGCCCGACGTTGCCGAACGCCTGGTGGCGCGCTGGATCGGCGGCGCCGTGCGTTACGCGGCGGCCTGATGTCCGCGGCACGAACATGGATAATCGATCGATGACCAATGAACGCATCCCGCTGCTGATCGATACCGACCCGGGCGTCGACGACGCGCTCGCCCTGCTGATGGCGCTGCGCGACGCGCGCCATGACGTGGTCGGGTTGACCGTTGCCGCCGGCAACGTCGGCCTGCGCCATACCGTGGCCAACGCGCTCAAGCTTTGCGAGATCGCGGCGCGCGACGATGTGCCCGTGTTCCCCGGCTGCGACCGCCCGCTGCTTCACGCGGCGCCCGACGCGGCGCACGTGCACGGCGCGGACGGCTTCGGCGATGTCGGCCACGCGCCGGCCACCCGCGGCGCCCAATCCGAACACGCCGTGCAGGCGATCCTGCGCCTCTCCCACGAGCACGCCGGCCGGCTGCTGCTGGTCATGCTCGGTCCGCTCACCAACCTCGCGCTGGCGCTGCGCCTGGATCCCACCCTTCCGCAGCGCATTGGCCGGCTTGTGGTGATGGGCGGCGCGGTCACCGCGCGCGGCAACATCACGCCGTCGGCGGAGTTCAACGTCTATTTCGATCCCGAGGCGGCGCGGATCGTGTTCCAGTCATTCCCCGCTTTCGACCTCGCCGACTGGGAGGCTACCGTCGCCCACGGCATGCACCACCGCGATGTCGACCGGTGGCTGGCCGCCCCCGGTCCCGTGGCCGGATTCTACGAGGCCATCTCGCGGCATACGCGGCTGTGGTCGGAAGACGGTCGTGGCGAGCTCTGGCATGCCGCGGATGCGCTGGCGATGGCCATGGCGCTGGCCCCGCAGGGCGTGCTGCAGGCCGAAGTGCGGCCGATCGACGTGGTGCTGGCGGATCCGGTGGCGCGCGGCACCACGGTGGTCGACTGGCAGCGGCAGCTCGGGCGCCCGGACCAGGCGCGCATCCTGCTGCGCTACGACCAGGCGATGTTCGAGGCCCTGGTGCGCGGGGCGCTCGGCGCCTGAGGCGGCTTGCGGCGGGTATCGGGGCCGGCTATAATGCCGCTCTTTCCTCGCCCAGATACCGGTACCCGTCATGAAGGCCGACATCCATCCTGCTTACCGCGACGTCGTTTTCCAGGACGTGACCTCGGATTTCAAGATCCTCACGCGTTCCACCCTTTCCAGCAAGGAGACGGTGAAGTGGGAAGACGGCAACGAGTATCCGCTGATCAAGATCGAAGTCTCGTCGGCTTCGCATCCGTTCTACACGGGCCAGAACAAGCTCATGGACACCAGCGGCCGCGTCGACAAGTTCCGCAAGCGCTACTCCAAGTAAGCGCCGGGCACCACGCGCCCGAGCCGACGGCCGCCCACTGGGCGGCCGTTTTCGTTTGAGCCGCCGCGTTCCATCGTTGCGGCCGCTGGCGTATCCGTCGCGGCCGGGGCCTATGCGATAATTGCCCGATCGCGCACGCGCGCGACCCCGCCTCATCCGACCCGCCCCCGATGCGCGGGTCCACGCGATACGAAAGGAGTGCGTCTGTGTCCGCCACCCCGTCCAACGTCGGCCCGAACGCCGGCACCGTTGCAGTGCAGGCCGCCGGCAAGTCGGTCGAACTGCCGATCCTCAAGCCCACGCTCGGCAACGACTGCGTCGACATCGGCAGGCTGCCGAAGGAAACCGGCCTCTTCACCTACGATCCCGGTTTCACCGCCACCGCCAGCTGCAAGTCGGCGATCACTTACATCGACGGCGACGAGGGCGTGCTGCTGTATCGCGGCTACCCGATCGATCAGCTGGCAAAGCATTCCTCGTTCCTCGAGGTCGCCTACCTGCTGCTGAACGGCGAGCTGCCCGACGCCGCGCAGATGGGTGCGTTCGACCATGACGTCGCCCACCACACCATGCTGCACGAGGCGTTCAAGAACTTCCTCGGTGGCTTCCGCCACGACGCCCACCCGATGGCGATGCTGGTCGGCATGATCGGTTCGATGGCGAGTTTCTACCACAACGATCTCGACTACGACGACCCGGAAGAGCGCCGCATGGCGGCGATCCGCATGATCGCCAAGGTGCCGACCATCGCCGCCGCCTGCTACCGGCATTCAATGGGCTGGCCGCTGCGGTTCCCGCGCAACAACCTGCCCTACGTCGATCGCTTCCTGCACATGATGTTCGAGGTGCCGAGCGAGCCGCTGGTGCTCAACCCGGTCGCCGCGAAGGCGCTGGACCTGTTGTTCATCCTGCACGCCGACCATGAGCAGAACGCGTCGACCTCGACGGTGCGTCTGGTGGGTTCCACCGGTGCCAACCCCTACGCGTGCATCGCCTCGGGCGTCGCCGCGCTGTGGGGCCCGGCGCATGGCGGCGCCAACGAGGCGGTGCTGAAGATGCTGGCCGAGATCGGCACGGCCAAGAACGTGCAGTCGGCGATCGACCGTGCCAAGGACAAGGAATCCGGCTTCCGCCTCATGGGCTTTGGCCACCGCGTGTACAAGAACTTCGACCCGCGCGCCAAGATCATCCGGGAGATGTGCCACAAGGTCCTGGAGGAACTCGGCATCGACGACCCGCTGCTCGAGGTCGCGATGCGGCTCGAGGAGGCGGCGCTCAAGGACGACTACTTCGTGCAGCGCAAGCTCTACCCGAACGTCGATTTCTACAGCGGCATCATCTACAAGGCGCTGAAGATCCCGACCGAGATGTTCACGGTGATGTTCGCCATCGCGCGCACCGCCGGCTGGATGGCGCACTGGCTCGAGCAGCAGACCGATCCGGAGTTCAAGATCGGCCGCCCGCGGCAGATCTATACCGGTTCCGGTGTGCGCGATTACCCGGCCGCCGACAAGCGCTGACGCCACATCAGGCCGCGCGATGCACAACGCCCCGCAATGCGGGGCGTTTTTCCTCTCATGAGGCCTGCCGCGATGTTCGTCGCCCAGCAGGTACCGGGTCAGCGTGCGTCGGAAAGTGGCCCATGCGCCTCTTCACCTTCAGCCAGCAGCCTGCGCAGCTGGCTGGCCGATGCGCGCGGCATCGGTTTCTCGTCCACCGCCGACAACGGCGCCTGGCGCAGGGCCGCGGCGGGCAGGACCGTGAGCTCGATGACGGTGTCGCCGGCGCTGAACAGCCACGCCGGGAACTCGCCGACGCGCGCGCGGTCCAGGCGCACCCGGCGGCTGTGCGATTCCGCGGGGATGCCGGCATCGCCGAGGAAGCGCGGCACGGCATCGGCGTCGTCGCAGTAGAGGTGGAGCGTCACGGGTGCGTGCGGGCCCGCCGTGCCTTCGAGCACCGGACCCACCAGGCGCGCATCGAAGGCAGCGAAGAATTCGAGCGCCTGCAGGGCGGCCTCGCGGCGCACCTGCAACTGGCCGGCGTGCGTGTCACCGAGGAACAGCCGCTGGTACTCGCGCAGCGCGTCCTCGATCTCGTGGTTGCGGGGCAGCGACGCGTCGTCGTGGATGCCAAGCCGCTCGGCGGCCTTGCGCTTGGCGTGGTGGAAGTCGCGGATCCCGCCTTCGGCGATCAACCGCGCCGCCTCGTGGGCGAGGCGGTGGCGGAGCTCACGGCTTCGGGTTCCTGCGTGCTGTCTGGCTCTGTGCATGCGGGCGCTCCATCCGGAGAAGGCCACCACAGACTACCGGATGACGCCTCAGAAGATGTCGAACGCTTCCTCGGTCGGGACCTCTTCGGCCACGTCCTCGTACGTCGACTCCATGCGCTCGAGGTCCTCGGCTTTCACCCACTCGACCAGGCCGCCATCGGAGGTGGTCGGCAGCAGCCGCCCGCTCGCGCTGACCGCAACCTTGACCATGCCGTCCGGTGGCTCGTTGGCCGCGATGGGCATGCCGTCCAGCGCAACGCGCATGAAGTCGATCCAGATCGGCAGCGCCGACTTGCCCCCGTATTCGCGGTAGCCGAGCGAGCGGTTGTCGTCGCGACCGACCCAGACCACGGTGGCCAGGTTGCCGCCGAAGCCGGAGAACCATGCATCGCGGTGGTCGTTGGTGGAGCCGGTCTTGCCGCCGACGTCCTCGCGGCCAAGCACCTTGGCCGCGGTGCCGGTGCCGCGTTGCACGACGTCGCGCATCATCGACACCAGCTGGTACGCGACGCGCGCGTCGATGGCGCGCGGCGCCACGACCCTGTCGGGGCCGGCGACCGGGGCCGCGGGTTCGGGCGTGGTGGCGGCAGGTGCGGCGGCGGTTGCCGGCTGGCTCGGGCCGAGGTTGAAGCCATCGACCACGTTCGCGGTCGCGACCGTCGTCCCGTCGGCGCCGCAGCTGCGGCACGCGACTGCCGGGTTCTCCTTGAAGACCACCTTGCCGTCGCGGTCCTTGACCTCGTCGATGAACCAGGGCGTGACGCGGAAGCCGCCGTTGGCGAACACCGCGTAACCGCGCGTGATGTCGAGCGGCGTCAATGACGGCGTGCCCAGCGCGATCGACAGGTTGGGCGGCAGCTCGGACTCGTCGAACCCCATGTGGCTGATGTAGCGGCGCGCGTAGTCGACGCCGATGGCGTCAAGCAAGCGCACCGACACCAGGTTGCGCGAACGCACCAGCGCTTCGCGCAGCCGCATCGGGCCGGCGAACTTGCCGTCGTCGTTCTGCGGGCGCCAGTCCTGGCCGCGGCGCATGCGGAACACCACCGGCGCGTCGACCACCACCGAGGCCGGGTTGAAGCCGCGCTCGAAGGCCGCGGCATAGATGAAGGGCTTGAAGCTCGAGCCCGGCTGGCGGCGCGCCTGGGTGGCGCGGTTGAACTTCTGGCCGGCGAAGCTGAAGCCACCGACCAGCGCGCGCAAGGCGCCATTGTCGGGCTCCAGCGACACCAGCGTGGATTGCGCGCGTGGCACCTGGTCGAGCTGCCACGTGGGCTTCGCCGCCGGGTTCGGGGCGGCTCCGTCCTTGCCCTTGGGCTCGATGCGGCGCACGCGGGTCACGTCGCCGCGCTTGAGCAGGGCCCCCGGATTGCGGCCGGTCCAGCGGCTGCTGGCGGCGTCGAGGGTCACCGTGGTGCCGTCGGTCAGCGCCACGTCGGCGGTGCCGTCGCCGGCGCGCAGGACGATCGCCGGCAGCAGTCCGGACTGCGCAGGGATGCCGCGAAGGCGGGCGCCCGCGGTTGCCGCGTCCTCGTCGGCCGCAAGGTCGAAGGCCTGCTCGATCTTCGACCAGCCGTGGCGATGGTCGTATGCGGACAGGCCGCTGCGCACCGCGACATCGGCGGCCAGCTGCATCGTCGGATCGATCGTGGTGGTGACGTGGTAGCCGCGGGTCAGCACGTCGCCGCCATAGCGGGCGATCATCTCCTGGCGCACCATTTCGGCGACATACGGCGCGTACACCTCGACCGGGCGTTCGTGCGGGGTGGCGTGCATGGCCACCGCCTGCGCCGCGGTCGCTTCCGCCAGGCTGATGAAGCCGAGTTCGTGCATGCGCTGCAGAACGTAGTCGCGGCGGATGCGCGCGCGCTCGGGGTTGGTGACGGGGTTGCCGCTGGACGGGAACTTGGGGATCGCGGCCAGCGTGGCCAGTTCGTCCAGGTCGAGCTGGTCGAGCTTCTTGCCGTAATAGAACTCGGCCGCGGCGGCGATGCCATAGGCGCGATTGCCGAAGAAGCTCTTGTTGAGGTAGAGCTCGAAGATCTCGTCCTTCGACAGCTCGCGCTCCATCTTCATCGCCAGCAGCATCTCCGACAGCTTGCGCGTGTAGCTGTACTCCGAGCTCAGGAAGAACTGGCGGGCCACCTGCTGGGTGATGGTGGACCCACCCGGCACGCGCTTGTCGTCGGTCGTCGCCAGCAGCCAGATCGCGCGGCTGACACCGCGGTAATCCACGCCGTGGTGCTCGTAGAAGCGGTTGTCCTCGATCGCGATGAACGCCTGCTTCAAGCGTTCCGGCACTTCGGCGATGTCCACCGGGTAGCGCCGGGTCTCGCCGAACAGCGCCATCAGGCGGCCGTCGCGCGCGTAGACATACAGCGGCTCCTGCAGCTCGACGTTGCGCAGGCTCTCCACGTCGGGCAATCGCGAGGACACGACGTAGTACAGTGTGCCCGCTGCGAGCAGGCCGATGACGAAGAAGCCGGCGAACAAGATCAACAGCCAGCGCAGCAGGCGACGGAAGCGGGGCATCGATGGGGTCCTGGGGCCCGGGAGCCGGACCGTTGTGAAGCGCGCAGTATATAGAGAGGGGACTGCGGGCTGATCCTGCCCGGGCACAAGTGCCGCACAGGGTCAGTACGTGACACAGCGCGCAATGCGGGAGGTCGCCGCATGCTGCTTGTTGCCATTCGGTGAAAACTCCGTTATCTAATGCGTCGGGGCACGAAGCGCACGTAAGCGCCCGTGACATGGGGAGAAAAGCGTGGGGCTGATCACAAAAAGCCAGGCACCGCTGGTCGGGGTCGACATCAGTTCGACTGCGGTCAAGCTGTTGCAGCTGTCGCGTTCGGGCGACCGATACCGGGTCGAGCACTACGCGGTTGAACCGCTGCCGCCCAATGCTGTCGTCGAGAAGAACATCGTCGAGGTCGAGGCTGTCGGCGAAGCCATCCGCCGCGCCATGACGCGGTCCGGCAGCAAGGCGAAGCACGCCGCGGCCGCGGTCGCCGGCTCGGCGGTGATCACCAAGGTGATCCCGATGCCGGCCGACCTCGACGAGGACGACCTCGAATCGCAGGTCGAACTCGAAGCGGTCAACTACATTCCGTATCCGATCGAGGAAGTGAACCTCGACTTCGAAGTGCTGGGTGCCATGCCAGGCAACGCCGAGATGGTGCAGGTGCTGCTGGCGGCGTCGCGTTCGGAGAACGTGGAGATGCGCGCGTCCGCGCTGGAGCTCGGCGGCCTCACCGCCAGGGTCATGGACGTCGAGGCCTTCGCGATCGAGAACGCCTTCGCGCTGCTCGCCAATACGCTCAACGTGCCGCGCGACGGCATCGTGGCGCTGGTCGACATCGGCGCCACCATGACCACGCTCAACATCCTGCGCAACGGCCGCAGTCTCTACACGCGCGAGCAGGTCTTCGGCGGCAAGCAGTTGACCGACGAGGTCATGCGCCGCTACGGCCTGTCCTACGAGGAAGCCGGCCTGGCCAAGCGCCAGGGCGGGCTGCCGGAAAGCTACGAGATCGAGGTGCTGGAGCCGTTCAAGGAAGCGCTGGTCCAGCAGATCAGCCGCCTACTGCAGTTCTTCTACGCCGGCAGCGAGTTCAACCGTGTCGACCAGGTGGTGCTGGCCGGTGGCTGCGCCTCGATCGGCGGCGTGGCCGAGATGGTCGAGGAGCAGCTCGGCGTGCAGACCGTCATCGCCAACCCGCTGGCGCAGATGACCCTGGGGTCCCGCGTCCAGGCGCATGCGCTCGCGCAGGATGCCCCGGCGCTGATGATCGCCTGCGGCCTGGCCATGAGGAGCTTCGACTGATGGCGCGCATCAACCTCCTTCCGTGGCGCGCCGAGCGCCGCAAGCAGCGCCAGAAAGAGTTCGGCGTGATGCTGGCCTTCGCGGCGCTCGCCGGCGTGGTGCTGTGGTTCATGGTCAACAGCTATTACAACGCGCAGATCGACGGCCAGAACGCGCGCAACGCGTTCCTGCAGGAGCAGATCACGCAGGTCGAGACCAGCATCACCGAAATCGACGAACTCGACCGCCAGAAGGCGCGATTGCTGGCCCGCAAGGACGTCATCGAACAGTTGCAGGCCAACCGCTCGCAGATGGTCCACCTGTTCGACTCGCTGGTGCGCACGATCCCCGACGGCGTGGTGCTCACCGGCATCAAGCAGGAGGGCGAGAAGCTGTCGCTCGAGGGCCGTTCGCAGTCCAACGCGCGCGTCAGCACCTACATGCGCAACCTCGAGGGTTCCGGCTGGATGACCAAGCCCGACCTGTCGATCATCGAGGCACGTGACGGCGTCGCCGGCCTGCCATATGCCTTCAACCTGGCGGTGCAGCTGGCCAATCCCAACGCGCCGAAGGACGAGGACGGCGACGGCATTCCCGATGCCGTGCCGCCGGTGGACGCCGCGCCGGCCGCCGATGTCGCGCCTGCTGCCGCCGCACCCGCCGACACCGCCACGCCGCCACCGGCCGATGCCGCCGAAACGGCGCCCGCCGCCGCCCCGGCCGCTGAACAAGGAGCCGCGTCGTGAGCAAGCGCAAGATGTCGCTCAAGGAACTCGACTTCAACAACACCGGCTCCTGGCCGCGCGAATACAAGATCGCGTTCTGCGTGCTGCTTGGGCTGCTGATCTTTGGCCTGCTGTGGTGGGTGCTGACCCGCGACAAGGGCGACCAGCTGAAGGCGCTGGAGGCCACCGAGTCCGGCCTGCGCGCCGATTTCGAGACCAAGCAGGGCCGCGCCGCCAACCTCGAGCCGCTCAAGCTGCAGTTGGCGGAAATGGAGCAGCAGCTGCAGCAGATGCTGCGCCAGCTGCCCAGCCGCACCGAGATGCCCGACCTGATCGTCGACATCTCGCAGACGGCGCTGGCCACGGGCATCACCAGCGAGCTGTTCCAGCCGGGTCCGGAGTCGCCGAAGGAGTTCTACGCGGAGAAGCCGATCGCGCTGCGCATGCTCGGCAGCTACCACCAGTTCGGCGCCTTCGTCAGCGGCGTGGCCTCGCTGCCGCGCGTGGTCATCATGACGATGCACGACATCCAGCTGCGGCCCAAGGGCGGCGGCGACGGCAAGGTCGTCGGCATCCGGCCGAACTCCGCGCTGGAGCTTGCCGGCACGGTGAAGACCTACCGCTATCTGGATGACGAGGAGGCGGCCGAGCAGGAAAAGGTCGCCGCCGATGCCGCAAAGGGGAGCCCCTGACATGGGCACGATTGCCAACGCCAGCCGCGGGTTCGCGTACCTGGCCGTCCTCGTCGCGCTCGCCGGGTGCGGGCGGGGGGTCACCAGCGAGCCGGGCACGGCGCCGAACCTCGAGGAGTGGGTCGCCAATGTCCGCGCCCGGCCGGCACCACCGCTGGATCCGTTGCCGGTGATGCAGCAGTTCGAGAGTTTCGAGTACGCCGCGCAGGGCCTGCGCGACCCGTTCAGCGACGCGTTCGCGAACGAGGGCAACGGCAGCGGGCCGCGCCCGGACTCCAACCGCCGCAAGCAGACGCTCGAGCAGTTTCCGCTCGACAGCCTCGACATGGTGGGATCGCTCGGCGCGGGCAGCAGCCTGACCGCGCTGGTGATGGCACCGGACAAGGTCACGTACCGGGTCGGTCCTGGCGTGTACCTGGGCCAGAACGATGGCCGCGTGACCAGCGTCCAGGAAGATCGCATCGAACTCGTCGAACTCGTGCCTGACGGTGCGGGTGGCTGGCTTGAACGGCCGGCATCGATCGCGCTCGAAGACAATTGATTAGGGGAAGCCAGATGACCTTCACCAACGCGCCACGCCGTTCGCCGATCTCGCGCGCCATGCCCCTCAAGGCTGGTGCCTGCGGTCTCCTCGCCGGCCTCCTCGCGGCATTCAGTGCCGTCCACGCCGCTCCGTCACCGGGTGTCCCGGTCGCGAGCTTTGCGCAGGTCACGCCTGCGGTCGCGATCGACCCCGCCAAGCAGGTCCCGGCGGCGGTGGCGATCACCGGCATCGACTTCAAGCGCGGTGAGGGCGGCTCCGGCAAGCTGATCCTGAAGTTCAGCGGGGACGGCGCTGCGCCCGACCTGCGTACCCAGGGCGGCACGGTGATCCTGGACGTCGGCAACGCCGAGCTGCCGGCCGCACTGCAGCGACCGCTCAACGTCGCCGACTTCGCCACTCCGGTGCAGCGCATCAACGCCAACCAGGGGCCCAAGGGCACGCAGATCGTGCTGAGCACGGAAGGCGCCTTCGAGCCGCTCGCCTACCAGACCGGCCGCGACTACATCGTCGAGATCGTGCCGCGCGCGGCCAACGCCAGCCGCGCGGTGGGCGCCAGCACCGCGGCGGCTGTCGCCACCACGGCCCAGGCGTCGGCCCGACCGGGAACGGAGACACGCAGCTACGGTGGCCGCCCGGTCACGTTCAACTTCCAGGACGTGCCGGTGCGCACGGTGCTGCAGCTGATCGCCGAGCTGTCGGACCTCAACATCGTCGCCAGTGACAGCGTCACCGGCAACGTCACCCTGCGACTGATCAACGTGCCGTGGGACCAGGCGCTGGACATCGTCCTGCAGGCCAAGTCGCTCGACAAGCGCCGCAGCGGCAACGTGGTGTGGGTCGCCCCGCAGTCCGAGATCGCCAAGTTCGAGCAGGACATCGCCAATGCGCGCCTGGCGCTTGAAGCCCGTGCGGAAATGGTCACTGAATATATCCCGGTCTCGTACGGCAGCGCCGAGGACATCGCCAAGCTGCTGACCGAGGAGAGCAAGAGCAGCAGCCAGGGCGGCAGGAGCGGCGGCAGCCAGGGTGGGCAGGAGGACCAGAGCACTGGATTCCTGTCCTCGCGCGGCAGCCTCAGCTATGACCGGCGCACCAACACCTTGCTGGTGATCGACATCCCACAGCGGGTGGAGGAGATCAAGCGCCTTGTTCAGAACCTGGACAAGCCGGTCGACCAGGTGGTCATCGAGTCGCGCATCGTGATCGCCAACGAGTCGTTTGCCCGTGACCTGGGTGCGCGCTTCGGCGTTCGCGGCGTGAAGGATCGGTTGATCAGTTCAGGATCGATCGGCGCCAACCAGGGGCTGATCGAATCGGCCAACGGAGCCCAGCCGGGTGATCTCGTCAGTTGGGGCGACAATGCACTCAACAATGATTTCAGCATCCGCAATCTCAACCCGGCTTCCATCGCTTTCACCATCCTCGGCAACACCATCGACTGGGATCTGGAGTTGCAGGCCCTGCAGCAGGACCAGCGCGGTGAGGTGGTGTCCAACCCGCGTGTCGTGACGAGCAACCAGCGTGAAGCGATCATCCGCCAGGGCCGCGAAGTCGGTTATCTGACGGTCACTGGTGGCCAGAGCAACAGCGTGCCTACCGTGCAGTTCAAGGAAGCGCTGCTTGAGCTGAAGGTCACGCCGACGATCACCGCTGACGGGCGCGTGTTCCTGAACCTTGCGGTCAAGAAGGACGAGATCGAGGACTTCACCGAAATCATCGGCATCGGGCTGATTCCGAACCTGGCGAAGCGCGAGGTCACGACCGCGGTCCTGATCGAGGATGGGCAGACGGTAGTCATTGGCGGCGTCTACGAGTTCAGTGACCGCAACTCCATCTCGAAGGTTCCATTTCTGGGCGACCTGCCCATCCTGGGCAATCTGTTCAGGACCAAGGGCCGGTCAAAGAGCAAGGCGGAGTTGCTGATCTTCGTGACCCCGCGCGTGCTTCGCGTGGCGCAGCGTCCGTACTGACTGCAGAGTCAACCGCGTCAACGACGGGGCCTTCGGGCCCCGTCGGCGTTTCAGTGGGGGGCGCGTGTCCCCGCTTGAACCAAGTTGGGCCGGAGTGGTCAAACTGCACCCTGGCGCAGCCCGCGCCGTCCCCCGGTCGCCCATGGACACGCCCAACGACGAGATCCCCCGCCTGCATGGCGTCTTCACCGCCCTGCGCGACGCGCTCACGCACGAGATCATCGGCCAGGCGGCGCTGGTTGAACGCCTGCTGATCGCGCTCCTCGCCGATGGCCACCTGCTGGTCGAAGGCGCGCCGGGACTGGCCAAGACCAGCGCCATCCGAGCGCTGGCCGCGCGCATCGAGGCCGACTTCGCGCGCGTGCAGTTCACGCCCGACCTGCTCCCGGCGGACCTCACCGGTACCGAGGTGTGGCGACCGCAGGACGGCCGCTTCGAGTTCCAGCCCGGGCCGATCTTCCATTCGCTGCTGCTCGCCGACGAGGTCAACCGGGCGCCGGCCAAGGTGCAGTCGGCACTGCTCGAGGCGATGGGCGAGCGCCAGGTCACCGTGGGCCGGCAGACCTATGCGCTGCCGCCGCTGTTCCTGGTGATGGCCACGCAGAATCCGATCGAACAGGAGGGCACGTTCCCGCTGCCGGAAGCGCAGCTCGACCGGTTCCTGATGCACGTGCGCGTCGGCTATCCGGAAGTGGAGGCGGAGGCGGGCATCCTGCGCCTGGCGCGCGAACGCGCCCGCGCGACGCTGCAGCACGTGGCCCCCACGACGGGCCGCATACCCGCCGATGACATCTTCGCCGCCCGCAATGCCGTGCTCGACCTGCACATGGCGCCTGCGCTGGAGCGCTACCTGATCGAGCTGGTGCTCGCCTCGCGCAGCGCGGAGCGCTACGACGCGGCGCTGGCGCGGCGCATCGCCTGGGGCGCGAGCCCGCGCGGTTCGATCGCGCTGGAACGCTGTGCGCGTGCGCATGCCTGGCTGGCGGGGCGTGATTTCGTGACCCCCGACGACGTGCGCGCGGTCGCGCCCGACGTGCTGCGCCACCGCGTGCTGCCTAGCTACGAGGCGACGGCCGAGGGCTGGGACGGTGAGCGCCTGGTGCAGGAACTGCTGCAGCACGTGCCGCTGCCGTGAGCAACCAGGCCGCCACCGCAACCGGAGGCGATGGCATCACGCCGTCGCTGGCCGAGCTGATCGGCCTGCGCGGCATCGCGCAGGCGCGCGTCACCGCTCGGCGCGGCGCGGCCGGCGTGGCCGGTCCCGCGCCTTCGACGCTGCGCGGGCGCGGCATGGAATACGCCGAGTCGCGCGCCTACGCTGCAGGCGACGACGCCCGCCACATCGACTGGCGCCTGACCGCGCGCAGCGGCAAGCCGCATACCAAGCTGTTCCAGGCCGAACGCGAGCGGCTGACGCTGCTGGTCGCCGACACGTCGCCGGCGCTGTATTTCGGCACGCGGGTGCGCTTCAAGTCGGTGCAGGCGGCGCGCGCGGGGGCGTTGGCGGCGTGGCGCGCGGTGCGCGACGGCGATCGTGTGGCCGCGCTGCGCGGCAGCATGTCGGAACCTCCGGTGCCGCCCGCGTCCGGCGCGCGCGGCGCGCTGCGCGTGCTCGACGCGCTGGTGCGCTGGTATTCGACGCCACCACCGGATGACGCGGGGCTGGACGTCGCGCTCGACCACGCCCGGCGCCTGCTGCGTCCGGGCTCGCGACTGCTGGTGCTGTCCGATCCCGCCAGCGTGGCCGCCGTCCCGGAAAAGCGCTGGCCTGCGCTCGCGGCGCACCACGAGGTGCTGGTGCTGCTGCTCACCGATCCGCTCGAGATGGAGCCGCCGCGCGGGCTGCTCGCGTTCTCGGTGGCGTCGACGATCGCAGCGCAAGTCGGCGCCGCTGCGTCCGACAGCGCGCGCCGCGCCCGCATCGAGCTCGACCTCGGCAACAACGGCGAACGCGACCGCTGGCGCCTGGCCTTCGACGGCGGGGTTGAGCAGACCATCGCCACCCTGGCTGGGCGCGGCGTGCGCGCCTTGCGCCTGTCCACCGCCGACGAAAGCGACGCCTGGCTGGCGTTGCCCGCCGCGGTGGCGAGGAGCGCGTGATGCAGGACGCACTGCCGCTGCGTGATATCCACCCCTCGTCCGCCCCCGCGTGGTGGCCGCCCGCCCCCGGTTGGTGGATGGTCATGGCGGTCGTCGCACTGGCACTGCTCGCGCTCCTGGCCTGGCGCTGGCGGCGGATCCGTCGGCGCCGGCGTCACGAACAGGCGTTCGACCTGGCCGTGGCCGCCGCGGTCGGCCCGGCCCAGGAGATCGCGGCGATGTCAGAACTGTTGCGCCGCGCCGCACGCCTGCGTGACCCGGCCGCCGATCGCCTGCAGGGCGACGCCTGGCTCGCATTCCTCGATGCCGATGACGCCGCGCCGCGCTTCTCCGGCGATGACGCCGCGCTGCTGGTCGACGGCCCGTTCCGGCGCGATGCGGGTCCGGTTGCCGTGGACACACTGCGACGCACCGCACGGGCGCGCTTTCTCGCATGGATGGAGGGTCGCAAGTGAACGCGCTGGCAAGCCTCTGGCCCGCGTTCGCCGGTTTCGACTGGCCGTGGATGCTGCTCGCGCTGCCGCTGCCCTGGCTCGTCCGCCGCCTGGTGCCGCCGCTGCCCGATGCCGGTCCGGCGCTGCGCGTGCCGTGGTCTGCGCGCGTGCGCGAGCTGGCCGGTGCTGCGACGCATGCGGGGGGAACCGGCACCCGCGTGCCCGCACTGGCCTGGCTGGGCTGGGCGCTGCTGTGTGTGGCCGCCGCGCGTCCAATGGCCTGGGGCGAGGCGGTGCAGCCGCCGGATGTGGGCCGCGAGCTGATGCTCGCGGTCGACCTGTCGGCGAGCATGGGCGAGCGCGACATGCTGCTGGGTGGCGACGTTGTCGATCGCCTCACCGCCGCCAAGGCAGTGATCGCCGACTTCCTCGAGCGACGCCATGGCGACCGCGTCGGCCTGCTGGTGTTCGGGCGCAGCGCCTATGCGCTGGCGCCGCCGACCACCGACCTCGCCAGCGTGCGCGAACAGCTCGCCGATACCGTGGTGGCGCTCGCAGGGCGCGAGACCGCCATCGGCGACGCCATCGGCCTGGGCGTGAAGCGCCTGCAGTCGCAGCGCGAAGGACAGCGCGTGCTGGTCCTGCTTACCGATGGGGTCAACACCGCCGGCATGCTCGACCCCCTGAAGGCCGCCGGCATCGCCGCCGACGAGGATGTGCGCATCCACACCATCGCCTTCGGGGGCGACGGTGAAGCGTTGTCGGTGTTCGGCTTTCGCCTGCCGTCCGGGGGCAACGAGATCGACGAGGCCACGCTGGTGCGGATCGCCGACATGACCGGGGGCCGCAGCTTTCGCGCCGCGGACACCGAGTCGTTGGCGCAGATCTACGCCGAGATCGACCAGCTGGAACCCATCGAACATCCGGGCGAGGCGCTGCGCCCGCGCCGGGAGCGCTACGCGTGGCCGCTGGCGGCCGCGTTGTGCTGCGGCCTGCTGGCCCTGCCTCTGGCGTGGCGGCGGAGGCGACCCGCGTGACGGCCCTGCTGTCACCGCTGCAGGCCGTGCAGTTCCTGCGCCCCGTGTGGCTGCTGGCACTGCTGCTGTTGCCACTGCTGGCATGGGCGTGGCGTGCTCGCCAGCGTCGGCGCAGCAGCTGGCGCACGGCCGTCGATCCGCACCTGCTGCCGCACCTGCTTGACGCGGGTGCGCGCGGCCGCGGCGCGTGGGGCGGGGGCTGGCTGGTGCTGGCCGGCTGCGCGCTGCTGGTGCTGGCGCTGGCCGGTCCGAGCTGGCGCAGCACGGCGCAGCCGCTGCAGGCTGGCGGCGCGCCTCTGGTGATCGCCCTCGACCTCTCGAGCGCCACGCTGGCCAACGACTTGCCGCCGTCGCGGCTGCTGCAGGCGCGTGCGCGCATCGACGCACTGCTGCGCGCGCATGCCGGCGAGGTCGCGCTGGTGGCCTATGCCGACGACGCCTACACGATCGCGCCGATGACCCGCGATGCGGGCAACGTCGCGGTGTTCCTCGACGCGCTGGCACCGGATGTGATGCCGGTCGACGGCAGCAAGCCGGCGCGCGCCATCGCGCTGGCGCAGCGCCTGCTCGCGCAGTCCGGACACGCCCGCGGCGACATCCTGCTGCTGGCCGGCAGCGGCAGCCGCGCGGCGACATCCGCCGCGGCGGACGCGCGTGCCGCCGGCTATCGCGTATCCGTGCTCGGCATGGGCACCGCAGCCGGTGCGGCCTACCGCCGCCGCGACGGCGGCATCCACTCCGCGCGCCTGGACGTGGCTTCGTTGCGTGCGATCGCCGACGCCGGCGGGGGCCGTTACCACGCCTGGTCCGAGAGCGTGCCCGGCGTGCTGGCCGCGATCGGCGGCGGTGAGCACAGCGGCGATGCCGATGCGGCTGCAACGACGACTGGCGACATCGGCGACGGGATGGCGCATGGGCCGCGCGACGCCGCACATGCCTTCGTGCGCGAGGACGGCGGCTTCTGGCTGCTGCCGCCGGCCATGCTGTTGCTGCTGCTCGCGTTCCGGCGCGGCGGCGTGTTCGTCGCGCTGCTGCTGTGCCTGGCGCTGCCGCCGCCACCACTGCTGGCGGCCGAGGACAGCGCCGGCGTCGAAGCCACTGTCTGGCGACGCGCGGACCAGGTCGCGCACGCGCGCAGCGCGGAGGCCGAAGCGGCATACCGTCGTGGCGACTACGAAGCCGCCGCGCGGGGATTCGCGCGCCTCCCCGGTGCGGACGCCGCCTACAACCGCGGCAACGCGCTGGCGCGCCTTGGCCGTTACGAGGATGCGCTCGCGGCCTACGATGCCGCGCTCAAGGCAGCGCCCGGCATGGCGGATGCGGCTGCAAACCGGGCGGCGGTGGAGGCTGCAATGCGCCGCAAGCCGCCACCTGGCGCCAAGGGCGACAGCCGCGGCGATGGCAAGGACACACCGGAACGCGGCAAGCCGCAGCCGGGCCAGGAGGGCGCCGGCCAGGGCGACGCCGATGATCCATCGGGGCAGGGCGCAGCGTCGCAAGAGCCGGCCGACAGCGAACCTGCGCGTCGCGACGGCGAGGCACCGCCGCCACCTTCGACCGGCACAGGCGAACAGCAGCGCGAAGCCGATGCCGCGCAGCGCGAGGCCATGCAGCGCGCGCTCGAGGACGGGCGCCCCGCGACCTCCGGCGCCGACGCCAAGGGTGAACCCGAACAGGCGCGCGATGCCGGCGAAAGCGAGCAGGCGCAGGCCAACGCGGCGTGGCTGCAGCGTGTGCCCGACGACCCGGGTGGGTTGCTGCGCGCGCGCCTGCGCATCGAACACGAACGCCGCCGGGCGGAAGGAAAATGACCGCATGCACACAATGATCCGCGCGCGCTGGATGCTTGCCTTCCTGCTTGGCCTGCTGCCGGTGCTCGCACACGCCGAGGTGCGCGCGTGGCTCGACCGCGACCGCGTCGCGCTTGGCGAGACCGTCACCCTCAACATCGAGACCGACGGCGGCGGCCAGCCGGACTACGCGCCGCTGGCCGCCGACTTCGCGCTGAGCCAGCACGCCAGCAGGCAGCTGTTCGAACGCCGCGCCGGCCAACAGGTGTCGCGCATGCTGTTCGCCGTGGCGCTGGAACCGCAGCGCGCGGGCAGCCTGACCGTGCCGGCACTGCGCGTCGGCAGCGAACGCACCGCGCCGCTGGCGTTGTCGGTGGTGGCCGCTGCGGCCCCGGCGCGCGCGCGCGGCAACGTGTTCATCGAAGCGGAGGTCGATGCGCCCGCGCCGTACGTGCAGCAGGCGGTCGGCTACACCTTGCGCCTGTACTACGCCACGCAGCTGATTTCCGGCCAGCTCGACCTGCCACCGCCGGAGGGCGCTTCGCTGCAGCGCGTGGGCAGCGACGTGCAGTACAACCGCGACATCGGTGGCCGCCGCTACACCGTGGTCGAGCGCCGCTACCTGCTGCTGCCCGAGCGCAGCGGCGCACTGGTGCTGCCCGGCGCGCGCTTCGAAGGGCGCGGTGTCGGCAACCTGTTCGACGACATCTTCAGCGACGGCCAGCGCGCGCTGTCGGCGCGCGGCCCGGACATCACCCTCGATGTCCGCGCCATGCCGGCCACGGCGCCGCGGCCGTGGCTGCCGCTGCGTGCGCTGTCGATGCGCTGGGTGGATCCGCCACGCACCGCGCGCGTGGGCGATGCCACCACGGTCGAACTCGAGATCGTCGCCGACGGTGCGATGGCCGCACAGCTGGCGGCGCCTACCGTGGATGCCGACCAGGGTGCGCAGGTGTTCGCCGAGCCCGCGCAGGTGGATGAAACCGTGCGCGACGGCCGCCCGCACGTGCGCCTGCTGCGACGCTTCTCGGTGCTGCCCGCGCGCGACGGGCGCATGCGCGTGGTCGCCCCGACCATCGCCTGGTGGGACGTCGCATCCGGCCAGGCACGCGAAGCAGTGCTGCCCGACCTCACGCTCGACGTAGCGCCCGCGCCGGGCGCGCGCGCCGATGCGGACGGCGCAGCCGTCGCCGCCGCTCCGGCGCCCGGCGACGGCGACCCCTGGGTCCGCGTGCCGGGCGTCCAGGGCGAAGTGCGCGCCTGGGCCCTCGCCACGGTCGCGTTCGCGCTGCTGTGGCTGGTCACGCTGGGCTGGGCGCTGCAGCAGCGGCAGCGGGCGGCGGCCGGCGTTGCGACGGGCCCGTCGACGCGCGTTGCGGCAAGCGCCGGGCACACGCCGTCCGCCACGCCGCGCGCCCTGCGCCGGGCACTCGACACCGGCGATCTCGGTGACGTGGCACATGCCCTGTGCGCGCTCGCCACGCCGCCGGCCGCGGACCTCGACGCACTTGCCGACCGCATCGAACCCGGTCCGCAACGCGCCGCCATCGCGCTGCTTCAGCAGGCGCGCTGGGGCGGCGGCGATGCCGCAAGTGCACGCACGGCGGTGCGAGCCGCATTCGCCGCCGGCGCGCGCTGGCAGACGGCATCGACGCCGGCCGATGCCGACTTGCCGCCGCTGTATCCCTCGTGATCCGGGCGTGCCGGGCGCGCTTTGTTAAGCTCGGACGGTCCAGCCACTCCGGAACCACCGCATGACCGAGTCGAACGCGCCTGCCAGGCAACGCATGCCGCTGCACTGGAAGATCGCCATCGGCTTTGTCGCCGGCCTGGGCGCCGGCCTCGTCGCCCACTACGGTTTCGGCGCCGACGCCGGCTGGGTGCAGGCGTTCACGCGCTACGTCACGCAGCCGTTCTCCACGCTGTTCCTCAGCCTGATCTTCATGATGATCGTGCCGTTGCTGTTCTCGGCGCTGGTGGTGGGCGTGTCGGAGATGGGCGACATCCGTTCGCTGGGTCGCATCGGCTGGCGCACGCTGGCCTACACCGTGCTGCTGTCCGGCATCGCCGTGGTGCTCGGCCTGGTGATGGTCAACCTGTTCCGCCCCGGCGACGGCGTCGACCCGGAACTCGCGCAGCGCCTGCTCAGCGAGGGCGCCGAGCGGGCCGCGGCCATCGTGCGCGACAGCAGCGAGCAGCCCACCGGCGTGCAGATGCTGCTCGACATCGTGCCGCAGAACATCGTTGACGCGGCCTCCAGCAATGCCAGCATCCTGGCGCTGATGTTCTTCGCGCTGATGTTCGGCATCGGTATCGTCATGAGCCCCGACAGCCCCGCGATCCGCACGCTGCGGCGCGGCATCGAGGGCATCTTCGAAGTCTCGATGACCCTGATCGGCCTGGTCATCCGGCTCGCGCCCTATGCGGTGTTCTGCTTCATGTTCAACCTCGCCGCGCTGTTCGGCTGGGACCTGCTGTTGCGCCTGGGCGCCTACGTGCTGGTGGTCGTGGGCGCGCTGGCCATCCACATGCTGGTGGTCTATTCGCTGGCGCTGAAGTTCGTCGGTGGCTATTCGCCGCTGCGCTTCTTCAAGGGCGTGCAGGAGGCGATGCTGATGGCCTTCAGCACCGCGTCCAGCAACGCAACGCTGCCGACCGCGCTGCACGTGGCCGATACCCAGCTCAAGCTGCCCAGGGCGGTGTCGCGTTTCGTGCTGACCATCGGCGCCACCGCCAACCAGAACGGCACCGCGCTGTTTGAAGGCGTGACCGTGATCTTCCTGGCGCAGTTCTTCGGCGTCGAGCTCGGCATCGGCCAGCAGGTGGTGGTGATGCTGGTGTGCATCCTCGGCGGCATCGGCACCGCGGGCGTGCCATCCGGCTCGCTGCCGGTGGTGGCGCTGATCTGCGCCATGGTCGGCGTGCCACCGGAAGGCATCGGCCTGGTGCTGGGCGTCAACCATTTCCTCGACATGTGCCGCACCACGGTGAATGTCACCGGCGACCTCGGCATCGCGGCGATGGTGGCGCGCGACATCGAGGACGTGCCTGGCGCGCCCGTGCTGGACGACGCCACGGCCTGAACGGCGGGCCTGCGCCACAGTCCGGGCAGCGCGTCCGGGACACCGGTCGGCGGGGGTGGGACAATGGCGGCTTCGCCCGCCGCCGCCCCCGAGACATGACCAGCCCCAGCCGACGCGACCTCGCCAACGCCATCCGCTTCCTCGCCGCCGACGCCGTGCAGGCGGCCAACTCCGGCCATCCCGGCATGCCCATGGGCATGGCCGACATCGCCGAGGTGCTCTGGAACGACTACCTGAGCCACAACCCGGGCAACCCGAAGTGGTTCAACCGCGACCGTTTCGTGCTGTCCAACGGCCACGGCTCGATGCTGCTGTATTCGCTGTTGCACCTCTCGGGCTACGACCTGCCGATCGAGGAGCTGCGCAACTTCCGGCAGATGGGCCACCGCACTCCGGGCCATCCCGAAAACTTCGTCACCGACGGCGTCGAGACCACTACCGGGCCGCTGGGCCAGGGCTTCGCCAACGCGGTCGGTTTCGCGCTTGCCGAGAAGCTGCTCGCGCAGCGCTTCAACCGCCCCGAGTACGCCGTGGTCGACCACCGCACCTGGGTGTTCATGGGCGACGGCTGCCTGATGGAGGGCATCTCGCACGAGGCCGCGTCGCTGGCCGGCACCTGGGGCCTCGGCAAGCTGGTCGCGTTCTGGGACGACAACCACATCTCGATCGACGGCGACACCGCCGGCTGGTTCACCGACGACACCCCGGCGCGCTTCGAGGCCTACGGCTGGCGCGTGATCCGCGACGTCGACGGCCATGACGCCAAGGCGGTCAAGGACGCGATCGAGCTGGCCATGCGCCACGACGACCGCCCGGTGCTCATCTGCTGCCGCACCACGATCGGCTTCGGCTCGCCGGCCAAGGCCGGCAAGGAGTCCTCGCACGGCGCGCCGCTCGGCAAGGACGAGCTCGACGCCACGCGCAAGGCGCTGGGCTGGGAGCACGCGCCGTTCGATGTGCCGCAGGCCATCCAGGACGGTTGGCGCGCCACCGGCGCGGGCCTTGCGCGCGAGGCGCAGTGGAACACGATGTTCGACGCCTACGCCGAGCGCCATCCGGAGCTCGCCGCGGAGCTGGTGCGCCGTTCGCACGCGGAACTCCCGGAGGGCTTCGCCGCCGCGGCCGATGCCTACATCGCCAAGCTGCAGGCGGACGGCCCCACCGTCGCTTCGCGCAAGGCCTCGCAGATGGCGATCGAAGCCTTCGCGCCGCTGCTGCCCGAGCTGGTCGGCGGCTCGGCCGACCTGGCCGGCTCCAACCTGACCCTGTGGAGCGGCAGCAAGTCCGTCACCAGCGACGCGCCCGATGCCAACTACGTCTATTACGGCGTGCGCGAGTTCGCGATGACCGCGATCAGCAACGGCCTCGCCGTGCATGGCGGCTTCATCCCCTACGACGCCACGTTCCTGGTGTTCAGCGACTACGCCCGCAATGCGGTGCGCATGAGCGCGCTGATGGGCGCGCATGCGATCCACGTCTACACGCACGATTCCATCGGCCTTGGCGAGGACGGTCCCACGCACCAGCCGGTCGAGCACCTGGCCAGCCTGCGCCTGATTCCCGGCAACGATGTCTGGCGTCCGTGTGATGCGGTGGAGTCGGCGGTGTCGTGGCGTGCCGCCATCGAACGCCAGGACGGCCCCAGCTGCCTGGTGTTCTCGCGCCAGAACCTCGCCCACCAGGCGCGCGATGCCGCGCAGGTCGCCGCCATCGCGCGCGGCGGCTACGTGCTGCGCGACTCGGTCGGCGCACCGGAGCTGATCCTCATCGCCACCGGCTCCGAAGTCGGCCTGGCGATGGACGCCGCCGAGCGCCTGGGCGACGGCGTGCGCGTGGTGTCGATGCCGTCGACCGACGTGTTCGATCGCCAGGACGCCGCGTACCGCGAAGCCGTGCTGCCGCGCGCCTGCCGCAAGCGCGTCGCGGTCGAGGCTGGCGTGACCGACATCTGGCGCAAGTACGTGGGCCTGGACGGCGCGGTGGTCGGCATCGACCGTTTCGGCGCCAGCGCACCGGCCGAGGTGCTGTTTCCGCACTTCGGCTTCACCGTCGACAAGGTGGTCGAAGCGGCGCGCGCGCTGTAGCGCCGCCGGCCACGGCCTGGAGTTGCCATGCCCCAGCGTGACTGGGTGGCGCGTGCCATCCACATCATCGAAGCCGACTTCAACCGGTCGGCCGACACCCACCTGATCCCGCTGGACGTGCCCGGCTATCCGGGCATCGACGTGTACCTGAAGGACGAGTCGAGCCATCCCACCGGCAGCCTCAAGCACCGGCTGGCGCGCTCGCTGTTCCTGTACGCGCTGGCCAACGGCTGGCTGCGCGAAGGGCGGCCGGTGGTGGAGGCGTCGAGCGGATCGACCGCGGTGTCGGAAGCGTACTTCGCGCGGCTGCTGGGCCTGCCGTTCATTGCGGTGATCCCGGCGTCGACCTCGCCGGAAAAGATCGCCGCGATCGAATTCCATGGCGGCCGCTGCCACCTGGTGCAGACCGCCTGCGCATTGGATTCCGAATCGCAACGCGTGGCGGCCGAGACCGGCGGCCACTTCATGGACCAGTTCACCTACGCCGAGCGCGCCACCGACTGGCGCGCCAACAACAACATCGCCGAATCGATCTTCCGGCAGATGGCCGAGGAGCGGCACCCGGTGCCGGAGTGGATCGTGTGCAGCCCGGGCACCGGCGGCACCGCCGCCACCCTGGGGCGCTACGTGCGCTACCGCCGCCATGCCACGCGCGTGCTGTGCGCGGATCCGCAGGAGTCCGTGTTCCACGACGCCTACCGCGCGGCACTGGCGGGGCAGCCCTGGCGCGACTTCACCCATCCCTGCGGCTCGCGCGTGGAAGGCATCGGCCGGCCGCGCGTGGAAGCGAGCTTCATTCCCGGCTGCATCGACGCCATGGTCAAGGTGCCCGACGCGCTGGCGCTGGCGGCGATGCGCCATGTCAGCGCCACGCTCGGCCGTCGCGTCGGCGGCTCCACCGGCACCAACTTCGTCGGCGTGCTGCACGCGGCGCGGCGCATGCGCGAGGCCGGGCAGGGCGGCTCGATCGTCACCATCCTCTGCGACAGCGGGGATCGCTACGCGCACAGCTACTACGCGCCTGAGTGGTACGCGGCCAACCGGATCGACACCGAAGCCGCGGACGCGGTCATCGCCTCGGCGGTGGCCGGCGGCCACATCGACGGCCTGGACCCTTTCGGCGACGCCTGACCTCGCCCGCCCGATCCTGCAGGCGGGGCTGCGGGCGCGACCGTTGTGTCAGCAGAAGATTTTCTCTCGCGAAGGCGCGAAGGCGCGAAGTTCTTTCCGGGGTGGGTTTGCTTCGCGCCTTCGCGCCTTCGCGAGAGATCGCTTTGCTTTGGTCGCGGCCGTGACTGGTCCCGCACGGGGCAGGTACGGCGCTTGACAGCGGGAGCGTTTACGCATGTAATCGAGCCTTGGGTTTACAGGCGTAATCGACATGTCGATCAGTGATGCCGAAGCGGTGGTGATGGACGTGCTCTGGCGGCAGCAGCCGCTGGCCGCCGAAGACGTGGTGGCGCAACTGGCCGCCAGTTCGGAGTGGGCGGAACCCACCATCAAGACCCTGCTCAACCGCCTGCTGCGCAAGGGTGCGGTGCGTGCCGAGCGTGATGGCCGCCGCTACCTGTACTCCCCGGTGCTGACCCGCGAGGCCTGGGTGGCGCAGCAGAGCGAAGGCGTGCTGGATCGCCTGTTCGGAGGGCGCGTCGCGCCGCTGGTGGCGCATTTCAGCGAACGCGGCAAGCTCAGCCCGGCCGACATCGCCGAGCTCCGCCGCCTGATCGAAGGCCTTGATGATGATCGCCGCTGAGACGCTGCTACGCTGGCTGGTGGACGGCAGCCTCGCGGCGAGCGTGGCGCTGCTGCTGGTGCTTGCGCTGCGGCTTCCGCTGCGTCGCGCGTTCGGCGCGCGCGTGGCCTACGCAGCGTGGGCGCTGGTGCCGTTGGCGCTGTTCGCCGCCGCATTGCCGCGGCCCGGTCCCGGCCAGGTCCTCGCGCCGACCCTCCTGGCGCTGCATCCCGGCGTGCTGGTGGTGGCGGCCACCGACGCGGCGCGCACCGCGGCCGCCGGCGACGGTCCGCTGCTGCTGGTGGCGGCCTGGCTGCTCGGTGGCATGCTTGTCGCGTTGCGTTTCGGTGCACAACAGCGACGCTACGTCGCGGCGCTCGGCCACCTCGCGCAGGGCGCGGACGGCAGCTGGCGCGGCATCGGCGTCGAGGCGCCGGCGGTGGTGGGCGCGCTGCGGCCACGCATCGTGCTGCCCGTCGATTTCGAAGCCCGGCACGCCGCCGACGAGGCAGCGCTGGTGGTCGCGCACGAGCGTGCCCATCTCGCGCGCGGCGACACCCGCGCCAACCTGCTGGCGGTGGCCTTGCGCTGCCTGCACTGGTTCAACCCGCTCCTGCACCTGGCCGCGCGCGGATTCCGCCTCGACCAGGAGCTCGCCTGCGATGCCACCGTGCTCGCGCGCCATCCCCATGCGCGTCGCCGCTACGCGGACGCGATGTTGAACGTGCAACTGGCCGTCCCTGGACTGCCGGTCGGTTGCCATTGGCAGTCCAGCCAATTCCTCAAGGAGCGCATCCTCATGTTGAAACAACCGCAACCCGGCGCTGTCCGCCGCCGCACCGGCGCCGTGGCCCTGGGCGTCGTGCTCGCCGCCTGCAGTTACGCCGCCTGGGCGGTCCGCCCGGCCGCTGCACCGCCAGAAGCTCCCCTGCCACCGGTGCTCGCAGCGCCTGCGCCTCCGGCACCACCCGCACCACCCGCACCTTCAAGTGCGCCGCTGCCGCCAAGCCCGTCAACGGCACCATCGCCCCCGGCGGTGCCGGCGCCGCCCGTACCACCCGCGGCGCCGGTCACGCCCGCGCCGGCTTATCCAGCCGAGGCCCTCGCCGCGGGACAGGGCGGGCGGGTCGTGTTGAAGCTGCGGGTCGGCACCGACGGCAGCGTCATGGACGCGGTGGTGGAGCAGTCGACGCCGCAAGGCGTGTTCGACGCGGCAACGCTCCAGGCCGCGCGCAACTGGCGCTTCGATCCCGCGCAGTCCGACGGCAAGCCGGTCGAACGCTGGATCCGTGTTCCGGTCGACTTCGCGCCGGACTGACCCGCGCGGCAGGGGCCCCGCGGAATTCAGTCGAGGACATGCACCGCGCTGGTCATCCGCCGCACCTCGTCGGCAGCGTGGCTGACATGGACCATCGGCAGCCGCACCTCGTCGCGGACGCGCTGCAGCCACGGGATCAGCTCTTCGCGGCGCGCCAGGTCGAGCGCCGACAACGGCTCGTCCAGCAGCAGGATCGCCGGCTGCGAGAGCAGGGCGCGGCCGATGGCCACGCGCTGCGCCTCGCCGCCGGACAGGTTGCCGGTGCGGCGCGCCAGCAGTGCCTCGATGCCGAGCAGGGCGACGACGTCCTCGAGCCCGAAGCGCGCCGTGTCGCCGCGCCGCGCATGGCGGCCATACAGCAGGTTGCCGCGGACGTCGAGGTGCGGGAACAGCCGCGCATCCTGGAACACGTAGCCGACATGCCGCCGGTGTGGCGGCAGGTCGATGCCGCGCGCGGCGTCGAACAGCACGCGGCCATCGACGGCGATGCGTCCCGACACCGGGCGCACCAGGCCTGCGATCGCATTGAGCACCGTGGTCTTGCCGGCACCGGATGGCCCGGTCAGGGCCACCACGCGCGCGTCGTCCTCGATGCGCACGTGGCGCGCGAAGCGGCCGCGCCGCAGCTCGACGTCCAGGCTCAGCATTGGCACGCCTCCGGACCCGGCGGGTTCATGCTTCGTCCCAGGCATCGCGGCGCCCGTGCTGGCGGCGCACCAGCCATTCCGACGCCAGCAGTGCCAGCAGCGAGATCGCCACCGCCACCGCTGCCAGGCGCCAGATGCCCGTTTCGCCACCTGGCACCTGCATCAATCCGTAGATCGCCGTCGACAGCGTCTGCGTCTCCCCCGGGATGCTGGACACGAAGGTGATGGTGGCGCCGAACTCGCCCAGCGCCTTGGCGAAGCCGAGCACCGCGCCGGCCACGAGCCCGGGCCACGCCAGTGGCAGCGTGACCGTGGCGAACACGCGCCAGGGGTTGGCGCCAAGCGTCGCCGCGGCCTGCTCGAGGCGGCGGTCGACGTTTTCGATGGACAGGCGGATCGCGCGCACCATCAGTGGAAAGCCCATGATCGCGCTGGCCAGCGCGGCGCCGGTCCAGCGGAACGCGACGCCGATGCCGAACTGCTCGGCCAGGAATCCCCCGATCGCGCCCTGGCTGCCGAACAGCACCAGCAGCGCATAGCCCACCACCACCGGCGGCAGCACCAGCGGCAGGTGCACCAGCGCATCCAGCAGCGCCTTGCCCGGAAAGCGGCCGCGCGCCAGCAGCCAGGCGACCGCGACTCCGGCCGGCAGGCTCGCCAGCGCCGCGGTGCAGGCCACTTTCAGGCTCAGCGCGATGACGGTGAGTTCGGCGGCGGTGAAGAGAGGCATGCGCGCAGTGTCGCCGCGGATCAGCGCAGGCTGAAGCCGTGGCGCGCGAAGATCGCCCGCGCCGGCGGCGTGTGCAGCCAGCGCACGAACGCCGCGGCATGCGGGTGACGGCTGGCCGCGACGCGCGCCACCGGATACACGATCGGCGGATGCAAGGCGGCCGGAAAGGTGGCGAGCACGCGCACGCGTGGTTCGACGCGCGCATCGCTGGCGTACACCACGCCCAGTGGTGCTTCGCCACGCGCCACCAGCATCAGCGCCGCGCGCACGTTCACGGTGCCGGCCACGCGCGGCTGCAGCGCGTCCCACATGCCGAGCGACTGGAAGGCGGCGCGCGCGTACTTGCCGGCGGGCACGCTGTCCGGCAGGCCCAGCGCGATGCGGCCGCGTTCACCGAGCAACGGCAGCAGGTCGCTGCCCCGCCCCAGCGTGACGGGGCGTGCGGCGCCGCGCGCCGGCGCGATGAGCACCAGCGCGTTGCCCAGCAACGCACTGCGCGAGGTGGTGTCGACCAGGCCCTGTGCCTGCAGCACGTCCATCCAGTCGAGGTCGGCGGAGACGAACACGTCCGCCGGCGCGCCCCGTGCGATCTGCCGCGCCAGCGCCGGGCTGGCGGCGTAGGACACGCGGACCGGTTGCCCGGTCGCGCGCCGGTAGGCGTTGGCGGCGTCGTCCATCGACTCCTGCAGGCTGGACGCCGCAAACACGGTGAGCGGCATGGCCACCGCGTCGCCGGCGCGCGCGCTGGCCGCTGGCCAGCACGCGGCGAGCGCCAGCAGGGCAAGCACGCGGGCAGCGACGCGGGGCGTCATGCCGCTACAGCGCGTCCGTGGCCGCGACCACGCAGCTCCAGGTGCCGCTGCCCGCATGGTGGAACGGGTGGACGCGCGGTGCGGCGATCGTGTTCACGGTACGGGCGTCGGATCCACCGCAGGCACCACGGCGGGGCTCGCCCCGGGCAGCGCCCCGGGCACCGCGACCGGCGGCGCCAGCGCATGGTTCAGCATTGCCGCGAGCCGCGCGCCGGCCTTGCGCAGGCGCTCTTCGACGATCGGCAGGCGCGCGTCGAGGAAGGTGTCGCCGAGCACGCGCCGGCCCTCCGGCGGGTAGACATCGCCGGCTTCGATGATGCGGCAGGATTCCAGCGCCCAGTCGAGCGCGGGCGTCTGCGACTGCAGTGTCGGGTCCTGCGCCAGCGGCGCGCGTGCCAGCAGCTCCGCCGCGTAGGCGCGGGACTTCAGGCCGCGGCGCTCGAGGATCGTCCCGTCCCAGATGCGGTGCAGGTTGCTGCCGTCGCCCTTGTAGTTGACCTGGTGGCGGTTGCCGCCGGCGTCGTCGCGCAGGCCGGCGTGCAGCGGCTGGTGCGCATCGCCGACGAAATGCACGAGGAACTTCAGCGCATCGCGGCGCTCGCCGTCCGCGCGGCCGTGCTGCGCGAGAAGCAGGTAATTGCGGTTGATGGCGCCGATCACGCAGTCGTTGCCCGCGCAGTCGGTCGCCGCGTCGAACGCACAGCGGCCCTGGAAGTTCACGAAATGCCAGCGCGCACTCGCCTTGGCGGCTTCCGGGTCGGTGTCGCGGAGTTCGTCGGCCCAGGCGGCGATGCCGGCCAGTGTCGGATCGGCCTCGCCCTCGAGCAGGCGGTCGACCTCGACGCGCGCGGCCGGGCTGAGCCCGGCCTCGGCGATGCGGGCCACGATGCGGTGGCCCTCGGCGCTCCAGGCCAGCGCGTCGCCGGGGGCGAACGCGGCGGCGAAGGTGAGCAGTGCAGCGAAGAAAGGCAGGCGGGACGGGATGTGCGGGCGCATGCCGCGATTCTAGCGCGCGCCCGCCGCCACCCGCCCGCCGGTCAGAAGCGCATGACGTAGGCGGCGCCGTACACCAGCGGGTCGATGTTGGCGGTGCCGAGCTTGGCACCATCCAGCGTCACGTCGCTGTCGATGTCCATCCAGCGCACGTCGACGCGGATCGAACCCTTTTCGCCGACCTTGAAGTCCAGGCCTGCGTGCAGCGCGAGGCCCCACGAATCGTCGAGTTCGAGCTTGCTGCCGGCGAGCGCCCCGCGGGCGTCCTCGCTGAAGAAAGTGGTGTAGTTCACGCCCACGCCCAGCAGCGGCGAGACCTTGCCCTGGCCGTTGAAGTGGTACTGCAGGCTGACCGTCGGCGGCAGGTGCTTGGTGCTGCCCACGCGGCCCAGGCCGCTGATGGCGATGTCGTGCTGGAACGGCAGTGCGGCGAGCACTTCGAGGCCCAGGTTGTCGCGCACGAAATACTCCACCGCGATGGTCGGGCGCGTACTCGAGCCGATGTCCAGCGGCAGGGTGCCGGCAGCCAGCTTGCCGTTGTCGGAATCCGGGTTGACCTGGTGCGCGCCGAGCGCGACGGTCCAGTCGCCGGTGGATTGCGCGAGGGCCGCGGGGGCGGCGATTGCGCCACAAAGGGCCAGCGCGACCAGCGGAATTGTCTTGAAACGCATCGTGTGAACCTCGTCATGGGGGTGGATGCGTCCATGGTGCGTTGCGGCAGCGGATGTCACATTGACCTCGGTCAAGGCGGTCTTCGTGGCCGCGGGCTGCTAAAATCACGGGTTCGCGAGTTCCATCCACCCAGCGCCGCGCCGCGCGCGGCCGATCGGAGTCAGCATTCCCATGGCGATCAAGGTAGGCATCAACGGTTTCGGCCGCATCGGGCGCAACGTCCTGCGTTCGGCGCTGGAGAATTTCGGCGGCGACATCGAGATCGTCGCCATCAACGACCTGCTCGAGCCGGACTACCTGGCCTACATGCTGCAGTACGACTCGGTGCACGGCCGCTTCCAGGGCGAGGTGTCGGTGGACGGCGACACGCTGGTGGTCAACGGCAAGCGCATCCGCCTGACCCAGGAGCGCGATCCGGCCAACCTGAAGTGGGGCGAGGTGGGTGCCGACGTGGTCATCGAGTCCACCGGGCTGTTCCTGACCAAGGAATCCGCGCAGAAGCACATCGACGCGGGCGCGAAGAAGGTGATCCTGTCGGCGCCGTCGAAGGACGACACGCCGATGTTCGTGTTTGGCGTGAACGACGCCAAGTACGCCGGCGAGGCGATCATCTCCAACGCCTCCTGCACCACCAACTGCCTGGCGCCGATCGCCAAGGTCATGCACGACAAGTGGGGCATCAAGCGCGGCCTGATGACCACTGTGCATGCCGCCACCGCCAGCCAGAAGGTGGTTGATGGTCCTAGCAACAAGGACTGGCGCGGTGGCCGCGGCATCCTCGAGAACATCATTCCGTCGTCCACCGGTGCGGCCAAGGCGGTCGGCGTGGTCATCCCCGAGCTCAACAAGAAGCTCACCGGCATGAGCTTCCGGGTGCCGACCTCCGACGTGTCGGTGGTCGACCTGGTGGTCGAGCTGGAGAAGCCTGCGACGTACGCCGAGATCTGCGCGGAAATGAAGGCGCAGAGCGAAGGCGCGCTGAAGGGCATCCTCGGCTACACCGAGGACAAGGTGGTCGCCACCGACTTCCGCGGCGACACCCGCACCTCGATCTTCGACGCCGAGGCCGGCATCGCGCTTGACGACACCTTCGTCAAGCTGGTGGCCTGGTACGACAACGAGTGGGGCTATTCGAACAAGTGCCTGGAAATGGTGCGGGTGGTCGCGGCGAAGTAAGCCGCACCGATCACGCGTCCCACCTGAAGCCCCGCACAACGCGGGGCTTCCTGTTTCCGGCGCCGGCCGCTCAGGCGAGCTTGCGCAGCGCCTCGGCGAAGGCGTCCGGCGTCTGCGCACCCTGGATGCCGTGGTGGCCGTCGATGACGAAGGTCGGCACCGCACGGATGCCCAGCGCCTGCGCCTGGCCGATGCCGGCGCGCACCTCGGCAAGCCCCTCGTCGGACGCGAGCAGCGCATGGACCCGGGCTGCGTCGAGGCCGTCGCCGCCGGCGGCAACCAGTACGTCCGGATCGGCGAGGTTGCGGCCCTCGGCGAAATGGGCGCGGAACAGGGCTTCGACGACCGCATCCTGGTTGCCCTCGCGGCCGGCGAGCCAGATGAGGCGATGCGCCGGCAGGGTGGTCACGCGCACCTGGCCACGGCTGAAGTCCATCGGCAGGCCTTCGGCGCGCGCGGCGGTCTGCGTCTGCGCGAGCAGCGCCGCGGCGCGCTCGGCGCCGCCGAACTTGGCGGCGTAGGCCTCGCGCAGCGGCACCGGAGTGGCATCGGCATCGGGATCGAGCAGGTAGGGATGCCAGCGAACCTCGACGCCCGGGGCGTCATCGCCAAGCAGCGCCAGCGCACGCTGGAACCGGTGCTTGCCGATCCAGCACCAGGGACAGACCACGTCGGACCAGATGTCGATGCGCATTGCCATCACCTCGTCTTGGGATCGCGCCGCAGGCGCGTTTGGCTGGCACGGTCGTGCCAGGTGAGGCGGTCGCGGTCGATCCACGCCCACCAGAAGCCGCATCCCGCCGCCAGCAGCGACAGCGTGCCCACCGCATAGCGGAGCCACAGCGCCTGCCATGCTGGGGTGCCGCCGCTTTCCGCGACCACGCGCAGCCGCCAGGGACGCATGCCGAGCGTCTGCCCGCCGCGCTTCCAGCTGACCGTGGCGTAGGCGCCGGCGGCCAGCCAGCAGGCCAGCCACAACAGCCACTGCAGCAGGCTGAAGGGCGGGATGTTCTCGCGCGCGTCGTGGCCCGCCAGCATGTAGCCGTACGCGAACAGCGCCGACAGCGCGAACCACAGCGCCAGCGCCGGCCACAGGTCGTAGAACAGCGCCAACAGGCGCCAGCCGACCAGGGCATGCGGGCGCGAGGGCGTGGTGGCCGCAGCGTGTGCGGCGGCGGTGCGGGAAGCATCGGAAGGCATCGCCACAGGATAGCCGGCGCATCGCGGCGGCGGCTAAGCTGGTGGCGATGACCGCGTCGACACCCGCCGAACGCCGCAGGCGCAGCATGCGCCTGCCGCCCCTGCACGACGCCGATGCGCGTGCGATCGCGGCATTCCTCGACGCCTGGTGGGCCGGCTCCGGCGCCGCGCGACAGACGCTGGACGCCTACCGCCGCGACCTGGAAGGCTTCGCCCGCTGGCGCGACCGCGGCGACCTCGCCAGCGCAGACCGCGCCGGCCTGTTCGACTACCTCGCCTGGCGCACCCGCGAGGGCTGGTCGCCGCGCAGCAACGCGCGCCTGCTGTCGGCCTTGCGCGGGTTCTACGGTTGGCGGCTGCTGCAGGGCCTGCGCGACGACGATCCGACCGCACTGCTGGATCCGCCACGGCTGCCACGGCTGTTGCCCAAGGCGCTGTCGGAGTCCGAGGTCGACCGCCTGCTTGAGGTGCCCGACATCGACGCCGCCGCCGGCCTGCGTGACCGCGCGATGCTGGAACTGATGTACGCCTGCGGCCTGCGCGTCAGCGAACTGGTCAACCTGCCGGCCACCGCCGTCAACCTGCGCCAGGGCGTGCTGCGAGTGCTGGGCAAGGGCGGCAAGGAGCGCCTGGTGCCACTGGGCGAGGAGGCCCAGCACTGGCTGCAGCGCTATCTGGCCACCGCCCGCCCGCAGCTCGCCGGTCGCCTTGCCCCCGCGGCGCTGTTCATCACCGCGGGCGGGGAAGCACCGTCCCGGCAGGCGTTCTGGGCGCTGGTGAAGCGGCATGCCGGCGCCGCGGGCATCGATCCGGCGCGCGTCAGTCCGCATGGCCTGCGCCACAGCTTCGCCACCCACCTGTTGAACCGCGGCGCCGACCTGCGCGCGCTGCAGATGCTGCTCGGCCACAGCTCGCTGTCGACCACCCAGATCTACACCCTGGTCGCGCGCGAGCAGCTCAAGCGCCTGCACGCCCGCCACCACCCCCGCGCCTGAGTCGCGTCTGAGCCATGGCGCCGGGCGCTGGCCTCGCGCGTCGGCACGCATGCGAGAATGCCGCCTCACGCGCCCGCCCCGAGCCCCGATGGCGCCCTCCTGCCGAGACCGCGAATGAAGTTCCTGCTGCCCCTGATGCTCTGTGCCGTCAGCCTCACCGCCTGTGCCGAGTCGCCGGCGCCCGGCTCCGGCGATGCGGGCGCGGCCGCCACCGAAGCGCCCGCGGCCGGCCAGGTTCCGAAGGTGGAAGCCGGCACCGCCGACGAGCGCGCGGTGGCCGCCATCCAGACCATCAACCCGCGGGTGCGCATCGACCACGTCGGCGCGGCGCCGCTGCCGGGCTTTCGCGAACTCATCGTCGGCGGCCAGGTGATCTACGTCAGCGATGACGGCCGCTACCTGCTGCAGGGCGCGCTGTTCGACGTCAAGGAGCAGAAGGACCTGAGCCAGGGCGGCCTGGCCACCGTGCGCCGTGACCTGCTGAAGACCATCCCGGCCAAGGACCGCATCATCTTCGCCGCCGACAAGCCGGACTACACGGTGGCGGTGTTCACCGACGTCGAATGCGGCTACTGCCGCAGGCTCCACCAGGACATCGCCGAGTACAACAAGCGCGGCATCTCCATCGAGTACCTGGCGTTCCCGCGCATGGGCCCGGCCAGCGAGGACTTCAAGAAGATGGTTTCGGTCTGGTGCGCCCCGGACCGCCGCCAGGCGCTGACCGATGCCAAGGCGGACAAGCGCGTGCCCACGCGCGACTGCACCAATCCGGTCGCGATGCACTACGACATCGGCCAGCGCGTCGGCCTGACCGGCACGCCGATGATCGTCACCGCCGAGGGCATGCAGATGCCCGGCTACATGCCGCCGGACGCGCTGCGCGCGGCGCTGGACAAGCTGGCCGCCGAGGCTGCGGGCCTCTGAGCCCGGAGGCCGGTCACCGGCGGGGCGCCCGCGGGCGCCCGGCTTCGCTACAATGACCGGCCCGTTCCACGGTCAATCCCGGACATGATCGTCCTCGAGGGCCTGCCGGCCCTGTCGCCGTTCCGGCGTGAACGCCTCCAGGCCCGCCTGCAGGCCATTGCCCCCGCCGTCCGCGTCACCGGCGCCTGGCACGTCTATTGGGTCGAGCCCGTCGCGGGCGCCACGCCCGACCGCGCCATCCTGCATCGCATCCTCGAAGCCGGAGACGGCACTGCCGACGCCACTGCGGATGCCACCAGCCGCTACGTGGCACCGCGCCTGGGCACCATTTCGCCCTGGGCCAGCAAGGCCGGCGAACTGCTGCGCGACGTCGGCCAGCCGGTGCGCCGGGTGGAGCGCGGCACGCGCATCGACATCGCCGGCTGGCCCTCCGATCCCGTGGCCGCGCGCGCGCTGGCCCGCGTCCTGCACGACCCGATGACGCAGTCGCTGCTCGACAGCCACGACCAGGCCGCGGCGCTGTTCACCGCGCCGGCCCGCGGCAGCGTCGAAGTCATCCCGCTGGCCACGCTCGAGGACGCCAACCAGCGCCTCGGCCTGGCGCTGGCCGAGGACGAGATCGCCTACCTGCGCGAACGCTACACCGCGCTCGGCCGCGACCCGCACGACGTCGAGCTGATGATGTTCGCGCAGGCCAATTCCGAGCACTGCCGGCACAAGATCTTCAACGCCAGCTGGACCATCGACGGCCAGGACATGCGCATCGATGGCGGCGCGGCCAACGGCGGCGCGCAGACGCTGTTCAAGATGATCCGCCACACCCACGCGCAGACCCCGCAGCACACGCTGTCGGCGTACAGCGACAACGCCGCCGTGGTGGAAGGCTATCCGGCACAGCGCTTCCGCCCGGATCCCGGGACCGGGCGCTACCGCGCCGAGCCGCTGCGCGATTCGGCGTTCTGCATCAAGGTCGAGACCCACAACCATCCCACCGCGATCTCGCCGTTCGCGGGCGCCTCCACCGGCGCCGGCGGCGAGATCCGCGACGAGGGCGCCACCGGCCGCGGCGGCAAGCCCAAGGCCGGGCTGGCCGGCTTCAGCGTCTCGCACCTGCGCATCCCGTCGCTGCCGCAGCCCTGGGAGCAGCCGCGTGAACTCAATCCGCGCATGGCTTCGGCGCTCGAGATCATGACCGAGGGTCCGTTGGGCGCGGCGGCGTTCAACAACGAGTTCGGCCGGCCCAACCTCACCGGCTATTTCCGCAGTTTCGAGCTGGCGGAGGGCGATGGCCTGGTGCGCGCCTACGACAAGCCGATCATGCTTGCCGGCGGGCTGGGCGCGATCGACCGCGTCCAGGTGGCCAAGCGCCGGCTCGCCCCGGGCGATGCCGTGGTGGTGCTGGGCGGGCCATCGATGCTGATCGGCCTCGGCGGCGGCGCCGCGAGTTCGGTGGCCTCCGGCGAAAGCGCGGAAGACCTCGATTTCGCCAGCGTGCAGCGCGACAACCCGGAGATGGAGCGCCGCTGCCAGGACGTCATCGACCGCTGCGTCGCGCTCGGCGAGGACGGCAATCCGATCAAGTGGTGCCACGACGTCGGCGCCGGTGGCCTGTCGAACGCCATCCCCGAGCTGCTGCACGATTCCGGCGTGGGCGGGGTGATCGACCTCGACCGCGTGCCGAGCGACGACCCCTCGCTGTCGCCGATGCAGCTGTGGTGCAACGAATCGCAGGAGCGCTACGTGCTCGGCATCGCGCCGGACGCGATAGAGGCGTTTGCCGCCATCTGCGAGCGCGAGCGCTGTCCGTTCACCGTGGTTGGTCACGCCACGCAAGAGGAGCGCCTGGTGGTGGGGTATGGCGCATCCCCATCCGCGCCCGCCGGAAACGCCACGCACGCCATCGACCTGCCGATGGACCTGATCTTCGGCAAGACGCCCAAGATGCATCGCGACACCGCGCGCACCGCCGGCGCGCGCTGGCCACAGCTCAACGCGCGTGCGTTGGCCGCGGGCCAGACGCCCGGCGAGGCGCTGCGCCAGGCCGGCCTGCGCGTGCTCGCGCATCCCACCGTTGCCGCCAAGCAGTTCCTGGTCACCATCGGCGACCGCAGCGTCGGCGGGCTCACCGCGCGTGACCAGATGATCGGCCCCTGGCAGCTGCCGCTGGCCGACTGCGCCATCACCCTGGCCGGATTCCACGGCCACGCGGGCGAGGCCATGGCGATCGGCGAGCGCACGCCGCTGGCGCTGATCGATGCCGCCGCCAGCGCGCGCATGGCCGTCGGCGAGGCGATCACCAACCTCTGCGCCGCGCCGGTCGAGTCGCTGGCGCGCACCAAGCTCTCGGCCAACTGGATGGCCGCCGCCGGGCATCCAGGCGAGGACGCGCGCCTGTATGACGCCGTGCACGCCGTGGGCATGGAGCTGTGCCCGGACATCGAGCTTTCGATCCCGGTCGGCAAGGACTCGCTGTCGATGCAGGCGCAGTGGCAGGCCGACGGCGAGACCCGTCGGACGGTGTCGCCGGTGTCGCTGGTGGTCACCGCGTTCGCGCCGGTGGCCGACGTGCGCCGGCAGCTCACGCCGCTGCTCTCGCGCGAGCCGGGCACCGAGCTGTGGCTGATCGGGTTGGGCGCGGGCAAGCAGCGCATGGGCGGTTCGATCCTGGCGCAGTGCCACGACGCCTTCGGCGGTGCCTGCCCGGATCTCGACGACCCGCAGCGCCTGCGCGAGTTCTTCGAACTGATCCGTGCCGCGCGCGAAGCCGGCCTGCTGCACGCCTACCACGACCGCTCCGACGGCGGCGTTTTCGCCACCCTCTGCGAAATGGCGTTCTGCTCGCGCGTCGGCCTCGACATCGATCTCGATGCCTGGGGCGACGACCGCACCGAGGACGTGTTCCGCACGCTGTTCAACGAGGAGCTGGGCGCGGTCGTGCAGATCGCCGCGGACCACCGCGTCGAGTTCGCCGACCTGGTCGCGCGCCATGGCCTGGTCGAATGCGCGCAGCGCATCGCGCGCCCGACCACCGCGTCCGCGGTGCGCGTGCTGGCCGATGGCGAAGTGCTGGCCGAGTGGAAGTGGGAAGAGCTCATCGAGGCCTGGTGGTCGGTGAGCCACGCCATGCAGCGCCAGCGCGACAATCCCGAATCCGCCGACGCCGAGCGCGAGGCCACGCTGCGCTTCGACGCGCCGGGCCTGCAGCCGAAGCTCGGCTTCGATCCCGTGCAGGACATCGCCGCGCCGTACATCACCACCGGTGCCGCGCCGCGCGTGGCGATCCTGCGCGAGCAGGGCGTCAACGGCCAGGTGGAGATGGCGGCCGCGTTCTCCCTGGCCGGCTTCGACGCGATCGACGTGCACATGAGCGACCTGGTCGAAGGCCGCGCCACGCTTGCCGATTTCGCCGGCTTCGCGGCCTGTGGCGGCTTCAGCTACGGCGACGTGCTGGGTGCCGGCCGCGGCTGGGCCACGTCGATCATGGAACGCGACACGCTGCGCGACATGTTCGAGCGCTTCTTCGCGCGCGGCGACAGCTTCGCGCTGGGCGTGTGCAATGGCTGCCAGATGCTGTCGCAGCTCAAGGACATCGTGCCGGGCGCCACGCACTGGCCGCGCTTTTTGCGCAACCGCAGCGAGCAGTTCGAGGCGCGCCTGTCGATGCTGGAAGTGGTCGAGTCACCGTCGCTGTTCCTGCGCGGCATGGCCGGCTCGCGGATCCCGGTGGTGGTGTCGCACGGTGAAGGACGCGCGGAATTCGCGGGCTCCGACGCCCAGTCGGCCGCGCGCGTCGCGCTGCGCTACGTCGACGGCGATGGCCGTCCGGCCATCGCGTATCCCGCCAACCCGAACGGCTCGGATGCCGCCGTCGCCGGACTCACCAGCGACGACGGCCGGGTGACGCTGATGATGCCGCACCCCGAACGCACGCTTGCCACGGCCAACTTCAGCTGGGCGCCGGCCGCGTGGCCTGGCGCATCGCCGTGGCTCAGGATGTTCCGCAACGCGCGGGCGGCGATCGGCTGACCGTCGCCCGCGGATCGCACGGCGTCAGGGCGCGGGCGCCAGGAACTCCTGGCCGACGGCCCTGATGCCGGTGCCGGGAGGCAGGGCGCAGCTGATCGCCGGGTACGTGAAGTTCTCGCCTTCGTTCTCGGCGCTCGACCAGACCAGTTCCGCGATCGGCTGGTTGGCGGCCAGCTCCACCGACTTGGGACGGTAGAGCGGATCCGTCATACCATTCCGGCCGTCGACGAGGGTGCAGTTCACCGTGGCCGGACTGCTGGAATTGTTGACCAGGGCGACGAACACGATCGCGCTTGACGCCTGGCCGTAGAACTTGCCCTCCATGCCACAGGTGACGAACGTGGTGGTGCCGCCTTCGTTCTGGACCGCGAGCGGGCGCTTGCGGACCACGCCGTCGAACACCGGCAGGGCGGTCTGGCAGGCGCCCGCGGCCATGGTGATGCGCGAATCCGGAGCCGGCAGGGTTCCGGCGTGGGCCGCGGTGGGCAGGGCGAGCATGGTCGCCAGGAGGAGCATCGTCTTCGTCATGTGTGGTATCCCGTTGCAGGAAAGGTGGGCGTGGCGAGAGCCATGCACTGCGTGCAAACGGGAGATCGGGCGTGGTCCGGCCACTGCGCACCGGCAACCGAAACCATGGGGAGCCGTCTGCTAAAGTCGGCCACCGCATGCAATCCCTCCGGAACACGTGAACAGCACCGTCACGATCCCCGCATCCGCCGACGAGCAGATCGTCACTGTCCTGCTCGAAAAAAGCCGACTGAAAGACGCCGATCTCGCGCGCGCCCGGCGCCTGCAGGACGAGACCGGCGGCAGCCTGCTGTCGCTGCTCACCCGGCTGGGCCTGGTGTCGGAGCGCGACCACGCCGAGGCGTGTTCGGTCGTGCTGGGCCTGCCGCTGGCCAGCGCCAAGGACCTGCCGGAACTGCCACCCGAGGGCGTGGCGCTCACCGCGCGCTTCATGAAGCAGTTCCACGTGGTGCCGGTGGCGGAGGGCGATGGCTACGTCGACGTGCTCGCCGCCGATCCGCAGGAGCCGTATGCGCTCGACGCCGTGCGCCTGGCGACCGGCAAGGACGTGCGCGCAAGTATCGCGCTGCGCTCGGAGATCGCCGACCTGGTGGAGCGCTGGTACGGCCAGGGCCGCAGCGCGATGGGCGCGATCATCGAGACCGCGGAGGGTGATGGCGGCGACATGGATGACGTCGAGCACCTGCGCGACCTCGCCAGCGAGGCGCCGGTGATCCGTCTGGTGAACCTGGTGATTCAGCGCGCGGTCGAGCTGCGTGCGTCCGACATCCACGTCGAGCCGTTCGAGAACCGGCTCAAGGTGCGCTACCGCGTCGACGGCGTGCTGGAGGAGGGTGAAAGCCCGCCGACCAACCTCACCGCGGCGGTGATCAGCCGCATCAAGATCATGGCCAAGCTCAACATCGCCGAGCGCCGCCTGCCGCAGGACGGCCGGATCATGCTGCGCGTGCAGGGCAAGGAACTCGACCTGCGCGTCAGCACCGTGCCCACCGCGCACGGCGAGAGCGTGGTGATGCGCCTGCTGGACCGCGAGACGGTGGTGTTCGACTTCCACAAGCTCGGCTTCACCGACAACTTCCTGCCGCAGTTCGAGGCCGTGCTGCAGCAGCCGCACGGCATCCTGCTGGTCACCGGGCCCACCGGTTCCGGTAAGACCACGACGCTGTACACGGCGCTTTCCAAGCTCAACACCGCCGACGTCAAGATCATCACCGTCGAGGACCCGGTCGAATACCAGATCGAGGGCATCAATCAGATCCAGGCCAAGCCGCAGATCGGGCTGGACTTCTCGCACGCGCTGCGTTCGATCGTGCGCCAGGACCCGGACATCATCATGATCGGCGAGATGCGCGACCTCGAGACCGCGCGCATCGCCATCCAGTCGGCGCTCACCGGGCATCTCGTGCTGTCGACGCTGCACACCAACAACGCCGCCGGCGGCATCACCCGCATGCTGGACATGGGCGTCGAGGATTACCTGCTCACCTCGACCATCAACGGCATCCTCGCGCAGCGCCTGGTGCGCCGCCTGGAGCCGACGCACGCCGAGCGCTACCCGGCGTCGCCCGAGGAAATCGACAAGTTCGCGCTGCGCAAGTACCAGCCAGAGGGCGAGATCTTCCTGTACCGTCCGCGCGCCTCGGCCATCGCGCCCACCGGTTACCTCGGCCGCACCACCATCATGGAATTCCTGGTGATGAACGACGCGCTGCGGCGCGCGGTCATGCGCCATGCCGGCATGGGCGAGATCGAGCAGTTGGCCCGCGAGGGCGGCATGCGCACCATGTACGAGGACGGCATCATCAAGGCGATGGCCGGCATGACCACCATCGAGGAAGTGCTGCGGGTCACCGAGGACGCCTGAGCATGCCCCTGTACCGCTACAAGGCGCTCAACAGCCGCGGCGAAACCCTGGACGGCCAGATGGAAGCCGCCAGCGATGCCGACGTGGCGCTGCGCCTGCAGGAGCAGGGGCACCTGCCGATCGAAGCGCGGCTGGCCGCCGAGGGCGGTGGCGATGGCGCGTGGAAGACCCTGTTCAAGCCCAAGCCGTTTTCCGGCGAACGCCTGGTGCAGTTCACCCAGCAGCTGGCCACGCTGCTCGGCGCCGGACAGCCCCTGGACCGTGCGCTGACGATCCTGCTGGAGCTGCCGGAGGACCCGGCGGCCAAGCGCGTGGTGACCGATATCCGCGACCAGGTGCGCGGCGGCACCGCGCTGTCGACCGCGCTCGAGCGCCAGCACGGCACGTTCTCGCGGCTGTACATCAACATGGTGCGTGCGGGCGAGGCGGGCGGCACCATGCAGGAGACGCTGCAGCGCCTGGCCGACTACATGGAGCGCAGCCGCGCGCTGCGTGGCAAGGTGATCAACGCGCTGATCTATCCGGCCATCCTGCTGGTGGTGGTGGGCTTCGCGCTGCTGTTCCTGCTGGGCTACGTGGTGCCGCAGTTCGCCGACATGTACGAAAGCCTCGACGCGGAGCTGTCCTGGTTCACCGTGCTTGTACTCGCGGTCAGCAATTTCGTGCGCCAGTGGTGGATCGTGCTCATCGCGGCCCCGGCGCTGGCGGCGTGGTGGCTGGAACGCAAGCTGCGCGTGCCGGCATTCCGCGCCTGGTTCGATGACTGGCTGCTGCGGCAGAAACTGGTCGGCTCGCTGGTGGCGCGCCTGGAGACCGCGCGCCTGGCGCGCACCCTCGGCACCCTGCTGAAGAACGGCGTGCCGCTGATCATGGCGCTGGGCATCGGCCGCGCCGTGCTGGGCAACCGCGCGCTGGCCACCGACGTCGAGGCGGCCGCGGAAGAAGTGAAGAACGGCGTGGCGCTGTCCACCGCGCTGGCGCGCGGCAAGCGCTTCCCGCGCCTGGCGGTGCAGATGATCCAGGTGGGCGAGGAGTCAGGCGCGTTGGATACTATGCTGCTGAAGACCGCCGATACCTTCGAGCAGGAAACCAGCCAGGCGCTCGACCGGCTCATGGCTGCGCTGATCCCGGTCATCACCATGGTCCTGGCCACCGTCGTCGGCGTGGTCATCCTGGCCGTCCTGATCCCGATCTACGGGCTCACCAACACAATGGGTTGAAGATGACATTCCACCGTGCAAGCAAACGTCCCCCCCGTCGCTCGGCCCAGGCCGGCTTCAGCCTCATCGAGATCATCATCGTCACGATCCTGATCGGCGGCATCGTCGCGTTCGCGGCCAGCCAGATCCTCGGCGGCGGCGACAACGCGCGGTTCCGGCTGGCGCAGTCGCAGGTACAGACCGTGGCGCAGAAGATCCAGCAGTTCGAGATGGACACCGGCGTGCTGCCGGCCACCCTCGGTGAACTGGTGAGCGCGCCCGGCAATGCCAGTGGCTGGCTCGGCCCGTATGCCAAGGCGGCCGACCTCAACGATCCGTGGAAGACGCCGCTCGAATACCGCGTTCCCGGCGAGAACGGCCGCTTCGACCTGGTGAGCTACGGCGCCGACCGCAAGCCCGGCGGCGAGAGCGTCGACGCCGACATCCGGTACGAGTAAGGGCCACGCCCATGTGCGCCGGTCGCGGCGGGACGCGCCGGGCGGCGGGGTTCTCGCTGCTGGAGGTGCTGCTGGTGGTGGCGCTGTTCGCCGCCATGGGCATGCTTGCCGCCGGCGTGCTCGGCGGCGGTTTCGAACGCATGCAGCTGAAGTCGGCGGTGAGCGACATCGCCGCGCAGCTGCGCTTCACCCGCGCGCGCGCGATCGCCACCGGCACGCCGCAGACCTTCAGCATCGATCCCGCCAGCCACGCCTGGCAGGGCGCCGACGGCCGCAGTGGCGAGGTGCCCGAGCGGCTCGGCATCCACTTCACCGGCGCACGCGAAGTGCAGCCGGCGGACGGCATCGGGGCGATAATGTTCTTCGGCGATGGCGCCTCCACCGGCGGCCGCGTGCAGCTGAGCCTGCGCGGCGCGGCGTGGGACATCGACGTCGCCTGGCTGACCGGCGAGGTCACCCTGCACCGCAGCGAGCCGGCGCCGTGAGCAGCCCGCGCCACCAGTGCGGCTACACCCTGATCGAAGTGCTGGTCGCATTCGGCATCCTCGCGCTCGCGCTCACCCTGCTGCTGGGCACGCTGTCGGGTGCCACGCGCCAGGTGCGCTGGTCGGCCGACGCCGGGCGCGCCGCGCTGCATGCGCAGTCACTGCTCGCCAGCACCGGCGTCGGCGTGGCGCTCGAGCCCGGACGCGAGGAAGGCGAGCTGGAGGACGGCCGCTATCGCTGGCAGCTGGAGGTCGCGCCATATGTCGATCCGCTGCAGCCCGCGCCGGTCGCCGACGATCCGTTCGCGCCACGCCTGCTGCAGCTGCGCCTGGAGCTGGGCTGGGGCAAGGACAGCCGCGCCGAGCGGCTGGTGGTGGAGTCGCTGCGGCTGGTGCAGCCCGACCCGGGGCAGGGCCAGTGAGGCGTGCGCGCGCATCCGGCTTCACGCTGATCGAGGTGCTGCTGGCCACGGTGCTGCTCGCCATGGGCCTCGCGCTGGCATTCGCCACCCTGCGCGCCTCCATGGCCACCAGCGAACGCGGCGAGGCGATGGCCAGCCGCACCGACCGCATGCGCGCCGTCGAAGGCTTCCTGCGCCGGCGCCTGGCCTCGGCGCAGCCGATCGCGTTCGCCACCGATGAAAGCACCGGTGGCGCGCTGCGCTTCATCGGTGAAACCGACCGCATCCGCTTCGTCGCCGACCTGCCCGATTACCTGGGCCGCGGCGGCCCGCACCTGCACGACATCGGCGTCGACCCGGGCAGCCGCACGCCCGTGCTTGGCGCGTCGTTCGCCATGGTGCTGGCCGGCGAGACCATCGAGGAGGAGCGCCCGCGCCCGCCCGAACCGCTGGTCGAGGACCTGGTCGACCTGCGCTTCCGCTACCGCGGCCTCGACGACGAAGGCCTGACCGGCTGGCTGGACACCTGGGACAACCACGAGGAACTGCCGCTGCAGGTCGCGGTGGAGATCAGCAGCGAAGACGGCGGCGCATGGCCGTTGCTGGTGGTGGCGCTGCCGCAGTCGGCCTCGGGCGCCGCGCTTGGCCAGGGCCTGGGCAGCACGCGCATGCGCCGGCCGCCCGCCGTGCAGGGCAGCGACGGTGCCGGCAAGGGTGGGCGCGCACGCAACCGCCTGCGCCCGCTGCCGGGGCGGCGCTGATGGGCGCACAACGCGGCGTCGCCCTGGTGCTGGTGATGTGGCTGGTCGCCCTGCTGGCCGCGCTGGTGGGCGCGTATGCGACCACCGCGCGCATCGAATACATGCAGGGCCGCGTGCTGCACGGCGCGGTGGTCGCCGAGTCGGCGGCGCGTGCCGGGCTGGAGTACGCGCTGGTGCGCCTGCAGGACCCGGAGCCGGGCCGCGCGTGGCTGGCCGACGGCCGCGCCTACCGCTGGCGCTTCGCCGGCGCCGACGTGGAGCTGCGCATCGTCGACGAGTCCGCCAAGATCGACCTCAACGCCGCCGACCTGACACTGCTGGCGGGGCTGTTCCGCGCGCTGGGGACCGAACCGTCGCAGGCCGACGCGGTGGCCGCGGCGATCGTCGACTGGCGCGACGACGACGCGCTGACGCAGCCCGCGGGCGGTGCCGAAGACGGCCAGTATGCCGCCGCCGGATTGCCCTATGGCGCCAAGGACGCGCCGTTCGACACCATCGCCGAAGTCGAGCAGGTGCTGGGCATGACGCCGGCGCTGTACGCGCTGGCCGCGCCGCACCTGTCGGTGTTCAGCGGCCTCGAGCAGCCCGACCAGCGCTTCGCCAGCGCCGAGGTGCTCACGGCGCTGGGTGTCGACCCGGCGATGATGCTCGCCACGCGCGAATCCGGCGGCGCGGCACAGGCCGAAAGCCTGCTTGGCGGCGGCAGCGGCACGTATAGTATCGACAGCCGCGCACGGCTCGCAGATGGCCGCCAGGCCGTGCTGCGGGCGGTAATCCGTGTAGGTGGAAGCGGGGTGCCGGGATCGGCCTACACCCCATTGCGATGGGAAGAAGGAGCCACTCCGCGCTGATGTCTGCCGTCGAACCCACCGCTGACAGCACGCCAATCCGCCAGCGCCTCGGGCGCATGGGGGGATCGCTGCGCCCCGGCGTCGCCGGATTCTGGAGCTGGTGGACGCAGGCGCTTGCGACCTGGCTGCCGGCGCGCCTGCGCGAGCTGTTCGGGCTGGCGCACGAACGCCTGTTGCTGGCAGCCAGTGCCGATGGCCTGCGGCTGTCGATGGATCGCGGCGACGCGGTGCGTGCGGTCGCCGAGCTGCCGCCGTTCGCCGTCACCGGCAGTGGCGACGATCCGCTCGCCCCGCTGCTCGCGCAGCGTGTCGCCGAGCTGCCGCGCTGGCTGCTGCTGCCGGCCGGCGACGTGCTGCGCCGCCGCCTGCCGCTGCCCGCCGCCGCCGCCGAGCGCCTGCGCGAGGTGATGGGCTTCGAGGTGGAACGGCAGACGCCATTCCCGCTGGCGGATGTGGAATACGACGCGCGCGTGGTCGCGCGCCGCGGCGACGGCCAGCTGGAGACCGAGCTGGTGGTGGTGCCGAGGCACCTGCTGGAGGCACGGCTGGCCGCATTGGGTCCGCTCGCAGGCACCCTGACCGGTGTCGACGTTGCCGACGGCCTCGGCGGCGGGCTCGGCGTCAACCTGTTGCCGGGCGCGCGCCGCGTGCGCCGCGCCGATCCGTGGATGGCCTGGAACCTGGCCCTGGGCGCGGTGGCGGTGATCGCGCTCGCCGCCGGCCTGTGGCAGGTGCTGGCCAACCGCCAGCTGGCGGCGGATGTCTTCGAGGCCGAAGTCGAACAGGCCGCGATCCGCGCCCGCGGCGCCGCGGCGCAAAAGAAGGAACTGGTCGACCTGGTCGAAGGCATGGCCTTCCTGTCATCCGCGCGCGCCGCCCGCCCGACTACGGTCGAAGTGCTGGACGAACTCTCGCGCCGCCTGCCCGACAGCACCTATATCGAGAAACTGTCGATCGAGGACACGCGGATCCTGCTGATCGGCTTGAGCAGCGAGGCCTCGTCGCTGGTGCAGCGCCTGGAAGGGTCGCCGCTGTGGCGTTCGCCGGCGCTCGCCGGCGCGCTGCAACCCGATCCGCGCAGCGGCCGCGACCGCTTCACGCTGACCGCCGAACTCGCCGTCGCCGACGTGCCGGCCGCCGCAGCCGCCGGTGACACGGAGGCTGCCAATGCGCGAAGCAATCCCTGACCGCGACCGCTGGCTGGCGCTCGCGATCCTCGCGGCGCTGCTGGCGCTGGCCTACCTGCTGCTGGTGCACCCGTGGTGGACGGCACCGATGCGGGAGGTGGGTGCGCGCATCGCCGCCCTGCAGGAACGCGACGTGCGCGTGCGCATGGAACTCGCACAGGCCCCCGACGTGCAGGCCAGGCTGGCCGAGGCGCAGGCGCTGGCCGGGCGCGTGCCCGGCTTCATGGCCGAGCGCAGCACCGAACTCGCCACCGCGGCGCTGGTACAGCGCCTGGAGACCGCGGTCGCCGAGGCGAGTCCGGGCAACCGCAGCTGCGCGATCAGCAACCGCTCTCCGATGACCGACCCGCGCCAGGGGCGTTTTCCGCGCGCGGTGGTGCAGGTGCGCCTGCGCTGCGGCAACCCCGAACTCGCCGCGGTGCTGCACTCGCTGGAAAGCGGCGCGCCGCGGCTGTTCGTCGACAACCTCAACGTGCTGGTGCAGCGGCAGTTCTTCGCCGCCGGCGGCAGCGGCGGGCAGGGCTCCGGCCTGGACGTGACCTTCGACCTCTACGGCTACCTGCGTGCGCAGGCCGCCGTGCCGGCACGCGCGGAGGTCGGCAATGCACGCTGAGAACGCCGGCGCACGCACCTGGCTGCTCGGCGGCGTGGCGCTGTGGGCGCTCACCCTGTGGGCGCTGGGACTGTTCGGCCTGGGCGGCCGCATCGAGCGCCTGCCGCCGGATCCGACGCTGGTGCAGGCGCTGCCGGCGGTGGTCGAGCCGGGCGAGGATCGTCTTGGCGAGCTGCCGCTGTATGCGGCGATCGGAGACCGGCCGCTGTTCACCACCGACCGCCGGCCACAGCCGTTCTTCATCAACCCCGAGGGTGAAGAGGAGCCGGTCGCGTTCGAGTTCGTGCTGACCAGCGTGCTGCTGACACCCGGCCTGGAGATGGCCATCGTGCAGCCCGGCGGCGGCGGCGAGTCGGTGCGCCTGCGCGTCGGCGAAGCCCCCGAGGCGGCGCCCGGCTGGCGCCTGGCTTCGGTGGCCGCGCGCAGCGCCGTGTTCAGCGGCCCCGAAGGCGACCGCAGCCTCGAGCTGCGGGTATTCGACGGTGTCGGTGGCCAGGCGCCCACGGTGTCAGCCGCGCCACAGCCGCCGGTCGCCGCGTCGCCGGCCTCGGGTGGGGCGGTGCCTCCCGTCGCCGGGCCGGGCCCCGGCAACCGCCCGGTGGTCGTGACCACCTCCAGCTCACCCGCGCCCACCGAGGTGACCGTGCCGCAGGCCGGCCAGCCCGCCGCGGCGGCACCGGCACCCGAACCCGGCGTGCAGACCCCGGATGCCCAGGTCGAGGCGATCCGCCAGCGCATCGAAGCCCGCCGCGCGCGCCTGCGCCAGCAGGCCCAGGACGGCACGCCGCCGGCCCAGACTCCCTAGAATGCAGCCGATGACCCCGATCCCGATGCTCAAGCCCGCGCTGGTGGCACTCCTCGCCACCGTCCTTGTCGCCTGCACCACGGTGCCGGCCCCGACCGTGCGCCGCGATGCCCAGCTGCCACGGCCGGTCATGCAGGTCGGCGGGGTGCCGCGCGATGCGGAGGCAGGCGTCGACGGCATCCAGGAGGAGGCGCTTGCCGACGGCCCGCGCGCGCAGCTCCACCGCGGCAGCGGCACCGTCATCAACCAGTCGGTGGCGCGCTCGGCGCCGCCCAACCTGGCGGGCAGCACCGGCGAGGCGACCTTCAATTTCGAAGGCGAGTCGCTGCATGCCGTGATCAAGGTGATCCTCGGCGACATGCTCGGCCAGAACTACGTGATCGCTCCGGGCGTGCAGGGCACCGTGACCCTGGCCACGCCGAAGACCGTGAGCCCGGCGCAGGCGCTCAGCCTGCTGGAGATGGTGCTGGGCTGGAACAACGCGCGCATGATCTACGCCGACGGCCGCTACAACATCGTCGGCGCCGACCAGGCCATGGCCAGCGGCGCGGTCGCGCCGCGCACCGGGTCGGCGGCGGCGGCGCGCGGCTTCGAGTCACGGGTCGTGCCGTTGCGCTACATCTCCGCGGCCGAAATGGAGAAGCTGCTCAAGCCGTACGCGCGTGCCAACGCGATCATCAGCGTCGATTCCGGCCGCAACGTGATCACCGTCGCCGGCACGCGCCAGGAACTCGAGAACTACCTGCGCACCATCGAGATCTTCGACGTCGACTGGCTGTCGGGCATGTCGGTGGGCGTGTTCCCGCTGGTCGCCGGCAAGGCGGCGCAGGTCGTCAGCGACCTGGAGAAGGTGTTCGGCGAGCAGAGCAAGTCGCCGGTGGCGGGCATGTTCCGCTTCATGCCGCTGGATGGGGCCAACTCGGTGCTGGTGATCACCTCGCAGCCGGAATACCTGGGCCAGATCGAGCAGTGGATCGAACGCATCGATGGCGCCGGTGGCGGCGTGCAGCTGTTCTCCTACGAGCTCAAGTACATCACCGCCAAGGACCTCGCCGAGCGCCTGTCGGAAGTCTATGGCAGCCGTGGCGGCAGCTCGGGCGGTCGCGCCGGCGCGTCGTTGATGCCCGGCCTGGAGTCGACCGAAATCCGCGATGGCGGCATGGATGGCGGCAGTTCCGCGCAGGTCGGCGGTGATCCGTTCAGCGGTGGCAGCGGCGGCGACAGCGGCAGCGGCAGCGGGCTGGGCAGCGGATCGCTGTCGCTCGGCGAGCGCACCGGTGGCAACGCCGCGGTCACGCTGGAAGTCGACGGCGACAAGGTCGGCGTGTCGGCGGTGGATGAGACCAACACCCTGCTGGTGCGCTCCACCGGGCAGGCCTGGCGCTCGATCCGCCAGGTCATCGACCGCCTGGACATCATGCCGCTGCAGGTGCACATCGAGGCGCAGGTGGTGGAGGTCACGCTCAGCGGCGACCTCAGCTACGGCGTGAACTGGTTCTTCGAGCGCGCGGTCACCGATGCCGGCCTGCCCAGCGCCGTGGGCCGCGAGACCTGGAGCGCGATCGCCGGCAACGTCACCGGTTCGCAGGCCGGCGGCGTCGCCCCCGGCCTGGCCTGGACCTTCCTCGGCCGCAACGCGGCGGCGATCATCAGCGCGCTCGACGAGGTCAGCGACGTGCAGATGCTGCAGACGCCGTCGGTGATGGTGCGCAACAACTACGAAGCCACGCTCAACGTCGGCAGCCGCATCCCGATCTCGTCGGTCACGGTCAACCCCGGCTTCGGCGGCGACAGCTCCTACAGCCAGGTGCAGTACCTCGACACCGGCACCATCCTCAAGGTGCGCCCGCGCGTCACCAAGGACGGCACCGTGTTCCTGGACATCGTGCAGGAGGTCAGCAGCCCCGGCAGCCAGCCCGACCAGAACGGCAACGTGCGCATCGACACGCGCCGCCTGAAGACCAACGCCATCGTGCAGAGCGGCGACACGGTGATGCTGGCAGGACTCATCCAGGACAGCACCACGCGCGGTTCGCTGGGCTTCCCGGGCCTGAGCCGCATCCCGGTGCTGGGCGGCCTGTTCGGCCGGCAGAGCTCCAACACCACGCGCAGCGAAGTCATCGTGCTGATGACGCCCACGCTGGTGCGCAACCAGCAGGACGCGCGCGACCTGACCGACGAGTACGGCCGTCGCTTCCGCGCGCTGGAGCCGCTCAACCGGTCACGCGACTGAGCATGGCCCGCGTCGGTGGCCGGCATGGCTGAACTCCCGGTCGTGCTGCTGCCGGTCGCGGTCGACGACGACGCGCTCGATGCCTGCCTTGCGGCACTCGAGGCGGGCACGCCCGCCGGCACGCGGGTGTGGCTGGCCGACGACGCGCAGGCCGGGCCGCGCGGCCTGGCCATCATCGAACGCTGGCTGGCGCGTACCCGCCTGCAGGCGGAATACACCCGCCGCCAGCGGCGCCTGGGCGAAGTGGCGCACATCGACCAGGCGCTGGCCGCGTGCGGCGACGACGATGTGATCGTGCTCGCCGCCGACGCCGTGCCGTCTCCCGGCTGGGCAAGGCAGCTTGCGGCCTGCGCCGCGCGCGATCCTTCCATCGCCACCGCCACGCCGTGGTGCAACGCCGGCGAGACCGCCGCCTGGCCGCGCAGCGGCGAGGTCGCCGCGCTTCCCGACGAGCGCGAGCTCGCGCGCCTGGCGCGCGCCGCCGAAGGCATGGCGCCGGCGCACGCGGAGCTTCCCGCCGCGGTCGACCACGCGGTCTATCTGCGTGGCCGCGCACGCAGCCGCGCCGGTGGGCTGGATGCGGCCAGCTACGCCTCGTGGTACGCCGCGTTGATCGACCTGTCGCTGCGCATGTCCGGCCTCGGCTGGCGCAATGCGCTGTGCGAGACCGCGTTTGTCGCGCGCGGCGGCGAGGGTGGTCCGGCCGATGGCGACCTCGACGCGCTGGCCGCGCGCTGGCCGCGCTGGCATTCGCGGCTTGCCGAATTCCTGATGCACGACCCGCTGCTTGCCGAGCGCGCGGCGCTGGGCCGGCGGCTTGAAGGCCTGGAGCCTCCGGCGCAGCGCGAGCTGTTCGCGGCGGCGCAGGCCGTTGGCGCGGTGGACGCGTCGCCCGCTTCGGACGCCACGGGTCAGCGGGCGGAGGCGTGACCGTCGCCGTGATCGCCGCCATCGTCGTCAGCCACCAGAGCACCGGCACCATCGATGCCTGCCTGGCGCGCCTGCGCGCGGCGGCCGCGGTGGCCGAGATCCGCGTGGTCGACAACGCCTCCAGCGACGGCACCCTGGTCGTGGTGCAGCGCCACGCGCTCGCCGATCCGCGCGTGCGCTTCGTTGCCAACCCGGACAATCCCGGCTTCTCGGTGGCCTGCAACCAGGGCGCGGCGGACAGCACGGCGCCGTGGCTGGCGTTCGTCAATCCCGACTGCATGCTGGAGCCGGATTCGCTGGCGCGGCTGCTGGCGCACGCGCAGGCGCTGGCCGGCGACGACGCGTCCGTGGGCGCATCGGCAGGCGACGTGCTGCTCGGCGCCGACCTGGTCGACGAGGACGGCGTGCGCGACGGCGCCGCGCGCCGCAACGATCCCGATTTCGTGGCGATGCTGCGCGGGCCGCTGCAGGCGCGCCATGGCCGGCCGCTGGATGTCGAGGTCGATCCTGCGCAGGTGCTGCAGCGGGTCGACGCGGTGTCGGGCGCGCTGATGCTGCTGCCGCGCACGCTGTTTACGCGCATCGGTGGCTTCGACGCCGGCTATCGCCTGCACGTCGAGGATCTCGACTTCTGCCGCCGCGCGCGCGCGGCCGGCGCGACCGTGGCAGTCGCCAACGACGTGCGCGTGGTGCATGTGCGCGGCGTGTCCGCGCGCTCGCGGCCCGGCTTCGTGGAATGGCACAAGCACCGCGGCCTGTGGCGCTATTTCAGGCGCTTCGAGGCGCCGCGGCGCGGCCGGGTGGTGTGCGCGGCAGTGTGGGCGGCGGTCTGGCTGCACTGGGCCTCGCGCCTGCCGGCCGTGCTCCTGGCGGCCATGCGCGCGGACACGCCATGATCATCCGGTCGCTGCTCGACACCGACCTCTACAAGTTCACCATGATGCAGGCGGTGCTGCACCAGCACCCGGCCGCGCATGCCGAGTACCGCTTCAAATGCCGCACGCCGGACATCGACCTGGCGCGGCACATCGACGCCATCTCGGCGGAGATCGATGCGCTGTGCGCGCTGCGGCTGAGCCGGGAGGAGCTCGACTACATGCGCGGGCTGCGCTTCATCAAGCCGGATTTCGTGGAGTTCCTCGGGCTGTTCCAGCTCGACCGCAAGCACGTGCGGCTGCAGGCGTCGGACGCGGTGCCGGGCGAGATCGAACTCACCATCAGCGGCCCGTGGCTGCACACCATCCTGTTCGAAGTGCCGCTGCTGGCGATCGTCAACGAAGTCTGGTTCCGCGCCGCGCATGGACCGGCCGACACCGCCGAGGGCCTGCGCCGGCTCGATGCCAAGCTCGCGCGCATCAATGAGGACATCGGCTTCGAGGACTGCCGCATCACCGACTTCGGCACCCGGCGCCGCTATTCGCGCGACTGGCAGGACACCGTGGTGCCGCGCCTGGCGCGCGGCCTGGGCGTCAAATTCGCCGGCACCAGCAACGTCGACATCGCCCGCCGCCACGCGCTGGTGCCGCAGGGCACGATGGCGCACGAATGGCTGCAGGCGCACCAGGCGCTGGGTCCGCGGCTGCGCGACTCGCAGGTCGCCGCCTTTGACGGCTGGGCGCGCGAATACCGCGGCGACCTCGGCATCGCGCTCACCGACGTCATCGGGCTGGACGCGTTCCTGCGCGATTTCGACCTGTATTTCTGCAAGCTCTTCGACGGCGTGCGCCACGATTCCGGCGACCCGGTGGAGTGGGGCGAGCGCGTCATCGCCCATCTCAAGGCCATGCGCATCGACCCACGCACGCGCACGCTGGTGTTCAGCGACGGCCTCGACATCGACCTGGTCATGCAGCTGTACGCACACTTCCGCGGCCGCTGCCGGATGTCGTTCGGCATCGGCACCAACCTCACCAATGATGTCGGCCCGGTGCCACTGCAGATCGTGCTGAAAATGGTCCGCTGCAACGGCCAGCCGGTGGCCAAGCTCAGCGACTCGCCCGGCAAGACCATGTGCGACGACGCCGGCTACCTGCGCTACCTGCGCCAGGTGTTCGCGGTGCCGGAGGCCGCCAGCGACGGCTGACCGGGCCGCCGCGCTCAGCGGTGGCGGTTGATCGCGTCGCGCAGCGTGCGCGCGGCGCCCGCGGCTGCAGCCGCATAGTCGTCGCCGGCCGAGGCGTAGAGGATCGCCCGCGACGAGCTGACCAGCAGGCCCGTGCCATCGGTGCTGCGGCCGTTGCGCACCACCGCTTCCACGTCGCCGCCCTGCGCACCCACGCCGGGCACCAGCAGCGGCATGTCGCCGACGATGGCGCGAACTTCGCCCAGTTGCCCGGGCCAGGTCGCACCGACCACCAGCGCCACGTTGCCATGGCCGTTCCAGTCGCGCGCGGCCCTGGCGGCGACGTGCTGGTACAGCGGCTTGCCGTCGACCGGCAGGTCCTGCAGGTCGGCGGCGCCGGGGTTGGACGTGCGGCAGAGGATCACCACGCCGCGGTCGGCGTGGTCGAGGAAAGGCTGCAGCGAATCGCCGCCGAGGTACGGGTTCACCGTGACTGCATCGGCGTCGTAGCGACCGAAGGCTTCCGTCGCATAGCGCTGTGCGGTCGAACCGATGTCGCCGCGCTTCGCGTCCAGGATCACCGGGATCCCGGGATGCACCGCGTGGATGTGCGCGACCAGCCGCTCCAGCGCGCCCTCTGCAGCGAGCGCCGAGAAATGCGCGACCTGCGGCTTGAACGCACAGGCAAACTCCGCCGTGGCGTCGACCAGGTCACGGCAGAACGCGAACACCGCATCGTCGTCATCGGCAAACCGCGCGGAAAACCTCGCCGGCTCCGGATCCAGCCCCACGCAGACCAGCGACCCCGACGTCGACCATCGCCCGCGCAGCTCCTGCATGAAACCCATCGGAAGTTTCCTTTCTTGCCACGGATCAGGTCAAAAGATTCCTTGGCCGCGGATCTGCGCGTCCATCCGCGCAGGTCCGTGGCAAAAACGCTCCTACTTCAGCGCCTTGAAGCGCAGACGCTTCGGGCCCGCGTCGTCGCCCATGCGGCGCTTCTTGTCCTCCTCGTACTCGCGGTAGTTGCCCTGGAAGAACTCGACGTGGCTGTCGCCCTCGAACGCCAGGATGTGCGTGGCGATGCGGTCGAGGAACCAGCGGTCATGGGAGATCACGAAGGTGTTGCCCGGGAACTCCAGCAGCGCGTCTTCGAGCGCGCGCAGGGTCTCGATGTCGAGGTCGTTGGACGGTTCGTCGAGCAGCAGCACGTTTCCGCCCTGCAGCAGCGTCTTGGCCAGGTGCAGGCGGCCGCGTTCACCGCCCGACAGCGTGCCGACCATCTTCTGCTGGTCCTGGCCCTTGAAGTTGAAGCGGCCGAGGTAGGCGCGCGACTGGATCTCGATGCCGTTGATGTTGAGGATGTCGAGGCCGCCGGAGACTTCCTGGAAGACGTTGTGGTTGCCTTCCAGCGCGTCACGGCTCTGGTCGACATAGGCGATGTTGACCGTCGAGCCCATCTCGATGCTGCCGGAGTCGGGCTTCTCCTGGCCGGTGATCATCTTGAACAGGGTCGACTTGCCGGCGCCGTTCGGGCCGATGATGCCGACGATCGCACCGGCCGGCACCATCAGGCTCAGGTCGTCGATCAGCAGTCGGTCGCCGAAGCGCTTGGAGACGTTCTTGAACTCGAGCACCTTGGCGCCCAGGCGCTCGCCCGGCGGGATGAAGATCTCGTTGGTCTCGTTGCGGCGCTGGTAGTCGACCGCCTGCAGCTCCTCGATGCGCGCCAGGCGCGCCTTGCCCTTGGAGCGGCCGCCCTTGGCGTTCTGCCGCGCCCACTCGAGCTCCTTCTGGATCGCCTTCTGGCGCGCCTTTTCCGACGACTCTTCCTGCTTCAGGCGGTCGCCCTTCTGGGTCAGCCAGTCGGTGTAGTTGCCCTTCCACGGGATGCCCTTGCCGCGGTCCAGTTCGAGGATCCACTCGGCGGCGTTGTCGAGGAAGTAGCGGTCATGGGTCACCGCCACCACGGTGCCGGTGTAGCGCGCCAGGAACTGCTCCAGCCATTCCACCGACTCGGCGTCGAGGTGGTTGGTGGGTTCGTCGAGCAGCAGCATGTCCGGCTTCTGCAGCAGCAGGCGGCAGAGCGCCACGCGGCGCTTCTCGCCACCCGACAGGTTGCCGATGGTGGCTTCCCACGGCGGCAGGCGCAGCGCATCGGCGGCCACTTCGAGCTGGTTTTCAAGCGTGTGCGCGTCGCCGGCGGCGAGGACCGCCTCCAGGCGCTCCTGTTCCTTGGCCAGTGCGTCAAAATCGGCGCCTTCCTCGGCGTAGGCGGCATATACCTCGTCGAGGCGCTTTTGCGCCTGCAGCACGTCGCCCACGCCCTCCTCGACCGCCTCGCGCACGGTCTGCGTGGGGTCGAGCTGCGGTTCCTGCGGCAGGTAACCCACCTTGATGCCGGCCTGCGGACGCGCCTCGCCGGAGAAATCGGTGTCCACGCCGGCCATGATGCGGAGCACGGTGGACTTGCCGGAGCCGTTCAGGCCGAGCAGGCCGATCTTGGCCCCCGGGAAGAACGACAGCGAGATGTCCTTGATGATCTGGCGCTTCGGCGGCACCGTCTTGCTGACGCCGTTCATGGTGTAGATGTATTGCGACATGGAAGCTCCGGTGCGACGCCGCCGCCGCCCATGCGGGTGCGCGGGCAGGATCGGTGGCTGGGGATGGCGCGATTATAGCGGGCCATGCGCGGACCCGCCGAGGCGGGCTTGCCGAATCTGAATGGTCCCGGGAGCGCGCCGCGCAGGTAGTGCATTCGTTCAGGACGGTTTGCCGATAGTCGCTGCACCACCACGGGAGACGGCGATGAAACACACCAGGACCCTTGCACTGGCCACCTTGTTGCTGGCCTTCGGCGCGGTTTTCGCCGCTCCGGCCATGGCGCGTGACGACGGCCGCCGCGGCAACGATCGCGGCCATGACCGCAGCTACGACCGGGGCTACGAGCGTGGCTACGGCAACGACCGCTATGCCCGTGACGACTACCGCCGAGACCGCGACCGCGATTCGCGCCGTGGCAAGGGCCACGGGAGGGGCTACGGCAAGGGCCATGGCAAGGGGCATCGCGACCACGTGGTCTACGTGTCCCGCCCGCCGGTGGTGGTGCACCACAATCGTGGCCACCGCGGTCCGCCGCCGTGGGCCCGTGGCCGCCATTACCAGTACGCCGGCTACGCCCCCACCTACGTGGTCCAGGACTACCGCCACTACGGCCTGCGCCATCCCCCGCGCGGCCACCACTGGCGGCGCAGCGACGCCGGCGAATTCCTGCTGGTCGCGGTGGCCACCGGGATCATCGCGGACATCTTCCTCGGCCGCTGAGTCCGGCCAGGGTTGAACCAAGGGCGCGCCTCAGGGCGCGCTTTTTTTGGGTCTGGAGCCCGGTGGTGGCCGCGAGGCCGTCGCGGCTCATGTCCCCGGCATCCGCCTGGCGGCGGATGCCACCGCCATGAAGTACCCCCGCCCGCCGCCCGGCCACAGCGGGGGCTCTGCGGGGGACTTGGTACCCGGCGCCGGTACCAGCGCCGCGCTCTTCCTCCACGCGAAGACGCACCCTCGCGTGGGTGCGGCGGCCCCCTCGCGGCCCCGGGCTACAATTGCCGCGCCCCCCATCTTCCGCCCGGAGTGACCATGTTCCCGCGAGACGCGCGCATCGAAGGCTACGACCCCGAACTGGCCCAGGCCATCGCCAACGAAGGCCGCCGCCAGGAGGACCATGTCGAGCTGATCGCATCCGAGAACTACGCAAGCCCCCGGGTGATGGAAGCGCAGGGCTCCAAGCTCACCAACAAGTATGCCGAGGGCTATCCGGGCAAACGCTATTACGGCGGCTGCGAGTACGTCGATGTCGCCGAACAGCTCGCGCTCGACCGCGTCAAGCAGCTGTTCGCCGCCGGCTCCGCCGACGACATGTACGCCAACGTGCAGCCGCATTCCGGCTCGCAGGCCAACCAGGCCGTGTACCTCGCCCTGCTGCAGCCGGGCGACACCATCCTCGGCATGTCGCTGGCCCACGGCGGCCACCTCACCCACGGCGCCAAGGTCAACATCAGCGGCAAGCTGTTCAAGGCCGTGCAGTACGGCGTCGACGAGGCCGGCATGATCGACTATGACGAGGTCGAGCGCCTCGCCGTCGAACACAAGCCGAAGATGGTCATCGCCGGCTTCAGCGCCTATTCGCAGGTCGTCGACTGGGCGCGCTTCCGCGCCATCGCCGACAAGGTCGGTGCGTACCTGTTCGTCGACATGGCGCATGTGGCCGGCCTGGTCGCGGCGGGCGTGTATCCCAACCCGGTGCCGCACGCGCACATCGTCACCTCCACCACCCACAAGACCCTGCGCGGCCCGCGCGGCGGCATCATCGTCGCCAGCCGCGCCGCCATGGGCGAGGCCGCCGACGAGATCACCAAGAAGCTGCAGTCGATCGTGTTCCCGGGCATCCAGGGCGGTCCGCTGATGCACGTGATCGCCGCCAAGGCGGTGGCGTTCAAGGAAGCGCTGGAGCCGGAGTTCAAGGCCTACCAGCAGCAGGTGGTGAAGAACGCCCAGGCCATGGCCAAGGTGATCATCGACCGCGGCTACAAGATCGTCTCCGGCGGCACCGAGAACCACCTGATGCTGGTCGACATGATCGGCAAGGGCGTCACCGGCAAGGCCGCGGAAGAAGCGCTCGGCCGCGCGCACATCACCGTCAACAAGAATGCCGTACCCAACGATCCGCAGAAGCCGTTCGTGACCTCGGGCCTGCGCCTGGGCACGCCGGCGGTGACCACGCGCGGCTACCTCGAAGCCGACTGCGTGGAGCTGGCCAACTGGATCTGCGACGTGCTCGACCAGCCCGCCGACGAGGCCGTGATCGCCCGCGTCCGTGAAAACGTGACGCGCCAGTGCGCGCGTTTCCCCGTCTACGGATAAGGTGAGGCCGGACCGGCTCGACACCCCGCCACAGCACCAGAGCGCCCGCCGACGATGCATTGCCTCTTCTGCCAGCACCACGACACCCGCGTGATCGACTCGCGGGTGAGCGACGACGGCGCGACCATCCGCCGTCGCCGCGAGTGCGAGGCCTGTGGCGAGCGCTTCTCGACGCTGGAGACCATCGAGCTGAAACTGCCGGCGATCATCAAGTCCGATGGCCGCCGCGAGAATTTCGACGCGCGAAAGCTGCGCCTGGGCTTCGACCGCGCGCTGCACAAGCGCGCGGTTTCCGAGGAGCAGATCGAAGCCTCGGTGCGTGCGGTGGTGCACCAGCTGCGCATGACCACCGAGCGCGAGATCGCCTCGCGCCGGGTCGGCGAGTTCGTGATGGCCGAGCTGCGCAAGCTCGACCACATCGCCTTCGTGCGCTTCGCCTCGGTGTACCAGGCGTTCGAGGACGTCGCCGATTTCCGCGAGCAGCTCGACCGCCTCGAACGCGAAGCCCCGGGCGATGGCCAGCTGCCCCTGCTCGGCGGCGACGTGCTGCCGTTCGATGCGCGGTCGGGCAAGGGCCGCAAGCGCTGAGCCCGATGCAGCACCCCGGCGAAGCGGGCCTGCATCCACGCCCGGGCGCGCGCCACGTGCACGCGCGCGCGCTGGCCCTGGCCAGCATCGCCTGTCGCGCCGCCCTGGAGCAGGATCCGGGCGACCCGGAAGCGGAGGCGATGCACCTGCGCCTGCGGGCCTGGCTCGATGCCACCCATCTGATGGCCGCGCTGGAGCCGGCGGAGGTCGAGCTCATCACCACGCCGCTCGGGCGACTCGCGGACAAGGCCGCGATCGACGCCAGCTGGCGCGCCGAGGGCCTGTACGTACTGGCCTGGGCGATGGACCTGCAGCCGGGGCTGGCCCACGACCGCCTGGTCGATCCGGTTGCGGCCGCCGAGGTGGTGGGTTTCCTCCACGACACGCCCCTGGACCGCGATCCCGCGCCGCAGCTGCGCGGCGAACGCGCGCTCGACACGTTCGCCGCGCAACAGCTCGCGCTGCACTGGCGCCTCCGGGACTGGCAGCTGCATCCGCAGCCCATGGACTTCGCGGCCTTCGTGCGCGAGTGCAGCTGGGCCAGCCTGGACGTCGACGAAAGCGCGCTGCTCGACGGCGACCTGGCCATCGAAGGTGTGCGCATCGACCAGGCCGACGATGAGCAGCTGCAGCGCTGCCTGAGCATCGCCGGCGAGCGCCACCAGGCGGCCAACTGGCTGCTCGGCGGCGACCCCCTCTACTCCAACGTGGACACCAGCACCTGATGCAGGGATTTCCGGCTGTCGATCACGCCATGATGGCGCACGCACTGCGCCTCGCCGAGCGCGGCGCATGGACCACCAAACCCAATCCGATGGTCGGCTGCGTGCTGGCGCATGGCGACGAGGTGGTCGGCGAAGGCTGGCACCAGCGCGCCGGCGGTCCGCATGCCGAGGTCCATGCACTCGAGGCGGCCGGGGAGCGCGCGCGAGGCGCCACTGCCTACGTCACCCTTGAACCCTGCGCGCATACCGGCGCCACGGGACCCTGCGCGGACGCCCTGGTGGCCGCCGGCGTGGCGCGCGTGGTGGCGGCGATGCGCGACCCGTTCCCGGAAGTCGACGGCAGCGGCTTCGAGCGCCTGCGCGCGGCCGGCATCGCGGTCGAGTCGGGCCTGATGGAGGCGCAGGCCCGCGTGCTCAACCGCGGCTACCTGGCGCGCCTGGAGCGCGGCCGGCCATGGCTGCGCGTCAAGCTGGCAATGAGCCTGGACGGACGCACCGCGCTCGCCAACGGCGAGTCGAAGTGGATCAGCGGCGACGCCTCGCGCGAGGACGTGATGCGCTGGCGCGCGCGCAGCGGCGCGCTGCTCACGGGTTCGGGCACGGTGCTTGCCGACGATCCGCAGCTCACCGTGCGCATGGCCGACGGCGCGGACTTCGTGCCACCGCTGCGCGTGGTCCTCGATCCCGGCCTGGCCACCGTGGCGCGCGGACGCGTGCGCGAGGGCGCCGCGCCCACGCTGTACCTGCACGCCGGCAACGCCAAGCCGCCGCGCCTGGCCGGCATCGACCGGGTGGCGGTGCCGTCGCAGGGCAATGCGCTGGACCTCGACGCCGTGCTGCGGCTGCTGGCCACGCGCGGCATCAATGAAGTCCAGCTCGAAGCCGGCGCCACGCTGGCCGGCGCGTTCCTGCACGCCGGCCTGGTCGACGAGATGCTGATCTACATGGCGCCGATCCTGCTCGGCGCGCACGCGCGGCCGTTGTTCGCAGGCCTGGGCATCGCCGACATGGCGCACCGCATGCAGATGCGGGTCGAGGAGACGGTGCAGGTGGGCGAGGACATGCGCATGCGCCTGTACCCGGTCCAGGCGGCCACGCGGGTCGACGCGCCGTCCGCCGCACCGGCCGCGTGAGCGCGGCGCGGCCCGCAACCCGCCGCGACGCCGCTGCCGGGACGCACCGTCCCCGGGGCCGCCCGCGACCCCGATGCTAGAATCCGCGCCGCCGGATGCCCCGGCACGCGGCAGCACCCGACGCCTGCGCCTGCCCCGTTCCGCGGGTGCCGGGCCGCGTGGCGCGCGGCGCACGCGGAGCCCAGACGGACGGCGGAAGGCCTGCATGTTCACCGGAATCATCGAAGCGGTCGGCACCCTCGACCGGCGTGAAGCACGCGGCGGCGACGCCCGCCTGCGCATCGCCGTCGGCCGCCTGCCGTTCGCCGATCCGGCCCTGGGCGAGAGCATCGCCGTCAACGGCACCTGCCTGACCGTGGTCGCGTTCGATGCCGGGCATTTCGAGGCGGATGCCTCCAACGAGACCCTCGCCCTGACCACGCTCGGCGCGCTCGCCGAAGGCGCGGCGGTGAACCTCGAGCGCGCCATGCGCGCCAGCGACCGCCTCGGCGGGCACCTGGTCAGCGGCCATGTCGACGGCGTCGGCCGCGTGCTCGCGGTCAGCGACGACGGCCGTGCCCAGCGCTGGCGCTTCCAGGCCCCGGCCGCGCTGATGAAGTACATCGCACGCAAGGGGTCGATCTGCGTCGACGGCGTGAGCCTCACGGTGAATGCCGTGGCGGATGACAGCTTCGATGTCGCGCTGGTGCCGCACACCGTCGCCAACACCGCCTTCGCCGACACCGCCGTCGGCGACCCCGTCAATCTCGAGATCGACCTTGTCGCCCGCTACGTCGAGCGCCTGCTGCAGGACCGCTGAACCATGCCTTTCGCCACCGTCCCCGAACTGCTCGAAGAACTGCGCGCCGGCCGCATGGTCGTCATCGTCGACGACGAGGACCGCGAGAACGAGGGCGACCTGATCATGGCCGCGGAACTGGTGCGGCCGTCCGACATCAATTTCATGGTCACCCACGCGCGCGGCCTGGTGTGCCTGTCGCTGACCCGCGAGCGTTGCGCGCAGCTCGGCCTGCCGCCGATGGTGCAGTCCAACACCTCCTCGCACCACACCAACTTCACGGTCAGCATCGAGGCCGCCGAGGGCGTCACCACCGGCATTTCCGCCTACGACCGCGCGCATACCGTGCGCACCGCGGTGCGCCCGAACGCGACGCCTGCGGACCTCGCCCAGCCGGGCCACATCTTCCCGCTCGCCGCGCAGCCCGGCGGCGTGCTGGCGCGCGCCGGCCACACCGAGGCGGCCGCCGACCTGGCGATGCTCGCCGGCCTGGAGCCGGCCGGCGTGCTGGTGGAGATCCTCAACCCCGACGGCACCATGGCGCGGCGCCCGGAGCTGGAAGTGTTCGCGCGCGAGCACGGCCTGAAAATGGGGTCGATCGAAGCGCTGATCCGCCATCGCCTGGCCACCGAGCACACCGTCGAGCGCGTCGACGTGCGCCGGATCGACACCGCGCACGGCCCGTTCCAGCTCCACAGCTACCGCGACCGCCTCGGCCATGCCCTGCATTTTGCGCTGGTGCGTGGCGAGCCCGGGGCGGACCCCGAGACGCCCACGCTCGTGCGCGTGCAGGTGCGCAATGCGCTCGCCGATGCCGTGCACTGGAAAAGGGCGGACTTCGGCCCGGCGGTGGGCGACGTGCTGGCCGCGATCGCGCGCGAGGGTCGCGGCGCGCTGGTGCTGCTCGACGGTGCCCAGACCCCGGATGTGCTGCTGGCGCGCATCCGCGCCGCAGACGAAGCCGCTCCGGCGCCGGCCGAAGCACCGCGCGGCGGGGCGCTGCTGGAATGGCGGCGCAACGGCGCCGGCAGCCAGATCCTTGCCGACCTCGGCCTGCGCCGGCTGCGGGTGATGGGCACCGCGCGCAAGCAGGTCGGCCTGGCCGGTTTCGGCCTGGAAGTCGTCGGGTACGTCGACCCGCCCGCGTAATGCGGCTCGGCTAGAATGCCCGCCTACCCGAGGATGTCCCCCATGACCCACCACGAAGGCGACCTGCGCGCCCCCCAGGGCGCGCGCTTCGCCATCATCGCCAGCCGCTGGAACCCGCGCATCGTCGATGCGCTGGTCGCTGGCGCGCGCGCGACCTTCGACGGCCATGGCGTGGCCGCGGACGACGTCGACGTGGTCCGCGTGCCCGGCGCCTGGGAGATCCCGCTGGCCGCCGCGCGCCTGGCGCAGGGCGGGCGGCATGCCGCGATCGTCGCCCTGGGCTGCGTGGTGCGCGGCGACACCCGCCATTTCGAGCATGTCGCCGACCGCTGCGCCGACGGCCTGGCCCGCGTGCAGCTCGACCACGGCGTGCCGGTGGCCAACGGCGTGCTCGCCGTCGACGAGCAGGCCGATGCCGAGAACCGCGCCGGTGGCAGCCACGGCAACAAGGGCGAGGAGTGCGCACTGGTGGCGCTCGAGATGGCCAGCCTGCTGGCGGTGCTGGCATGAAGCCGTATCGCGGCGGTGGCGCGCGCCATGGCGGCATGGACCCGGTGGCGCGCTCGCGCTCGCGGCGCCGCGCGCTGCAGGCGGTGTATGCCATGCAGCTGTCGGGCGCCAACGCCCGCGACGCGATTTCGCAGCTTGCCCACGAGCAGGCCAAGGAAGTTGCCGACCTCGAATATTTCGAGGACCTGGTGCGCGGCGTGGAAAACCACCGCCGCGAGCTCGACGAGGCGCTGGCCCCGTTCCTCGACCGCGGCATCGCCGAGGTCGATCCCATCGAACGCGCCATGCTGCGCATCGCCGCCTACGAACTGCGCCACCGCATCGACGTGCCGTACCGGGTGGTGATCGACGAGGCGTTGAAGACCGTCAAGCGCTTCGGTTCCGAGCACGGCCACACCTATGTCAACGGCGTGCTCGACCGCGCCGCCGCCGAGTGGCGCGCGGCCGAAGTGCAGGCCCCGCGCGGCTGACCGCCGGCACGCGGCCGTGGCCGAGTTCGAACTGATCGACCTCATCCGCGCGCGTGCCACGCACGCCCGCGACGACGTGCTGCTCGGCATCGGCGACGATGCCGCCGTGCTCCACGTGCCCGCCGGCCGCGAGCTGGTGGTGGCCATGGACACGCTCAACGCCGGCGTGCATTTCCCCGCCGGCACCGCGCCCGCCGACATCGGCTGGAAGGCGCTCGCGGTGAACCTGTCCGACCTGGCTGCGATGGGCGCCGAGCCGGCGTGGTGCACGCTGTCGCTGTCCCTGCCCGAAGGCGACGCCGCGTGGGTCGCGGCCTTCCTCGACGGCTTCATGGCGCTGGCCGCCCGGCACCGCGTGGCGCTGGTGGGTGGCGACACCACGCGCGGGCCGCTGTCGATCTCGGTCACCGTGCACGGCTTCGTGGCGCCGGGCGCCGCCCTGCGCCGCGACGGCGCACGCGTCGGTGATGGCGTCTGGGTCAGCGGCACGCTCGGTGATGCCGCCGCGGCACTCGCGCAGTGGCGCGCGCGCGGCGCGATCGGCCGCATCGACGCAGCGCTGCGCGCGCGCCTGGACCGTCCGCTGCCGCGCATCGCCTTGGGCCGTGCGCTGGCCGGGCTTGCGCATGCCTGCCTGGATGTCTCCGACGGCCTGCTCGCCGACCTCGGCCATGTCTGCGCTGCGAGCGGGGTTGGCGCGGAGATCGATATCGACGGCCTGCCGGCCAGTGCCGCGTTGCACGCTGCGTTCGCAGGCGATGCGCTGCGTGCCTTGCAGGCCGGCGGCGGTGACGATTACGAACTGTGCTTCACCGCCGTGCCGTCGGCGGATGACGCGATCCACGCCGCGGCGGGTGCCACGGGAGTGGCTGTCGCTCGCATCGGCACGATCGTGGCCGGCGCGCGCGTCACCGCGCACAGCGCCGGCAAGCCCTGGCTCGCGCCACGCAGCGGGCACGTGCACTTCGGCGACTGAGCGTGGCCGGTCAGGCGTCGTCGAGCCGGAACGCGTCGCGGTACCAGGTGAAGTCCGGCGCGGCCGGATCGCCGCTGGCGTCGATCACGTCGAAGCGGCAGTACGACTCGGCGAGGGCAGGGTGCTGCAGCAGGAACAGCTGCGCCGCGCGCACGATGCGCCGGCGCTTGCCGCGGTCGACCGATTCGCCACCGCCGCCGTAGTCGGCGCTGGCGCGGTAGCGCACTTCCACGAACACCAGGGTGTCGCCGTCGCGCATCACCAGGTCGAGCTCGCCGAGCCGGTAGCTGGCGTTGGCCGCCACGTCGCCGAGACCGGCGCGCAGGAGATGCGTGCGCGCCGCGGCCTCGACCTCGGCGCCGCGGCGCCGGGTCTCGTTCAACCGCCGGCGCCGGCCAGCGGCACCACGTTGCCGCCGCTGAAGGTCGACCACGCCGGCGAACGCAGCACGTTGCCATCGCCATCCATGCGCAGCGTGCCGCTGGCGCTTCCCACGCTGGCCTCGGGCGACATGGCCAGGTGCTCGAGGTAGGCGGTGAGCAGCCATGCGTCGTAGCCGAACGCGAACAGCCGTGCCGCCGGTCCGCGCGCGGTGGGCAGCGAGGAGGCCACGCTGTCGGCGGGTGGCAGCCCCGGCACGCCGGTCACCGACCAGGCGTCGGACGGGAACGCGATGCCGTCGAGCGCGGCATCCTCGCCGGCCTTGCCGGTGCCCGACATGATCTGCGAGGTCGCCACGCGCGGGCGCGTGGCCAGCCCGGCGGCGGCGACCTGGGGCGCGACCAGCCGCGCCTGCGGCCCGCGCAGCGCCATGAACACCGCATCCACGCCGCCCTCGCGCTGCAGCGCACCCTGCATGAGCGCGGTCATGTCGGCGGGTCCGTCGCCGACCACCGCCAGCAGTTGCACCACGCTGCCGCCATGCGCCTGCAGGCGGGTGGTGAAGGCATCGATGCTGCGCCGCGCGCTGTCATCGCCCGAGCTGAGCACCAGCACGCGCAGCGCCTTGCGCGCGGCCAGGAAATCCGCCGCGCCGCGGCCTTCGTCCTCGGGCGCCAGCGCGTAGCTCGCGGCGTTCAGCGGCGGCGTACCGGCGCGGTTGAGCGCGAGCAGCGGCACGGTCGGCGCCGTCTGCACGAACACCGCGTCCACCTCGTCGCGGCCGAGCGGGCCGACCACCTGGTCGGCGCCTTCGGCGATCGCGCGCTGGTAGGCGGCGACCGCGCCCTGCGCGGTGCCGGCGGTGTCGTAGAACTCCAGGTCCGGGCGGCGGCGGCGCTCGCCGTAGTAGCCGGCCAGCAGGCCGTCGCGCACCGGCGCGGATGCGGTGGCCAGGCTGCCGGTGAGCGGCAGCAGCACCGCCAGCTTGTTGGGCGGGCGATAGCCGTCACGCTCCGCGGCTGGCCGCCCGCTGGCGTCGTATTGCCAATGGCTGCTGCGCGGGGCGTCCTGCACGACCTCGACGGGCGCCGCCGGCGCGCTGACCTGCACCGCGGCGCAACCGGCAAGCGCCACGCTGGCGATGGTGGCGGCGAGTCCCTGCTTCCAAGAATGACGCATCGTTGCTGCCCGGCTGCGAGAATGGCCGGATTCTACCGTCCCGCCCGCATGGACACGATGCAGACTTCCGCCGGAACCCTCCACATCGTCGCCACGCCGATCGGCAACCTCGCCGACATGTCGCCGCGCGCGCTGGACACGCTGCGCGCGGTGGACGCGATCTGCGCCGAGGACACCCGCCACACCCGCCACCTGCTGGCGCACTTCGGCATCGAGCGCCCGCTGCTGGCGGTGCACGAGCACAACGAGGACGAGCAGGCCACGCGCCTGGTGGCGCGCCTGCTGGCCGGCGACTCCCTGGCGCTGGTGTCCGATGCGGGCACGCCCCTGGTCAGCGACCCGGGCTACCGGCTGGTGCGGGCGGCCCGCGCCGCCGGCATCCGCGTCAGCCCGGTGCCCGGCCCGAGCGCGCTGGTGGCCGCGCTGAGTGCCGCCGGGCTGCCCAGCGACCGCTTCGTGTTTGAAGGTTTCCTGCCCGCGAAATCGGGTGCGCGCCGCGAGCACCTGGAGCAGCTGGCGGGCGAGCCGCGCACGCTGATCTTCTACGAGTCCTCGCACCGCATCGTCGAATCGCTGGCCGACCTGCGCACGGTGCTCGGCGATGCGCGCCGCGCGGTGCTGGCGCGCGAGCTGACCAAGCTGTTCGAAACCATCCTCGACGGCTCCCTGGCCGAGCTGCATGCCGCGGTCGAGGCCGACCCCAACCAGCGCAAGGGCGAGTTCGTGCTGGTGGTGGAGGGCGTCGGCGAGGACGCGGACGCCAAGGTGGCACAAGGCCGGATGCTGTACGCGAAGCTCGCCGCGCACCTGCCGCCCTCGACCGCTGCGAAAGTGGCTGCCGATATCAGCGGGGCGCCGAGGAAAAGCCTGTACGGCGGCTAGCACCGGAACCGGGCGTGCGGCGTGCGAGAATGCGCGCGGCGGAGTCGGCCAGACAGTCGCGTCATCCGGACCACTTCGGTGGAACCGGGTGCCGAGGAAAGTCCGGGCTCCACAGGGCACGGTGCCAGGTAACGCCTGGGCGGCGCGAGCCGACGGAAAGTGCAACAGAAAGATACCGCCGAACGGCGTCGCAAGACGCGCGTGGCAAGGGTGAAATGGTGCGGTAAGAGCGCACCGCGAGCCTGGCAACAGGCCGGCACGGCAAACCCCACCGGGAGCAAGACCAAATAGGGAGACAATGCCGTGGCCCGCGGTGTCTCCGGGTAGGTTGCTCGAGCGTATCGGTGACGATGCGCCTAGAGGAATGACTGTCCACGACAGAACCCGGCTTATCGGTCGGCTCCGCCACCTTTTCCCACCGACTGTCCGGAGCAGCGCTCCGGGGCACGTCCGTGCGCGCCTTCGGCGAGATGTAAAAACTCCGTGAAGACCGTCACGATTCTCAAAATTTGAGACTAAACAGGAGCTTGTGGATAAACCTTGAACAAGTCTCTGAAGTTCGCCGCAAGTCCTTGACCTGCTTAATGAAATTCGTCACTCCAGCCTGTTGACAAGGGTTGTGGCCGCTCCTAAGGTGGCCACACGTGGGAAGACATGGATATTCGTGGTTTTCCTGCGCATGAAGCCCGCCGCAGACGGGCATGGAGTGACAGGCAACGTGTTCCAGGGCGAGACCGCCATCACGATCGACGACAAGGGCCGGCTGGCGATCCCCACCAGCTACCGGGACCTTGTCGCGTCCGCGTGCGCGAACCGCCTGGTGGTCACGTACAACCCCTTCGAAAAGGGTTGCCTGTACCTGTATCCGTTCGCCCAGTGGGAGCGCGTGCGCGACCAGGTGAACGGGTTGTCCAAGGTCCGCAGGACCAACCGCGAGCTGCAGCTGAAGCTGGTCGGCGCCGCGGCGATCGTCGAGCCCGACGGCAACGGCCGGATTTCCATCCCGGCCAGCCACCGCAAGGCGATCGGGATTGAAAAACACGCCGTGCTGCTTGGCATGGGCGACAAGTTCGAACTCTGGAGTGAGCAGGCGCATCGCGAGCAGATCGAACGGACCCTCGGGGACGGCGACCTCGGCGACGACCTGGTCGGGCTGCTGTTGTGACCGCGGGTGCCGCGGATCGCCGCTCCGCGCACCTTCCGGTTCTGTATTCGCAGGTCATGGAAGGGCTGCACGTGCGTGGGGACGGGACGTACCTGGATGGCACGTTCGGCCGCGGCGGGCACGCCCGGGGCGTGCTCGAGGCACTCGGACCGCAGGGCAGGCTGCTGCTGATGGACAAGGATCCCGACGCGATCACCGTCGCCGAACGCGAGTTCGGCGCGGACCCGCGCGTGGCGATCCGCCGCGGCAGCTTCGCGGACCTCGGCCGCTGGGACGCCGTGGCCGCCGGCCTGGACGGCGTGCTGTTCGACCTCGGCGTGTCCTCGCCGCAGCTCGACGTCGCCGAGCGCGGCTTCAGCTTCGGTCGTGACGGCCCGCTCGACATGCGCATGGATCCCGACAGCGGCGAGAGCGCGGCGCAGTGGCTGGCGCGCGCCACGGCCGACGAGATCGCCGACGTGCTGTGGACCTACGGCGACGAGCGCCTGAGCCGGCGCATCGCGCGCGCCATCGTCGAGCGTCGCGCCGATGCGCCGCTGCTGCGCACCGCGCAGCTGGCCGAACTGATCGCCTCGGTCATGCCGCGGCCCAAGCCCGGCCGGCACGAGATCCACCCGGCCACGCGCTCGTTCCAGGCGATCCGCATCCACATCAACCGCGAGCTCGGTGACCTGGAAGACGGCCTGGACGCCGCGTTCGCCGCGCTCAGGCCCGGCGGGCGTCTGGCGGTGATCAGCTTCCATTCGCTCGAAGACCGCATCGCCAAGCGCTTCATCGCGGGCCATGCCAGGGCGCCGGCGGGCAACCGTCGGCTGCCGGAGCCGAAGGCATTCGTGCCCGGGCTGCGCGAGATCGGTGGCGCCACCAAGGCGACGACGGCCGAGCTTGCCGCCAACCCGCGCGCACGCAGCGCGGTGCTGCGCGTGGCCGAGAAGCTGGAGGCGCGGCCGTGACCCGCTTCCTGGTGATCGTGCTGCTGGCGGCCTCGGTGGTGTCGGCGATCGGCGTGGTGCACGCGCGCCACCGCCACCGCCAGCTGTTCGTCGAGCTGACGCGCCTGGAGCGCGCGCGCGACGAACTCAACATCGACTTCGGCCGCCTGCAGCTCGAGCAGGCCACGTGGGCTGAAAGCAACCGCGTCGACCAGGTCGCGCGCACCCGCCTGGGCATGAAGTTCCCCGAGGCGGGCGAGATCGTGGTGGTGCGGCCATGAAGTTCGGCAAGGACCGCAACGGCGTCACCAAGCCCCGCGGCCGCGCACGCTTCGACCTGCGCGGCCGCCTGAAGATCGTCGCCGGTGGCCTGGGCCTGTGCGCGCTGGCGCTGGTGGCGCGCGCCGTCGACCTGCAGCTGGTCGACAACGCCTACTACCAGCAGAAGGCCGATTCGCGCTTCCTGCGCGAGATCCCGATCCCGACCTCGCGCGGCATGATCACCGACCGCAACGGCGAGCCGCTCGCGGTGTCGTCGCCGGTAGACACCGTGTGGGGCAACCCGCAGGAACTGCTGAAGTCGCCCGCGCGCCTGCCTGAATTGGCCGAAGCATTGGGCGTGCCGCTGGACGAACTGGAGCGCAAACTGGCGCAGCGCGCCGACAAGGAATTCGTCTACCTGCAGCGCCGCATCAATCCGGCCGCCGCCGAGAAGATCCTCGCGCGCAAGATCCCCGGCGTGTTCTCCCAGCGCGAGTTCCGCCGTTTCTATCCGCAGGGCGAGGCGCTGGCGCACGTGCTCGGCTTCACCAACATCGACGACCTCGGCCAGGAAGGCGTGGAGCTGGCGTTCGACGACTGGCTGCGTGGCACGCCGGGCGCGCAGAAGGTGATCCGCGACCGCCGCGGCCGCATCGTCGAGAACGTCGACCTGGTGCGCGCCGCGCAGCCGGGCAAGGACCTGGTGCTCAGCATCGACCGCCGCATCCAGTACCTCGCGCACCGCGAGCTGCGCCGCGCGCTGCTGGAAACCGGTGCCAGTGCCGGTTCGGTGGTGGTGCTGGACGTCGCCACCGGCGAGATCCTCGCCATGGCCAACCTGCCCACCTTCAACCCGAACGCGGTCACCGGCGAGCACCGCGATGCGCGCCGCAACCGCGCGGTGACCGACCTGATCGAGCCGGGCTCCACGATCAAGCCGCTGACCGTCGCCGCCGGCCTGGAGGCCGGTGTGATCAGCGTCGACACGCAGTTCGACACCAGCCCCGGCTGGATCCCGAATGGCCGCTACCGCACCAGCGACTTCCGCAACTACGGCGTGCTCGACACCACCGGCGTGCTCACCAAGAGCTCCAACGTGGGCGTGGCGCGGATCGTGCAGCGCATGCCCGACAAGGACTTCCACGCGTTCCTGTCGCGCATGGGCTATGGCAAGAGCACCGGCAGCGGCTTCCCGGGCGAGGCCGCCGGCCTGTTGCCGCCGCCGGGCGGCTGGAGCGGCACCAGCAAGCAGACCATGTCCTACGGCTACGGCCTGTCGGCCACGCCGCTGCAGATCGCGCATTCCTACGCCACGCTCGGCAACCACGGCCGCGCCATGACCCCGACCCTGGTCAAGGGGCAGGGCGGCGAGGCGGTGCAGGTACTGGATTCCGACATCGCCGACCAGGTGGTGCGCATGATGCAGACCGTCACCGAGCCCGGTGGCACCGCCACCCGCGCGGCGATCCTCGGCTACCACGTGGCCGGCAAGACCGGCACCGCGCGCAAGGCGTCGGGTGGCGGCTACGCGCGCCGCTACGTCGCCTTCTTCGCCGGCCTGGTGCCGGTGGACAACCCGCGCTTCTCGATGGCGGTGGTGATCGACGATCCCGACACCACGCGCGGCGTGTACGGCGGCGGCGCGGTCTCGGCGCCGGTGTTCCAGCGCGTCATGGACGGCGCGCTGCGCCTGATGGACGTCCCGCCGGATGACATCGACACCTGGCTGGCCGCGCAGGCCAAGGACCAGGCCAAGGCCCAGGCGGCGAACGCGCGGCGCCCGGGGGCTGTTGCCACCGTGCCCGCGGCCGCGGCGCCCGCAGTCGCGGCGCCCGCAGTCGCCACCGCGGCCACCGCGGGAGCACGCCCATGAGCCGGCGCATGCCACTCGCCGCGCTGCTGCCCGACATTGCCGCCGTGCCGGCGACGCTCGAGGTGTCGGGCCTGGTGCAGGACAGTCGCGCGCTGCGCGCCGGTGACGCCTTCGTCGCGATCGGCGGCTTCGGCACCCACGGCCTGCATTTCGCCGCCCAGGCGTTGGCCGATGGTGCGGCGGCGGTGCTGTTCGAGCCGCCGGTGCCGGCCGATGTGCCGGCGCCACCGGCCGCCGCCATCGCGGTGCCCGGCCTGCGTGCGCGCATGGGCGCGTTGGCGCATGAATTCCACGGCCGACCGTCTGCGGCGATGACCACCGTCGGCGTGACCGGCACCAACGGCAAGACCTCCACCGTGCAGCTGCTGGCGCAGGCCTGGGAGCTGCTCGGCCGCCGCGCCGGCACCATCGGCACGCTCGGCGCCGGCCTGCACGGCGACGTGCGCGCCACCGGCTTCACCACGCCGCTGGTGCTGCAGACGCACGCGCTGCTGGCGGACCTGCGCGATGCCGGTGCGGACGCGGTGGCGATGGAAGTCAGCTCGCACGCGCTCGACCAGGGCCGCGTCGACGCCGTGCGGTTCCAGCTCGGCGTGTTCACCAACCTCACCCGCGACCACCTCGACTACCACGGCGACATGGCCAGCTACGGTGCCGCCAAGGCGCGCCTGTTCGCGACGCCGGGACTTGCCGCGGCGGTGGTCAACCTGGATGACGACCACGGGCGCGCGCTGTTCGCCACGCTGCCGGCCAGCCTGCAGCGCGTCGGCACCAGCGCGCGCGCTGCGGATGGCGCCACGGTGTCGGCCGCGCACACCGTGCTCGACGCCGCCGGGATCGGCTTCACGCTCACCATCGACGGCCACGCCGCCAAGGTGCGTTCGCCGCTGCTCGGCCGCTTCAATGTCGACAACCTGCTGGCGGTCGCAGGCGTGCTGCACGCGCAGCAGGTCGGCATCGCCGACATCGCGCGCGTGCTGGCACAGCTGCAGCCGATCGCCGGGCGCATGAACCGCCTCGGTGGCAGCGCCGGCCAGCCGCTGGTGGTGGTGGACTACGCACACACGCCCGACGCGCTGCAGCAGGCGCTGGCCAGCCTGCGCGCGCACGCCAGCGGCCGCATCGCCTGCGTGTTCGGCTGCGGCGGCGAGCGCGACCGCGGCAAGCGCCCGCAGATGGCGGCGATCGCGGAAGCCGGCGCCGAGATCGTGTTCGTCACCGACGACAACCCGCGCAACGAGGATGGCGACGTGATCGTCAAGGAGATCCTCGCCGGCCTGCGCAATCCGGCCGCGGCGACCGTGCTGCGCGACCGCGCCGCGGCGATCACGCGCGCCGTGGGCGCGGCGGGCGAGGGCGACATCGTGCTGGTCGCCGGCAAGGGCCACGAGCCCTGCCAGGAGATTGCCGGCGTGCGCCATCCCTTCGACGACAGCGACGTCGCGCGTCGCGCGCTGGAGGCCCGGGCATGAAGCCGCTGTCCCTGTCGCGCATCGCCCAGGCGTGCAACGGTCGCCTCGACGGCGAGGACATCGTGGTCGATGCCGTGGTCACCGATTCCCGCGGCCTGCGCGCCGACTCCGCTGCCACGCTGTTTGTCGCGATCGCCGGTGACACCTTCGACGGCCACGACCATGTCGCCGCCGCCGCCGCCGCGGGCGCACTCGCGGCGCTGGTGTCGCGCCGCGTGGACGCGCCGCTGCCGCAGGTGGTCGTGGCCGACACCGTGGCCGCGCTCGGGTCGCTGGCCGCCGCGCTGCAGGCGCAGCGCAGCACGCAGGTGGTCGCGATCACCGGCAGCAACGGCAAGACCAGCGTCAAGCAGCTGCTGCTGCCGATCCTGTCGCGCTGCGGACGCACGTACTGCAACCCGGGCAACCGCAACAACGAGATCGGCCTGCCACTGGCGGTGATCGATGCGCCCGACGACGCCGAGTTCGCCATCTACGAGATGGGCGCCGGCCAGCCCGGCGACATCGCCTACCTGACCGCCATCGCGCGGCCGCGGGTGGCGGTGGTCAACAACGTGGCGCCCGCGCACCTCGAGCGCATGGGCAGCCTGCTTGGCGTGGCCGACACCAAGGCCGCGATCTACGACGCGCTGCCCGATGACGGCACCGCGGTGCTCAATGCCGACGACGCGTTCGAACCCTATTTCGCCGAGCGCGCCCACGGCCGCCGCCTGCTGCGCTTCGGCTTCGACGCGCGCGCCGACGTGCGCGCACGCGACGTGGTGCTGCGCGAGGACGGCAGCGCGTTCGTGCTGGTGGCGCGCGAAGGCGAGATCGCCGTGTCGCTGCCGCTGCCGGGCCGCCACAACGTGGCCAACGCGCTCGCCGCCGCTGCGCTGGCGCTGGCGTGCGGCGCGGGGCTGGACGCGATCGCCGCTGGCCTTGCCGGCGTGGAGCCGGTCGCGGGGCGCCTGGTGCGCCATCGCCTGCCCGGCGGCGCCTGGCTGGTCGACGACAGCTACAACGCCAATCCAGGCTCGCTGGCCGCGGCCATCGACATCCTTGCCGCCGCGCCGGGCGAAGGCTGGCTGGTGCTCGGTGACATGCGCGAACTCGGCGCCGACGCCATGGCGCTGCACGAGGCCGCCGGCCGCCGTGCGCGCGATGCCGGCGTGGCGCGCCTGTACGCACTCGGCGAGTTGAGCGCGGTCGCGGCCGAGGCCTTCGGCGAAGGCGGTGCGGTGTTCGATTCGCACGCGTCGCTGGCCGTGGCACTCGATGCCGCGCTGGCCGCGCCCGCGGCACGCGTGCCGACAATTCTGGTGAAAGGGTCGCGCGGCAGCGCGATGGATCGCGTGGTTGCCGCGCTGCTGACCAAGGACGACACCCATGCTGCTTGAACTCTCCCGCTGGCTGCAGCAGCTCGAAGGCCTGTTCGGGTTGTTCGGCTACCTGACCTTCCGCGGCATCCTGGCGGCGCTGACCTCGCTGCTGCTGTCGCTGTGGTGGGGTCCGGCGGTGATCCGCAAGCTCGCGCAGTACAAGGGTGGCCAGCCGATCCGCAGCGACGGCCCGCAGACGCACTTCTCCAAGGCCGGCACGCCGACCATGGGCGGGGCGCTGATCCTGGTCACGGTGCTGGCATCGGTGCTCCTGTGGGGCGACCTGCGCAACAAGTACGTGTGGGTGGTGCTGGGCGTGATGGTGGCCTTCGGCGCCATCGGCTGGTACGACGACTGGATCAAGATCGTCAGGCGCGACCCCAATGGCCTGAAGTCGCGCTGGAAGTATGCCGCGCAGTCGGTGTTCGGCCTGGCCGCGGCGCTGTACCTGTGGCTGTACGCCGACGTGCCGGCCGCCACCACGTTCTACGTGCCGTTCTTCAAGTCGATCGCGCTGCCGCTGGCCGGCGTGGGCTTCGTGGCGATCGCCTACTTCTGGATCGTCGGCTTTTCCAACGCGGTCAACCTGACCGACGGCCTCGACGGCCTGGCGATCATGCCGACGGTGCTGGTGGCCTGCGCGCTGGGCGTGTTCGCGTACGCGTCGGGCCATGCGCAGTTCTCCGAGTACCTGCAGATCCCGCGCGTGCCCGGTGCCGGCGAGCTGGTGATCATCTGCGCCGCGATCGCCGGGGCGGGGCTGGGCTTCCTGTGGTTCAACACCTATCCGGCCATGGTGTTCATGGGCGACATCGGCGCGCTGGCGCTGGGCGCGGTGCTTGGCTGCATCGCGGTGATCGTGCGCCAGGAGCTGGTGCTGGTGATCATGGGCGGCATCTTCGTCATCGAGACGCTGTCGGTGATGATCCAGGTGGCGTCGTTCAAGCTCACCGGCAAGCGCGTGTTCCGCATGGCGCCCATCCACCACCACTTCGAGCTCAAGGGCTGGCCCGAGCCGCGCGTGATCGTGCGTTTCTGGATCATCTCGGTGGTGCTGGTGCTTGTCGGCCTCGCCACGTTGAAGGTGCGCTGATGGACCGCGGCCACGACCATTCCGCGCAGGCCACCCGGCTGGATGCCATCGCCGGCCGCTTCGACCCGTGGCTGCTCGCCGCGGTGACCGGGCTGGCGGCGCTGGGCGTGGTGATGGTGGCGTCGAGCTCGATCGCCATCGGCGAGGACCTCGATGTCGGCCCGTTCTACTTCCTCACCCGCCACCTGGTGTTCCTGGCACTCGGCACCGGCCTCGCGTTCTGGGCCATGCGCACCGAACTCAAGACCATCGAGCGCTTCGACCGCCTGCTTCTGGTCGGCTGCTTCCTGCTGCTGCTGATGGTGTTCGTGCCCGGGCTGGGCAGCAGCGTCAACGGCGCGCAGCGCTGGCTGAACCTCGGCGTGTCCAAGTTCCAGGCGGTCGAGGCGGTCAAGCTGATGTACATCGTGTGGCTGGCGAGCTACCTGGTGCGCTTCCGCGACGAGGTCAACGCCACCTGGGGCGCGATGCTGAAGCCCATCGGCGTGGCGATCCTGCTGATGGCGCTGCTGGCGCTGCAGCCGGACTTCGGCTCGCTGGCGCTGGTGCTGGCGATCACCGCCGGCATGCTGGTGCTGGGCGGCGTGCACCTGCCGCGCATGGCCGCGCCGGTGTTGCTGCTGCTGCCGGTGCTGGCGCTGGTGGCGATCGCCGAGCCTTACCGCATGCGCCGCCTGACCTCGTTCATGGATCCCTTTGCCGATCCCTTCAACAGCGGCTACCAGCTGGCCAACGCGCTGATGGCGGTGGGCCGCGGCGAGCTGACGGGCGTGGGCCTTGGCGCGTCGATCCAGAAGCTGTCGTACCTGCCCGAGGCACACACCGACTTCATCCTCGCGGTGATCGCCGAGGAGCTCGGCTTCATCGGCGTGTGCGCGGTGATCGGCCTGTACGCGCTGCTGGTCGGGCGCGCGTTCTGGATCGGCCTGAAGTGCGTGGAAATGCGCCGCCACTTCGCCGGCTACTGCGCGTTCGGCATCGCGCTGTGGATCAGCCTGCAGAGCCTGGTGTCGATCGGCGTCAACCTCGGCCTGCTGCCCACCAAGGGCCTGACCCTGCCGCTGGTGTCGTCGGGCGGCTCGAGCGTGCTGATGACCTGCGCCGCCATGGGCGTGCTGCTGCGCGTCTCCTACGAACTCGACCGCGCCCAGCGCCAGGTTGCGCGCCTGCGCGGCGAAAACGCCAACCCCTCACAGGTCCCCATGCCACCGCCACCCGAAACCACCCAGCCGACGCCTTCACTGGCCGCGCGCGGCACCAGCCGCCTGCGCCAGCGCGTCGAACCCACGTTCTCGCCGAGGGCACGGGCATGATGCGCCGCCTTGATGAAAGCCACGGCATCGCGATGGCCGACTTCGCACGCCGCCATTCGCGCGTGCACTTCGTCGGCATCGGCGGCACCGGCATGAGCGGCATCGCCGAGGTGCTCGGCACGCTCGGTTACGACGTGTCCGGCTCCGACACCGCCGACAACGCGGTCACGCGCCGCCTCGCCAGCCTCGGCATCGCCATCCACCGCGGCCACACCGCGGCGAACGTGCTCGGCAAGGATGTCGTGGTGGCGTCGAGTGCGATCCGCGCCGACAACCCGGAGCTGCTCGAGGCGCGTGCACAGCGCATCCCGGTGGTGCCGCGCGCGGAGATGCTGGCCGAGCTGATGCGCTTCCGCCGCGGCGTGGCCGTCGCCGGCACGCACGGCAAGACCACCACCACATCGCTCCTGTCCAGCGTACTGGCGGAAGGCGGCCTGGACCCGACCTTCGTCATCGGCGGCAAGCTGCTCGCGGCCGGCGCCAACGCGCGCCTGGGCGGCGGCGAATGGCTGGTGGCCGAGGCCGACGAGAGCGACGGCAGCTTCCTGCGCCTGAATCCGCTGGTGGCCATCGTCACCAACATCGATGTCGACCATCTCGAGAACTACGGCGGCGACTTCAGCCGCGTGCTGCAGGCGTTCTCCGAGTTCCTGCATCGCCTGCCGTTCTACGGCCTCGCGGTGCTGTGCCTGGACGATCCCGAGGTCGCGGCGCTGGCGGGCACCGTGTCGCGCCATGTCATGACCTACGGCTTCCACGACGATGCCGACGTGCGCGCCATCGACGTCAGCCAGACCGGCCCGAGCATGCACTTCACGCTGTGCCTGCCCGACGGCTCGCGCACGGTGGTGGAGCTGGCGCTGCCCGGCCGCCACAACGTGCAGAACGCGCTGGCCGCGGCCACGGTGGGCTGGCAGCTCGGCGTGTCCACCGATGCCATCGCCACCGCGCTGCGCGGCTTCGAAGGCATCGGCCGTCGCTTCAACATGCTCGCCGAGCTCACCACCGCGCGGGGCGCGAAGGTGCAGCTGGTCGACGACTACGGCCACCATCCCAACGAGCTGGCCGCGGTGTTCGAAGCCGCGCGCGGCGGCTGGCCGGAGCGCCGCCTGGTGGTGGCGTTCCAGCCGCACCGCTACAGCCGCACCCGCGACCTGCTCGATGATTTCGCCGGCGTGCTCTCGGGTGTCGACGCGCTGGTGCTGACCGAGGTCTACCCGGCCGGCGAGGCACCGATCGCCAATGCCGACTCGCGTGCGCTGGCGCGTGCCATCCGCGCGCGTGGCCGCATCGATCCGGTGGTCGTGGGCGGGCCGTCCGAGCTGCGCGACGTGCTGCCCGACATCCTCCAGGACAACGATCTGCTGCTGGTGATGGGTGCCGGCGACATCGGCCACGTGGCGCAGCAGCTGGCCAGCGAAGGCTTCCCGGAGGAGGGCGCATGACCGCATCCGTCCTGCCTCCGCTGCGCATCACCCGCGCCGCCGACTTCGGCCGCGTCGCCGTGCTGATGGGCGGCGCCAGCGCCGAGCGCGAGGTGTCGCTGGATTCCGGACGCAACGTGCTCGCCGCGCTGCAGTCGCGCGGCGTGGACGTGGCGGCGGTGGACGGCGTGCCCAACCTGCTGCGCGAGCTGCAGGACCGCCAGTTCGACCGCGTGTTCAACATCCTGCACGGCGGCGACGGCGAGAACGGCGTGCTGCAGGGCGTGCTGCAGGCGCTGTGCGTGCCCGTCACCGGCTCCGGCGTACTCGGCAGCGCGCTGACCATGGACAAGGTGCGCACCAAGCAGGTGTGGATCGCCGCCGGCCTGCCCACGCCGCGCTTCGAGCGCCTGCCGAAGGGCACCGACCTGCGCGCCGCCGCCGAGGCGCTGGGCTACCCGGTATTCGTCAAGCCGTCGTGCGAAGGCTCCAGCGTCGGCGTGTTCCGCGTGCTGGCGCCGGCCGACCTGGCGCCGGCCATCGAGTTCGCCGCCGGTTACGACGGCGAGCTGCTGATGGAGCAGATGGTGCAGGGCGACGAGCTCACCGTCGGCATCCTCGGCGACGTGGCGCTGCCGTCGATCCGCATCGTGCCGGCCGGCGAGTGGTACGACTACCACGCCAAGTACATCGCCGACGACACGCAGTACCTGTGCCCCGGCATGTCCGGCAGCGACGAGGAGGCGATCCGCGCCCTGTCGCTGCAGGCGTTCACCGCCGCCGGCTGCAGCGGCTGGGGCCGCGTGGACGTGATGCGCGACAACGCGCGCGGCCTGCAGCTGATTGAAGTGAACACCGCACCCGGCATGACCAGTCATTCGCTGGTGCCCAAGGCCGCCGCCGCCTTGGGCTGCGACTACGCCGAACTGTGCTGGCGCGTGCTGGAGCAGACGCTGTGAACGCGCTGGCGCGGATCCTGGCCTGGACCCTGGCGGTGGCGCTGATCGCGCTGCCGGTTGTCGCCGTGGTCAAGGGCTGGATCGGCGCCGAGCGCTGGCCGCTGCGCACGCTGCGCATCAACGACAACCTGCAGCAGGTCGATCCCGCGCAGGTGCGCGAAGCGGTGCTGCCGTACGCCACCCAGGGTTTCTTCGCGATCCGCCTCGACGAGGCCCGCTCCGCGGTCGCGGTGCTGCCGTGGGTCGAGCACGCCGAGGTCAGCAAGACCTGGCCCGACGTGCTGGACGTGCGCGTGCACGAGCACCGCCCGTTCGCACGCTGGGGCGCGGACAGCCTGCTCTCGCAGCAGGGCAAGGTGTTCCCGGCCGCGGGCGTCACCGCGCCCGACGGCCTGCCGATCCTGCACGGCCCGGCCGCGCGCACCGCCGACGTGGTGGCGCTGTACAACGAGTCGCGCACGCTGTTCGCGCCCACCGGCTACGGCGTGAGCGCGCTGCTGCTCGACACTCGCGGCAGCTGGACGCTGGTGCTCTCCAACAACACCGAAGTCGTGATCGGCAGCCACGAGGCGCGCCTGCGCCTGGCGCGCTTCGCGCGGCTGCTGCCGCAGCTCATGGCCCAGACGCCCAGGCCGCTGGCCCGCGCCGACCTTCGCTACACCAATGGCTTCGCCCTGACATGGGCCGAGGAACAAAACGCATGAACCGCAAAGGCGACAAGGCCCTCATCGTCGGCCTCGACATCGGCACCTCCAAGGTCGTGGCCCTGGTCGGCGAGTACTCGCCGGGCAACCCGATCGAGGTGATCGGCATCGGCAGCCACGAATCACGAGGGCTGAAGCGCGGCGTGGTGGTCGACATCGAATCCACCGTGCAATCCATCCAGCGCGCCGTGGAAGAGGCCGAGCTGATGGCCGGCTGCGAGATCCGCTCGGTGTACGCCTCGATCTCCGGCAACCACGTGCAGTGCAAGAACTCGCCGGGCATCGTGCCCATCCGCGACGGCGAGGTCACCTGGGGCGACCTGGACCGCGTGCTCGATGCCGCCAAGGCCGTGGCAATCCCCGCCGACCAGAAGATCCTGCACGCCATCCCGCGCGAGTACGTGCTGGATGATTCGCAGGAAGGCATCCGCAACCCGGTCGGCATGACCGGCGTGCGCCTGGAGGTGCACGCGCACCTGGTGGTATGCGCGCAGTCGGCCGCCGCCAACATCTCCAAGTGCGTGCAGCGCTGCGGCCTGCAGATCGACGACCTGGTGCTGTCGTCGCTGGCGTCGAGCACCGCGGTGCTGACCAGCGACGAGCGCGAGCTCGGCGTGGTGATGGTCGACATCGGCGCCGGCACCACGGACCTGGCGGTATTCGTCCAGGGCGCGATCTGCCACACCGCGAGCCTGCCGATCGCCGGCGACAAGGTCACCGAGGACATCGCGCACATGTTGCGCACGCCCACGCCGGAAGCCGAGCAGATCAAGGTGCGCTATGCCTGCGCGCTGGCGCAGCTGGCGACTAGCGAGGAGTCGATCCAGGTGCCGAGCGTCGGCGACCGTCCGCCGCGCCGGCTGCCGCGGCAGTCGCTCGCGCAGGCGGTGCAGGCGCGCTACGAGGAGATCTTCGAGATGGTGCAGGCCGAACTGCGCCGCTCGGGCTTCGAGCAGCACGTGCGCGCCGGCATGGTGCTCACCGGCGGCTCGGCAAAGATGGAAGGCGTGGTGGAACTTGCCGAGGAAATGCTGCAGATGCCGGTGCGCGTGGGCATCCCGCAGCACGTGACGGGACTTGGCGAAGTGGTCAACAACCCGGTGCACGCCACCGGCGTGGGGCTGCTGCTGATGGGCAGCCAGATCGAGCACCCGCGGCGCCCGGTGATCCCGAGCGGCCGCGCCGGCAGCCTGCTGAAGAAGATCAAGACCTGGTTCAACGGGGAGTTCTGAGATGGACGCGAACACACCGCGCGCCGGACCCCCGAGGGCGAGGCGACGACGAAAACGAAAACGCAGTTTGCAGCACCTGGCGGCACCGCGACACGACACCAGCAACACATAACTACATAAAGGACACGGACATGGCGCACTTCGAACTGGTTGAAAAAATGGCCCCCAACGCGGTCATCAAGGTCATTGGCGTGGGTGGCGGCGGCGGCAACGCGGTCGCGCACATGGTCAACGGCAGCGTGGACGGGGTGGAATTCATCACCGCCAACACCGACGCGCAGGCCATCCGCACCTGCGGCGCGCGCCTGCAGCTGCAGCTCGGCACCGGCGTCACCAAGGGCCTGGGCGCGGGCGCGAACCCGGAGGTCGGCCGCCAGGCCGCGCTCGAGGACCGCGACCAGATCATGGCGGCGCTGCAGGGCGCGGACATGGTGTTCATCACCGCCGGCATGGGCGGCGGCACCGGCACCGGTGCGGCACCCGTGGTGGCCCAGCTGGCCAAGGAGATGGGCATCCTGACCGTCGCCGTGGTCACCAAGCCGTTCCCGTTCGAAGGCCGCCGCCGCATGCAGGTCGCGCTCAAGGGCATCGAGGACCTGAGCCAGCACTGCGACTCGCTGATCACCATCCCCAACGAGAAGCTGATCACCGTGCTCGGCCGCAACGCCACCATGGTGCAGGCCTTCCGCGCGGCGAATGACGTGCTGCTCGGCGCCGTGCAGGGCATCGCCGACCTGATCGTGCGCCCGGGCCTGATCAACGTCGACTTCGCCGACGTGCGCACCGTGATGAGCGAGATGGGCCTGGCGATGATGGGCACCGGCACCGCACGCGGCGACGACCGCGCCCAGGCTGCCGCCGAGGCCGCGATCCAGAACCCGCTGCTCGACGACGTCAACCTGGCCGGCGCCAACGGCATCCTGGTCAACATCACCGCCGGCCCGGACTTCACCATGAGCGAGTTCGACGAAGTCGGCCGCACCGTGGAGAACTTCGCCAGCGAGGACGCGACCATCGTCATCGGCACCGTGCTCGACCCGGACATGCAGGACGAGGTCCGCGTCACTGTCGTGGCCACGGGTCTCAACCGCGGCCACGTGCGCCAGGCCGGCGGCCGCGACGCCGCCTTCGGCGAATCCCCGCGCCAGCGTCCGCACGTGCAGCTGATCAACACCCAGGGCCGTCGCGACGGCACCACCGGCATGTTCATCGAAGAGGATGACGGCCATGCGGTGGCACCGGCGTCCGCGGTGGGCGGCTTCGGCCTGCGCCGCGGCTCGGCGGAGCCGGCGGCGGCGACCCCGGCGGTGGCGGACTTCGGCAGCGACAGCTACCTGGATATTCCGGCGTTCCTGCGGCGCCAGGCGGATTGAGGGGGCTGGAGCGGTTTTTCTCGCGAAGGCGCGAAGGACGGGGGGGTGGTCTGGTGGGTTGGGCCGCCTCCCCGTTTGCGGGGGAGGGGCTGCTTCCGTTCAGGTCGAGCGGCGCGCATGCTAGATTGCGAGCCGCTTTCATTTGCCGCGTTGCGACGCCGGCGTTCCCACCGAGCCCCCATGGTCCAGCAGCGCACCATCAAGAATGTCACCCGCGCCACCGGCGTGGGGCTGCACAGCGGCGAAAAGGTGTACCTGACCATGCGTCCGGCCGCGCCCGACGCCGGCATCGTGTTCCGCCGCGTGGACATGGAGCCGCCTGTCGAGATCCCGGCCGACGCCGTGCTGGTCAGCGAGACCACGCTGTGCACCGGCCTGGCGCAGGGCGGGGCCAAGGTGCAGACGGTCGAGCACCTGATGTCGGCGCTCGCCGGCCTCGGCATCGACAACATCATGATCGAGCTGTCCGCGGCCGAGGTGCCGATCATGGACGGCTCGTCCGGCCCGTTCGTGTTCCTGCTGCAGTCGGCGGGCATCGTGGAGCAGGACGCGCCCAAGCGCTTCATCCGCATCAAGCGCCCGGTGGAGGTGCGCGACGGCGACAAGATCGCGCGCTTCGAGCCCTATGACGGCTTCCGCCTGGGCTTCACCATCGAGTTCAACCACCCGGCCATCCCGACCAGCCAGTCGCGCGCCGAGGTGGAATTTTCCACCGAGAACTACATCCGCGAGGTCAGCCGCGCGCGGACCTTCGGCTTCATGCACGACCTTGAATACATGCGCGACCGCAACCTCGGCCTGGGTGGCTCGATGGACAACGCGATCGTGCTCGACGACTTCCGGGTGCTCAACGACGACGGCCTGCGCTACGCCGATGAATTCGTGCGCCACAAGATCCTCGACGCGGTGGGCGACCTGTACCTCGCCGGGCATCCGGTGATCGGCGCCTTCGAGGGTTTCAAGTCCGGGCATGCGCTGAACAACACTCTGGTGCGTGCGCTGCTGGCCGACCGTTCGGCCTGGGAAGAAGTGACGTTTCCCGAAACCGGCACCGGCCCGGTGGTCTACGGCGCCCTGCAACCGGCCTGAACCTGCGCAGCTGAACCGGGCAACCCGGGTCACAATTTCACGAAAAATTAACGAAATGAGACCGGAAACACCGGTTTCGTTAACTTTTCACGCTGCCTCGACGTTTAGGATGTCCCGTCGCGCAAGGATGCCAAGGCGGCTCGCAGCGATTCCGGGGCGGTCGCCGACAGGGGAAGTACGGTTGTTTCGACCCGCGCAGGCGGGAGGAGCGGCTGGGTGGTGGTCCTGACCTTGAGCTCGTCGACGTCGAGTCCGTTTGATCGGGCGGCATCGAGGAGCGCCGGAGCGGCAAGCCTCAGCTTGGCGTTCCAGATCGGCGAATCCACCAGATAGACCAGCTTCGCGCCATCCACATTTGCAAGCCGCGCGTGCGCGGCCAGTGAAGGTGGCAAGTGGGGACGGAGCAGGCGATCCAGAGCGTCGAGCCACAAGGCGCGCTGGATCGGACGGCCGGCGGTATCGGCCAGAAGCGCGTCGAGGGCAGCGCGTGGACCTCGGGGGATTGCCTGTTTGGACCTGGACCTGGACATCTGATGACTCTACACCGCTCACTTCAACATTCGCAGGACTGGCTCCTGCAGTACGCCCGCCGCAGCGCCCTGCGGGTCGCGCGCGTGGCCGGACGCAAGCCGCTCGCCGCCGCCGCCGCCATGCTGGTGGTCGGCGCCACCCTCGGTGCGGGGCTGCAGGCCGGGCACGTGAACACCCTGCAGGCGCAGGTGCAGGCGCAGGACGCCCGTCTCGACGACACCCGCCGCGCCGCGCAGCGCGAGGTGAATGCACTGGCCGCGCGACTGGGCGAGCTGCAGGCGCAGGCCAACCGCCTCAACGCGCTTGGCGACCGCCTGACCCGCGTGGCCCAGCTCGGCGACGGTGAATTCGATTTCAATCGCCCGGTGGGCGTGGGCGGCTACGGCCCGGTCGGCGACATGCCGGCGACCGAGCTGCGCGAGGGCATCGCGCAGGCGGATTCCGACCTCGCCGGCGCCGGCAGCCAGCTCTCGGTGCTGGAATCGCTCCTGTTCAACCGCGAACTCGACCGCAACGCCGTGCCTTCGCGTTCGCCGGTGGCCGCCAGCTACATCACCTCCGGCTTCGGCCGCCGTGCCGATCCGTTCGGCGGTGGCGCCGCGTACCACAAGGGCATCGATTTCGACGCCAACACCGGCGACGCGGTGATGTCGGTGGCCGATGGCGTGGTCAGCTATTCCGGCGTGCGCTCGGGCTACGGCAACGTGGTCGAGGTGGACCACGGCAACGGCTACGTGACCCGCTACGCGCACAACTCGCGCAACGTGGTGCGGGTGGGCGACCTGGTGCGCGTGGGCCAGCAGATCGCGCGTGCCGGTTCCACCGGCCGCAGCACCGGCGCGCACGTGCATTTCGAGGTCTGGGAAAACGGCCGCGTCGCCAACCCGCGCCAGTTCCTCGGCGACCAGCAGATGGTTGCCAAGCGCGGCTGATCCTGCCCCGGGGGGCTTGATAGGCGGCCTGCAGACCCCCACGGTACAATGTCGCCGCCAGCAGAGAAGGGCGCCCCGCGCCCTTTTCCTGTTTCCGGAACCATGACATCCCGGTGTACTCCCCGGGCCACTCTTCACAGCAACGGTCAATCCATGCTCAATCGCCTGCTCACCAGCGTCTTCGGCAGCCGCAACGAACGCGTCGTCGGACAGTTCAACAAGGTTGTCGCCAAGGTCAATGCGTTCGAAGCGCAGATGCAGGCGCTCTCCGACGCCGAGTTGCAGGCCAAGACCCCCGAATTCCGCGAGCGCATCGCCAAGGGCGAGTCGCTCGACAAGCTGCTGCCGGAAGCCTTCGCCGTCTGCCGCGAGGCCTCGGTCCGGGTGCTCGGCATGCGCCACTACGACGTGCAGCTGGTCGGCGGCATGGTGCTGCACACCGGCAAGATCGCCGAGATGCGCACCGGCGAGGGCAAGACCCTGGTCGGCACGCTGCCCACCTACCTCAACGCGCTCGAGGGCAAGGGCGTGCACGTGGTCACCGTCAACGACTACCTGGCGCGCCGCGACTCGGCGTGGATGGGCCGGCTGTACAACTGGCTGGGCCTGTCGGTCGGCGTGGTGTACCCGGGCATGCCGCACGGCGACAAGGCCGCCGCCTATGCCGCCGACATCACCTACGGCACCAACAACGAATTCGGCTTCGACTACCTGCGCGACAACATGGCGTTGTCGAAGGACCAGCGCCACCAGCGCGGCCTGCACTACGCCATCATCGACGAGGTCGACTCGATTCTGATCGACGAGGCGCGCACGCCGCTGATCATCTCCGGCCCGTCCGACGACTCGCCCGAGCTGTACATCAAGGTCAACCGCATCGTGCCTTCGCTCAGCCGCCAGGAGAAGGAAGAGAGCGAGGGCGACTACTGGGTGGATGAAAAGGGCAAGCAGGTGCACCTGTCCGAGTCCGGCCAGGAACACGCCGAAAACCTGCTGCGCGTCGCCGGGATCCTCGGTGAGGACGACGGCCTGTACGCGCCGCAGAACATCCACGTGGTGCACCACCTCAATGCCGCGCTGCGCGCGCACGCCATCTACCAGCGCGACGTCGATTACATCGTGCGCGACGGCGAAGTGGTGATCGTGGACGAGTTCACCGGCCGCACCCTCACCGGGCGCCGCTGGTCCGACGGCCTGCACCAGGCGGTCGAGGCCAAGGAAGGCGTGCCGGTGCAGCGCGAGAACCAGACGCTCGCCAGCATCACCTTCCAGAACCTGTTCCGCATGTACGGCAAGCTCGCCGGCATGACCGGCACCGCCGATACCGAAGCGTTCGAATTCCAGTCCATCTACAACCTGGAAGTGGTGGTCATCCCCACCAACCGCGAAATGGTGCGCAAGGACCACCCGGATGCGGTGTTCCTCAACCGGGTGGGCAAGTACCGCGCGGTGATCAATGAGCTGAAGGACGCGCACGCGCGCCAGCAGCCGGTGCTGGTCGGCACCACGTCGATCGAAGTCTCCGAGATGCTCAGCCAGCAGCTCACCGAGGCCGGCATCCACCATGAGGTGCTGAACGCCAAGCAGCACGAGCGCGAGGCGCAGATCGTGGCCAACGCCGGTGCGCCGGGCGCGGTCACCATCGCCACCAACATGGCCGGCCGCGGCACCGACATCGTGCTCGGCGGCTCGCTGGAAGCCGAGATCGCCGCGCTCGAGGCCGAGCAGGGCGAGATCGACGACGCCACCCGCGCGCGGCTCAAGGCGGCCTGGCAGCAGCGCCACGACGCGGTGAAGGCAGCCGGCGGGCTGCACATCGTCGGCACCGAGCGCCACGAATCGCGCCGCATCGACAACCAGCTGCGTGGCCGCTCCGGCCGCCAGGGCGACCCGGGCTCCAGCCGCTTCTACCTGTCGCTCGAAGACAACCTGATGCGCATCTTCGCCGCCGACTGGGTGCAGAAGGTCATGGCGCGCATGGGGCTGAAGGAAGACGACATCATCGAGAGCCCGCTGGTCTCGAAGCAGATCGCCAACGCGCAGCGCAAGGTCGAGGCGCACAACTTCGACATCCGCAAGAACCTGCTCGACTTCGACGACGTCAACAACGACCAGCGCAAGGTGATCTACGCCCAGCGCGACGAGCTGCTGGACGCCGAGAGCATCCGCGACAACGTCGCCGGCATCCGCGGCGACGTGGTGGGCGAACTGGTGGACCGCTTCGTGCCGCCGGATTCGATCGACGAGCAGTGGGACCTCCCGGGCCTGCAGGCCGCGCTCGACGCCGACTTCGGCCAGCAGCTGGACCTGGTGCAGTGGGCCAATGCGCAGTCGGAACTCGACGCCGAGGGCATCCAGAACCATGTCCAGGACGTGATGGCCAAGGTGTTCGCCGACAAGGAAGCCTCGGTCGGCGCCGAGACCATGCGCATGCTGGAGAAGCACATCATGCTCAGCGTGCTCGACGACAACTGGAAGCAGCACCTCGCGCGCATGGACTACCTGCGCCAGGGCATCCACCTGCGCGGCTACGCCCAGAAGCAGCCCAAGCAGGAGTACAAGAAGGAAGCCTTCGAGCTGTTCTCCGAGCTGCTCGACAAGGTGAAGCGCGAAGTCATCACCATGCTCGCCCGCGTGCGCGTGCGCAGCGAGGAAGAAGTGGCCGCAATGGAAGCGATGGAGCGCCAGCAGGCCGAAGCGCAAGCGCGCAACCTGCAGTTCCAGCACGCCGATGTTGGCGGCTACGGCGCCGACGAAGAAGCCGCCACCCCCGACTACCAGCTCGACGGCCCGCCCGACGTGCCGCGCGTTGGACGCAACGAAGCCTGTCCCTGTGGCAGCGGCAAGAAGTACAAGCATTGCCATGGGCAGCTCGCCTGACGGGATGTCACCGCGGGAGCACCCCCGTCCGCACGCCGGGCATCTACCTCCGCTGATGCGGGGGACGAGGGCCGCGGCATGAAGGTGACCGACGTGGTTGCCGGCGTGCTGAGCGACGCGCGGGGCCGGGTGCTGCTCACCCGCCGCACCGTGAACCGCGACTTCGCCGGCCTGTGGGAATTCCCTGGCGGCAAGCGCGAACCCGGCGAGGAAGCCGACGCCGCGCTCGCGCGCGAATTGCACGAAGAACTCGGCATCAACGCCACCGTCGGCGCGCCGCTGATCACCGTGCCGCAGGCGTATCCCGGCAAGCGCCTGCGCCTCGACGTGCGCCGCATTGCGCGCTGGCAGGGCGTGCCGCGCGGCCGCGAAGGCCAGGCGCTGGCCTGGGTGCCGCTGGAAAAGCTGCACACCTATGCCATGCCGCCCGCGGATATTCCGGTAGTGGCGGCGTTGCACCAGCCGGATCGCTATCTGGTCACCCCGCCGCCCGCCGCGGGCGTCGCCGCCCTTGTCGACGGCCCCTGGCTGGAGGCCCTGGACGCTTCGCTCGCGACCGGCATTGCACGCGTGCAGCTGCGCCTGCCCGGGCTGGAGCCGGCGCGCGTGCGCACGCTGGCTGCCGCCGCCCTTGAACGTTGCCAGCGGGCGGGCGCCGAACTGCTCGTCAACGGCGATGCCGAGCTTGCGCGTGAGCTGGGTACCGGCCTGCACCTGCGCGCCGCGCAGTTGGCTGCGCTCGGCGAGCGCCCGCAACTGGCGGACGGTGCGGCGCTGGCCGCCTCCTGCCACGACGCGGGCGAGTTGCTGCACGCCGCGCGCCTGGGCTGTGATTTTTGCGTCGCAGGCCCGGTGATGGCGACTGAGAGCCACCCCGGCCAGAAGGGCATCGGCTGGGCGCGGTTCGCCGAACTTCGCGAGGGCGTGGCGTTGCCCATGTATGCCATTGGTGGCATGGGATCGGGGGACATCGAGGTCGCCAGGCGCCACGGGGGGCAGGGTATCGCGGCTATCCGCGGGCTCTGGGCGCAGCCACCGCGCTGAAACTGTGACGCGCGGACAATCCCGACTTGACGCCCCCGCCGGGCCTCTCTAGCTTCGGGCGCAGACCATAAGGACATGGACGCATGCGCAGATGCCACCACCGGCGCGCAGGCCTGGCGGCCTTGCTTACCGCCGTACTGACCGGCGCCACGCTGCTGCAGGGATGCAATGCGGTGGAGCCCGAATTCGATCCGATGACGCCGCCCCCGGGGCATGGTCCGTTCACCGGAACCGTGGCGGATTGGCCGTTGTGGTTTGTTTGGCATCAGTTCGGGACGCATTGCTTCAGCGTCCAGAGCTGCATGATCTTCTATGCGGGTCGGCCTCATGGAGTCGAGCGGCCAGGTCCGTCATTCGAATCCTTGGGCAGACCGCTCGAGAAAGTCCTGCGCGCAGGGCGCGGGCCGATCAGGAACTTCCCGCCACCTGCTGAAGTGACGTGGGTGTCCGAGGATGGAACGTCACTGACAGCCAGCGTGGACATGGCGGAGATCTTTGCAGATCGCATGGTGCGACATACGGTGGCGCGCGAGGACATTCTCGAAGACAGTCACATTCCATATCCCGGCATCATCCTCGTGGTGAATGATCGGACTATCAGTGTGTACATGAGCACGTGGATGGCACTGAAGGAGCTGAAAGATCCGGGGAATCTCCACAGTGACCAGCACTCCGGGGTGGTGCTCGTCCACACGCAGACCTACTGATAGCGACCGACTGCAATCAAGGAGGATTGCATGACTGACTACAGGCTGACACCTGACGGCATCCAAGCCAGACGGGCGACGAAGAGCGAGTTGGCGCACTTGCGAATGGCAGAAGACCGACTGTCGCAGCTGCGTGCACCATTCCTGCTGGGGACACCCTTTGATCGTGTGTTCGTGGCTGCGATGGATGGCACTGGCAACAGCATCTACAAAGACACCCCAGCACAGCACACCATCGTTGGCCGCCTAAAAGTTGACATTGAATCGTTGGAGCACCGGCAAATCGCGGTCCACTACGTTGAAGGAATCGGCACTCAAGAGCACGGGGTGACCAAGGCAACCGATGGCATCAGCGGTGTCACCTTCGAGCGGCGGGTCGAGCACGCGTATTACCAGTTCTGCGCACAGGCGACCAAGTGGATCGAAGAAGATCCCGATGTGCGGATTCACATCGTAGGGATCGGTTTCAGTCGCGGAGCGGAACAGGTACCCGCGTTGCAGCGATTGATTCACGAACGAGGCATTCTCAGCACGAAGGGCGCCCAGGTTGTCCTTGACTCCGAAGGCCTGCTCACCAGCATCAAGTACGCCGATCGCCCGGCGCTGGTGCCACCCGGCCGCACGGTGCAGGTCGCGATCATCCACGACCCCGTCGCCGCCTCCATCAAGGACCAACCGCGGGCATTCCCGAGTTCGAATATCAGCGCATTGGGGTTCACCGCCCTGCACGAAGCGCGCGGGTTGTTCGATGCCACCCGCCACCTGCCAGACGGACTGTCGGAGCGCGGCCGCGTCGCCAACTTCTTCGTGCCCGGCGCGCACGCCGACGTCGGCGGCGGGTACCTGATCGACGGCGCGTCCCGGCGCGTGCGGAACATGGACGTGGACTACCTCAACGCCCTGTTCGGTGCGCCGCTGCTGCAAAAGGTGCCTGTGCCGCTCGACCCGCGCATGTACGTCATCCACAGCTCCGACCAGCACCAGCTCGGCGTCATCGATACCGGCCACTACCGCCGCAACGGCGAGCGTCGCATCCACGACGACCTGTCGCCCGGGTGCACCGTGCCGGCCCGCGATCCCTGCGCGAGGGATCCGGTCGACCACGCGCTCGCTGCCAGCCTGCCGTGGCGCTACGTGGAGCGCGGGCGTACACCGGGCGGCACCGATCCCAAGATGGATGCCGCGCTGGCCGCCCTCGACCGGATGCACGCGCGCGAGCCGACCCTCCTCGACCACGTCGCGGCGCGTTCCACCCTGCCCATGCGGGCGGAGGTGCTGGTGGCGCGCAACACCGTGGAGGTCCTGTTCGACCGGCTTGCCGACGCCGCGAAGCGCCAGGGGACGGCCAGCATGTCCGCGGTGGCCGACGCCTATCTGCAGACACCGGCGGGCCAGGCGTTCAGGTCGGGCCTGCGGCTCGGTCAAGCCTGGTCGGCCACATACGGGGGCGACAACGACCACGCCAGCCTGGGCCTGCGGGCAGAACGGGAGCAGGAGCGGGCGCTTCAACCGCATCTGCCCGCCGCGCCAGGGCAGGGCGCGCCGGCGATGCTGCACCCATGACCCGGTTGCAGGCCGATCCCGATCAGCGCGAGTTCGCGCTGCAACTGGCCGTCGTGGCCGGGCGTCTCGACGAGCGGAGCACGCGCGCGGTCGAGCACCTGGAACGCACGAGCGCCGAATTCCGACGCGAGGTCACCGCCGCGGCCAGCATGCTCGGAGCCGAGCGCAGGCAGGCAGCGGCTGCGCAGGCTGCCGCAGGCGTATCGGGCTACCGGCTTCTCTGGATCGCGTCGGCCGCGCTGCTGTTCGGCGCACTGGTCGCCGTTGCCGGCGCAACGCTGGCCCTGTCTTCAGCCAGGCGCGAGATCGACGCCATGGGGCGCGACCTTGTCCTCCTCGAAGCGGTCAACGCCGCAGACCTCACGCTGTGCGGCGAGCGCCTGTGCGCCCGCGTGGAGCGTCCGCAGGGTCGCGATGACCACCGCGGGTACCAGGCAGTCGCCCTGCGACGCGGGACCAGCCCGTAGCGAAGGCCTCCTCAGCCAGCCACCGCGTGCAGATACACCTGCGCGCCCGCCTGCACCAGGATCCAGATCCAACCCGCCACGCCCAGCTGGAAGCGCGCGTGGGCGCTGAACGCCGGATTCCCGGCCAGCCAGACCAGGGTATTGGCGATGGCGAGCGAGATGGTGAGCATGACCAGGCCGCCACGCGGCTGCAGCAGGCCGAATCCCGGGTACAGGGGGATCAGGGCGGCATAGCCAAGCATCACGCCCAGGCTCGCCAGCCCGGCGGGCAGCCGCATCCGCCTCACGGCGCCGGTACGCGTGCCAGTTCCAGATAGCGCCCGTGGAGCGCAGCCACTGCCCCGTCCAGCGCCTCCAACGGCCCGTCATTGACGATGACATCGTCGGCAATCGCCAGGCGCTCCACGCGGCTGGCCTGTGCGCGGATCATCTTCCAAGCCAGCGCCTCGTCGATGCCATCGCGGCGCAGCAGGCGCGCCAGCTGCACGTCCACCGGCACGTCGACCACCAGCACGCGATGCAGCCAGGGGTACGCGCCGCGGCCGCCCTCGGCGAGCAGCGGGATGGCGGCGATGGCGTAGGGGCCGGGCGCGGCCGCGCATGCAGCGCGCAGTGCCAGGCGCACGCGCGGATGGATGATGGCTTCCAGGCGCTGGCGCGCGGCATCGTCGTTGAAGACCAGGCGGCGCATGGCGGGGCGGTCGAGGTCACCACCGGCATCCAAGGCGTTCACGCCGAACGCCGCCACGATCTCAGCAAGACCGTCGGTGTCACGGGCGACGACGTCGCGGGACGCCTGGTCGGCGTCGGCGACGGTGATGCCCAAGGCGCCGAAGCGGCGCTCCACTTCCGATTTGCCGGAAGCGATGCCGCCAGTCAGGGCGATGGTGTAGTCGGCCATCTCAAAAGCCGGCGTACGCCCGGTAGCTGCCGATGATGTAATCGCCCCACATGAACACGATCCAGCCGGCGATGGCCAGGAACGGGCCAAACGGAATCGGCGTGGCGCGGTCGCGGCCCTTCATGGCCAGCCACGCGCCGCCAACGATGGCGCCCACCAGCGACGACATCAGGATGGTCGGCAGCACGCCGGCCAGGCCGCACCACGCGCCCAGTGCGGCCAGCAGCTTGAAGTCGCCGTGACCCATGCCTTCCTTGCCGGTGACCTGCTTGAACACCCACCACACCGACCACAGGCTCACGTAGCCGGCAATGGCGCCGAGCAGCGCCGCCTTGGGCGTGACATACAGGTTCTCCACCGCCGCGATCAGCCCAAGCCACATCAGCGGCAAGGTCAGCGAATCAGGCAGCAGCTGCGTGCGCAGGTCGATGCCCGACAGTGCGATCAGGAAACAGGTGAGCAGGGCGGCGCCGAAGCCCTGCCAGCCGAAGCCGAAGCGCCACACGCACAGCACCATCAGCAGCATCGTCAGCAGTTCGACCGCCGGGTACTGCGCGGAAATGGGCGCGTGGCATGAGCGGCACTTGCCGCGCAGCGCCAGCCAGCTGAACACCGGGATGTTCTCGAACCAGCTGAGCTGGTGGCCGCAGTGCGGGCAGTGCGAGCGCTCCACCACGATGCCCGGCGGCGGCGGGTCGTACATCTCCGGCTCGCCGAGCATCTCGCGGCTGTCGCGCTTCCACTCCCACTCCATGCGCCTGGGCAGGCGCAGGATCACCACGTTGAGGAAGCTGCCGACCAGCAGGCCGAGGCCTGCGACCACCGGGTAGCCCAGTTCGGGGTTGTCGCCGAGGAAGGACATGCGGTGCTTACATCACCGTCATGGCGAGCTTGAAGATCGGCAGGTACATGGCCACCACGATCGAGCCCACCATGCCGCCGATCACCACCATCACGAACGGCTCGATCAGGCTGGAGATCGTGTCCACTGCATTGTCGACCTCTTCCTCGTAGAACTCGGCTACCTTGAACAGCATGGTGTCGAGCGCGCCGGCCTCTTCGCCAATGGCGGTCATCTGCACCACCATGTGCGGGAACAGGTTGACCTGCTTCATCGCCACGTTCAGCGGATAGCCCACCGAGACGTCCTCACGCATGGCGTCCACGGCCTTCTGGTACACCGTGCTGCCGGTGGCGCCGGCCACGCTCTCCATGGCTTCCACCAGCGGTACACCCGCAGCGAAGGTCACGCCCAGCGTGCGCGAAAAACGCGCGATGGCGGAGTTGTGCAGCACCTGGCCGATCACCGGGATCTTGAGCAGCATGCGGTCTACCCAGTGCTGGAGCGGCAGCGAGCGCTTGTAGAAGTAAAGGAACGTCGCGGCGCTGCCGACAGCGATGAGCACCACCGCCCACCACCATTTCACCATCATCCCAGAGATGCCGAAGACCAGCGCGGTGAACGCCGGCAGCTCGGCGCCGTAGCTCTCGAACTGCTCGCTGAAGATCGGCACCACGTAGACCATCAGCACGGCGCAGACCAGGATCGCCACCGCAATCACGGCGGCCGGGTAGAACAGCGCCTTCTTGATCTTGCCCTTGATGGACTCGATGTTTTCCTTGTAGTCGGCCACGGTGGCCAGCACCGTTTCCAGCGCACCCGAGGACTCGCCGGCGCGCACCAGGTTGCGGTACAGCTCGTCGAACTGCACCGGGTGCTTGCACATGGCCTCGTAGATGGATGAGCCGCCTTCGATGTCCATGCGGACATCGTCGATCAGCTTCTTCATCCGCGGGTTCTTCTGGCCGTTGCCGATGATCTCCAGCGCCATCACGATGGGCACGCCGGATTTCATCATGGTGGCGATCTGGCGGCTGAACACCGCGATGTCGCGAGGATTGACCGGCTTGCCGGCTGAGCCAAACAGCGGCTTGCCCTTGGGCTTCACCTTGCCCGGCTGTATGCCCTGGCGGCGCAGTTCGGCGCGCAGCAGGTTGGCGTTTCTCGCCTGCTGCTCGCCCTTCATCTTCTTGCCGCGCTTGTCGATGCCCTCCCAGACGAACATCGGCAGGGTCACGCCGTCTCGCACCGGCTTGGCAGCCTGTCGCGCAGCGGTCTTGGCGGCGGAACGTGTCACGGCCATTCGTAGTCCCCTTGGAGCCCCAACTGACGATGGTAGCCGGTTGCGGCCCCAAGTGAAGCGCCGGCCTGTGACGTGGGGCCGGTTTCCGGCGTCCGATCGGTCAGTCGGTGGTGACGCGGCTGATTTCGGCCAGGCTGGTCACGCCCGCCTTGACCTTCAGCAGCGCCGACTGGCGCAGGTCGCGCACGCCCGATTTCTGCGCGGCGGCGGCAATCTGGATGGCATTGCCACCCTCCAGCACGATGGCGGCGATCTCGTCGGTCATCGGCATGACCTGGTAGATGCCGCTGCGGCCCTTGTAGCCGCTGGTGCACTGGTCGCAGCCCACCGCCTCGTACACGGTGAATCCCTCGTGCACGTCGTCAGCGGTGAAACCGGCGGCCAGCAGGGCGTTGACCGGCAGCTCTACCGGCTGCTTGCAGCGCTCGCAAAGCCGGCGCGCCAGGCGCTGCGCGATCACGAGGGTGACGGAGCTTGTGATGTTGTAGGGCGCGATGCCCATGTTCAGCAGGCGGGCAATGGTCTGCGGGGCGTCGTTGGTGTGCAGGGTGGAGAGCACCATGTGGCCGGTCTGTGCGGCCTTGATGGCGATCTCGGCGGTCTCCAGGTCGCGGATCTCGCCGACCATGATGATGTCCGGGTCCTGGCGCAGGAAACTGCGCAGCGCTGCGGCGAAGGTCATGCCGCGGCGCTCGTTCTGCTGCACCTGGTTCACGCCTGTCAATCGAATCTCGACCGGATCCTCCACAGTCGAGATGTTGCGTACTTCATCGTTGAGGATGCCGAGCGCCGTGTAGAGACTCACCGTCTTGCCCGAGCCGGTGGGGCCGGTGACCAGCACCATGCCGTAGGGCTTGTGGATGGCCTCTTCGAACAGCGCCCGCTGGTCGGGCTCGTAACCCAGCTTCTCGATGCCGAGTCGTGCCGCAGCTGCGTCCAGGATACGCAGCACCACCTTCTCGCCGAACAGCGTGGGCAGGGTGCTCACGCGAAAGTCTATCTGCTTGGTCTTGCTGATGTTGAGCTTGATGCGGCCGTCCTGTGGCACCCGTTTCTCGGCGATGTCGAGCTGGGCCATGACCTTCAGGCGCGCGCTGATGCGCGAGTTCAGCTTGACCGGCATCTTCGCGGTCTGCTTGAGGATGCCGTCGATGCGCAGGCGCACGCGGTAGTCGTCTTCGTAGGGCTCGAAATGGATGTCCGAGGCGCCGCGCTTGATCGCATCGATCAGCACCTTGTTGACGAACTTCACGACCGGCGTGTCGTCCTGCTTGCCCTCGACGCCGCTGTCGCGCGCGTCGTCATCGCCAGCCTCGACCTCAAGGTTCTCCAGGCCGTCGCTGTCTTCCAGCGCTTCGGAGAAACTGTCCGCCGCTTGCAGCCACAGTTCCATGGTCTGGCGAATAGCATCTTCGGCGACCAGAATCGGTTCCACCATCAGGTTGGTGTGGAACTTGATCTCGTCGAGCGCGTGTGTGTTGGTGGGGTCGGCAATACCCACGTACAGCTTGTTGCCGCGCTTGAACAGTGGCAGCACGCTGTGCTTCTGCAGCAAGTCTTCCTTGACAAGCTTCACCGCACTTTGTGAACCGTCCATTGTGGAGGGGTCGAACAGCGGCATGCCGAACTCCGCGGAGTTGGCCGCGGCCATTTGTCCCGCGGTAATCAGCTTCTGCTCGCGCAGGTACAACGCGATCTGCTTGCGTCCAGCGGTGGCTTTGTCGAGCGCGTCTCGTGCGGTTGCCTCGTCCATCGCCCCATCCAGGACGAGGCGGCGGGCGATGCCGGTAATGCCAACGAGATGAGAGGTGGAGGCTGTGTTCATTGCGCGTGGTTTCCCTCGACAATCACGGACTTTAGCGCATGAACCCTAATCGTGGAGCCACTCTCGACTTATTGAGAGCACGTCGAATGTCTGAGGCGCATGTCGCATGAGCCCTGCCTCATGCCGAAACTTTCACGGTTCCAGCGTGCAGTTGCCGGTGTTCATGTCGCATATCGTTTGTCGCGTACCTGGCAACTGTGGCGTACCGGTGATGTCCACGCCGATTGTCGTGGCCGTGTCGGCCGAGAGACACGCCTGCGCTGAGGGCGGGGCGGGGGTTCGTTGCATCTGTAGCGTAGCCAGCGAGAAGTTTGCGTAGCTCTTCATCTCTGCCTGACACGCACCCTCGCGAGCGCGGATCCGGTAATTCTCGTAGGCCGGCAGAGCAATCGCGGTGAGGATGGCAATGATCGCTACTACAATCATCAGTTCGATCAAGGTGAAGCCGCGCGTTGCGCTGGACATGGGTGTGTGCCTGCCTGAGTGCTTCACTCAATTGGTCGCAAGAAGCGCGCCAGTTTTGCGTTGGAGCGCGCACTTGGAGCGGCAGGATGCGCATAGTGTGACTGGAGTGTCTATTGCGCCGCCGCCCGATCTGGGGGGAAATGAAAAAACCCCGCCGAAGCGGGGTTTCTTCAAGCTGACGCATACGATGTCAGGTAGGTCAGCGTGCCTCCTAACACAGTCTTCCGATTAGACCGACGGCGTCATCGTGCAAGTGGCGGTCCCGGCGTTGCAAGTCGTCGGCGCGGTGCCGGGGCCAGCTGCGGCAGCGGGGGTAAAGATGATCGGAGTATTGCCCTGCACGGCTGCCTCGTCGATAACCGCCGGAGCCGGCGCCCCGCAAGCAGTACCCGCCCACACCGGCTGTGTCATCTGCGACTGGGCAGCGGCCACGGCCGAGTTGATATAGGCCTTGGCTTCAGCTTGGCAGGCACCCTCATGCGAACGGATGCGGTAGTTGTTGTACGCCGGCAGCGCGATGGCGGCCAGGATGGCGATGATCGCAACGACGATCATCAGTTCGATCAGGGTGAAGCCCTTCTGCATCTTCTTCATGGTGTATCCCCTAGGAGTGGAATCAACTTCACGTGCCGCGCGTCACCGGTGGGTCCGGTCCGTGGCAGCCGTGCGACGTCGCACGTGCCCGGAGAGTGTATGCATAACCCGTGCCAATGCCATGGCCGACATCGCCGATGAACGGATGTGCAACCGCAATCACGATCCGGGCTGTCGCTGACGGAGAGGATTCGTCGCGCAGCGTCACTTATGGCGCGCGGAGTGACAATTAAGGTCACTGTTTTCCGCTTCGATGTGATGAAGGTCGCGTGAAGCGGGCTTCAGTCGATCCCGAGCTTCTTCAACTTGTACCGCAGCGCGCGGAACGTGATCCCCAGCGCCGCCGCCGCCTTGGTCTTGTTGTAGCGGCTCTCGGTCAGCGCCTGTTGGATCGCGGCACGTTCGATCTCCTCGATATACGAGGGCAGGGCGCTGGATGCGGTCTCGCGCGGGTTGAGCGCGCCGGGTGCCGGGCCGATCTGTGGCGTTGCCGCCGCGGGCGTGCCGCGGCCCTGCGAGGCGAAGCTGGATCCGGCGCCGGTCGGCAGCCGCAGGTCCGCGGCCGTGATGTTGTCGCTGTCCGCCAGGGCCATGGCGCGTTCCAGCACGTTCTCCAGTTCGCGCACGTTGCCCGGGAACGCATAGCCCGCAAGCGCGGCCAGGGCGTCCGCGCCCAGCACGGGGGCGGGGCGGTGCATCGCCTGCGCCAGCCGCGCGAAGATCGCGTTGGACAGCAGCGGCAGGTCGCCATCGCGCTCGCGCAGCGCCGGCACGTTGAGCTCGATCACGTTGATGCGGTAGTACAGGTCGTGGCGGAAGCTGCCGGCGTTGACCAGGGCGTTGAGGTCCTTGTGCGTCGCCGACAGGATGCGCACGTCGACATCGATTTCAGTCGACGCACCCACCGGCCGGATCTTCTTTTCCTGGATGGCGCGCAGCAGCTTGACCTGCATGGACAGCGGCAGCTCGGCCACCTCGTCCAGGAACAGGGTGCCGCCGTCGGCGGTCTGGAACAGGCCGGGCTTGTCGGCATGCGCGCCGGTGAAGCTGCCCTTCTTGTGGCCGAAGAACTCGCTCTCCATCAGCTCGGTGGGGATGGCGCCGCAGTTGACCGGCACGAACGGACCGCCGGCGCGCGCGCCCTGGGCGTGGATGGTGCGCGCCACCAGTTCCTTGCCGGTGCCGGACTCGCCGCTGATGTGCACCGGCGCCTGGCTGCGCGAGACCTTGGCGATGGTGTCGCGCAGGCCGACCATCGCCGGCGAGGTGCCGAGCAGGCGGCTGGCCTCTTCGGGGCGCGTGGTGCGCTTGGTGTTGAGCTCCAGCGCCTGGCGCACCAGGCCGCGCAGCACGTTGATGTCCACCGGCTTGTTGACGAAGTCGAAGGCGCCGGCCTTCAGCGCTTCCACCGCGGCTTCGACGTTGCCGTAGGCGGTGATCACCGCCACTGGCGTATTGGGGAAGCGCGTGGAGATGTCGCTCACCAGCTCAAGGCCCGAGCCGTCGGGCAGGCGCATGTCGGTCAGGCAGAGGTCGTAGCTGGCGACGGCCAGCATCTCGCGGGCGACCGCCAGGTTGGCGGCGGTGTCGGTGCGCAGGCCCATGCGGCCCAGGGTGAGCACCAGCAGCTCGCGGATGTCGTGCTCGTCATCGACGATGAGGGCGCTGCGGGCTTCACTCATGGTGGTCATGGGGGTGTCTGGCGATAGGTGACCAATTTTGGCACTTTTTTTCAGACTGTGACGAGTGTCAAAGGTTTCAAGCTGTGGCGAGCATCGCATTCCGGCCACGCAGCACGATCCGGAAGCAGGCGCCGCCCCCCGGAACGGGCACGTAATCCAGCGTGGCCTCGTTGGCGCGGCACAGTTCGTGGGCGATGTAGAGGCCGAGGCCCGTGCCGTGCTCGGAGGTGGTGAAGAACGGCCGGAACAGCTGTGCGGTGACGGCATCGGGGATGCCGGGGCCGCGGTCGCTGACCTCGATCACCGGGTGCTCGTGGTGCACGCCGACATGGAGGGTGATGCGCGCGGGCTCACCGGGCTGGTGGCCGTGGCGCACGGCGTTGTTGACCAGCGCGGTCAGCGCCTGGTGCAGGTGGCGCGGGTCGACCATGGCCGGGAGCCGCGCCAGGCTGCCGGCAGCCTTGAGGCTGGCGTTCTCTTCCGGGGTGGTCTCGCGGTAGTCGTCGATGAAGTTGCGCACCAGCGCGACCAGGTCGACGTGCTCCGGCTGGGCACGTTCGCGGCGGGCGAGACCCAGCACGCTTTCGACGATGCCGTTGGTGCGCATGCACTGCTGGTGGACGATCTGCAGCAGGCGGCGGTCGGCGTCACCGATGTCGCGTGACTCCTCCAGCAGCTGCGTGGCGTAGCTGATCGCGGCCAGCGGGTTGCGGATCTCGTGCGCGAGGCTTGCCGAGAAGCGGCCCATCGCGGCGAGGGTGAGGGTTTCGGCGCGGCGCGACACCAGCGAGGTGTCGTCGAGGAAGATCAGGGTGGTGTCGTCGGTGGCCAGCAGGCGCGCGAAGCGCGGCAGGATGTCCAGGCCGTCGTCGCCGATCTTCAGCGGGGTGTCGTCGCTCTCGCCGCTGCGCCGCCATTCGGCCACGCGCATGGCCAGCGCCGGGGAAATCTGCGGCAGGGTACGCGGCTGGCCGTCGGCACCGCTGGCGGTGTTGCCCAGCAGCACCATGGCGGCTTCGTTGGACATGCGGATGTGGCCGGCGCCGTCGACCATCATCACGCCCACGCGCATGCGGCGGATGATCAGTTCGTTGATCTCGGCAAGGTTGGCCGCCTCGGCGCCGCGCTGCTGCGCGATGGTGCGACTCTCGCGCGTCTGCAGGCCCAGGAGGTTGGTCAGCGTGGCCATGGCGAAGTAGCTGACGGAGAACATCAGCACTTCGGCCAGCGGCCGGTCGCGCATCAGGCCGCCGCTCGTGGACACCACCATGAACTGCAGCACCAGCGCGCCGGAGGCCAGCGCCGCGGCCACCAGGCCCAGGCGCAGCGGCAGCAGCAGCGAGGCCGCGCCCACATTGAACAGCAGCATCATCGCGATGCCGGGCCCGGCACTGGGCATGGCGTGCGTGGCCAGCGTGGCGGCGCCCACGTCGCAGACGATGCCCACCAGCAGGTGCGGCAGCATCGGGTAGTCCTCGCGCCGCGAGAACAGCAGCAGCACCAGCGACATCAGCAGGTAGGCCACGGCCACCGTGGCGGCAAGCGCGGGGTCGCGCGGTTCGCCGAACAGCGCGCCGGCAGGGCTGAACACCATGGCCGCCAGCAGCGTGGCCTCGAGCACCCGGTAGAGGGCAAGCAGGTAGAGCTCGCGGCGCATGGCGCGGTCGGCGGCGGGACTGGGCAAGGACCGTGGCTCCCTCGGGGGTCGAGGCACTATATAGGGCCGGGGCGCGCTGTCCGCCGTGGCGGGGCTGGGGTTTTTTGGCGTGGGGCGGCCGGATCGGCGAGAATGCCGGGCGCTGTCCCACTTTCCCACCCACGGATCCCCACATGAACTTCCACGAGTACCAGGCGAAGCAGTTGTTTGCCGATTACGGCATTGCAGTCCCGGCCGGGCGCGTCGCGCATACCGCCGAGGAGGCCGTCGACGCGGCCAAGGCCATCGGCGGCGACTTCTGGGTGGTCAAGGCCCAGATCCACGCGGGCGGCCGCGGCAAGGCCGGCGGCGTGAAACTCGCCAAGACGCTCGAGCAGGTGAAGGAGTACGCCTCGGCGATGCTCGGCACGAAGATGGAGACCTACCAGACGGCCGGCATCAAGCTGCCGATCGACGCGGTGCTGGTCACCCAGGCCACCGACATCGCCAAGGAGCTCTACCTCTCCGTGCTGGTCGACCGCAGCACGCAGTCGGTGACCTTCATCGCCTCCAGCGAAGGCGGCGTGGACATCGAGCAGGTGGCGGCCGAGACCCCTGAGAAGATCCAGTCGCTCAACGTCAACTTCATCCAGGGCCTGCAGCCCTACCAGTGCCGCGACATGGGCTTTGGCCTTGGCCTGAACGCCAAGCAGGTCAACCAGCTCACCAAGATCATGATGGGCCTCTACAAGCTGTTCAACGAGAAGGACCTGGCACTGGTGGAGCTCAATCCGCTGGCCATCCTCACCGACGGCAACCTCGCGGTGCTCGACGGCAAGGTCGACTCCGACGACAACGCCGGCTTCCGCCATCCCGAGCTGGTCGCCATGCGCGACATCCGCCAGGAAGACGAGACCGAGGTCAAGGCCAGCCAGCATGACCTCAACTACGTGACCATGGACGGCAACATCGGCTGCATGGTCAACGGCGCGGGCCTAGCCATGGCCACCATGGACGTCATCCAGCTCGAAGGCGGCTCGCCGGCCAACTTCCTGGACGTGGGCGGCGGCGCCACCAAGGCGCGCGTGACCGAGGCGTTCAAGCTGATCCTGTCGTCGGACGACGTGAAGGCGATCTTCGTCAACATCTTCGGCGGCATCGTGCGCTGCGACATGATCGCCGAGGGCATCATCGCCGCGGTCAAGGAAGTGGACGTCAAGGTGCCGGTGATCGTGCGCCTGGAAGGCACCAACGTGGAAGAAGGCAAGGCACTGCTGAAGTCGAGCGGCCTGGCCATCACCGCGGCCGACAACATCAACGACGGCGCGCGCAAGGCCGTCCAAGCCGCCAAGGCCGCCTGACGCGCAGCGCGCGGCAGCCCCCACTTCCAACTTTCCAGGATCCAATTCGAATGAGCGTTCTGATCAACAAGGACACCAAGGTCATCGTGCAGGGCTTCACCGGCACGCAGGGCACCTTCCACGCCGAGCAGATGCTCGACTACGGCACCAAGGTCGTGGGCGGCGTGACCCCCGGCAAGGGCGGCAGCGAGCACCTGGGCCTTCCGGTGTTCAACACCGTGGCCGATGCCGTCGCCGAGACCGGCGCCAACGCGTCGGTGATCTACGTGCCGCCACCGTTCGCGGCCGACGCGATCCTCGAGGCCGCAGATGCCGGCATCGCGGTGATCGTGTGCATCACCGAGGGCATCCCGGTGCTGGACATGCTGCGCGTCAAGAAGACCCTGGTCACCACCTATCCGGAGACCGTGCTGGTGGGCCCCAACTGCCCCGGCGTGATCACCCCGGGCGAGTGCAAGATCGGCATCATGCCGGGCCATATCCACATGCCGGGCAAGATCGCGATCGTCTCGCGCTCGGGCACGCTCACCTATGAGGCGGTCAAGCAGACCACCGACGCCGGCCTCGGCCAGTCGACGGTGATCGGCATCGGCGGCGACCCGATCAACGGGCTCAACTTCATCGACTGCCTGAAGCTGTTCCAGGACGATGCGCAGACCGAGGGCATCATCATGGTCGGCGAGATCGGCGGTTCGGCCGAGGAAGAAGCGGCGGAGTTCATCGCCGAGTACGTGACCAAGCCGGTGGTGGGCTTCATCGCCGGTGCCAGCGCCCCGAAGGGCAAGCGCATGGGCCACGCGGGTGCGATCGCGTCCGGTGGTTCGGGTACGGCGGAAGGCAAGTTCGCGGCGATGGAGAAGGCCGGCGTGACCACGGTGAAGTCGCCGGGTGACCTGGGTGCGGCGATTGCCAAGCGTCTGGCTGGGTAAGGCAGAAGCAAGGGCTTTTTTCTCGCGAAGCCTGGAAGACGGGTAAAGGGCAGGTGGGGGCTGGTTGCGCCGCACTCTGCTTGATGAGGACCCCGCATTCGTGCGGGGTTTTTCTTTGGGCCGCAGTCAGCGCAGAGCCGCGAAGGCCTCCCGGCGATCACAGGGTCCCTCGACTGACTGATTGACTGTGCGCGTCTTTAGTGCGCATCATCAATGCGCACACTCATGGAGAGCCATCATGCGCATTCGCGAGGACTATGCCGGCTTCGGCAAGCGTGCCACCAACGTCAGCATCAACCAGGGGCTCCTGGCAGACGCCAAGGCCCTGGACATCAATCTGTCCGCAACGCTCGAGCGCGCGCTGGAGGTCGAGGTCGGGGCACGCAAGCGCGAGAAGTGGCTGGAGGAAAACCGGGAGGCGATCGCCGCATACAACGAGCGCGTCGCGCGCGATGGCCTTGCCGGAGATCATGTCCGGGCATTCAAGGCATCGCTCAAGGCATGAGCCAGTTCTGCGTCTATTTGAATGCCGACGTCGCGTGGCGGCGTTCCATACCCTGCTGGCTGAACGTCCAGAGCGATTTGATCGACACTGCCGAATCACGCGTGGTCGTGCCTTTGATCGCGCCCGAGCGCGGGCGGCCGTCGGTCGCCAGCCTGATGCCAACCCTGACCGTCGCCGGCAGGCCGCTCGTGATGGACACCGCACAGATCACGAACGTGCCGATGCAGATGCTCGGCAGGCGGCTGGCAGACCTGTCCGCCGATCGTCAGATCATCATCGGTGCACTGGACTTCCTGACGCATGGAATCTGACATGACCCCAACGCTCCGCATTGCACTCGCCCAGTTCGACTTCCCCGTCGGCGACGTCGAAGGCAACGCCACGCGCATCGCCGCGATGATCGCCGAGGCGCGCGACGAATACGCCGCCGACATCGTGGTATTCCCGGAACTCGCCATCAGCGGCTATCCGCCGGAGGACCTGCTGCTGCGGCCGTCGTTCCTGGCCCACTGCGCGCGCGCGCTGCAGCAGGTGGCTGCGGCGGCGACCGGCATCGTGGCGGTCGTCGGCTGGCCGGAGTCCGCCGGCAGCATCCTCTACAACGCGGCCAGTGTGCTGCGCGACGGCCGCGTCGAGCGCACCTACCGCAAGCGCGAGCTGCCCAACTACAACGTGTTCGACGAGCGCCGCTACTTCCACGTCGATCCCGACGGCGGCTCCTGCGTGTTCGAGGTCAAGGGCGTGCCGGTGGGCGTGCTGGTCTGCGAGGACCTGTGGTTCCCCGAGCCGATCGCCGACACCGTGGCGCAGGGCGCCGAGCTGGTGCTGGTGCCCAACGCCTCGCCGTTCGAGCGCGGCAAGCACGCGCAGCGCGACGCCATGCTGGCCGAGCTCACGCGCGCCAACGGCGCGGCCATCGCCTACCTCAACCTGGTGGGCGGGCAGGACGCGCTGGTGTTCGACGGCGCTTCGGTGGTGGCCGACGGCGACGGCACGGTGCACCCGGCCGCGGCGGCGTTCACCGACCAATGGCTTGTGGTCGATTACGACGCCGCGCGCCGCGCGTTCACGCCCATGCTGTGGATGGACGACGGCGACGAGAGCATGGATGCGCTGGCCTGGCGCGCGGTGGTGCGCGGCATCCGCGACTACTTCGCCAAGAACGGGTTCACGCGCGCGTGGCTGGGGCTGTCGGGCGGGATCGACTCGTCGATCGTGCTGGCGATGGCGGTGGATGCGTTGGGTGCGGCCAACGTGACCGCGGTGCGCATGCCGTCGCGCTACACCGCCAACCTCAGCAACGACCTGGCCGAGGAACAGTGCAGGGCGCTGGGCGTGGAGCTGATGACGGTGCCGATCGAGGCGCCCTTCGAGGGCTACCTGTCGGCACTGCGCGAGGCCTTCGACGGCCACGAGGTCGATACCGCCGAGGAGAACCTGCAGTCACGCGCGCGCGGCGCGATCCTGATGGCGCTGTCCAACAAGCTCGGCGGGCTGGTGCTGACCACCGGCAACAAGAGCGAGTACGCGGTCGGCTACGCCACCATCTACGGCGACATGTGCGGCGCCTACGCGCCCATCAAGGATCTCTACAAGACCGAGGTCTACGGCCTGTCGAAGTGGCGCAACACGGTGGGCGGCGCGCCGGTCATCCCGCCCGCGGTGATCGCGCGGGCGCCGTCGGCGGAGCTGCGCGACAACCAGCTCGACCAGGACTCGCTGCCGCCCTACGACGTGCTGGATGCGATCCTGCGCCGCTTCGTCGACCTGGAACAGTCACGCGAGGAGATCACCGCCGCCGGCTTCGACGTGGCGGTCGTGGACCGCGTGGTGAAGCTGGTGCGCACCAGCGAGTGGAAGCGCCAGCAGTCGGCGCCAGGCCCGAAGATCTCGCGCCGCGCCTTCGGCCGCGAGCGCCGCTACCCGATCAGCAACAAGTACACCCACTAGCCGAATCCTCACGGCCACCACGGAGCGCCGTCACTCCAGCGCGGATTTTTCCGAAGCAAACGGGTTGAGCTTGCGGATGGTCCACGGATACGTGGGCCACTTGCCGGTCAGGTAGGGATGTGCCGGCTCGTTGAGCTCCAGCACGCGCCGGGCGTCGGCGGCCAGGGTGGTGTTGCCGAGCTCGGTGTACGCAGCCGCCAGCACGGCGACGGCGTCGTTCTGGTATTCGCTCTGCGGGTAGGTTTCCAGCAGGTAGGTGGCGCGCTCGCTGGCGCCCACCCAGGCTTGGCGGCGCATGTAATACAGCGCCGTCTCGATCTCGTGGCGGGCGAACAGGTTGCGCAGCGCCACCATGCGCTGGCGCGCGTCGGCGGCGTAGCGGCTGTTGGGATAGCGGTCGGCGACGATGGAGAAGTCGTTGAAGCCCTGGGTCGGCGTGGCCAGGTCGCGACGGCTGGCATCGAGCGACCAGACGCGCTGCAGGAAGACGGTGTCGCGGTTGGAGTTCACCAGGCCGCGCAGGTAGTACATGTACGCCACGTTGCGGTGCGTGGGGTAGGTGCGGATGAAGCGGTCGATGGACGAGATGGCTTCCTCGTTGTTGCCCATCTTGTACTGCGCGTAGGCGGTTTCCATCAGCGCCTGCTCGGTGTGCGCGCCGTAGGGGTATTGCGCCACCAGCCGCCTGTAGGTGGTGGTCGCTCCGCTCCAGTTGCCGCGGCGCAGCTGCAGGTGGCCCTTGTCGTAGAGGGTCTCGGCCGGGATGCCTTCGTTGGCATCCTCGTCCTTGAACATGCCCTTCATCCGGGCACATCCGGAGGTGGCGAGCACCGCCAGCAGCACGAGCAGCAGGGCACGGCGGAACAGGGTCGGGCGAGCGGTCATGGGCATCTGGGGCAGCGGAGGCGTGAACCGGGGATAATAGCAGCCAGTCCCGGCCTGCCGCCGGGCGCGCCTGAACCCGAGCCCCGCCCCCATGTCCGACCACGAACCCGATGCAGGCGCCGCCGACGGCGCCGCCGAAGCCCCGCTCACCGCGCGCGTCCCCGACGCGCTGTCCGGGCGCCGCTTCGACGCGGTGCTGGCCGAGCTGTTCCCCGAATTCTCGCGCTCCAAGCTGACCACCTGGATCAAGTCCGGCGACGCGCTGCTGGATGGTGCCGTGGTGCGCCCGCGCGACCCGGTGCGCGGCGGCGAGGAGGTGGTGCTGGCCGCCACGCTCGACACCCAGGTGACCGCCGAGCCGCAGGACATCCCGCTGTCGGTGCTGTACGAGGACGCCGACGTGCTGGTGGTCGACAAGCCCGCGGGCCTCGTCGTCCACCCCGGCGCCGGCAATCCCGACGGCACCCTGGTCAACGCGCTGCTGTTCCGCGACCCGGCGCTGGCGCTGGTGCCGCGCGCCGGCATCGTGCACCGCCTCGACAAGGACACGTCCGGCGTCATGGTGATCGCACGCACCGTGCAGGCGCAGACCGCCCTGGTGGCGCAGCTGTCGGCGCGCGAAGTGCACCGCCAGTACCTGGCCGTGGTGGTCGGCGCGCTGGTGTCGGGCGGCACGGTCAACGCGGCGATCGACCGCCACCCGCGCGATCGCATCCGCATGGCGGTGCGCGAGGACGGCCGCGAGGCGACCACGCATTACCGCCTGCAGGAGCGCTTCCGCGCGCACACCGCGCTCGATTGCCGCCTGGAAACAGGGCGCACCCACCAGATCCGCGTGCACATGACGCACATGAAGCATCCGATCCTCGGCGACCCGATGTACGGCGGTCCGCTGAAGCTGCCGCGCGGTGCGTCCGACGAACTGGTCACGGTGTTGCGCGGATTCCGCCGCCAGGCATTGCATGCGCAGGTGCTGGAGTTCGTGCATCCGACGACCGGCGAATCCATCCGCTGCGAAGCGCCGCTGCCCGCGGACATGCAGGCCCTGCTGCGCGCGCTGCGCGACGACAGCCGCGCCTACGCGCAGGCGCAGCCTCAGTCGCGGCGATGAGCAGGGCGCCATGGCTGCACGCCGACTGGCCCGCGCCACCCGGCGTGCGTGCGCTGGTGACCTTGCGCCACGGCGCGGGCGCGTCGAGCGCGCCGTTCGACAGCTTCAACCTCGGCAACGCGCGCGCTGACACCGGCGACGATCCCGCCATCGTGGCGACCAATCGCGCCGGACTCGCGGCGGTCGCGGACCTGCCCTCGGCGCCGCGCTGGTTGCGCCAGGTGCACGGCACGGGCGTGCTGCGCGTGGACGCGGCCCTGCCACCCGGCGACGCGACCGCGGAGCGCGCGCGCATGGCCGCGGAGCCGGAAGCGGACGCCGCGGTGACCGCCAGCGCGGGCACCGTGCTTGCCATCCTCACCGCCGACTGCCTGCCGGTGGTGCTGGCGGCGCGCACTGGCGGAGAGATTGGCGCCGTGCATGCCGGCTGGCGCGGACTGGCGGCCGGCGTGCTGGAGCGCACGGTCGCGGCGATGCAGGCGGCGCCTTGCGATCTCGTCGCCTGGCTGGGCCCCGCGGCGGGACCGCAGGCGTATGAAGTCGGTGCCGAAGTCCGCGATGCCTTCGTGTCGATCGATGCGGGTGCCGACGCGGCATTCGCGGCCACCCGCGCCGGGCACTGGCGTGTCGATCTTTACGCGCTCGCGCGCCGCCGGCTTCAGGCTGCCGGGCTTGCCGCGCACGACATCCACGGCGGCGACTTGTGCACCATCAGCGAGCCGGCGCGCTTCTATTCGCATCGCCGCGATGCGCGCACCGGGCGCATGGCCACGCTGGCGTGGCTGGAACGCTGAAGCCCGGCCGTTTTCTGCGCCGCGCCGGGGGCAGGGCCGCCGACGCGCGATAATGGCCGGCACTTCCCCCACAGGATGCCGACCATGACCGACACCCCTACCGCGCCTGGCGTCGCCGCCGCGCGCGACGCCGCGACCGCCGGCTTCGTCTTCAACCACACCATGCTGCGCATCAAGGATGCACGCGCCTCGCTGGACTTCTACACGCGCGTGCTCGGCTTCAGCCTGCTGCGCAGCAACGAGTTCCCGGAGGCCGCGTTTTCGCTGTACTTCCTGGCGCTGGTCGATGACCTGTCGGCGATGCCCGAGGACGCCCAGGCACGCCAGCACTGGATCGCCGGCCTGCAGGGCGTGCTGGAGCTGACCCACAACCACGGCACCGAGGACCAGGACGGGCCCGTGTACCACGACGGCAACAGCGAGCCGCGCGGTTTCGGCCACATCTGCCTGAGCGTGCCCGACCTGCGCGCCACCTGCGCGCGCCTGGAGGCGCTGGGCGTGCCGTTCCAGAAGCGGCTGGAGGACGGGCGCATGAAGCACCTCGCCTTCGTCAAGGATCCGGACGGCTACTGGATCGAGCTGATCCAGCAGTCGGCGCTGGCATAGCGTCCGCTCAGCGCGCGGCGAGCCTGGCCAGGAAATCGCGCCGCCAGGCGTGGATGTCGTAGCCCTCGATGGTGTCCATCATCGCGCGCCAGCGTTCGCGCCGTTCCGGCAGCGGCATGGCGACCGCCTGCGCGAGCGCGTCGGCCACGCCGTCCAGGTCGTAGGGATTGACCTGCAGCGCGGTCTCGAGCTCGCGCGCGGCACCGGCGAAACGCGACAGCACCAGCACGCCGGGGTCTTCGGGGTCCTGCGCGGCCACGTACTCCTTGGCCACCAGGTTCATGCCGTCGCGCATTGGCGTGACCACGCCGACGTCGGCGGTGCGGTAGAAGCCGGTCAGCACTTCGTGCGCGAAGTTGCGGTTGACGTAGCGCACCGGCGTCCAGTCGGGCGTGGCGTGGCCGCTGTTGATGTGGCCGGCCAGTGTTTCAAGTTCGCGGCGCAGCTGCCGGTACTCGGGCACGTCGCTGCGCGACGGCGGCGCGATCTGCAGGAAGGTGAGCTGGCCGCTCTGTTCGGGGTGCCGTTCGAGATGGCGCTCGAACGCGCGGAAGCGCTCCGGAAGCCCCTTTGAATAATCCAGGCGGTCGACGCCGATCGCCAGCCGGCGCCCGCTGAGGCTTTCGCGCAGGCGCTTCACCGGCAGGCGCTTCATGGCGCGCGCGGCCTGGCTGGCGATGGTGGCCACGTCGATGCCGATCGGGAACGCGCCGCCGTGGAACTGGCGGCCGTCGGGCGAAGCCAGCACGCCGCTGCCCATCACGCCGCCGCCGCCGTACAGGCGCACGTAGTCCTGGAAGCGTTCGAGGTCGCGTCCGGTCTGGAATCCGACCAGGTCGTACGACGACAGCGCGGCGAACACTTCGCGATGCTCGGGCAGCGCCGCCAGCAGGTCCGACGACGGCATCGGCACATGCAGGAAGAAGCCGATGCGGTTGCCCACGCCGCGTTCGCGCAGGCGCTGGGCCAGCGGGATCAGGTGGTAGTCGTGGATCCAGATCAGGTCGTCTTCGCGCAGTTCCGGCACCAGCCGGTCGGCGAACAGCTCGTTGACGCGGCGGTAGCCGGCGTAGGTCTGGCGCGTGTAATCCACCAGGTCCATGCGGAAGTGCAGCAGCGGCCACAGCGTGCGGTTGGCGAAGCCGTTGTAGTAGTCGTCGAAATCTCGCTTCGACAGGTCCATCAACAGGTAGCTGGTGTCGCCTTCGCGCTCTTCGTGCATCTCGCCGGACGCTCCGGCCACCGTGCGCCCGCTCCAGCCGAACCACAGCCCGCCGCGTTCGGCGAGCGCCGCGCGCAGCGCCACCGCCAGCCCGCCGGCCCGGGTTTCCCCGGGGAGCGAGACGCGATTGGAGACCACCACCAGGCGCGCCATGTCAGACCGCCGAGGACCAGGGCTTCGACAGGCACATCGCCGCCATCACCACGCCCACGTGCGAATACGTCTGCGGGAAATTGCCCCAGGCCTCGCCGTCCTCGAACGCCATGTCCTCCGACAGCAGGCCCAGCGGGTTGCGCCGCGCCAGCAGCTGCTCGAACTGGCGGCGCGCCTCGTCGGTGCGGCCGATCGCGGCCAGCGCCTCGATGTACCAGAAGCTGCAGATCGTGAAGCTGGTTTCCGGGTGCCCGAAATCATCCGGCGCGATGTAGCGGTACAGGCCGTCGCCGCGGCGCAGGTGCACGCCGATGGCATCCACCGTGGCGACGAAGCGCGGATCGTCGGCGGCGACGAAGCCGAGTTCGGCAAGCAGCAGCAGGCTGGCGTCCAGGCGCCGGCCTTCCGCGGATTCGACGAAGTGACCGAGCTCGGCATCCCAGGCGCGCTCGATGATCGCGGCGTGCATGGTGTCCGCACGCGTGCGCCAGTACTCCGCGCGTGGCACCAGGCCGATATGCGCGGCGATGCGCGCCAGCCGGTCGCACGCCGCCCAGCACATCACGCTCGAATAGGTGTGCACCTCGGCGCGGCCGCGGAATTCCCAGATGCCGGCATCGGGCTGGTCGTACATCGCATGCGCGCGCTCACCGAGGGCCTCGAGGCGGTGGAAGGCATCCTCGTCGCCCGGATGGTCGAGGCGCTGGTCGAAGAACAGCTGCGTGGACGCCAGCACCACGCTGCCGTAGACGTCGTGCTGCACCTGCTTCCACGCCAGGTTGCCGCGCCGCACCGGGCCCATGCCGCGGTAGCCGGCGAGCGCCGGCACCTCCTCCTCGGTGAGCTCGGACTCGAAGCCCACGCCGTAGAGCGGCTGCAGGTCGTCGTCGCCGGTGGCGAGATTGAACACGTACGAGAGGTAGCCCTCCATGGTGCGCGTGGCGCCCAGGCGGTTCAGCGCACGCACCACGAACGCCGAGTCGCGCAGCCAGCAGTAGCGGTAGTCCCAGTTGCGCACCGTGTCCGGGGCTTCGGGGATGGACGTGGTGAGCGCGGCCACGATGGCGCCGGTTTCCTCGTACTGGCACAGCTTGAGCGTGATCGCGCTGCGGATCACCGCGTCCTGCCATTCCAGCGGGATCGACAGGTAGCGCACCCACTCGCGCCAGTAATGGATGGTGCGCTCCTCGGCCTGGCGGGCGAAATCGTCGACCGGCTCGGTCAGCGTTTCATCGGGGCCGAGCACCAGGTTGCGTTCGCCGTCGAGCACGAACGGCAGCGACTCGCGCACCATGCGCACCGGCACGTCGCTGGTCAGGCGCAGCGTGAAGCCCGGCACCAGGTAACGCACGTGATTGCTGCCCCAGGTGGTGTCGGGGACGGTGGCGCCGTAGTCGCCGAGCGGCCGCAGCACGATGCGCACGCGCGGTTTGCCGGCCAGCGGACGCAGCCTGCGTACCAGCATCACCGGCCGGTAGAAGCGCCCGTGCTGGCGCCAGCGCGGGGCGAAATCGGTGATCTCCACCGCGCCGCCGTGGCGGTCGCGCAGCACGGTGCGCAGCACGGCGGTGTTCTGCACGTAGTGCTGCTCGGCGCTCACCATGTCCTCGAGCTCGATGGCGAAATCGCCGCCGCCGATCTTCGGCGACAGCAGTGCGCAGAACGTGGGATCGCCATCGATCGCCGGCACGCAGCCCCAGACCACGCGCGCATGCGCATCGATCAGCGCGGCCGAGCCGCCGTTGCCAACCAGGCCCAGGTCCAGGCTTGCCTGCCTGCTGTTCAAGCCGCCATCCCCAGCCATGCCAGCACCTCAGCCGGGCCGGGCAGGGCGAAATGTGCGGCGGAGTCGCGTGGCCGTCCAACCAGCACGCTGATGCCGCCGCGCGCATTGACCGCGGCAAATCCCGCTTCATCGGTGAGGTCGTCGCCGGCGAACACGGGCACCCGTCCGGTGAACGGCGGTTCGTCCATGAAGTCGATGATCGACGCGCCCTTGTCGGCGCGGTGCTGGCCGTGGGCGGCGGGGCGGATCTCCACGACCTGGCTGCCGTGCTGCAGGCGATAGCCGGGGAGCCGCGGCAGCACCGCCGTGGCGAATGCGGCGAGCGCCGGGCCTGACGCAGGGGCGGCGCGCCAGTGCAGCGCCAGCGCCGGGCCCTTGTATTCCACCAGGGTGCCCGGATGGCGCGCTACCAGTGCTTCGGCCGCCGTTGTCACTGAAGCCAGTGCAGCCGGTGCGGACGGCGGCCCGTGGCCACGTCCGCCAGCGTGGCGACGCTCCAGGCCGTGCAGCCCGGCGGCGGGCAATTGCGGCAGGTCGAGGAGCGCATCCACCGCCGCCAGGCTGCGGCCACTGACCAGCGCGAGGGCGCCGTCCAGTTGCGCGGCCAGCGCCGCAAGGCCTGGGCGGAGCGATGGCGGGACACGGACGGCGTCCGGCGTTTCGGCGATTTCGAGCAGGCAACCGTCCACATCGAGGAACAGGGCCCAGTTGTCGGCAGGCGGCGGGGGCTGCGGCCTGCCGAAGGAACGTGGCTGAAGCATGTCCGGCAGTGTGGCCATCCGGCCGTTAGGAGGGGGTGTAAGGCGGGGGCACGGACGCTGGCGACGTCGCATCGGCGCTTGTTTCCGGGCGCGCCGACCGCATGTGCATCTACATTGCCGGCCAGGGCCGGCCACACCTGATGGAGACCGACGCCATGCGTCAAGACAAGCTCACCTCGCGTTTCCAGCAAGCGCTGGCGGACGCGCAGTCGCTGGCCGTGGGCCGCGACCACAACCTGATCGAACCCGCGCACCTGCTGCTGGCGCTCATCGACCAGCAGGGCGGCGGCACCCGTCCGCTGCTGGCGCAGGCCGGCGTGAACGTGCCGGTGCTGCGTGAGGCGCTGGCCGAGGCGCTGGGCAAGCTGCCCGCCGTGTCCGGCCAGGACGGCGCGGTGTCGATCGGCAACGATCTCGCGCGCCTGCTCAACGTCACCGACAAGCTCGCGCAGCAGCGCGGCGACGGCTTCATCGCCTCCGAGCTGTTCGTGCTCGCCGCGCTCGACGACCGCGGCGACACCGGGCGCGCGCTGAAGGCCGCAGGCGCCGACAAGGCGCGCCTGGAAGCCGCGATCGACGCGATGCGCGGTGGCGAGACGGTCTCCGACGCCAGTGCGGAGGAAGCGCGGCAGGCCCTGGAGAAGTACACCGTCGACCTCACCGAGCGCGCCGAGCGCGGCAAGCTCGACCCGGTGATCGGCCGCGACGAGGAGATCCGCCGCACCATCCAGGTGCTGCAGCGGCGCACCAAGAACAACCCGGTGCTGATCGGCGAGCCGGGCGTCGGCAAGACCGCGATCGTCGAAGGCCTGGCGCAGCGCATCATCAACAACGAGGTGCCCGAGGGCCTGCGCGGCCGCCGCGTGCTGTCGCTGGACATGGGCGCGCTGATCGCCGGCGCCAAGTTCCGCGGCGAGTTCGAGGAGCGGCTGAAGGCCGTGCTCAACGACCTCGCCAAGCAGGAAGGCAACGTCATCCTGTTCATCGACGAATTGCACACCATGGTCGGCGCCGGCAAGGCCGAGGGCTCGATGGATGCAGGCAACATGCTCAAGCCCGCGCTCGCGCGCGGCGAGCTGCACTGCATCGGCGCGACCACGCTCGACGAATACCGCAAGTACGTGGAGAAGGATGCCGCGCTGGAGCGCCGCTTCCAGAAGGTGTTCGTCGGCGAACCCAGCGTCGAGGACACCATCGCCATCCTGCGCGGGCTGAAGGAGCGCTACGCCGTGCACCACGGCGTCGAGATCACCGACCCGGCCATCGTCGCCGCGGCCACGCTGTCGCACCGCTACATCGCCGACCGCCAGCTGCCCGACAAGGCGATCGACCTGATGGACGAGGCGGCGAGCCGGATCCGCATGGAGATCGACTCCAAGCCCGAGGAACTCGACCGCAAGGAACGCCGGCTGATCCAGCTCAAGATCCAGCGCGAGGCGTTGAAGAAGGAGAAGGACGCCGAATCGAAGAAGCGCCTGGCGGACCTGGAAGCCGAAATCGGCACGCTCGAGCGCGAGTACAACGACCTCGAGGAAGTGTGGAAGGCCGAGAAGGCAATGCTGCAGGGCGCGACCAGGGTCAAGGAGCAGATCGAGCAGGCGCGCCTGGACCTGGAGGCGGCGCAGCGCAGGCAGGACTACGCGCGCATGAGCGAGATCCAGTACGGCCAGCTGCCCGAACTCGAGAAGCAGCTCAAGGCGGCGCAGGAAGTGGAGACGCAGGGCTTCACCCTGCTGCAGGACAAGGTCACCGCGGAGGAGATCGCGCAGGTGGTCGCGCGCTGGACCGGCATCCCGGTGAGCAAGATGCTGGAAGGCGAGCGCGAGAAACTGCTGGCGATGGAATCGCAGCTGCATACGCGCGTGGTCGGCCAGCACGAAGCGATCAAGGTGGTGTCGGATTCCATCCGCCGGTCGCGCGCGGGTCTGTCGGATCCCGGCCGGCCGACCGGATCGTTCCTGTTCCTCGGCCCCACCGGCGTCGGCAAGACCGAGCTGTGCAAGGCACTGGCGGAATTCCTGTTCGACTCCAGCGACGCCATGGTGCGCATCGACATGAGCGAGTTCATGGAGAAGCATTCGGTGGCCCGGCTGATCGGCGCGCCCCCGGGCTATGTCGGCTACGAGGAGGGCGGTTACCTGACCGAAGCCGTGCGCCGCCGGCCGTACAGCGTGATCCTGCTCGACGAGGTGGAGAAGGCGCATCCGGACGTGTTCAACATCCTGCTGCAGGTGCTCGACGACGGCCGCCTGACCGACGGCCAGGGGCGCACGGTGGATTTCCGCAACGCGGTGATCGTGATGACCTCCAACCTCGGCTCGCACCAGATCCAGGAACTCGGCGGCGACGATTCGGCCGAGGCCTACACGCAGATGAAGGCGGGCGTGATGGCGGTGGTGCAGGCGCACTTCCGGCCGGAGTTCATCAACCGGCTCGACGACATCGTGGTGTTCCACGCCCTCGACAAGGTGCAGATCAAGGAGATCGCGCGCATCCAGATGCGCGGGCTGGAGAAGCGGCTGGCAGAGCGCGGCATGCGCATCGAGGTGAGCGACAAGGCCTTCGACCTGCTGGCCAACGTGGGCTTCGATCCGGTCTACGGCGCGCGACCGCTGAAGCGCGCGATCCAGCAGCAGCTGGAGAACCCGCTGGCGACGCGGATCCTCTCCGGCGGCTTCGCCGGCGGCGACACGGTGCGCGTGGATGCCGAGGGCGGGCACCTGGTGTTCGCGAAGGACTGACATCGCCGGCCCGGCCCGCCCGGTTGGGCGGCGCGCCGGGCCTCAGGTGTCGACGCGTACCGGCCTGTACGGCGGCGTGGACATCACCATCTCCGCAAGCGAGTAGGCCAGTTCGCGCTCGGCGAGCACCGCGCCATCGGCGCCATGGTCCAGCAGGTGCTTCACCTCGGCGTCGCTGTGCGCGCGCGCGAGCACGGTGATGGCCGGGCTGAGTGCCTTGAGCCGGGCGATGGTCTCGCCGGCTTCAAGCGCGTTGGGAATGGCGAATACGGCGAGCTTGGCGCGCCCGGGTGCGGCTTCCAGCATCACCGGTTCGGAGGCGGCATTGCCGCGCACCGCGTGCACGCCGGCCTCGCGTGCCAGTGCGACCAGGTCGGCATCGTCCTCGATCACCACCACCGGCACGCCGCGCTGGTGCAGCAGCGTGGCGAGCTGGCGGCCCACGCGGCCGTAGCCGACGACGATGGTGTGGTCGTTGACCGATTCGGGCAGGTGGTGGCTGGCGGCGTCTTCCGCCGACACGCGCGCGGCGTGGCTCGCGCTTTCGGCGGCCTGGTTCGCGTCCTGGCGCGCCTGCCAGCGGTCGACCAGGCCGAACACGAGCGGGTTGAGCATGATCGACAGCAGCGCCGCGGCCAGCACCAGGTCCTGGCCCTGCTCGGGCAGGATGCCCAGCGTCACGCCGAGCGCGGCGATGATGAAGGCGAACTCGCCGATCTGCGCCAGGCTGGCGGAAATGGTCAGCGCGGTGGCCTTGGGCCGCCCGAACGCGCGCACGATCAGGTAGGCCGCGGCGGACTTGCCGAACATGACGATGAGCGTGGTGGCCAGCACCAGCTGCGGCTGCTCGACCAGGATCGCGGGGTCGAACAGCATGCCCACCGACACGAAGAACAGCACGGCGAACGCATCGCGCATCGGCAGTGAATCCTGCGCGGCCTTCTGGCTGAGCTCGGATTCGTTGAGCAGCATGCCGGCGAAAAACGCGCCGAGCGCGAACGACACTCCGAACAGTTCCGCAGAGCCCAGCGCGATGCCGAGCGCGATCGACAGCACCGCGAGCGTGAACAGCTCGCGCGATCCGGTGCCGGCGGTGCGCTCGAGCATCCACGGGATCACCCGCCGCCCGACCAGCAGCATCACCGCCACGAACAGGCCCACCTGGAGCAGGGTCTTGCCGATCGCCAACACCACCGCGCCGAGGCTGATGGGGTCGTCGCCGGCGCTGGCCATCAACTTCGCCAGCACCGGCATCAGCACCAGCGCCAGCACGCAGGCCAGGTCCTCCACGATCAGCCAGCCCACGGCGATCCGGCCGCGCTGGCTCTCCAGCAGGCGGCGCTGTTCCATGGCGCGCAGCAGCACCACCGTGCTGGCCGTGGCCAGCGCGAAGCCGAACACCACGCCGTGCAGGGTGGGCCAGCCCAGCATGGTCGCAAGCCCCCAGCCCAGCAGGGTGGCGACCGTGATCTGCACCACCGCGCCCGGGATGGCGATGGCCTTCACCGCCATCAGGTCCTTCAGCGAGAAATGCAGGCCGACGCCGAACATCAGCAGGATCACGCCGATCTCGGCGAGCTGCGGGGCGAGCGACTGGTCGCCGACGAAGCCGGGCGTGAACGGCCCGGCGATGATGCCGGCGACCAGGTAGCCCACCAGCGGCGACAGCCGCAGGCGATGCGCCGCCAGTCCGAGCACGTACGCCAGCACGAACCCCATGGTGAGGATGGCGATGAGTTCGGTGTGGTGGGGCATCGGGAGATCCACTGGAGTCACGACAGCATAGTGGACGCCCCGGGGGCCGCGGCTTCGTCCTTGCCAGCCGCGGCCGTCAGCTGCGCGGCATTCTCACCACTGGTAGCCGATCTTGCCGTACACGAAGGCACCGTTGAACCCGAAGGGCGCCGCGGAACTGGCATACGGGAACTGGCCGCCGGTGGAGTTGGCGAACACGTTCTCGTCCGGATACTCGTTCAGCACGTTGTCGCCGCCCAGGGTGAAGCTCCACCGGTCCAGCTTGAGCGTCGCGGCCAGCGCGAGCGTCCACTTGGGGTCGAAGGTCTGGTCCTGGGCCGGGTTGGCGTTGCGCACGGTGATCTCACCATAACGCACCGCGTTGGCGGAAAAGTTCCAGAGGTCCGAGCTCCACTCGCCGCCGAGCAGGAACTTGTCACGTGGCGCGCCGACCTCGAAGCGGCCGATCTCGACCCTGCCGAAACGCAGCGCGGTGGGGTCGATGGCATTGAGCGACGCCGGATTGGGCGCGATGCGGTCGATGCTGGTCTTGTTGTGGTTGTAGCCGACCGTCAGGTCCAGGTTGCCGTTGCCGAGCTGCCAGCCGTAGGTGCCGATCACGTCGATGCCGTCGGTGGTGGTATCGATGGCGTTGGTGAAGTAGCGCCCGCCGCCGACGCCCGGGAAGCCGTTGGCATTGAGGTAGTTGCGCACCGCGGCACTCGTCAGGTTCTCCGACAGGGTGATGCGGTCCTCGAGCTTGATCCGGTAGGCATCGATGGTGATGTACAGGCGGTCGATCGGCTGCAGCACCAGTCCGAGGCTGAAGTTGGTGGACTCTTCCGCCCGCAGCGGCTCCGCGCCCAGCGCGATGCCGGCCGGGTTGGTGACGCGGAAGGTGACGATGTCGAACGGGGTGTTGCCCTGCGGTGGTGGCAGCACGATGAAGTTGGTGGCCGTCGACTGGAAGTACTGCTGCTGCAGCGATGGCGCGTGGAAGCCGGTCGACAGCGTGCCGCGCAGGGCCACCGTCGGCGTGAAGTCGTAGCGCGCGGTCAGCTTGCCGGTGGAGGTGTCGCCGAAGTCGCTGTAATCCTCGTAGCGTGCCGCGATACCCGCCGACAGCTTGTCCGTCACGTCGCCTTCCAGCGACACGTAGAGCGAGATGTTGTCGCGCTTGAACTGCCCGCCGTCGCTGGGCTTGAAGCCGGCGAACACCTGCGAGCCCGGGATGTTCGCGAACGGGCCCAGCGCGTACGAATCCGGCTCGCCCGGCGATTGCTCGAACTCGTCTTCGCGGTACTCCGCGCCGTACGCCAGGACCAGGGGCGACGACAGTCCAAGGTCGAGCGGCGTGCTCATGTCGAGGTTCAGGATGTGCTGCCTGACCTCCAGCGCACCGGCGTAGAAACGGGTGGGCGACGTCGGCCCGAGGCTGCGGTTGAGCGTGTTCTTGATGTCGAACGTCAGCTCGTTGGAGCCGTAGGTGTAGCTGGCGTCGAGCGCGGTGCCGCCGCTGAACAGCTTGCGCAGTCCGCCGACGAAACTGTAGTCGGTCGAATTGTTGTTGATCTGCGGCAGGAAGCCGTCGGGGTAGATCGACGGGATGTTGCGCGAATCGCCCGCCGGCCGGAAGAAGCCGTTGGACAAAATGTCGCGCTTGGTATGCAGGCCATGGGAATAGAGCGTCAGGCTGTCGCTGGCGGCGAGTTCGGCGTTGTAGCTGCCCGAATAGCTGTCGACCTCGGGATCGCCCTGCCGCTGCACCACGCGGCCAAGCGGCGCGGAGGTCGGCGTTGCGGGGCCAAGGAAGGGACGTGCGCGATCGGTCTGGTCCTGGCGGTCGGCCTGGACGGCCAGATGCACGAAGCCGCCTTCCGCCCCCAGCGGGAAACCGGCATCGGCCAGCAGGTTGGTCTGCGCGCCATCGCCCGCACTGGTCTGGCCGTGGCGCAGGCTGACGCTGCCGCCATCGGGGCTGCCCTTGAGCACGATGTTGATGACGCCGGCGATGGCGTCGGAGCCGTACTGCGCCGAGGCGCCGTCACGCAGCACTTCCACGCGCGCGATCGCGGCGATCGGGATGGTGTTGAGGTCGACCGGCGACGAGCTGCGGCCCTGGGTTCCGTTGACGTTGACCAGTGCGCCGGTGTGGTAGCGCTTGCCGTTGACCAGCACCAGGGTGTGGTCCGGGGAGAGTCCACGCAGCTGCGCAGGGCGCACGGCATCGGTGCCGTCGGAGACCGCGGGCCGCGGGAAGTTGAGCGACGGCAGCAGCCGTGACAACGCGGTGGCGAGTTCGGTGGTGCCCGACGACTGCAGCGCCTCGGGTGTGATGAGGTCGATGGGTGCCGTGGATTCGGCCGCGGTGCGGTCGCTGGCCCGCGTGCCGGTGACGATCACCGTGTCGAGGCTGGTGGCCTTGCGCTCGGCCGGCGTGGCGGTCTGGGCGTGTGCGGGGAGGGCCGTGGCGGCCAGGGTGGCGATCAGTGCGACAGCGAGCGGGTGTGGCGTCATGACGGGCGACCTCGTGGCGATGGGCGGCGGGCACGCGTGTTCAGCTGCAACTCCGCTTTAACATCCGCTGAACGACCGCGTCAATGCTCACGAATCCGTCACCTGGGCATTCCAGGCGTGGAACGATGCAGGCACTTGCCGGGCAGCCCCCACACCGGCTCAGGTGAACTCGCGCTCGCGCATCCAGCGCGTGGCGATCCATTTCTCGCCGCGCAGCACCGGTGCGCCGGCATGGAACGAGAGCGGGTCGCAGCGCGACTGCGCATCGGTATAGGCGAAATAGACCGCGCTGCCCTTGGCTGGCGCCACCGACAGGCCGACGTCCGGGAACACGGTCTCGCCACCGGCCTCCACGTCGTTGAGGTAGATCACCAGGCTGGCGATGCGCTGTCCGCCGTTGGCAAGGTGCAGGGCCTGACCGGGGCGCTCGAGGTCGAAATAGTCGAAGTGGGGCGTGTACTCGGCACCCACGCCGTAGCGCATCACTTGCAGGTCCTCGCCCTGCGCCACCGGCACGCCGGTGATGCGGGTGATGCGCGCGTCGACCTTCGCCAGCAGCGGCGTGGTGCCGCGCAGGAGCATGGTCAGTTCGCTGGTGCGGCGGTCGTCGACCTTGGCGCCGCCGCGGTCGGAGTCGACTACCTTGGCGCGCTCCAGCGTCGGCGTGGCCTCGGCGATGAGCTGGTCGCATTCGGCGTGGGTAAGCACGTTGTTGAACAGCACCACGTAGGGGCGCACGTTGTGGAAGGCCACGCGCACGTCGCCGTGCTCGCAGCGGATCGCGTGGCCGGCGGCGAGCGCGATCGGCGCCACCGGCGAAAAGCCGCCGCCCGCGCGTGCACCGGCCCCCACCTCCGCCAGAGCCTGCGCGCGCTGGGCGCGGGCGTCGGCGGCCTTGGGCAGGGTGTGCGCGACCTTCGGCTGGTTCGGGCTGAGCCGCGAGAATCCCGCTTTGAACCCGTCCGGGTCGCGCAGCGCGGCATCGTAGATGCGCCGGATCTGGAATTCGTCGTAGCCGCGGAGGCCGAGTGCCGCGTGGATCTCGCTGAACGGCGCCTGCGCCACCACCCGCGCGTGCACCCAGGCGGCCGTTTCGAGATTGATCGAGATCGCCATCACCGCCCTGCGCCGTCAATTTCCCGGCTGCAGACACTACCGCATCGCGGCTGCAGCGGCGCGGGCCGCTACAATGGCGGATGATTTCATTCCGCAATTTCGCCCTCCGCCGCGGCGAACGCCTGCTGTTGTCCGACCTCGACCTGTCCCTGCATGCCGGCTGGCGGGTGGGCGTGGTGGGCCGCAACGGCACCGGCAAATCCTCGCTGTTCGCCGCCGTGCGCGGCGAAGTCGAACCCGACCGTGGCGACCTTGACCTGCCGTCGCGCCTGCGCATCGCCAGCATCGCCCAGGAAATGCCTTCGCTGCCGGATCCGGCGGTCGACTTCGTGCTCGCCGGCGACGCCGCGGTGCACGATGCCCTGCAGGCCGAGGCCAATGCCTTCGCCAACGAGGACTGGGAAGCGGTGGCCATGGCCCACCACCGCCTGGAAGAAGTGGGCGGCTACGACGGCGCCGCACGCGCGGCCAAGCTGCTGCACGGGCTGGGGTTTCCGGCCGAGACCCAGCAGCGCCCGGTGGCCACGTTCTCCGGCGGCTGGCGCGTGCGCCTGAACCTGGCGCGCGCGCTGATGACGCCGTCCGACGTGCTGCTGCTCGACGAGCCCACCAACCACCTCGACCTCGACGCCGTGCTGTGGCTGGAGCAGTGGCTGCTGAAGTACCCCGGCACGCTGCTGCTGATCTCGCATGACCGCGAGTTCCTCGACAACGTCAACACCCACACCCTGCACCTGCACGGCGGCAAGGCCAAGCTGTACACCGGCAACTACACCGCCTTCGAACGCCAGCGCTCCGAACAGCTGCGCCTGCAGCAGATCACCCACGAAAAGGCCCAGGCCGAGCGCGCCCACCTGCAGAGCTTCATCGACCGTTTCAGCGCCAGCGCCGCCAAGGCCAAGCAGGCGCAGTCGCGGGTCAAGCGCCTGGCCAAGATGGCCAACACCGAGGCGGTGCGCGCCGAGCGCGAGGTGCGCATCGACTTTCCGGCGCCGCTGAAGCTGCCGCACGCCTTGTTGCGGTTGAACCACGCCGATTGCGGCTACGACACCGCGACCATCCTCCACGACGCCAACTTCGGCCTCGAGGCCGGCGACCGCATCGGCCTGCTCGGCCCGAACGGCGCCGGCAAGTCGACGCTGGTCAAGACCCTGGTCGGCGAGCTGCCGCTGCTCACCGGCGAGCGCTACGCACACCCGGACCTGCGCATCGGCTACTTCGCCCAGCACACGGTGGAGGCGCTGGTCGCCGGCACCTCGCCGATCGACCACCTTCGCGAGATCTCGCCGGAAGCGTCCATCCAGGATTTCCGCAACTTCCTCGGCAAGTGGAGCTTCCCCGGCGACCGCGCGTTCGAATCGATCGACGGCTTCTCGGGCGGCGAGCGCGCGCGGCTGGCGCTGTCGCTGATCGCCTGGCGCCAGCCCAACGTGCTGCTGCTCGACGAACCCACCAACCACCTCGACCTCGAGATGCGCGAGGCGCTGGCCGAGGCGCTGAGCGACTTCCCCGGCGCGATCGTGCTGGTTTCGCATGACCGCCACCTGATCGGCCTGGTCAGCGACACCTTCTGGCGCGTGGCCGAAGGCGTGGTCACGCCGTTCGACGGCGACCTCGACGAATACGCGGCATGGCTGCGCTCGCGGCCGCAGGATGTGCGGCCCGGCATCGGTGCCGCCGCTGAAACGACCGTGGCACCGCCGCCGCCGACCGCACCCGCGCCTGCGAAGGCCAAGGTCAACCCGCACAAGCTGGCGCAGGCCGAAGCGCAGGTGGCGTCGCTGGAGGCCGACATCGCCGCGATCGACGCAAGCCTGGCCGATCCCGGCTTCCACGCCGGTGTCGACGCTTCCGGCCGTGTTGCCGACGCCGCGCAGCGCCGCGCCTTGCTGGCCGGCCGGCTGGCGGATGCCGAGGCCGCCCTGCTCGCCCTGTACGAAGCCGCCTGAGCAGGACCGTCAGGACGCACCGCGGCGTTTGCCGTGGGTGGGGCGCGGCGGTACGGTGAGGGCATGACGATCATCCGACTCTCCGCACTTTCCGCCGCGCTGGTGGCCGTTGCCGCCTGCACTCCGTCCACTCCGCAGGCGACGGCCGACGTCGCCGCGGGCAACACATCCACCCCGGTGCCCGCTGCGACCGCCACCGATGCCGCACCCGCCGACGCCTTCCTCGCCGCCCTCGCCAGCCACTGCGGCCAGGCGTTCGCGGGGCGCATCGTCGTCAACGAGCCGGCGTCGCCGGAACCTGATGCGTTCGAAGGCAAGGCCCTGGTGATGCACGTGCGTGGCTGCGACGACCCGACCCGCGAGCTGCGCGTGCCGTTCCACGTCGGCGACGACCATTCGCGTACCTGGGTGCTCACCCGAACCGGCACCGGCCTGCGCCTGAAGCACGACCATCGCCACGAAGACGGCAGCTCCGACGTGCAGACCATGTACGGCGGCGAAAGCACCACCGCGGGCACCGCCGTCCGCCAGGAGTTCCCGGTGGACGCGGAGTCGATCGCGCTGTTCGGCCGCACCGGCGCAGATGTCTCCACCACCAACACCTGGGCGATGGAAGTGGAGCCGGGCTCGCGCTTCCTGTACGAGCTTTCGCGCCCGGGCGGGCGCATGTTCCAGGTCGAGTTCGACCTCGCCACGCCGGTGGCGGAGCCGCCCGCGCCGTGGGGCACGGCGGACTGAGGGCCGCAGGGTCGGGGGGCGTCACGGCGGCGATGCCGCCTTGAATTGCGCGCCCGCGGCCCCAGAATGCGCGCAGCCCACGTCTCCGAGCCAATGCCACCGCCATGCCGATCTACGCTTACCGCTGCGCCCAGTGCGAACACGATTTCGACCGCCTGCAGAAGCTCTCCGATCCCGATCCCGATGCCTGCCCGGAGTGCGGGGCGGTGGGCGAGGTGCGCCGGCAGCTGACGGCGCCCTCGTTCCGCCTTGCGGGCAGCGGCTGGTACGAGACCGACTTCAAGAAGGACGGCGACAAGAAGCGCAACCTGGCCGAAGGCGGCGAGGGTGCCGGCAAGGCCGATGGCGGCAGCACAGGCGGTGGGGTGCCGGCCAAGGCCGACGGTCCCGCGCTACCGGCGGCGCCCGCGGCGAAGCCGGAGGCTGCGGCGCCCGCCGCCAAGCCCGCGACGGGATGACGCGGGGGCTGCGCGTCGCCTGACGTCCGCGTGGCTGTCGTCGCCCGCGGATTCCGACGGATCGACTTCCGGCAGCAGTTCGAAGGCGGTCGGCGTGGTGCGCAGCATCAGGTGGAACACCGATGGCGTGTCGTTCTCGCGCGGACGCAGCAGGCGCCGGCCGCCGGCCACCAGCGCGGCCAGCACCAGCGTCGTGGCGAAGAACGCCGGCAGCGCCTGGGGCCCGTAGCGGGTCATGGCCACGCCTGCCAGGGCCGGGCCGAACGCCGAGCCGACGCCGTTGAGCAGCAGCAGGCTGCTTCCCGCCGACAGGGTTTCTTCCGGAGGCAGGTGGTCGAGCAGGTGGGCCATGCAGATCGGATAGATCGCGAACGCCAGGCCGCCGAAGGTGAACCACAGGGCGTACAAGGGCAGCCCCGACTGGCCGCGGGGCAGCATCATGCCGAGTGCGATGGCCGCGGCCAGCACGCAGACAACGACCAGTGCGCTGCGCCGGTCGGTGCCGTCGGACAGGCGCCCGATGGGCCACTGCAGTGCGGCGCCGCCGATGATGGTGGCGCTGACCAGCAGGGCCACGCCGGTCAGCCCCAGCCCGAGACGGCTCGCGAACACCGCGCCCAGCCCCCAGAAACTGCCCACGGCCATGCCCGAGAGCAGCGCGCCCAGGGCCGCCGCCGGAGCCGCATGGAACAGCGCCCTCAGGGCGAGCCGGGGCATCGGCGGCAATTCGGGCTGGACCATCCGGCTGGCGGTCACCGGCAGCGCCGCCAGGCAGACGAGGATCGCGACCACGTTGAACAGCACGAAGCCCGTTGCCGACCACAGCCCGATCAGCCACTGCCCCGCCGCCAGCGCGACCAGGTTCACCACCATGTAGATCGCGAACACCCGGCTGCGCTGTTCCGGCGGTGCCTGCACGTTGAGCCAGCTTTCGATCACCGTGTACAGGCCGACCAGCGCCACGCCGGTCGCAAGCCGCAGCAGGGCCCAGGCCCAGGGCGACACGAGGATCGGGTGCAGGAGCACGGTCGCCGCGCACAGTGCGGCATAGAAGGCGAACGCGCGGATGTGCCCGATCCGCTGGATCAGCCCGGGCGCGGCGTAGGTGCCGAGAAAGAAACCGGCGAAGTAGGCCGACATCACCAGCCCGAGGGTCTGGTCGTCGTAGCCTTCGATCCGCCCGCGCACCGCCAGCAGGGTCCCCAGCAGGCCGCTGCCCACCAGCAACAGGGCCACGCCTACGAGCAGGGCGGCCAGCGGGCGGACGGTGGCGATCATGCTCCGGGGATGGGTGGGAGAGGGTGGGGCGTGCGGCGTATCGATGGCGTCATTCTAAACCCCGCGGACAAACCCGCTAAAATGCCAGGCTTCCCGCGCGCTTGCGCGGGCCTGTCCGGAGTTTCCATGCGTACCCATTTCTGCGGCCTGATCGACGCCTCCCTGGTCGGCCAGACCGTCACCCTCTGCGGCTGGGCCGATGTGGCCCGCGACCTCGGCGGCCTGTGCTTCATCGACTTGCGCGACCACGAAGGCATCGTGCAGGTGGTGGCCGAGCCCGACGCCGCCACCGCGGGCAACGCCGAGGTCATCGCCACCGCGGCCAAGGTGGGCTACGAGGACTGCCTGCGCGTCACCGGCACCGTGCGCCGCCGCGAGAGCGTCAACGCCAAGATCGCCACTGGTGAGCTCGAAGTGGTCGCGACCACGATCGAGGTGCTGAACAAGGCCGAGCCGCTGCCGTTCCATGCGCACGAGAACCCGGGCGAGGACATCCGCCTCAAATACCGTTACCTGGACCTGCGCACGCCGGAGATGCAGCGCAAGATGCGCACGCGCTCGAAGCTTGTGGCCGCGCTGCGCCGCTGGCTGGACGCGCGCGATTTCCAGGACATCGAGACGCCGATCCTCACCAAGGCCACGCCCGAGGGCGCGCGCGATTTCCTGGTGCCGGCGCGCATGCATGCCGGCGAGTTCTACGCGCTGCCGCAGTCGCCGCAGCTGTTCAAGCAGCTGCTGATGATGGCCGGCTTCGACCGCTACTACCAGATCGCGCGCTGCTTCCGTGACGAGGCGCTGCGCGCCGACCGCCAGCTGGAATTCACCCAGCTCGACATGGAGTTCGCCTGGGTGGACGAGGCGATCGTGCAGGACACGGTCGAGGCGATGATGCGCGACGTGTTCCGTGAGGTGATCGGCGTGGAGCTGGGCGAATTCCCGCGCATGACCTGGGCCGAGGCCATGCGCCGCTACGGCTCCGACAAGCCCGACCTGCGCATCGCGCTGGAGCTGGTGGACGTGGACGCGCAGGTGAAGGACTCGCAGTTCAAGGTGTTCACCGATTTCGCCGGTGTCGAGGGCGGCCGCGTCTGCGCGCTGCGCATTCCGGGCGGCGCGGCGGTGTCGCGCAAGCAGATCGACGACTACGCGGCGCACGCCGCCAAGTACGGCGCCAAGGGCCTGGCCTACGCCAAGATCGCCGACGACGGCGCGGTCAACTCGCCTGTGGCGAAGTTCTTCGATGAAGCGGGGTTCGCCGCGTTGCTGCAGCACGTGGGCGCCGGCAATGGCGACCTGGTGTTCTTCGGCGCGGGTGCATACAACACGGTCAGCGACTTCATGGGCGCGGTGCGGCTCAAGGCAGGCAAGGATTTCAACCTGGTCGCCGCGGGCTGGGCGCCGCTGTGGGTCACCGACTTCCCGATGTTCGAGTTCGACGACGAGGCGCAGCGCTACGTGGCGCTGCACCACCCGTTCACCGCCCCCGCGGTCGATGACGAGGCCGCGCTGCGCGCCAATGCGCGCAGCGCGACCAGCCGCGGCTACGACATGGTGCTCAACGGCAACGAGATCGGCGGTGGTTCCATCCGAATCCACCGCTCGGGCATGCAGTCGGCGGTGTTCGAACTGCTCGGCATCGGCGCCGAGGAGGCCGAGGCCAAGTTCGGCTTCCTGCTGGACGCACTGAAGTACGGCGCGCCGCCGCACGGTGGCATCGCCTTCGGCATCGACCGTATCGCCGCGCTGATGGCCGGCAGCGAATCGATCCGCGACGTGATCGCGTTCCCCAAGACCACCGGCGCGCAGTGCCTGATGACCGGCGCGCCTTCGCCGATCCCGGACGCGCAGCTGGCCGAGGTGCACGTGGCCGTGCGGCCGAGGCCTGCGGCCTGATCGCGGCGCGCCTGGGAGCGGCTGCGTGACCGTCACCATCCGTCGCGCGACGCCCGACGATGCCGCGACCCTGTCGCGGCTCGCGGCGCGCACGTTCACCGAGACCTTCGGCCACCTGTATCCGCCCGAAGATCTCGAGGCGTTCCTCGCCGACGCCTACGCGGTCGCAAAGCAACACCTGATCCTGTCCCATCCCGACTACGCGGTCTGGCTGCTGGAGGACGACGGTGAAGCCGTCGGCCACGCCGCGGTCGGCCCCTGCGGCCTGCCGCATCCGGAGGTCGCCCCCGGCGATGGCGAACTCAAGCGCCTGTACCTGATGGCGTCGCACCAGCGCGGCGGCTGGGGCGGCCGGCTGTTCGACACGGCGATGGGCTGGCTGGAGCGCGATGGCCCGCGCACGCTGTGGATCGGCGTGTGGTCGGGCAATGCCGGCGCGCAGCGCTTCTATGCGCGGCGCGGTTACAAGCCGGTGGGCGAATACCTGTTCCCGGTGGGGCGCGTGCAGGACCTGGAGTTCATCCTGCGCCGCCCAGCACCCGGCGCGGGCTGACATGGCCGCCGCGCGCCGCGCACTGCTGCTGCACGGGCTGTGGATGCCGCCGCTGGCGATGCGGCGCTTCGCGGCGCGCCTGCGGACAGCGGGCTTCACCACCGGGATCATCGGCTACCGGAGCATCTTCGGCAGTACCGATGCCGCAGTCGACGCGCTGCGCGCGCGGCTGCGCGGCGGCGAGCCGACGCATCTGGTCGGCCACAGCCTCGGGGGGCTGATGGCCCTGCAGGCGCTGCAGGCCGAGCCCGCGCTGCCGGTGGCGCGCGTGGTCTGCCTCGGCACGCCGCTGTGCGGCAGCGGCGCGGCCCGCGTGCTGTCGCGCCGGGCACTGACCGCGCTGTACCTGGGGCGCAGCGCGGCCCTGCTGCGGCAGGGCTGCGTCGCCCTGCCGGAAGGCGTGGAGGTCGGCATGGTCGCCGGCTCCCGGCCACGCGGCCTGGGTGCGCTGGTGGCGCGTTTCGACGAGCCGCACGACGGCACCGTGGCGGTCGCCGAGACCCGCCTGCCGGGCCTGGCCGACCACGTGGTCATCGACGCCTCGCACAGCGGGCTGCTGGTGTCGGCCGAGGCCGCGCGCCTGGCGGTCGGGTTCCTGCGCGACGGGCGTTTCGCGCGCTGACCGTCCGCTTGCGGGAGTGCATTTGCCGGAGCGGTTACCATCCCCTATCGCCACCAGGGTTGACGGGAATACGCATGGGCAGAGGCCCCTCCATCGAAGGCCGCAAGAACGCCGAAGACGCGCGTCGCGGCAAGATCTTCACCAAGCTGATCCGCGAGATCTCGGTCGCCGCACGCGCCGGCGGGGGAGACCTCGGCAGCAATCCGCGCCTGCGCAGCGGCGTGGACAAGGCGCTCGCGGCGAACATGACCAAGGACGTGATCGAGCGCGCCATCAAGAAGGCGACCGGCGAGCTCGAGGGCGTGGACTATGAAGAGATCCGCTACGAGGGCTACGCCCCCGGCGGCGTGGCGGTGATCGTCGACTGCCTGACCGAGAACAAGGTGCGCACCGTGGCCGACGTGCGCCATGCGTTCGGCAAGTTCGGCGGCAACCTGGGCACCGACGGCTCGGTGGCCTTCATGTTCCACAAACAGGGCGTACTGCGTTACGCGCCGGGTGCCAGCGAGGACGCGGTGACCAACGCCGCCATCGAGGCCGGCGCCGACGACGTGGTGGTGTACCCGGAGGATGGCGCGATCGACGTGGTCACCTCGCCCGAGGATTTCGGCGCTGTGCGCGACGCGATGGCTGCCGTGGGGCTCCCCGCCGACCATGCCGAAATCACCATGCGCGCCGACAACGACATTGCCGTCGAAGGCGACACCGCGCAGCAGGTGGTCAAGCTGCTGCGCTGGCTGGAGGACATCGACGACGTCCAGGCCGTGTATTCCAACGCCGAACTCGGCGACGACGCGTACGCGTAAGAAGCACGACGTGACCAGGATCCTCGGCATCGACCCGGGCTCGCAGCGTACCGGCGTCGGCATCATCGACGTCGATGCCACCGGGCGCGTGAAACACGTGTTCCACGCGCCGCTCAACCTGATGGCCGGCGTGGCCGCGTGCAAGGGCGACCTGCCGCAGCGCCTCCGGCGCCTGCTGGACGGCCTGCGCGCGATCGTCGAGGAGCACCGCCCGGACGAGGTCGCCATCGAGCAGGTGTTCATGGCGAAGAACGCCGACTCTGCGCTCAAGCTCGGCCAGGCGCGCGGCGCGGCGATCTGCGCGGTGGTCATGCACGACCTGCCGGTGCACGAGTACGGCGCGCGCCAGGTCAAGCTGGCCCTGGTCGGCAAGGGCGCGGCCGACAAGGCCCAGGTGCAGCACATGGTCGGCGCGATGCTCGGCCTCACCGGCCGCCTGCAGGCCGACGCCGCCGATGCCCTGGCCATCGCCATCACCCACGCCCACGTCAGCGCCAGCGCGCGGCGCCTGGGCATCGACGAACGCCTGGCCTGGAGCCGCAAATGATCGGACGCCTGCGCGGCAAGCTCGCGCACAAATCCCCGCCGTGGCTGGTGATCGACGTCAACGGCGTCGGCTACGAGCTGGAAGCACCGATGAGCACGTTCTACGACCTGCCGGTGCTGGGGACCGAAGTCTCGCTGTTCACGCACTACGCGCAGAAGGAAGACTCGGTGTCGCTGTACGGCTTTGCCAGCGAGGCGGAGCGGCGCCTGTTCCGCGACGTGCAGCGGGTCACCGGCATCGGCGCGAAGATCGCGCTGGCGATCCTGTCCGGCGCCAGCGTCCAGGAGTTCGCACGCCTGGTGTCGGGCGGCGACGTGGCCGCGCTGACGCGCATCCCTGGCATCGGCAAGAAGACCGCCGAGCGCATCGTGGTGGAACTGCGCGACCGCGCCGAGGCGATCATGGGCGGCGCGACGGCGATGCCGATGACGGGCACGCCGGCCGACCCGCTGTCGGAGGCGACCGAGGCCCTGCAGCAGCTGGGCTACAAGCCGGCCGAGGCGCAGCGCATGGCGCGCCAGGCGCACGTGGATGGCGATCCTGCGGAAACCATCATCCGAAAGGCGCTACAGTCCGCGCTTCGTTGACCGCAGGCACCCGGAAACCAATGTTCGCAGGTACTCCACGGCGCGCCGCCGCGACCCACGGCGCGCCAGGCAAGGCCAAGCCCAGGACCGGCCTTCCCGCGCTGGTGGTCGGCGCCGTCGGCGTGGTGTTCGGCGACATCGGCACCAGTCCGCTGTACACCCTGCGCGAGGCGTTCTCGCCGCACTACGGCCTGGTCGCCAACCATGACACCGTGCTCGGCATCCTGTCGCTGGTGTTCTGGGCGCTGACTGTCGTGGTGACGCTGAAGTACGTCACCATCATCATGCGCGCCGACAACGAGGGCGAAGGCGGGATCATGGCGCTGATGGCGCTGGCACAGCGAAGCCTGAAGCCCGGCTCCAAATCGGTTTACCTGGTCGGGCTGCTCGGGGTGTTCGGTGCCTCGCTGTTCTTTGGCGACGGCGTGATCACCCCGGCGATCTCGGTGCTGTCGGCGGTCGAGGGCCTGGAGGTGGTGGCGCCCGGCATGCACGACTGGATCGTGCCGATCACGGTACTGGTGCTGGCGGGGCTGTTCGCCACCCAGCGCTTCGGCACGGACAAGGTGGGCCGGGTGTTCGGCCCGATCACCATCATGTGGTTCCTGGCGCTCGCCGCGCTGGGCGTGTTGAACATCGTCGGCGAACCAGAAGTACTGCACGCCATCAATCCCTGGTGGGGGGCGAAGTTCTTCATGGAGCACAGCTGGGGCGGGGTGTTCATCCTCGGCGCGGTGGTGCTGGCGGTGACCGGCGGCGAGGCGATCTACACCGACATGGGCCACTTCGGCCCGCGGCCGATCCGTTTCGGCTGGTACTGGTTCGTGCTGCCGGCCTTGATGCTCAACTACCTGGGCCAGGGCGCGCTGGTGCTCCAGGACCCGGAGGCGATCCGCAACCCGTTCTACATCGGCGTGCCAGAGTGGGGCCGCTGGCCGATGATCGTGCTGGCCACCGCGGCCACCGTGATCGCTTCGCAGGCGGTGATCACCGGCGGATTCTCGGTGGCGCGCCAGGCCATGCAGCTGGGCTACATCCCGCGCATGCGCATCAAGCACACCTCCAGCGAGACCATCGGCCAGATCTACATCCCGGCGATCAACTGGTCGATGGCAGTGATCGTGATCGCCCTGGTGCTGAGCTTCCGCACCTCGTCCGCGCTGGCCGCGGCCTACGGCATCTCGGTGTCGATGACGATGCTGATCGACACGCTGCTGCTGGCGATCGTGGCCCGCGCGCTGTGGCCGAAGGCGCGGCGCTGGGTGTTGGCGTGTTGCCTTGGCTTCGTGGTGATCGACCTGGCGTTCGTGGTCGCCAACGGCGCCAAGGTCCTGCAGGGCGCCTGGTTCCCGCTGGTGCTGGGCACCGTGCTGTTCACCATGCTGCGCACGTGGCGCCATGGCCGCGAGCTGCTGCGTTCAGCGGTGCAGAAGGAGGGCATCCGCCTGGACACCTTCATCCCCGGGCTGATGCTGGCGCCGCCCGTGCGCGTGCCGGGGACGGCGATCTTCCTGACGAGCGATCCGGGCGTGGTGCCGCACGCACTGATGCACAACCTCAAGCACAACAAGGTGCTGCACGAGCGCAACGTGTTCCTGACCGCGGAGACGCTGAAGGTGCCGCATGCGCCCCGCGAGCGGCGCCTGGAAGTGAAGGAAATCGGCGACGACTTCTACCGGGTCACCGCGCGCTTCGGCTTCATGGAGACGCCCGACCTGCCGCTGGCGCTGATGCGCTCCTGCGACGTCGAAGGCATGGACTTCGATCCGATGGACACCACGTACTTCGTCAGCCGCGAGACCATCGTCGCCAGCCGCCACGTCGGCATGCCGGTGTGGCGCGACAAGCTGTTCGCGTACATGCACCGCAACGCGGCGCCGGCCAACAACTTCTTCCGCATTCCGGGCAACCGCCTGGTGGAGCTGGGCGCGCAGGTCGAGATCTGAGCAGGGCAGGGGGGTCGGTGCGCCAGGGCCGCGGCGCCCATGCGAACATGTCGGCATGAGCGAAGACCGCATCATTGCCCCCTCCGCCTCGCGCGAGGACGCCGCCCTCGAGGCGTCGATCCGCCCGCAGCGGCTGGACGAATACCTCGGCCAGCAGCCCGTGCGCGAGCAGCTGTCGATCTACATCGAGGCGGCCAAGGGCCGCAGCGAAGCGCTCGACCACGTGCTGATCTTCGGCCCGCCCGGGCTGGGCAAGACCACCCTCAGCCACGTGATCGCCAACGAGCTGGGGGTGAACCTGCGGGTGACGTCCGGCCCGGTGATCGAGAAGGCCGGCGACCTGGCGGCGCTGCTGACCAACCTGCAGCCGCACGACGTGCTGTTCATCGACGAGATCCATCGCCTGTCGCCCGTCGTCGAGGAAGTACTGTACCCGGCGATGGAGGATTTCCAGATCGACATCATGATCGGCGAGGGCCCCGCCGCGCGCTCGATCAAGCTCGACCTGCCGCCGTTCACGCTGATCGGCGCCACCACCCGCGCGGGCCTGCTGACCGCGCCACTGCGTGACCGCTTCGGCATCGTCCAGCGGCTCGAGTTCTACAACGTGGAGGAGCTGACGCGGATCGTGCGCCGCTCGGCGCGGATCCTCGGCATCGACTGCGCGCCGGAGGGTGCCGACGAGATCGCGCGCCGCGCGCGCGGCACGCCGCGCATCGCCAACCGCCTGCTGCGCCGCGTGCGCGACTTCGCGCAGGTGCGCGCCGGGGGGCATATCGACCACGAGGTCGCCAACGCCGCGATGCTGCTGCTGAAGGTCGACCCGGAAGGCTTCGACGACCTCGACCGGCGCCTGCTCAACTTGATCATCGGCAGCTTCGATGGCGGCCCGGTGGGCGTGGAGTCGCTGGCCGCGGCGCTCAGCGAGGAGCGCGGAACGCTGGAGGACGTGATCGAACCGTTCCTGATCCAGCAGGGTTTCCTGGTGCGCAGCGCGCGCGGGCGCATGGCCACCGACAAGGCCTACCGCCACCTCGGCCTGCTTCCACGCGGCACGGGCAGGGAATTGCTGCCGTGACGCACACGGTTTGCCACCCGTTCAGCTTGGCGACAAGGGTGTATTGGGAAGATACCGACGCCGGCGGCGTGGTGTACCACGCGCGGTACGTCGCCTACCTCGAACGCGCACGCAGCGACTGGATGCGCGCGCTCGGGCACGGGCAACGGGTACTGCGCGAGCAGCACGACCTGGTGTTCGCCGTCCGCGACATGCAGCTCGACTTCCATCGGCCTGCACGCCTGGACGACGCGCTGCAGGTCACCGTGGCGCTCGCTTCCCTGCGCCGCGCCAGCGTTGTGTTCGCACAGGACGTGCGGCGCGACGGCGAACTGCTGGTGGCGGCGCGGGTGCGGGTCGCGGCGCTCGACGCCGGCGGCTTCCGGCCGCGCGCCATCCCGGACCAGCTGTACCTGCAACTCAAACCCCTCGAATCGAACGCGGAGCAACACAGATGACAGTACTGGCCACCCTGCTGCAGGCGACCACGGCGGAACCGTTGCCCGACGAAGCCGCGGCGCAGTCCGTCGAGCTCGCGGCCGACGCCGCGCAGGCCGCCGCGGCACCGGCCGCCGGCGCCAACCTCGACCTGCTGCACCTGGTGCTGCATGCCTCCATCCCGGTGCAGCTGGTGATGCTGGTGCTGCTGTTCGCGTCGATCGCGTCGTGGGTGATCATCTTCCGCAAGAAGCGCATGCTCGACCGCGCCGCCAAGGAGGCCGACCGCTTCGAAGAGAAGTTCTGGTCCGGCGTCGACCTCGGCAAGCTCTACAGCTCGGCCAGCGAGCGCAACCGCGAGGTGGAAGGCCTGGAGTCGATCTTCGAGGCCGGCTTCCGTGAATACTCGCGCGGTCGCCAGCGCGTGGGTGGCGACGGCCGCGCGCAGCTCGAGGGCGCGCAGCGCGGCATGCGCGTGGCCAGCTCGCGCGAACTGGATGGTCTGGAACACAACCTCGAGTTCCTCGCCAACGTCGGCTCCATCGCGCCGTACGTGGGGCTGCTGGGCACGGTGTGGGGGATCATGATCGCCTTCCAGGGCCTGGCCAACGTCAAGGAAGCCACCATCGCCAGCGTTGCACCGGGCATTTCCGAAGCGCTGATCGCCACCGCCATGGGCCTGTTCGCCGCGATCCCGGCGGTGTGGGCGTACAACCGCTTCGCGACCCGGGTCGAGCGCATCGCCGGCCGCTACGATGCATTCTCCGACGAGTTCTCCTCGATCCTGGAACGGCAGGCGACCACCGGGGAGGCCTGACCCATGTCCGTCCGAAGCCGGCGCGCGCGCCGCCGCAAGCTCAAGAACGAGATCAACGTCGTGCCGTACATCGACGTGATGCTGGTGCTGCTGATCATCTTCATGGTGACCGCGCCGCTGATGAACCTCGGCGTCGACGTGCAGCTGCCGGAATCCAACGCGAAGTCGATCCAGGAGAAGAAGGACCCGGTGGTGGTCAGCGTGGACGCCGACGGCCACTATTTCCTGGCGGTGGAGGCGGGCAGCAATGAAGCGGTCGATGCCGCCTCGCTCAACGCGCGCGTGCGCGCCATCGTGGCCAGCAACCCGCAGGTCGCGGTGTTCATCGCCGCCGACGGCAACGGCAGCTACCAGAACGTGATGGACGCGATGGCGCTGCTGCAGAACGCCGGCGTCGAGCGGGTCGGGCTGATGAGCAATCCCAGGCAGGACGGTCCGCGCTGATGCGTGAAAGCCGTGCCGATACCGCGCGGGCGTTCGGGCTGGCGCTGCTGCTCCACGTCGCCCTGTTTGCCCTGATGTTCGCCGGCCTGTGGTGGACGCGCACGGCCGCGCCGCAATCGGCCGCCGGCTCGCCGATCAGCGCCGAGATGATGGACGCCGGCGACCTGTCGCCGGCCATGCAGCGCACGCTGCGCGACCGCCCCGAGCCGGTGCCGGAACCGGAGCCCGAACCCGATCCGGAGCCGCTGCCCGAGCCCGTGGAAGAAGCCGCGGTGCCGCCACCACAGCCGCTGCCCGAGCCGCGCCCGGAAGATTCCCCGGTCACGCCGCAGCCGCAGGCCCAGGAGCAGGTGCCGGAGCCGGACACGGTCGACCAGGATGCCGCGCGCCGCGATGCGATCTCGCGCGAGACCGCCGAGCGCGAGCAGGAAGCGCGGCGTCGCCAGGAACAGATCGACCTCACCGAGCGCCAGCGCCAGGAGGAGGCCGAGAAGCAGCGCCGCCTGGCCGCGCAGCAGCGCGAGCGCGAGGAGAAGCTCGCCGAGCTGCGCAAGCAGCAGGCGCAGGCGCGCCGCGAAGCCGAGCTCGCCGAGCAGAAGCTCAAGCAGATCGCCGACCAGCGCGCGCAGCAGGCGTCCGCGCAAGCCGCCACCGCGGGTACGCCGCCGCCGGGCAACGACGGCGTGGATGCCGGCCTGAGCGCGCGCTATGCCGCGGCGATCCAGGAAGCGATCCTGCGCAACTGGACCCGGCCGGAAAACGTGCCGCAGGGGCAGAAGTGCGTCATCCACATCACCCAGGTGCGCGGCGGCACCGTCATCAAGGCCGAGGTGGCGCCGTCGTGCCCGTTCGACGAACTCGGCCGCCGGTCGGTGGAAGCCGCCGTGCTGAAGGCGCAGCCGCTGCCGTATGCCGGATTCGAGTCTGTGTTCAACCGTACGATCAACCTCAATTTCACCGCAGCGGACCGCTGATCGCGCCGCGCTGGCCGTCGGGTCCGCCCGCGTTCATCCTTGAGCATGCTTTCACCGCCACCCTGTCACGCTCACCGCATCGCCCCCCCGGAGCCTGGAATGACCCGAACCCAACGCCGCCTGGCCACGCCCAGCGCGTGGCTTGCCGCCTGCCTCGCCCTGCTGCTGCCGTTTGCCGCCGCGGCGCAGCAGGCGCTCGAGATCGACATCGTCGGCGGCAACGCCCAGGCGCTGCCGATCGCCGTGGTGCCCATGCCCTACCAGGGCGCAGGCAGCGCACCCGACACCGACGTCGCCCGCGTGGTCCGCGAGGACCTGGCGCGGTCGGGCCAGTTCCGCGGCCTGCCCGAACAGGACGTCACCGAGCGCCCGACGCGTGGCAGCGAGGTCAACTACCCGACCTGGCGCCTGCTGAAGCAGGACTTCCTGGTCGTCGGCCGCGTGGTCGATGCCGGCGGCGGCGCGTTCCGGGTGGAATACGAACTGTTCGACGTCGCCAAGCAGGAGCGGCTGCTCGGCATGGCGATGACCGGGCGCGCCAACGCCATGCGCGACGTCGCCCACCAGATGGCCGACGCCATCTACGAGAAGATCCTCGGCGTGCGTGGCGCGTTCTGGACGCGCATCGCCTACGTCACCGCCACCGGCACCGGCACCAACACGCGCTACGCGCTGATGGTGGCCGACGCCGATGGACACGCCCCGCAGGTGGTGGTGCGCTCGACCGAGCCGCTGATGTCGCCCAGCTGGAGCCCGGATGGCCGCCGCCTGGCCTATGTGTCGTTCGAGCACAACAACAACTCGGCAATCTACATCCAGGACCTCGGCACCGGCGCGCGCGAGCGCGTGGCCAGCTTCCGCGGCATCAACAGCTCGCCCGCGTTCTCGCCCGACGGCAACCGCCTGGCGCTCACGCTGTCGCGCAGCGGCAGCCCCGAGATCTACGTGATGGACCTCGGCAGCAAGGCGCTGACCCAGCTGACCAGCCAGATCGGCATCGATACCGAGCCCACCTGGAGCAGCGATGGCAGGAGCGTGTACTTCACGTCCGACCGCGGCGGCCCGCCGCAGGTCTACCAGGTGCCGGCGTCCGGCGGCAGCGCCACGCGCGTGACATTCCAGGGCAATTACAACGCCAGCCCGACGGTGTCGTTCGACGACAAGAAGATCGCCGTGGCACAAGGTTCAGGAAACGTATACCGTATCGCGTTGCTGGATCGCAGCCTCGGTTCGCCGCGGTGGTCCACGCTGTCTCCGGGGTCGCTCGATGAATCACCGAGCTTCGCACCGAACGCCAGCATGGTCCTGTACGCGGCGAGGGAAGGCACCAGGGGAGTCCTGTACGCCGTCTCCGCCGATGGCCGCGTCCGGCAAAGACTGGTGCTCGCCGACGGCAACGTCCGCGAACCCGCATGGGGACCGTTCCGGCAGCGCTGACGCTGCCTGCACAACCCCGCTTGCAAGCTGAATGCACAACCCCCTTTGCAGAGGATCGACGAGAGATGAAGACCCCAACCCGCGTTCTGCTCACCGCCCTGCTCTGCATGGCCGCTGTTGCATGTACCAAGAAGGTCAAGGAAGAGGCGCCGGTCGACACCGGCCCGTCCACCCCGACCACCACCCAGCCGGCCACCACCGCCGGTGCCTACGGTCCCGAAGACCTTGATACCGATGCATGCCTGCGCCAGCGCGTGGTGTACTTCGATCTCGACCAGGATTCGCTGCGCCCGGAGTTCCAGGCCGCCATGGCCTGCCACGCCAAGTACCTGCGTGACCGTCCGTCCGCGCGCCTGACCCTCGAAGGCCATGCCGACGAGCGCGGCAGCCGCGACTACAACCTGGGCCTCGGCGAGCGTCGCGGCAATGCGGTGTCGTCGGCGCTGCAGGCCAACGGCGGCAACGGCAGCCAGGTCTCGGTGACCAGCTACGGTGAAGAGCGTCCGACCTGCACCGCCTCGAACGAGGATTGCTGGGCCAAGAACCGCCGCGCCGAGATCGTCTATACCGCCCGCTGAGCGGCGCACGCGTGACCACCGTCGGCAGCTGTCGGGGAACCCCGCCAGCTGCCGATTGTCTTTCCAGAGTCCGAACAACAGCAGCCGATGCCATGACCCGCAGCCACGTCCTGTCCAGCCTTGTCCTCGCCAGCGCGCTTGCCGCGGCGCTGTTCGCCCCGCCTGCTTCGGCGCAACGTGCCAGCCTCGCCGAGCGCGTCTCGGCGCTCGAAACACAAGCCGCCAACAACCAGGGCAACATCGACCTGCTCAACCAGCTCACCGCGCTGCGCAATGAAGTGCAGGCGCTGCGTGGCCAGATCGAGGAGCTGCAGCAGCAGAACGACCAGCTGCAGACCAGTGCCCGCAACCAGTATCTCGATCTCGATGACCGCATGAACCGCCTGGAAGGCGGCAGCGGTGCAGCGTCGTCCCCCGGCGCGGCGGCACCTGCGGCAGCGCCGAAGCCCGTCGCCGGCCCGGCAGCGCGCCCCGCGGCGGGCCCCGTGGACAGCGCGCCCACCGTGTTCGGCGATGCCGGCCTGCTGGCCAATGCCGCCGACGAGCGCAGCGCCTACGAGCTGGCGTTCTCGGCCATGAAGGAAGGCCGCTACGCGGAGTCCGCCAACCTGTTCCAGGCCTTCCTGCGGGCGTATCCCACGGGGTCGTACGCACCCAACGCGCTGTACTGGCTGGGCGAGAGCTATTACGTCACCAGCAACTACGCGCTGGCCATGGAGCAGTTCCAGGCGGTGTTGCAGCGCTATCCCACGCATGACAAGAGCGCGGGCGCATTGCTGAAGGTGGGCCTGTCGCAGTACGGCCTGCGCGACCTGCCGGCGGCCGAGGCCACGCTGGGCCGGGTGGTGGCGCAGTACCCGGGTACCGACGCCGCCCGCACCGCCGACGACCGCCTGCGCTCGATCCAGCTCAACAGCCTGCGCTGAGGCCTGTTTTCCGCCGCCCCGCACAGGGGAGCGCGGCGACCGGCGCGGTAGAATGACGCCCATGGACACCCTTTCCGCCGAGTCCGGCGTGGCCACCGCCGCGGCCCCGGACCGGCTGCGCATCACTGAAATCTTCCTCTCGCTGCAGGGCGAGGCGCGCGACGCCGGCTGGCCCACGGTGTTCGTGCGCCTGACCGGCTGCCCGCTGCGCTGCACCTACTGCGATACCGCGTACGCCTTCCATGGCGGCGAGTGGCGCGACATCGCCGCCATCGTCGACGAAGTCGCCGGCCACGGCGTGCGCCACGTCTGCGTCACCGGTGGCGAGCCGCTGGCGCAGAAGCGCTGCATCGGCCTGCTGCGCGCACTGTGCGACGCCGGCTTCATCGTGTCGCTGGAAACCTCGGGCGCGATCGACATCGCCGACGTCGATCCGCGCGTGTCGCGCGTGCTCGACATCAAGACCCCGGGTTCCGGCGAAGTGCACCGCAACCTGTGGTCCAACATCGACCTGCTCACCGCGCACGACCAGGTCAAGTTCGTGATCTGCGGCCGCGCCGACTACGAGTGGGCGTGTGCGACCCTGGCCGAGCACGCGCTCGACGCGCGCTGCGACGTGCTGTTCTCGCCCAGCAAGTCGGAGCTCCCGCCGCGCGACCTGGCCGACTGGATCGTCGCCGACCGCCTGCCGGTGAGGTTCCAGCTGCAGCTGCACAAGATCCTCTGGAACGACGAGCCGGGGCGCTGACATGCCGACCAACGATCCCGGGCTGCCCGCCGCCGTGAGGAATGCCGTCGTGCTCGTGTCCGGCGGGATGGATTCCGCGGTCGTGCTCGCCATCGCGCGCGAGCAGGGCTTCGCCGTGCATGCGCTGAGCGTGGCCTATGGCCAGCGCCACACCTCCGAACTCGAGGCCGCGGCTGCGCTGGCCGCGTCGGCCGGCGTCGCCGCGCACAAGGTGGTGGGCGTGGACTTGCGCGCGATCGGCGGCTCGGCGCTCACTGCCGACATCGACGTGCCGGACGCGGGCGATGCCGGCGGCGGCGTTCCCGCAACGTACGTGCCGGCCCGCAACACCATCATGCTGTCGGTGGCCCTGGGTTGGGCCGAGGTGGTGGGCGCGGCGGACATTTTCTGCGGCGTCAACGCCGTGGACTATTCCGGCTATCCGGACTGCCGGCCCGAGTTCATCGCCGCGTTCGAGCGCCTCGCCAACCTGGCCACGCAGGCGGGCGTGGAGGGCGCGGGGATTCGCGTGCACGCGCCGCTGCAGCACATGTCCAAGGGCGACATCGTGCGCGAAGGCCTGCGCCTCGGCGTCGACTTCGCGCAGACGGTGTCCTGCTACAGCGCCGATGCCCAGGGCCGCGCCTGCGGCCGTTGCGACGCCTGTGCGCTGCGTGCCGAGGGCTTTGCGGGCGCCGGCGTGGCCGATCCGACGCGCTACGTGCGCTGAGGCTTCGCCGCCCGCCTCACGGCAACGCCCGTCCCGTGCACGGTGCCCCGCGGGACGTGTGACATAATTCCGCCCCTGCCGGGCCGTTAGCTCAGTCGGTAGAGCATCGGACTTTTAATCCGCTGGTCGATGGTTCGAATCCATCACGGCCCACCAGCTTCACAGCATACAACCCGCCTGGAGCGGGGAGCCGAAAGCCCCGCAGGCATGATCCTGCGGGGCGCTCCGCAACCGGCCGCTCAGGCGGCTCGTCTGGCCTTCTGGCCGCCGCCTTCGGCGATCATCGTCAGCTTCTCGTCGGTCGCCTTCTCTTCCTTCAGCGTGGCCTCCAGCAGCGGCAGCGCGTCGTTGTAGCCGAGCTGCCTGGCCAGCGCACAGATCGTGCCATAGGCCGCGATCTCGTAATGCTCGGCCTTCTGCGCGCCGCCGATCAGCGCGGCATCGCGCACCGGGCCCGCTTCGACCTCTTCGATCATTTCCTTGCTCTCTTCCACAAGGCCTTCCATCGCCACGCACTTCATGCGCTTCAGCTTGATGCCCAGGATCTGGACAACCTGGTCGATGCGTTCGATCTGGCCGAGCGTCTCTTCCAGATGGGTCTCGAATGCGGCTGCAAGCTTCTCGGACTCTGAGTTCTTGGCCAGCCGTGGCAGCGCCTTGCTCATCTGCTTTTCGGCGCTGTAGATGTCGGAAAGCTCATGGACGAACAGTTCTTCCATCGTTTTGACAGACATGGGGATATACCTCGTTCGGGGGATTGTCGAATCTACGGAGCAGGGCGGGGGCCCTGGTGAAAAATCGCGCCGCGCGGGTTCAGCCGGCGTGAACTTGCGCGCGCACTTCAGGGCGTCAGCACCACCTTCCTGCAGTCGTCTTCCTGGGCGTTGAACATCTCGTAGCCCTTGGCCGCGTCGGCCAGCTTCATCCGGTGTGAAATGATCACCTCGGGTACAAGCCGGCCCTCGGCGATCGCGTCCAGCAGCTCCGGCATGAAGCGTTGTACGTGCGTCTGGCCCATCCTGAAGGTCAGGCCCTTGTCGAATGCATCGCCGAACAGGAAGCCGTGGATGAAACCCGCATACACGCCCGGCACGCTGATCGTGCCGCCGCGGCGCGTTGCCGCGATGCACTGGCGGATCGCCTTGCCGCTGGAGCCTTCCAGCTTGAGCGTGGTCAGCACGGTCTCGGTGGGGCTGCCCTTGGCCTCGAAGCCCACCGCCTCCACGCTCGCGTCCACCCCGCGCCCGGCGGTCGCATCCACGATGGCCTCGGCGGGATCGTCCACTTCGGAAAAGTCGATCGGGATGATTCCGTACGTGGCGCGTGCGAACTCCAGCCTGTGTGCGTTCTCGTCCACCATGAAGATGGTCTCGGCGCCGAGCATGCGCGCGCACGCCGCGGTCATCAGGCCTACCGGGCCGGCTCCGAAGATCGCCAGCGACGACCCCGGTTCCACGCCGGCATTCAACACCGCCTGGTAACCGGTGGGCAGGATGTCGGACAGGAAAAGCACCTGCTCGTCCGCCAGAACCTCCGGGACCACCAGCGGACCCACGTTGGCGTTGGGCACGCGCACCAGCTCGGCCTGCCCGCCCGGCACGCCGCCATACAGGCGGCTGTAGCCGAACAGCGCCGCCGGCGGTTTGATGCCCTTGGCATTCATGATCGCGCCGCGCCCGGTGTTGGTGGTCTCGCACGCCGCGAACTCGTCGAGCATGCAGTGGAAGCACTTGCCGCAGGCGATCACGAACGGGATCACCACGCGGTCACCCACCTTGACGCGGGTCACGCCGGAACCGGCATCTTCCACGATGCCCATGAACTCATGGCCGAGGATGTCGCCGTCTTCCATCGTCGGGATCTTGCCGCGGTAGATGTGCAGGTCCGAGCCGCAGATCGCGGTGGCGGTGACGCGCAGGATGATGTCGTCGGCGGCGACAAGCATGGGGTCCGGCATGGTCTCGACCCGCACGTCGTGCTTGCCCTGGTAGGTGAGTGCTTGCATGGCATGATGCCGGTGAGTGAGGGGTGGTGCCGTGTCCTAGAGCTGCTTGCCCGAGGTTGCGCCCGCGCCCGGGCCCGCGCCCAGATCAGCGCCGGTGATCGGGTCCGCCGACGGATCCGACAGCGTGCGCGCCGCAAGCTTGTCCAGCGTTGCCTGCTGCTTCTTGGTCACGCCGACACTCGCGCTGCCGTCGCCGCCGTCCACTGCCGCCTGTGCATCACGGTCTTCCACGCGCTCCCACAGTTCGCCGCTGTTCCAGGGGCCGAGTTCGTCACCGGTGCCCTGCGACATGTCGTAGTAGACGTCGGTGAACGCCGGATCGCCCGGCAGCTTGCCCGGCGGGAAGTTGGGCGTGATCGCGTACAGCGCTTTCTCGAACGATTTCTGGTGCGCCACCTCGCGCGTCATGAGGAACGTCAGCGCATCCTTGATGCCCGGATCGTTGGTGACATTGATCAGGCGCTCGTACACAAGCTTGGCGCGCGACTCCGCGGCGATGTTGGAGCGCAGGTCGGCGGTGGGGTCGCCGATGGTATCGATGTACGCCGCCGTCCACGGCACGCCGCTGGAGTTCACCAGCGCGGGGCCGTTGCCGTACAGGATCGCTTCGGTCTGGCTGGTGCTGTTGCCGGTCAGTACGCGCATCTCGGCCATCTCTTCCACACCCTCGGCAAGTTCGCCCTTGGCCCCCTTGTTGAGCATGGCGATGATCGATCCGATGATCTCGAGGTGGCTCAATTCCTCGGTGGCGATGTCGTACAACATGTCCTTGCGCCCGGCGTCATCTTCGGCGAGCGCCTGGGTGAAGTAGCGCATCGCGGCTGCCAGTTCGCCCTGCGGACCGCCAAACTGCTCAAGCATCAGCGTCGCCAGAATAGGGTCGCCTTTCTCGACGCGGACGGTGTACTGCAGCCGCTTGTTGTGCATGAACATCTGGTTTCTCCGTCTGGACCGCCTTCGCCGCGAGGATGCGCCAATGGTGCGGAGGCCAAAAACTAGGCGTCACTCGGTGATGCGGCCATGAAAAAAAAGCTGAATTCGCCTGCCACGCTCGCCTCATGGAAAGTCATCAACCTGAACCCGCTCTGAGCAAATTTTCACTTTCCCGTCGACGCGCGAGGCGAAGACTCGACGTCCACACTCAGTTGGGATCGACATGGCCAGCGGATTCGATGGATCGCGTAGCAGCGCGATCGACACGCAGGAGGAGACAAGCGGCCAGCTCGCGCACCCGCACATGGGCAGCGTGGTGACGCACGCGCAATCCGCATCGCGCGAGCGACAGGTGGCGGCCTCCGACGACCGGCGCTTCCCCTTGATCGTCCATTGCCACCTGCGCTGGGATTTCGTCTGGCAACGCCCGCAACAGCTGTTCACGCGCCTCGCCGCACATCACCCTGTGCTGTTCATCGAAGACCCGCTGCCTTGCGACGGTCCGCCCGCGCTCGAGGTGTCGGAGCCGTTCGCGAACGTGGTGCGGCTGGTGCCGCGCCTGCCGCAGGATGCGCCGGCCGACGCGGACGGCCAGTGGACACTGCTGCTGCCAATCATCCAACAGGCGCTGCGCAGCCATCCGCTGCTTGGCGGGCGTTTCACCGATGCGGTGCAGTGGTTCTATTCGCCGATGAGCGCTCCGGTGCTGCTGGGGCAGTTCGGGACGCGCGGCACGGTGTACGACTGCATGGACGAGCTGGCGAACTTCCGCTTTGCGCCGACAGACATCGCCGAGCGCGAACGCTTCCTCCTGTCGCGTGCGGATGTGGTGTTCACCGGCGGCTACCAGCTCTACGAGGCGAAGTCGCGGCTGCACTCCAAGGTGCACTTCCATGGCTGCGGCGTTGACGTAGGCCACTACGGGCGCGCGCGGCTGGCGTCGACGGAGGTGCCCGCGGCGGTGGCCCACCTGCCCGGGCCGGTGTTCGGCTACATCGGCGTGATTGACGAGCGATTGGATTACGGCTTGATCGAAGCACTGGCGACGCAGTTCCCCGAAGGATCGGTCGTGATGGCCGGACCGCTCGCCAAGGTGGAGCGTGCCGAACTGCCGGACCGGCCCAACATCCACTGGCTGGGCCAGCAGGACTACATGGCGCTGCCAGCCCTGGTGAAGGGATTCGACGTGTGCCTGATGCCGTTTGCGCTCAACCAAGCCACGCGCTTCATCAACCCGACCAAGACGCTCGAGTACATGGCGGCCGGCAAGCCGGTGGTGTCCACCGCGATCGCCGACGTTGTGCGCAACTTCACCCCGGTGGTGGCCGTGGGTGACACCGCGGCGGACTTCCTGGATGCCGCGGCGCAGGCAGCGCACGCGCCGGATCCCGTGGTGCTTCGCCAGGGCATCGCGCGGGCGATGGACGCGTCATGGGATGCGACGGTGGCGGCGATGCGCGGCGAACTGCTCGACGCCGTACGGCCGGTACGCATCACCGCGTCGGCGGGTGCAGCGTGAAAACCGATGTGCTGGTGGTAGGCGCCGGTTTTTCGGGTGCCGTGGTGGCGAGGCAATTGGCCGACGAAGGCCTGCAGGTGCTGGTCATCGACAAGCGCGATCATATCGGAGGCAACGCGCACGATCGAAGTGACGCCCATGGCGTGCTCGTTCACCCCTACGGGCCGCACATATTCCACACCAACAGCGCGCGCATCTTCGATTACCTCTCGCAGTTCACCGAGTGGCGTCCCTACGAGCACCGCGTGCTGGCAAGCGTGGATGGCCAGCTGGTGCCGCTGCCGATCAATATCGATACGGTCAACCGGCTGTACGGGATGTCCCTGGACGAACACACGATCCAGGCGTTCTATGACCACGTCCGCGAACCACGCGACACCATCGCCACCAGCGAGGACGTGGTGGTGGATGCGGTAGGGCGCGACCTGTACGCCAAGATCTTCCAGGGCTATACCCGCAAGCAGTGGGGGCTGGATCCGTCGGAGTTGTCCGCATCGGTGGCGGCCCGGGTACCGGCGCGCACCAACCACGACGACCGCTACTTCACCGATCGCTACCAGGCGATGCCACGCGATGGGTACACGGCGATGTTCGAGCGCCTGCTCAAGCATCCCGGGATCCACGTCGAGGTTGGCGTCGACTACTTCGAGCAGCGCGCACGACTGCTGGCAAGGCACGTGGTGTACACCGGACCGATCGATGCGTACTTCGACCATTGCTACGGTCGGCTGCCATATCGCTCGCTGCGCTTCGAGCACCAGCACCTGGCGGCTACCGCGCGCTACCAGGCGGTGGGCACCGTGAATTACCCCAACGACCACGCCTATACGCGCATCACCGAGTTCAGGCATATCACCGGGCAGGAACACGCGGGCACGTCGATTGTGCGCGAGTACCCGCAGGACGAAGGCGAGCCGTATTACCCGGTACCGCGCCCGGAAAACGAGCGCCTGTTCAAACGTTACGAGGCGCTGGCACGCAATGAAGCGGGCACCACGTTCGTCGGCCGGCTGGCGCAGTACCGTTACTACAACATGGACCAGTGCGTGGGCGCGGCCCTGAAAGCCGCCGAGTACGTCCTGGCCAGGCTTGACTACCGCTCCGCGTCGTCGGAACCGACGGCGGGCAGGCTGCAGGCCGCCAGCAGCCAGGGCGCCTGAAGCGATGGAGCGCAACCACGCCATCGCTGTGTGCGATGGGTCGTTGCCGGCCCTGTGGGGCGGCGTGGAATGCACCATCAATCGGGTGGGTGATCACTGGTTCAGCCAGCTTGAACGCAGTGGCCACCTGGGGCGCTCGTCCGATCTGGACGCCATTGCCGGACTCGGGTTGCGCGCGGTACGACAGCCGGTGCTGTGGGAGCAGGTCGCGCCTGATGGACTGGCAGCGGCGGACTGGTCGTGGGTCGACCAGCAGCTGCCGCGGATCCGGCACCTCGGCATGGAGCCGATCGTCGGGTTGCTGCACCACGGCAGCGGCCCACGCCACACCAGCCTGGTTTCACCCTGCTTTGCCGCCAAACTGGCCGCGTATGCCGGCGCGGTGGCCGCACGTTATCCGTGGGTGACGCACTACACGCCGGTCAACGAGCCGTTGACCACGGCACGGTTCAGTGGCCTCTATGGGCACTGGTATCCGCATGGCCGCGACAGCGCGACATTCTGGCGCGCGCTGCAGGCGCAGTGCCGCGCGACGGTGCTGGCGATGGCGGCGATCCGGGAGGTGCAGCCGGCCGCACGCCTGGTGCAGACCGACGACCTGGGCCGCACCTGGTCCACGCCGAGGCTGGCCTACCAGGCCGATTTCAACAACGACCTGCGCTGGTTGGCCTGGGACCTCCTGTGCGGTCGCGTGGATGCGTCGCACGCGCTGTGGAGCTGGCTGAGCCACTGCTGCCACGCCGCGCCGGCGGACGTCCTCTGGTTTGCCGCCAATGCGTGCCCTCCGGACATCATCGGCGTCAACCATTACGTCACCAGTGAGCGCTTCCTCGATGAGCGCGTGGAGCGCTATCCCCCGCCCACGCACGGGGGCAACGGACGCGAGCGGTACGCCGACGTCGAGGCCGTGCGCGTGCTCGCCGCGCCGACCGGTGGCATCGGTCCGCTGTTGGAGGAAGCCTGGGCGCGTTACGGTCTGCCGCTCGCAGTGACCGAGGTGCACCTGCATGCGCCGCGCGAAGACCAGCTGCGCTGGCTCGCCGAAACGTGGAATGCGGCCTGCCAGGCGCGGCATGCGGGCATCGATATACAGGCGGTCACGGTGTGGGCGCTGCTCGGCAGCCGCGACTGGGACTGTCTGCTGACCCGCTGCGACGACCACTACGAACCGGGCGCGTTCGAGGTTCGCGGCGACACGCTGCGCCCGACCGCCATCGCGCGGCTGGCGACGCAGCTGGCCACGGGGGTGATGTCGCAACACCCTGTCCTGTCGGGCCCGGGCTGGTGGCGACGCCCCTCGCGGCTGCTGCATCCGCCGGTGACGCTGGCACAGGAGTTTCCCGAGCGTCCAGCCGTAGGCGAGGGCCGCGCGCCGGTGCTGATCACCGGCGCCACCGGCACGCTCGGGCGCGCGTTCGCGCGGATCTGCGTGGAGCGGGGACTCGACCACCAACTGCTTGATCGCGCCCAGCTCGACATCGCCGATCCGGGCGCGGTACGTCGCGCGCTCGAGCGCTACCGGCCGTGGGCGCTGGTGAATGCCGCCGGCTACGTGCGGGTGGATGACGCCGAAGCCGATGCGACGCGCTGCTATCGCGAGAACACCGAGGGTCCTGGCCACCTGGCGGCCGAATGCGCGCGCGCCGGCATCGCGCTGCTCACCTTCTCCACGGACCTGGTATTCGACGGCGCGCGCTGCGAGCCCTACATGGAGGATGCGCAGGTCGCGCCGTTGAACGTGTACGGGCTGAGCAAGGCGCGCGCGGAGCGGCTGGTGCTGGAGCGCCATCCGGAAGCGCTGGTGGTCCGCACCAGCGCCTTTTTCGGCCCCTGGGATGGCCACAACTTCATCACCACCGCACTGCGGGCCCTGCGCGCCGGCCTGCCTTTCGACGCGGCGAGCGACCAGACCATCTCGCCGACGTACGTGCCGGACCTGGTCCACGCCTGCCTGGACCTGCTGGTGGACGGCGAGGCGGGAATCTGGCACCTCAGCAACGGTCACGCGCTCACCTGGGCTGACCTGGCACGCCGTGCGGCCGCTGTGGTCCGCACCGACACCGCCACTCTCCGCCCCTGCACCTCCGGGCACCTCGCGCTGGCGGCCCGCAGGCCGCGCTACAGCGCGCTTGGCAGTCAGCGCGCCTGCAGCCTGCCGACGCTTGACGATGCCCTGGCCCGTTGGCTGGCGGGCAGCGACCACCACCTGCTCGATGCCGCCTGAAATCGGGCCGTGTCGCCCGGTGGATTACCGGACTGGCATGCCCGCCAGCAGGAAGCGCGACTCGAACTCGCTGACCGGCAGGGGCCGGCCATGCAGATAGCCTTGCGCTTCTTCACAGCGCAGCAGCTTGAGCAGGCTGGACTGCTCCTCGGTTTCCACGCCCTCGGCAACCACCCGGAGCTTGAACGAGTGGGCCAGTGAGATCATCGTGGACACGAGCGAAAGGCCTTGCGCGGAGCGGCCCATGTCATCGATGAATGAGCGGTCGATCTTCAAGGTGTCGACCGGCAGCTTCGCGAGGTAGCCGAGGGAGGAAAAGCCGGTACCGAAGTCGTCGATGGCGATTCGCACCCCCATCCCGCGCAGCGCGTGCAGGGTCTCGATGCTCTGCTCGATATCCGACATGAGCATGCTCTCGGTGATTTCAAGCTCCAGTCCCGCGGGTGCCAGCGGGTCGACCGAGATCAGCTCACGTACGTCATCGACGAAGGCGGGGTCGCGCAACTGGAGCGGCGAGACGTTGACGGCGATGCGAACCGCAGGCAACCCCGCGCGAAGCCAGCGCAGGTAGTCATCGATGGCGGTGCGCATGGCCCAGCGGCCGACTTCGATGATCAGGCCGGTTTGCTCCAGGATCGGGATGAACTGCGCCGGCTGCGTCATGGTCAGGGTGCGCGGGTCGTTCCAGCGGATGAGCGCCTCGGCGCCGACAACCCTGCCGCTGTCCACGTTGACCTTGGGCTGGTAGTGCAGCACGAACTCGCGATTGTCCAGCGCATGTCGCAGCTGGTTCTCCTGGACAAGCTGGCGCGCGATCGAGTCGGTCATTTTCTGGGTGTAGAACAGATACCGCTTGCCGGCGGCCTTGGCGTTCTTGAGCGCCGACTCGGCCTTCTGCAGCAGTCCGCCCGCGGTCCCGGAATCCTCCGGGAACGTGGCGATGCCGAATTTGGCGGCGATGCGGAACGGCGCACCATCGAGCAGGAAGGCATGCTCGTGGAACGCCTTGATCAGGCGCCCCAGGCCGGGTGCGGCGTCGCCGGGCCGATCGCCATCGGTCAACACGAAGGCGAAGTGGTCCGGGCCGACGCGCGCGAGCAGGGTCGGATCGCCCAGCTGCCGGCCCAGCCAGGTGGCGATCTGTCGCAACAGGTCGTCGCCGGCATGCACGCCGAGACTGTCGTTGATGCTCTTGAAGCGCTCGAGGTCGACCAGCGCCAGCACCCCGGCGGTCGTGCCGCGCAGGCATTGCGCCGCGCGTTCCAGGAACAGGCTGCGGTTGGCCAGCCCGGTCAATGCGTCGAAGTAGGCCAGGTAGTTGATGGTTTCCGACTTGCCGATGTGGTCGATGGCGAAGCCGATGTCGTTGGCGACTTCGGTAAGCAGGGCGATCTCGGCGTCGTCGAAATAATCCACGTCGCTGGCGTGCAGGCTCATCACCGCCACCACTTCGCCACCGACAATGATCGGCAGGGAGACGAGGGACAGGATGCCGTTCGCAGGCTCGATCCCGGGCCGCATGAAACGGACATCGCTCGCCAGGTCGTTGACGATCACTGCTTCACGGGTGTGCACGGTCAGCGTGCAGGGCTGCGCGAGGTCGTCCAGCGGAAACCCGCGCTCCACCGGAAGCGCGGCCGCGGGGCAGTTGCCCGCCGAGGCGACCGGCACGACGCTGGCACCAACCACATCCACGCGCCCGATCCACGCCAGCAGGAAGCCGCCGGATTCGACCGCGATGCGGCAGGCACCCTGGAAGAGCTCGTCGCGGTCGCGCACGCGCACGATCAGTCCATTGACCTGGCTCAAAACCAGGTAACCGCGGTTCAGGCGCTTGATCCGCTCCTCGTCCAGGCAGCGGGCGGTAATGTCCTGGCATGTGCCGATCAGTCGGAGCGGACGCCCGTCCTCGTCAAAGTCCACCTGCCAGCGCTTTTCGAGGAACTTGACGAGGCCGCCGGGCAGCAGCAGGCGATGGCGCATCACCTTGGGTTCGCGCGACGACAGCAACGCCCGCAGCTCGATGTCCACCCGCGCCTTGTCTGCCGGGTGGACCAGTTCGAGCAGGTCGTTGCGCGTGACCGCGACCTCCGGATCCACCTCGTGGATCCGATAGCTTTCCGCGGACCAGAGCACGGCCATCGTCGCCAGATCGGTCTCCCAGCTGCCCACCTTGGCCACGCGCTGTGCCGCGACCAGCCGCGCCCGCTCCAGGCTCAGCTGGCGGGTGGACTCGCGTTGCTCGGCCTCGCTGGCCTGCAGCGCGATTTCATGAAGCTTTCGATCGGTGATGTCGACGTGCATGACCACCACGCCGCTTGCCTGGTCGTCGCTCACGGGGGTGGCCGTCATCTGGAACCACCGGTCGATGTCCGGCGAATGGCAGGGGTAGATCGCGTCGAAGCCCGTCGCCGCACGTTCGAGTACCGACAACAGGCCGTCGGCAATTCCCGTGGCGCCGTCGGAACGGTCGCCGTGGGCGTCCTGGCAGGCATCCAGGTAGTTGGCCCCCACGTCGGCCGATGACCCCTTCAGTCCATTGCTGCGCCCGAACTGCCGCCACGACTCGTTGACCGCCACGATGAAACCGCTGCCATCAAGCAGCGCGATGTTCGCCGGCAGGCTGTTGAGGATGGCCGTGCGCCGCGCGGCATCGACGCGGCGCACGTCTTCCTGCGCACGTTGCAGCAGGATGGTGCGGCCACCGGCATCGGTGATCGCATCGATCTGTCCGGCGGTGAGTTCCTGCAGGCGGTCCTCGGCGTGCCGGAGCGTGGCCAGCAACGCCTGCACCTCGTCTTCGAGCGCGGGGCTCTCGTGGGGGAAGTCGGTCACGCCGACGACTCGAGCCCCAGTGTCTGCAGCACGGTTGCCGTCTCGCTGAGGTTGCCCACCACCCGGCGGACCGCTCCCGGCTGCAGGATGACCAGGGTCGGGGTCATGAAAATCCGTTCGGCCAGGGCGCGGGTGGGTTGGACGAACACGTCGACCACTTCGATCTCGTGCCGGCCTGGCAGGTGCGCCCGGCAGATGGCGCGCAGGTTGGCCAACGCCTGCACCGAATTGGCCGCATTCTCGGCGACGAAGAGCTGGAACTTGAAGTGGGCAGTGTCCATGACGGCCGACTCAGGAGGGCTCGACCGCAGCGTCGGCGCCACGCAGCTCGCGCAGCATCGTGTGACCGCCCTTGAGTTCGCTCTCGCGGGTTTCGGTGGTCCGCGTCAGCAACGCTTTTTCGGCCTGCTTGGCCGCGAGTACGGTCTGCAGGGACCGCAGGCGGACTTCCAGCTCCGCTTCCTCGGCGTCGAGCTGGACGCGCTTGAGCCGGCCCTGGACATCGGCCAGTTCCCGGGCGGCCCGCGCCGCGCTCTCCTTTTCCCAGCGCATGGTGCCCATCAGCACTTCGCCGCCTGCGGTGTAGATGTCGGCCAGGGTCACGCCCGTGCTGCTGAGGATCAGTTCGCGCACCTGGTTGGAGTGCGACGTGCCACGCGACTTGATGATCGACAAGCCGCGATTGCGTTCACCGGCCTGGACCAGGTAGCTCAGGTGGATCCATGTGTCGGCCAGGGTCGAGACCTGCAACGGCGTACCGCCGTTGTGCGGGCCGGCCATCTCGTCGAGCAGCGAGGTGCACACCATGGTGATGCCATCAGACTTGGTCCAGTCGATCAGCCGTTCGGCGACGCCGTGCGCGGTCATCTCGTTGCCGGCCCTGGACAACGTCGAGACCGGGTCGATCACCAGGCAGCGCGCCTTGTGTTCCTTGGCGATCGACTTGATGCGCACCAGGAGGCTTTCCGCGCTGCCGTTGATGGTGCGCGCCGACACCATGCGCAGCACGCCGCTGTGCACGTGTGGCCCGAGCTGGATGCCGACCGACTCGAGGTTGCGCACGACTTCGGTGCCGTCGGAATCGAAGCTGACGAACAGGGTCTGCTCGCCGCGCTCGCAGGCTGCTTCGGCGAACGAGCCGCTCAGGGTGGTCTTGGCCGTACCGGGAAAACCGGTGATCAGCACGCTGGCCCCGCGGTAATAGCCACCGTCGAGCATCGTGTCGAGCCGTTCGATGCCGGTGGTCACCCGTTCGTTGGTGTGATCGGCGTCGCTGCCGCCCAGCAGCCGGGATATGGCCACGTCGAAGCCATCGGCGCCGATCACGAACGGCGACTCGTTCTCGTTGAAGGCCGAGCCGCGATACTTGAGCACGCGCAGGTTGCGCTGCGACACGCCATGCTCGACCGAGTGGTTGAGCACGACCGTGCAGTCGACCATGAACTGCATGAAGCCGAAGCTGTTCCCGTCGACGGCACCGGCGTGGTCGCCGGAGGCCTTGGCGGTGATCAGCGCGGTCAGGCCACGCGCGATCAGCCATTCGTGCACCCGATAGACTTCCCGGCGCCGGCTGGCGTCGTCGGGCAGCAGGTCCAGCAGGATGTCCAGCGCATCGAACACGATCCGCCGTGCGCCCATCGCCGAAGCCTGCGCGCCCAGCCCGGCGAGCATGCCGGTCAGGTCGAAGGCGCCCGCGTGCACGGCATCCGCGCTGGGAACGCGGTCGAGGAAATAGAGCTGCTCCGGTGGCAATGCACCCAGGTCCCAGCCGAAGCCGCGTGCGTTGGCCACGATGCGATCCGCGGTTTCCTCGAACGCGACGAAGATCCCCGGCTCCCCGCACTGCCGGCACCCATGGGCAAGGAACCCCAGCGAGAAGATGGTCTTGCCCGAGCCAGGTCCGCCCAGAAGCAGGGTGGTCCGGCCAACCGGAAGTCCCCCACCGGTCAACTCGTCGAATCCGGCAATGCCGGTCTGTGCCTTGCACAGCAGGGGGGGGATGGATCGGGATTCAGCAGACATGTGCTCGCCGGAAGTCAGGTGCGGGCTGCACAGGTACACAGGATGCTGCAGGCGTGAAAAAACGCCCACAAGGGTCGAAAGGCCCCCATGGCCGCGTTTAACGTGACACCGCCCACAGTTCCTGGCATCGCCGTGGGTCTCAGTTCAATGAATACGCAGTTCGCATCCGGGCCTGGGCAAGCATCGCTTCAGCGTGGAGGGTGCCGTTCTGCGGTCACCGGGCATTCGCTGCGCTTGATCGGTTGCGACGAAATGCAGGGCGGCTACTTCTGCGAGCCGGTCCCGTTTGCGACCTGCGTCGCCAGCTTCCCCGGCTGACGAGCACCTGAGCACGCGGGCAGCGGTCCGCTGGACGGCATCCACGAGCTTCTTCTGCCGGCAGCGGGTGACGCGGCCCTCGGGTTGCAGCAGGGCGAACCGTCAGGCGGCCTCAACCTCGGCCACGGCGTCCAGCACCTCGTCGCCGTAGCGCTCGATCTTGCCGGCGCCGATGCCGCCGATGAGCGACAGGTCGCCCGGCGTGCGCGGTCTCAGGCGCGCGATCTCACGCAGGGTGGCGTCGTGGAAGATCACGTACGGCGGCACGCCCTGCTCATGCGACAGCCGCGTGCGCAGCGCGCGCAAGGCCTCGAACAGCGGCTGGTCGGCGCGCGCCACTTCCACCGTGGCGGGGCGCTCGCGCCGCTCGCCGCCGCGGCTGCGCGGGGCCTCCTTGCGCAACAGCACCTGGCGCCGGCCCTGCAGCACATCGCGGCTTTCCGCGGTGAGCCGCAGGCCACCAAAGCCCGCGCTGTCGACCTCCAGGAGGCCCGCGGCGACCAGTTGCCGGAACACGCCGCGCCAGCTGCGCGCGTCGAGGTCGGCGCCGATGCCATGGGTGCTGAGCGCGTCGTGGCCGAACTGGCGGATCTTCTCGGAGTCCGAACCGCGCAGGATGTCGATCAGGTGCGCGGCGCCGAAGCGCTGGCCGCTGCGGTAGACGCAGGACAGCGCCTTCTGCGCCGCCACGGTCGCATCCCACGATTCCGCCGGGTGCAGGCAGTTGTCGCAGTTGCCGCAGGGCTCGCCGGGGCCGTTGGCGGCGTAGTCCTCGCCGAAGTTGGCCAGCAGCACCTGCCGCCGGCAGCGCATCGATTCGCAGTAGCCGACCAGCGCATCGAGCTTGCGGTGCTCCAGCCGCTTGCGCTCGTCGCCGGACTCGGACTGGTCGATCATCTGCCGCAGCAGCACCACGTCGCCCAGGCCGTGGCACATCCAGGCGTCGGCCGGGTCGCCATCGCGGCCGGCGCGCCCGGTTTCCTGGTAGTAGCCCTCGATCGACTTGGGCAGGTCCAAGTGCGCCACGAAGCGCACGTCGGGCTTGTCGATGCCCATGCCGAAGGCGATGGTGGCCACCATCACCACGCCGTCCTCGAGCAGGAAGCGGCGCTGGTTGGCGGCGCGCACCGAAGCGTCCAGGCCGGCGTGGTAGGGCAGGGCGTCGATGCCCGCCTCCTGCAGCAGCTCCGCGGTCTTGCCGACCTTGTTGCGCGACAGGCAATACACGATGCCGGCCTCGCCGCGATGGCCGGCCATGAAGTCGAGCAGCTGGCGGCGGCCGTTGTCCTTGTTGACCACGGTGTAGCGGATGTTCGGCCGGTCGAAGGAGCTGGTGAAGTGGCGCGCGTCCTCGAGCTGCAGGCGCTCGGCGATCTCGCGCTGGGTAGGCGGATCGGCGGTGGCGGTGAGCGCGATGCGCGGCACCTGCGGCCAGCGCTCGTGGAGCACGGTCAGCTCGCGGTACTCGCGGCGGAAGTCGTGGCCCCACTGCGACACGCAGTGCGCCTCGTCGATCGCGAACAGCGCGATGCGGCTGGCGTCGAGCAGTGCCATGAAGCGCGGCGTCAGCAGGCGCTCGGGGGCGACATACAGCAGGTCCAGCGTGCCCTCGCGCAGCTGGCGCTCGACGGCCGCGGCTTCGGCGCCATCGAGGGTGGAGTTGAGGAAGGCCGCCTTGACGCCCAGCTGGCGCAGCGCCTCCACCTGGTCCTGCATCAGCGCGATCAGCGGCGATATGACCACCGCGGTGCCTTCGCGCAGCAGCGCGGGCACCTGGTAGCACAGCGACTTGCCGCCGCCGGTGGGCATCAGGACCAGCGCATCGCCGCCGCCGGCGACGTGCTCGATGATGGCGGCCTGCTGGCCGCGGAAGGCGTCGTGGCCAAAAACCGCGCGCAGCACCTGGTGGGCGTTGTCACTCATGCGACAAGGATACCCGGCCACCGTCCCGCGGCCTGATACGGAGACGCCCGACACGGGGGTCGGGCGTCTCCGGTCCGCGCCGCCGGAAAGCTTCCGGCCGCGGCAGGACTACTGCAGCAGCGAGCGCAGCATCCAGGCGTTCTTCTCGTGGACCACCAGGCGCTGGGTCAGCAGGTCGACGGTCGGGTCGTCACCGGCGTCGTCGGCGTGCGCCAGCGCGCGGCGCGCGGTGCGGCACACGGCCTCGTTGCCGACCACCAGCTGGCGCACCATCTCGCGCCAGTCCGGGGCCTCGGTCAGGCCCGGCTCTTCGGTGATCGAGCTCAGCCGGATGAACTCCGCGTACGAGCCGGGGGCGTTGTAGCCCAGCGCGCGGATCCGCTCGGCGGTCTCGTCCAGCGCGTTCCACTGCTCGGTGTACTGGTCCATGAACATCGCGTGCAGCGAATTGAACATCGCGCCGGTGACGTTCCAATGGAAGTTGTGGGTCTTCAGGTACAGCGTGAAGCTGTCGGACAGGAACTGCGACAGGTCCTGGGAGATCGTCCTGCGGTCCTTGTCGGAGATGCCGATGTCGACGTTGGGCGCCATGGAGGTCGGGCCGGGTGACGCGGCCGGGTCGGCGGCCCTGGCGCGGGTGGCGGCGGGTTTCTTGGTGGTCTTCGTCTTGGTCTTGGCCATCGGGGTTTCCTCTCGTTGATTGCACGCGACAATGGGCACGATGGACACACGTGATCGGCCCGGGCCGCGTATCGGATCTGCATGAAACAGAAGGAGTCTAGCCACGCGGTTGCAAGCACCGTGTCAATGCGCGCGGCGCGCGCCGCGGTGGATGGCGCATTGACCCGTGACCGTGGCCGCCTGCTCGGCCTGCTGTCGCGCTGGCGCGCGGCGCCGGCGGATGCCGCGCGCGAGGCGGCGTTTGCCGAAGCCCTGGCGCGCTCGCTGGCGGCGCGCGAGGCGCGGGCCAAGGCCCTGCCGCAGGCGGAGGTCGATCCGGCGCTGCCGATCGCCACCGAAGGCGACAACATCGTGGACCTGCTGCGCAAGCACCAGGTGGTGGTGGTGGCCGGCGAGACCGGCTCCGGCAAGACCACCCAGCTGCCCAAGCTGTGTCTGGCCGCGGGGCGCGGGGCGGCGGGGCTGATCGGCTGCACCCAGCCGCGGCGGATCGCCGCGCGCGCGGTGGCGCGCCGCGTGGCCGAGGAGCTGCAGGTGCCGCTGGGAGGCGCGGTCGGCTACCAGGTGCGCTTCACCGAGAACGTCGGCGAGCAGACCGCGATCAAGTTCATGACCGACGGCATCCTGCTGGCCGAAATCCAGTCCGACCGCTGGCTGTCGCGCTACGACACGCTGATCATCGACGAGGCGCACGAGCGCAGCCTCAACATCGATTTCCTGCTCGGCTACCTGAAGCAGCTGCTGGCCAGGCGCCCCGACCTGAAGCTGGTGGTCACCTCGGCGACCATCGACACCGCGCGCTTCTCGGCGCACTTCAACGACGCGCCGGTGGTCAACGTGGAAGGCCGTGGCTATCCGGTCGAAGTGCGCTACCGCCCCGACGCGCCCACGGTGACCGACGGCATCGTGGCCGCCTGCGACGAGATCCTGCAGGGAGGCCGCGGCATGGGCGGCGACGTGCTCGTGTTCCTGCCTGGCGAGCGCGAGATCCGCGACGCGCACCGCGCGCTGGAAGGCCGCAAGTACCGCCACACCGAAGTGCTGCCGCTGTACGCGCGGCTGTCGGTGCGCGACCAGGACCGGGTATTCAACCCCGGCCCGCAGCGGCGCATCGTGCTGGCGACCAACGTCGCCGAGACCTCGCTCACGGTGCCGCGCACGCACTACGTGGTCGATCCGGGGCTGGCGCGGGTCAAGCGCTACAGCCCGCGCCAGAAGCTCGACCGCCTGCACATCGAGCCGATCAGCCAGGCCAGCGCCAACCAGCGTGCCGGCCGCTGCGGCCGCATCGCACCCGGCACCTGCTACCGGCTGTACGCCGAGGAGGATTTCGCGGCGCGGCCGGCGTTCACCGATCCCGAAATCCGCCGCGCGGCGCTGGCGGGGGTGATCCTGCGCATGCTGTCGCTGGGCCTGGGCACGATCGAGGATTTCCCGTTCCTCGAGCCGCCCGATCCGCGCGCCATCGCCGACGGTTGGCAGCAGCTCACCGAGCTTGGCGCGGTGGATGCCCGCCGCGAGCTCACCGCCATCGGCAGGCTGATGGCACGGCTGCCGGTGGACGTGAAGCTGGCGCGCATGCTGGTCGCCGCGCACGGCCACGGCTGCCTGCGCGAGATGCTGGCGATCACCAGCTTCCTCGGCATCCAGGACCCGCGCGAGCGTCCGGCCGACCAGCGCGCCGCCGCCGACACCGCGCATGCCGCGTTCCGCGACCCGAAGTCCGAGTTCGTCGCCATCCTCAACCTCTGGCGCGCCTATCGCGACGCCCACGAGGAGATGACCCAGTCGCAGCTGCGCAAGTGGTGCGAGCGCCATTTCCTCGGTTTCCTGCGCATGCGCGAATGGCGCGAACTGCACCGCCAGCTCAAGCTGCAGTGCGAAGGCCTCGGCTGGGAGGAAGAATCCGACACCGGCGACGTCCCTGCGCCCGCGGAAAGGCCCACCGCACCTGCACCCGCCGCGAAGCAGCAGCCCGACCCCTTCGTACTGCTGCACCGCTCGCTGCTGGCCGGCCTGCCGACGCAGGTCGGGCATGCGCTGCAGGAACGCGACAAGCGCCGCGCGGTGACCTATGAAGGCCCGCGCGGGCGGCGCTTCCAGCTGTTCCCGGGCTCGGCGCTGGCGTCGAAGCCGCCGCCGTGGGTGTTGTCGGCCACGCTGCTGGATACCGAAAAGGTCTGGTCGCTCACCAACGCCGCGATCGAACCGGACTGGGTGGTGGCCGAACTCGACCACCTGCTCTCCAGGCGGCACTTCGACCCGCGCTGGTCGCGCCGCCAAGGGCGGGTGACCGGCAGCGAGCAGCTCGGCCTGTTCGGGCTGGTGCTGGTGGCCGCCAGGCCCATCCACTACGGCGGGCTGTACCCGGAGGAGTCGCGCGAACTGTTCCTGCGCGATGGCCTGGTGGCTGGCGAGATCAACCTGCGCGCCGATTTCGTCACCCGCAACCGCCGTGCGCTGGCCGCCGCTGAAGAAGAGGAAGCCAAGCAGCGCCGCTCCGGCCTGGTGGTCGATGACGACTGGATGTTGCGCTGGTACCGCGACCGCATTCCCGCGGAGATCACCAGCGCGCAAGCGCTCGACGCCTGGTACGCACGGCTGTCGCGCGAGGAGCGGCGCGCGCTGCAGTGGTCAAGCGAGGACCTGCTGGTCGGCGATGGCAGCGATGCCGACCGCTACCCGGCCTTCCTCGCGCTCGGCGATGCGCGCCTTGCCGTGCACTACCGCTTCGAGCCCGGCGCCGTGGACGACGGCATGACCGTGGTCGTGCCGCTGCACCTGCTCAACGCCCTCGACGCGCCCCGGCTGACCTGGCTGGCGCCGGGCTTCGTGCTCGAGAAGGCGACCGCGCTGCTGCGCGGCCTGCCGAAGGCGCTGCGCCGCAACTTCGTGCCGGCGCCGGATTTCGCGCGCGCCTTCGCGGAAGCCCATGGCAGCGCCGACGCCGCCACCGACACCCTGCACGGCGCGCTCGCACGCTTCCTGAAGCGCATGACCGGCGTCGACATCGCACCGACCGATTTCGACGACGCCGCGCTCGAGCCGCACCTGCGCGCCAACCTGCGCCTGCTCGATGCCGACGCCCGCAGCGTGCTGGCCGAATCGCGCGACCTCGATGCGCTGCGCGCGCACTTCGGTGGACGCGCCGCCGATGCCTTCGCCGCGCAGGCCTCGCAAGGACTCGCGCGCGAGGCGCTGACCGGCTTCCCCGACACGCCGATCCCCGAATCCGTGCCCGGCGCCGGCGGCGTGCCTGCGTATCCCGCGCTGCACGACCAGGGCGACAGCGCGTCGCTCGAGGTCCACGCCGACCGCGCCGCGGCGCTGCGCCAGCATCCCGGTGGGGTGCGCCGCCTGTTGGCCATCGCGCTTGCCGAACGCATGCGCCAGGCGCGCCGGCAGCTGCCGGTGTCGCCGAAGACCGGGCTGCTGTACGCCGCCATCGAATCCGCCGCACCGCGTGCCAACGGCGGCCGTCCGGCCGAATACCTGCGCAACGACCTCGTCGACGGCGCGTTCGCCGCGCTCGCGGCCGACGGGCTCGAATCGATCCGCGTCCCGGCGGTCTTCGCTGTGCGCAGCGAGGCCGTTGGCAGGGAGCTGTTCGGCGAAGCCATGCGCCGCCTGCAGCTGGCCGAGCAGATCCTGGGCCTGGTGGCCGATGTGCGCGCCGCGCTCGACAGCCGCCTCGTCGGCTGGGCGCGCGGCAATCTCGACGACATGCAGGCGCAGCTCGCGGCGCTGGTACCGCCGGGCTTCCTGCGCGACGTGCCCGGCGTGGCGCTCGCCGAATACCCGCGCTACCTGAAGGCGCTGGCCACGCGCGCCGCGCGCGCGCTCAACGATCCCACCCGCGACCAGCAGCGCATGCTTGAACTGAAGCCCTTCGCGGACGCGCTGGCGCAGGCGGTGCAGGCTGGGCGCGCGGCCGAACCGGGCTGGCAAGCGTTGCGCTGGGACCTGGAAGAGCTGCGCGTGCAGCTCTTCGCACAGGAACTCGGCACCCGCGGCGGTGTGTCGCCGAAGAAACTGGCGACCAGGCTGGCCGCGCTTACTTGATGCGCTCCACCTTGGCGCGGGTGTTGTACTTGCCGACCTGCATGTACCACGCCGTGCCCAGCAGGCTCGGGCTGATGGTGACCTCGGCGTCGGTCAGGCGTGCACCAGCCAGGCGCGCGCCATCGACTTGCCGCCACACCTGGCCATTGTCGAGGGTGTAGTCGCGCCCCTGCTGGAAGCCGCGGAACTCGCCCGGGATGTGACCCTTGACCGGCTCGTCGGACCCGAACGTTGCGAAGCCCCGGTGTTCCTTCTTCACCCGTTCCTCGGCGACGGCGGCGGCCTTGCCGGTCTCGTCGACGATGGTGCGATCGAGCCAGGCATCCAGCCGCGCCAGCTCGTCTGTGCTGAGCTTGTCGAGGCCGGCGGCCTTGAATTCATCGGCGCTCATCTGCGCCTGGATCGACTGTTGCGCGAGCGCCGGCGTTGCGACGAGGAGCAGGGCGGCGAGGAAGATGCTGCGTACCGACATCATGTCTGTTCCAGGGGGCGTGGTGCGGCTAGTGTAGACCGTCCCCCGCCGTGGATCGCCGCCCGCCATGGCCGAAGCCGTGGACATCGAAACCCTGCTGGCATGGCCGGCGCTTGGCACCCTCGCCGAGCCGTTGTGCGCGCTGCTGCGCGATGCCGCCGAGGCCGGACCCTGTGCCGGCGGCGAGCCGCCGCAGGTGCTGGCCGACACGCTGGACGCCCTGGCCCTGCTCGACGCCGATGGCGAGGTGCTGGTGGCTGCCGTCCTGCATGCCTGCCCGGCCTGGGCGCAACGCCATGCCCGCGCCGACACACCCGCCAGCCCTGCGATCTCGGCGTTGCTGGAAGGCCAGCACGCCGCCGGGCAGGTCTGGGCACTGCACGCCGAACAGGAGCGCGGGCGCAACCACGAAGGCCTGCGCCGGCTGCTGCTGGCGATCGTCCGCGACCTGCGCGTGGTGCCGATCCTGCTCGCCCGCCAGCTGGTGCGGATGCGCGCCGCGGCCATGCTGCCCGACGCCGAACGCCTGGCGCTGGCGCGGCTGACCCGCGACATCCATGCGCCGCTGGCGAACCGGCTCGGCATCTGGCAGCTGAAATGGGAGCTCGAGGACCTGGCGTTCCGGCACCTCGAGCCGGCCACCTACCGGCAGATCGCGACCCTGCTCGACGACAAGCGCGCCGGCCGCGAACGCTACATCGAGGACGTCAAGGCGCGGCTGGGCGAAGCGCTGGCCGTGGCGGGCATCGCCGCCGACATCGCCGGCCGGCCGAAGCACATCTACAGCATCTGGAAGAAGATGCAGAAGAAGAACGCGCCGATCGGCGAGCTCTACGACCTGCGCGCGGTGCGCGTGCTGGTCGACGACGTGCAGGCCTGCTATGCGGCGCTTGGTGCGGTGCACGCGCTGTGGGCGCCGGTGCCGGGCGAGTTCGACGACTACATCGCCCGGCCCAAGCACAACGACTACCGGTCGCTGCACACCGCCGTGGTCGGCCCGGAAGGCAAGACGCTCGAGGTGCAGATCCGTACCCGCGAGATGCACGACCAGGCCGAACTCGGCGTGGCCGCGCACTGGCGCTACAAGGAACACGCCTACCAGGGCCGTGGCGGCGCGCAGCGCTCGGCCGCCGGCGAGGCGGCGGTGAACCGCAAGATCGAATGGATGCGCAGGCTGCTCGAGGCGCCGGCCGAGGCGGGCGACGGGGCGCTCGCCGGCGCCTTCGACACGGAACTGGTCGAGGACCGGATCTACGCGCTGACGCCGAAGGGCGAGGTGGTCGACCTGCCGCTGGGCGCCACGCCGCTCGACTTCGCCTACCGCGTGCACACCGAGGTCGGCCACCGCTGCCGCGGCGCCAAGGTGGACGGCCGCATCGTGACCCTCGACCACGTGCTGCACACCGGCGACCGCGTCGAGATCCTGACCGGCAAGGTGTCGGAGCCCCGCCGCGACTGGCTGCTGGCGTCCAACGGCTTCCTGGCCAGCGCGCGCTCGCGCGAGAAGGTGCGCAGCTGGTTCCACAAGCTCGACCGCGCGCGCAACCTGCAGGCCGGCCGCGAGCTGCTCGACCGCGAGCTGAAGCGCGTCGGCATGCAGCACGCCGACCCGACACCGGCATTGCGCCGCTTCAATGTGGACACGGTGGAGGACCTGCAGGTGCTGGTGGCGCTGGGCGACGTGGGGCCACACCAGGTGGTGCGCGCGCTGGCCGACCATGAGCGCGAGCAGCGCGAGGCCGAGGCCACGGGCGAGGACCCGGAGGTGATCGCGCTGCGTGCGCCCAAGCGGCTGCGTCCCGGCGGCAAGCCGGCCTTCACCGTGGTCGGCGTGGACAACCTGCTGGTGCAGGTGGCGCGTTGCTGCCAGCCGCTGCCGGGAGAGGCGGTCGCCGGCTACCTGACGCGCGCGCGCGGGGTGAGCGTGCACCGCGGCGACTGCGCGTCGTTCCTGCGCCTGGCCGCGCGCGAGCCGCAGCGCGTGCTGCCGGTGGAGTGGGGCGCATCCGCCGGTGCCCACCAGGCGGAGCTGGTGCTGCAGGCAGTCGACCGCAAACACCTGTTGAAGGACGTCACCAACCTGATCGCGCAGGAGGATGCGCACGTGCTGGCCATCGACGGCGATGCCGGCGGCGCGCGCGGGCGCGGACGCGTGCAGCTGCGGCTGTCGCTGCGCGTCGCGGACTTCGGCCAACTGTCGCGGCTGCTCGGCAAGCTCGAGGCCTTGCCCGGCGTCGAGCGCGCCTACCGCACCTGACCGCGGCGCGCGCAGGCGGCGGCTGGCCGTGCGCGTCACGCGCGCGGATTCACCCGGTGCCGCTTATGCTCCCGGCGTGATTTCCCCCCTGCCTCCCGACGTCCAGCCTTCCAGCGCCGCCGCAGCGCCCGCCCGTCCGGGCGGCGGCACGCGGCTGCGTGACCGCGTGGTCGACCGCCTCGGGCTGGCGCGCCACTGGCAGTGGTGGCTGATCGCATCGATGCTGCTGGTGGTCTTGCTGGCGGTGCTGCGTGAGCCGATCGGCGGCCTGCTGTGGCCCGAGACCCGCAGCGAGGCGCTGCGTGCCGAGGCCGAACGCGCCCTCGCCGAAGGCCGCCTCAGCGCTGCCGACGGCAGCGGGGCACGCGAGCTGTTCGAAGCCGCGCTGGCCATGGATCCCGACCGCCGCGAGGCCAGTCGCGGGCTGGCGCAGGTCGCGGCCGCGGCGCTGGTGCAGGCGCGCGTCGCGCTTGCCGAGGATCGCCTGGACGACGCCCGCGCCGGGCTGGCCCTGGCGCGGGCGCTCTCGGTGCCCAAGGCCGAGGCCGAGGCGCTGGAAGACGCGCTGCGGCGCCGCGAGGCCGGTCACGCCGGACTCGATGAACTGCTGGCGGCGGCGGAGGCCGCGCGCCAGCGCGGACACCTCGACGGCGACGCCAACGCCGCGCTGCCGTTGTACGCGCGCGCCCTGGCCATCGAACCCACGCACGCCGGCGCGTTGCGCGGCCGCGAAGACGCGCTGGCGGAGCTGCTCGGCGGGGCGCGCGAGGCGCTGCGCCGCGGCGACCTCGGGGCGGCGGCGCAGCGCATCGAACTGGCGCGCCGGTACGACGGAGGCCACGTCGATCTGCCTGACACGCTGGCGCGCATGACCGAAGAAACCGACGCGGTGCGCCGCCGCGCGCATGCCGCCCTGGCGCGGGGCCAGCTCGAACGCGCGCTGGACGGCTACAACGCGCTGCTGGCGCTGGATGCGGCGGATGCCGCGGCGCAGGACGGCGTGCAGGCAGTGGCCAGTGCCTACGCCGCGCGGGCATCGCGCCTGGCGGCCGACTTCGACTTCGCGCGCGCCCAGGTCGCGCTGGCGCGCGCGCAGGAGATTGCACCCGATGCCGTGGGGGTTCTCGCGGCCGAAGCCCGGATGACGCGCGCGCGCCGCAGCAGCGCCCGGCTTGCGACGCCGCTGCCCGCCGCCGAACGCGACCGCCGCGTGCGCCAGCTGCTGGATGCGGCCGAGGCCGCGCGTGCGCGCGGCAACCTGCTGTCGCCGCCGGGCGAGAGCGCCTTCGACAGCATCGCGCGCGCCCGCGCGCTGGCGCCGCAGTCGCGCGCGGTGCGTGCCGCCAGCGCACGCCTGCTGCCGGACGCGCGTGACTGCTACGAGCGCGAACTGCGCGCCAACAGCCTGGGCCAGGCGCGCGCCTGCCTGGACGCGCGCGCGGCGCTGGGCGAGGACCCGGGCGAACTCGCCGCGGCCCGCACGCGGCTGGCGCAGCGCTGGCTGGCGGTCGGCAACGAGCGCCTGGGGGCAGGTGAGATCGAGCGCGCGCAGCGCGCGCTGGCGCTGGCGCGTGCCATCGATCCCGGCGTGCCCGGGCTCGACGATTTCAGGCAGCGCCTGCGCGCGGCGGGCGCTGCCGCGGACTGAGCCGGCTCAGGCCATGAACACGCGGTGCACCACCGCGCGCGCGGCGTTGGCGGAGAAATGCCGGGCCACGTTCTCCAGCCCGTGCGTCGCCAGCGCCTGCCAGAGCGTGGCATCGCCGCAGGCGCGCACCACCGCCGAAGCGAACGCCGCGGCGTCGTCGGCCACCAGCACGTCGTGGCCGTCGACCAGATGCATGCCTTCGACCGCGCACGACGTCGCGACCACCGGCTGGCCGTGCGCCATGCTCAGGTTGATCTTGCCCTTGACCCCGGCGCCGAAGCGCAGCGGCGCGACGGCGAGAAGGCCACCGTCCATGTACGGCGCGATGTCGGGCACGTGGCCGTGCACCACCACGCCGGGTAGCGCGGCGAGCGCGGCGACCTCGGGGGTGACATCGCCGCCAATGACGTGGAACGCGATCTCGGGCAGCTGCCGGCGGACAAGCGGGAAGACCTCGGCGGCGAACCAGCGAACGGCATCGACGTTGGGCGGATGGCGGAAGCCACCGACGAACACCAGGTCGCGGCGCTCGGCGAACGGCCTGCCGGGCCCGGCCACGCTGTGCAGGTTGGACAGCACCTCGACCGTCGCGTCGGGCGCATCGCGCTGCAGCACCACGCGCTCGGCCTCGCTGACCACCAGGGTGATGTCGCATGCGGCGATGACGCCCAGTTCGCGCCCGCGCGTGCGCAACGCGGTGCTGGCGATCGCGGCGTCGCCTGTGACCTCCGCGGCGCGCTGCTCGCGCAGGTAGTGCAGGTCGATGCTGTCGAACACCAGCCGCGCCTGCGGCGCATGTTGGCGCAGCAGCGGGATGAACTCGCTGGCCACGTAATGGCGGCAGGCCACGACCACGTCGAAGCGCGGCCCGTGCTCGGCCAGCCACGCTGGCGCGCGCGCGGCGTGCGGCGCGCACCAGCTTTCCACGCCCAGCTGGCGCAGGGTGTCGGTGTATTGGCCGTCGTAGCTGCGGTTGGCGGGCAGGAACACGACATGCGCGCCTTCCTCGCGCAGCAGGCGCATCAGGTTGACCAGCCGCAACGAGCCGGAGTCGCGGTCGGGCTGCGGGGTGAGTGCGTCGATCACCAGCACCTGGCGCTGGCCGGCGTGCAGGGTGGCGGGCGTGGGTTCGTGCGGCGCGCGGTGGCGTGCGAGCGCCCCGGCGTGATGCGCCCGGAAGACCTCGCGATTGCGCACCTGGTAGGCCTTTGGCCCGGCGCCGGTGTCGGTGCCGGATGTGGCGCCCTCGTCGTGCACCACCTTGGCCGCGGGCTGGTACAGCACGCGCCGGCCGGCCGAGCGCACCGCGAAGGCGAGGTCGGTGTCTTCGTAGTAGGCCGGCGCGTAGCGGGTGTCGAAGCCGCCGAGCTCGGCGAACAGCGCGCGCGGGATCGCGATCGCCGCGCCGCTGACATAGTCGGCATCGCGCAGGTAGGCGTAGCGTGGATGCGACGGATCCCCGAGCCGGCCGTAGTTCCAGGCATTGCCGTCGTTGAATACCACGCCGCCGGCCTCCTGCAGGCGGCCATCTGGATACAGCAGCTGCGCGCCGACCAGTCCGGCGTCGGGCACGGCGTCGAAGGTCGCCAGCAGCGCGTCCAGCCAGCCCGGCTGCGGCACGGTGTCGTTGTTGAGGAACACCAGCACCGCGCCGCGGGCGAGGGCCGCGCCGTCATTGCAGGCGGCGATGAAACCGCCGTTGGCCGCGCGCCGGTGGTAGCGCAGGCCGGCCACCTGCGGCAGGGTTTCGGCGGTTTCGTCGGCCGAGCCGTCGTCGACCACGATCACTTCGAACGCCGCCGCCGGCGGATGCGCCGCCAGCGCGCGCAGGCAGGCCAGCGTATGCGCGAGCTCGCCATACACCGGGATCACCACGCTCGCCCGCGACGCGGCGCTGGTCGGCAGCGTGAACGGCGCGAACGCGGTGCGTGGCGGCAGGTACAGCGCGGCGCGCAGGGCCGGGGAGCTGGGCCGCAGCTGCGCACGCACGCGCTCCCAGCTGGAGGCCATGCCGCGGGTGCGCAGGCTCAGCAGGCCCCGGTGCAGCAGGCCGGTGGCGCGGGCGAGGAGAAAGCGCGCGTCGGCGATCGAGAACGGCATCCAGCGACAACTCCGGCTGACTGGGGGGTGGCGGCGTGACCGGGGACGCGTTGGCGCTGGGCTAGACTCGGCACGCTTTTTTCCATTCTCGCATTCCCGCAACGCGCCGACCCGGCGCCACCTGGCCCCCGGGCCGTCGAGCCCACATGGCACGCATCGATTACGACGAAGACGACCACGACGACCACAGCCCGCGCCTCGACTGGCGCCGCCGGCTGCTGACCTGGACGCTGGCCGCGGCCGGCCTCGGCCTCGGCTTCCTCATCCCGTACACGCTGTACCTCAACCACCAGGTCGGAAAAAGCTTCGGGCAGTTGCAGTGGCAGATCCCGACGCGCGTCTACGCGCGTCCGCTGGCGCTGGCGCCGGGACTGGCGATGGATGCCGGCACGCTCAAGACCGAGCTGGCGGCTGCCGGTTATCGCGAAGGCGACGGCCGCAAGGCCGGCACCTGGGCGGCGGGCGAGGGCGGCCGGTTCACCATCGCCAGCCGCGGCTTCCAGGACGTCGGCGGTGCAGTGGCGCCGGGTCGCGTTGAAGTGCAGCTGGCCTCGGGGCGGGTCGCGAAGGTCCGCGACCTGGCGGCCGGGCGCGACGCCAGGTCCGCGCGCCTGGACCCGGCGCGCATCGCCACGCTGTATGGCAAGCAGCAGGAGGAGCGCCGGCTGGTGCGCGTGCAGGACGTGCCGCAGCAGCTCACCGATGCCCTGCAGGCGGTCGAGGACCGCGACTTCGCCAGCCACTTCGGCATCGACCTGGGCGGCATGCTGCGCGCGGCGTTCGTCAACCTGAAGGCCGGCGACACGAAACAGGGCGCCAGCACGCTGACCCAGCAGCTCGCGCGCAGCGGCCTGCTCGGCATCGGCCGCGAGCAGACCTGGAGCCGCAAGTTCAACGAGATCCTGTACGCGCTGCTGATCGAGGCGCGCTACGACAAGGGCGTGATCCTTGAGGCCTACCTCAACCAGGTGTACCTGGGCCAGCGCGGCGCGCAGGCGATCCGCGGCGTGGCCGCCGGCTCCGAACACTGGTTCGGCCGCCACCTCGACGATCTCTCCACCGAGCAGGTCGCGCTGCTGGTCGGCATCATCCGCGGGCCCTCGGACTACGATCCGCGCCGCCACCCCGAGCGCGCGCGCGCGCGCCGCGATTTCGTGCTCGGCAAGATGCTCGAGACCGGGCTGATCGAGCAGGCCGAACACGACCGCGCGGTGGCCGCGCCGCTGGGCGTGAGCGAGCGCCCGGGCAGCGCCGCCGCCAACCGCTTCCCGGCCTACGTGGACCTGGTGCGCCGCCACCTCGCCGCCGACTACTCGGCCGGGGAACTGCAGGGCGCCGGGCTTGCCGTGATGACGAGCATGTCGCCCTCGGCGCAGGCCTACGCCGAAGCGGCGGTGAAACGCACCATGAAGGCGCTCGACAATGCGCGCCGCCCGGCGCTGGAAACCGGCCTGGTGGTCACCGACGTGCACAACGGCGAAGTGGTCGCGGTGGTCGGCAGTCGCGACGTGTCCACGCCCGGCTTCAACCGCGCGGTCGAGGCGCAGCGGCCGGTCGGCTCGCTGCTGAAGCCGTTCGTGTACCTGCTGGCGCTTGCCCTGCCTGACCGCTGGTCGCTGGCGACCTGGGTGGACGATTCGCCGGTGACGGTCACCCTCGACACGGGCAAGCGCTGGAATCCCGGCAATTCCGACGGCAAGAGCCATGGCAGCGTGCGCCTGGTGGACGCGCTGGCGCGCTCCTACAACCAGGCGACGGTGCGCGTGGGCATGGCGGTGCGCCCCGAGCGCCTGGCCAACCTGATCAAGCAGCTGGCCGGCATCGAGGCGGCGGCCAATCCGGCGCTGATCCTCGGCTCGGTCGACCAGAGCCCGTATGCCATGGCGCAGCTCTACCAGTTCCTGGCGTCCGACGGCGAGATCCAGCCGCTGTACACGGTGCGCGGCGTGCTCGGCGAAGACGGCCGCGTGCTCAAGCGCTACGACAAGGCGCCGCCACAGCCGGACGACGGCGACCGCACCGCGGCACGGCTGGTGACGCTGGCCCTGCAGCACGCGGTGTCGTCCGGCACCGGCCGCCAGCTGGTCAACGATGGCCTGGGCAAGCTCAACGCCGCCGGCAAGACCGGCACCAGCAATGACGGCCGCGACAGCTGGTTTGCCGGCTACACCGGCGACCACCTCGCGGTGGTGTGGGTGGGCAACGACAAGAACGAGCAGACCGGCCTGTATGGCGCCACCGGCGCCATGCGGATCTGGTCGGGCCTGTTCAAGGCGATGCCGAGCGCGGCGCTGAAGGTCGGCGACAAGGGACTCGACTGGCAGTGGGTGGTGGGCGGTACCAGCACCGATGCCAGCTGTCCGGCGGCGCGCCGCTTCGCGTTTGCCGAAGGCTTCGCGCCGCCATGGCAGCCCTGCGCGCCACCGGCCTACGTCGATGACCCAGGTGCCGTCGCCGGCGCTGGCGCCGAACCTGGCGGCGGCTGGCGCGAGTGGCTGGGCTTCGGCCGCGACCGCGACGCTGCAGCGGAGCCGACGGAACCGCCACCCCCTCCACCTCCTTCCGAACCGCAGCCGTGACCATGACATCCCGCACGTTCCGCGAAACCTCCCTGCGCATCGCCCTGCCGTGCGCGCTGCTTGTCGCGCTGGCGGCCTGCGCGTCGGCGCCGCCGGCGGCACCGACCACCGCACTCACCTCCGCCACGCCGGTGCAGATGGTCGCGACCATCCGCGCTTCGGCCGGCGATGGCGAAGGCGAACTGTCGGTGCAACCACTGCGCGACAACGAGGTCGAGGACCTTCGCGACCAGGCGCATCGCCTCGAGGCGCAGGGCCACGTGGCCGACGCCGCCAAGGCGCTGGACCATGCGATCGAGATCGTGCCCGGCGATCCCGCGCTGCTGCAGGAGCGCGCCGAAGTCGCGCTGCTGCTGGGCGACCGCGCCGCGGCTGCGAGCCTCGCGGAGCGCGCGTTCGCGCTCGGCTCGCAGGTCGGGCCGCTGTGCCGGCGCCACTGGACCACGCTCGAGCAGGTGCGCCTGCTCGAGGGCGATGCCGCCGGTGCCGCGGCGGCCAGGGCTGCCGTCGACGCCTGCCGGGTCGGCCCGCCAGCGCGCTACTGAGCAGGCGATCGCAGCGGGTGCGCAGTTCGCCGACGTCGCCGACGGTCGACGGATGACGCCCGCGGCCGCGCTTTGCGGCGATCATGACGCCCAGATGAGCCATATCGAACCCGATGTCGCCGCGCCGCAGGTCGAAGGCGAGCTGGCGGCACGCAGCCGCGCCACCCTCGTCGAGGGTGGCCTGCTGGCCGACCGCCTGACCGGATTCCGCCCACGCCCGGCGCAGCAGGACCTGGCCGCCGCCGTCGCCGCGGCGTTCGGCAGCCGCGACGTGCTGCTGGCCGAGGCCGGCACCGGCACCGGCAAGACCTTCGCCTACCTGGTGCCGGCCATCCTGTCGCGGCGCAAGACCATCATCTCCACCGGCACGCGCGCGCTGCAGGACCAGCTGTACCACCGCGACCTGCCGCGGGTGCGCGACGCGCTCGGCATCGGCCTGCGCACCGCGCTGCTGAAAGGGCGCGCCAATTACCTGTGCCGCCATCGCGTGGAGCGCGCGCGGGGCGAGGCGCGCTTCACCAGCGCGGCGCAGGTGTCGCAGTTCGAGCGCATCGTCGCCTGGGGCGGGCGCACGCGCATGGGCGACGTGGCGGAAATGGAGTCGCTGGCCGAGGACTCGCCGCTGCTGCCGATGGTCACGTCCACCGCCGACAACTGCCTGGGCAACGAATGCCCGTTCTGGAGCGAGTGCTTCGTCGTGCAGGCAAGGCAGCGTGCGCAGGACGCCGACATCGTGGTGGTCAACCACCACCTGCTGCTGGCCGACCTGGCACTGAAGCAGGAGGGCTTCGGCGAGATTCTGCCCGGCGCCGAGGCCTTCGTGGTCGACGAAGCGCACCAGCTGCCGGAGCTCGCCGCGCAGTTCTTTGGCGAGGGCCTGTCGGCGCGCCCGCTGGTCGAACTGGCGCGCGATGCGGTCGCCGAATGCCGCGACGTCGACGGCGCGCTGGCGGTGCTGCAGGAGCCGTCACGCGCACTGGAGCAGGCCACGCGCGGCCTGCGCGCGGAGATGGAGGTGGTGCCGGTGCGCGGCACCCAGGCGCAGGCGCTGCTGCACGCCAACGTGGCGGACGCGCTGGACGCGCTGTCGGCATCGCTGGGCGCGCTGGCCGGGGCGCTGGCGCCGCTGCGCGAGGCCGCGCCAGGCCTGGAGGCCTGCCACATGCGTGCGCTCGACCAGCAGGCGCGCCTCGCGCGCTGGTGCGTGCCGCGCGGCCTTGAAGACGGCATGGCCGAGGCCGACGACGACATCCGCTGGTACGAGCTGTCGCCGCGCGGCTTCCGCCTGCAGCGCACGCCGCTGGACGTGTCCGGGCCGTTGCGTGCGCACCGCGAACGTTCGGGCGCGGCCTGGGTGTTCACCTCGGCCACGCTGGCGGTGGACGGCAGCTTCGACCACATCGCGACGCGGCTTGGCCTGGTCGAGCCGCGCACGCTGCTGGCGCCAAGCCCGTTCGACTGGGCCACCCAGGCGCTGGCCTACCTGCCGCCGTCGCTGCCCGAGCCGTCGTCGCGCGATTACAGCGCGGCGATCACTGCCGCGGTGCGGCCGGTGCTCGAGGCGTCGGGCGGCCGCGCGTTCCTGCTGTTCGCTTCGCACCGCGCGCTGCGCGAGACCGCCGAGGGCCTGCGCGACGGGCCGTGGCCGCTGTTCGTGCAGGGCGAGGCGCCGCGGCACGTCCTGCTGCAGCGTTTCCGCGAGTCCGGCAACGGCGTGCTGCTGGGCGCGGCCAGCTTCCGCGAAGGGGTGGACGTGGCCGGCGGCGCGCTGAGCGTGGTGGTGATCGACAAGCTGCCGTTCGCCGCGCCCGACGATCCGGTGTTCGAGGCGCGGCTGGACGCCATCCGCCGCGCCGGCGGCAACCCGTTCCGCGACGAGCAGGTGCCGCAGGCGGTGATCGCGCTCAAGCAGGGCGTGGGGCGACTGATCCGCAGCGAGACCGACCGCGGCGTGCTGGTGCTGTGCGATCCGCGCCTGCTCGGCAAGGGCTACGGCAAGCGCTTCCTCGCTTCGCTGCCGCCATTTCCGCGCACCCGCGACATCGCCGACGTCGCCGCGTTCTTCGCCCGGGCCTGAGGCCGGCGCGCCGGCGCGGGTTACGCTGTCGCGCCCCTCCGCCCGGTCCACCCTCCATGCGCCTGCTCGCCCTCGAAACCTCCACCGAAGCCTGTTCGGTCGCGCTCTGGCTGGATGGCGAGGTGCGCGAGCGCTTCCAGATCGCGCCGCGCCGCCACGCCGAGCTGGTGCTGCCGTGGGCGGATGCGTTGCTGGCCGAGGCCGGCATCGCCCGCGCCAGCCTGGACGGCATTGCCGTCAGCCGCGGGCCGGGTGCGTTCACCGGGGTGCGCCTGGGGATTTCGCTGGCGCAGGGCATCGCGCTTGCGCTGGACCTGCCGGCGCTGGCGGTGTCCACGCTGGCGGTGCTGGCGCAGGGCGCGCGCGTTCCCGAAGCAGGCCTGGCGGATGCGCGTGTGCTCGCCGCGATCGACGCGCGCATGGGCGAGGTCTACCTGGGCGGATTCGCGCGCGCTGGCGACGGCTGGCGGGCGCTGGTGCCCGAGGCGGTCGTGGCACCGGATGCGGCCACGCTGCCGGGCGATGCCACGGAGGGCGGCTGGATCGGCGTCGGCACCGGCTTCGCGGCACTCGACGGCGCATTGCGCACGCGCCTGGGCGCACGCCTGGGCGTGGTCGACGACGCGGCCTTGCCACGCGCCGGCGACCTGGCCCGGATGGCCGCGGCGGCGTTCGCGCGCGGCGAAGCGGTCGCCCCCGACCTGCTGGAACCCGCCTACCTGCGCAACAACGTGGCGCTCACCCTGGCCGAGCAGGCCGCATCGCGCCAGCGCGACTGAGGCAGGGGTGCCACGGCATCAATCGTCGACCAGCTCGCCGCCCGGCAGGAAGTTCCAGGTGCGCGTGACGTGGAGGACGTCGATCTCCTCTTCCGTTCGCGGCAGCGGCGGGTAAGGTTCGGCGAGCCGGGCGATGCGCAGCGCGGCATCGTCGAGCAGGCGCACGCCACTGGACTGGATCACCTCGGCGCGCTCCACCGAGCCGTCGCGGCGGATCGCCACGCTGATCACCAGCGTTCCGGACAGCTGCCGGCGGCGCGCTTCGTCCGGATAGTTGAGGTTGCCGACCCGCTCGACGCGATCCACCCAACTGCGCAGGTACGTCGCGTAGGCCCATTCCTGGGTGCTGGCGGACACGAACTTGCGCTTGGGCCGCTTGGCGTAACGCTCGGACTGCAGGTGGATCTCGGCGGCCAGGCGCGCCATCGCCAGGTCGCGTTCGATGCGTTCCTCGCCGCGCGGCAGCGGCGTGTCGTCGGCGAGCGTTGTGTCCTCCGGCGCGATGACGCGCGATTCGCCGTTGCGGCTGGCGACCACGCGTGTTTCCGGCGGCACGCTGGCGTCGGGTGACTGCGCGCGCATCGCCTGCTGCGCCACGCCGGACTCGTCCTGCGGCAGCTGGCCGACCTGGGCATCGCGGGGGCGCTTGCTGAGCTCGTCCTCGCCACCGCCCTGGTTGCTGGCCTGCGCCAGGAAGTCGGCCTGCGACTGCGTCAGCGGGCTGGTGGTCTCGGTGAGGATGACGTCCAGCGTGGGCAGCACCGGCGCCGCATCGTCGAGCGCGAAGCCGACGCCCAGCACCAGCATGCCGTGCACCAGCAGCGACAGCACCAGGGTGGCGCCGAGCCGGTCGCGCTCGCCGATCACGGACTGGGCAGGCAGTGCCGCCACGTCAGCCGCCGCGCCTCACTGCTCGATGGCGTCGAACAGCAGTCCCGCGATGTTGAGCCCGAACTGGGCGTCAAGCTCGCGGATGCAGGTCGGGCTGGTGACGTTGACCTCGGTGAGGTAATCGCCGATCACGTCGAGGCCGACGAAGCGCATGCCGCGCTTGACCATCTCCGGGCCTACCTGCGCCGCGATCCAGCGGTCACGCTCGCTGAGCGGGCGACCTTCGCCGCGGCCGCCGGCGGCCAGGTTGCCGCGGAACTCGTCGCCCTGCGGGATGCGCGCCAGGCAGTAGTCCACCGGCACGCCGTCGACCAGCAGGATGCGCTTGTCGCCTTCGGTGATCTCCGGCAGGTAGCGCTGCGCCATGGCCAGGTGCCGGCCACTGTCGGTGAGCGTCTCCAGGATCACGTTGAGGTTCGAATCTCCCTTGCTCGCGCGGAAGATCGAGCGGCCACCCATGCCGTCCAGCGGCTTCAGCACCGCCTCGCCATGAAGGGCGACGAACGCCTTCAGCGCGGCGGCATTGCGGCTGACCAGGGTCGGCGGGCAGCACTCCGGGAACAGCAGGGCGGCAAGCTTCTCGTTCAGGTCGCGCAGGCCGCGCGGATCGTTGACCACGTTGGCGCCGGCCATGCGCGCGGCGTCGAGGATCAGCGTGTCGTGCAGGTAGTCGGCGTCGACAGGTGGGTCGCGGCGCATCAGCACGACGTCGCGCACCCGGAACGCACGCTGTGACGCAGTTCCCAGTTTGAACCAGCCCGCGGCATCGTCGGACACCTGCAGCGGTGCGACGAGGGCCTGGGCGACGCCGCCGTCCATCGACAGTCCACCCGGGAGCACGTAATGCAGGCGATGACCGCGCCGTTGCGCCTCGAGCAGCATGGCGAACGTCGAATCCTTGGCGATGGTGATCGATTCGATCGGGTCCATCACGACGATGACTTCGAGTGACATGTGGGCCTTCCACGGCAGTAACTGACAAATGTTAGCAGCTGCATGCGGCGCGATTGCCGCGATTGCCGATCGTGCACGCACAACGCCATATTCTTGCTTGACAGTGTGGCGCCCGACTGGGATATAAGACTGCTTGCAGCGACGCCGGCGTTTACGAGCGACGCGCACCGGGGAGACATGATGACGCAGGACGAGAATCGCGCCGGCAGCCTTGATGGCCTGCGCGTGATGGTGATCGACGATTCGAAGACCATTCGCCGCACGGCAGAAACCCTGCTGCGTCGCGAAGGCGCCGACGTTGTGACCGCGACCGACGGGTTCGAGGCGCTGGCCAAGATCGCCGACCAGCGGCCGCAGATCATCTTCGTCGACATCATGATGCCGCGCCTGGACGGCTACCAGACCTGCGCCCTGATCAAGAACAACCAGCTTTTCAAGCACACGCCGGTGATCATGCTGTCCTCCAAGGACGGCCTGTTCGACAAGGCCCGCGGCCGCATCGTGGGCTCCGAGCAGTACGTCACCAAGCCATTCACGCGCGAGGAACTCCTCGACGCCATCCGCAAGCACGTCAACGCCTGACCGGGGGGACAGGTACACCATGGCAAAGATCCTGTTGATCGAGGATTCGCCGACCGATACGGCGGTGCTCACCCAGTTGCTTGAACGCAACGGCCACGAGGTGCTGGCTTCCGCCAACGCCGAAGACGGCATCGAAATGTGCAAGCGCGAGCTGCCGGCACTGGTCCTGATGGACCTGGTGCTGCCGGGCATGAACGGTTTCCAGGCCACGCGTGCGCTGTCGCGCGACGCGGCGACCAGCGCCATCCCGGTGCTGATCGTCAGCACCAAGGGCATGGAAACCGACAAGGCCTGGGGTATGCGTCAGGGCGCCAAGGGCTACATCGTCAAGCCGCCGGTCGAACGCGACCTGGTCGAGCAGATCAACAGCCTGCTGGGTGCCTGAAGTGGCCAAGCGCCCCGCCCGCCCGGTGGCGATGGATCCGTTCGAGATCCTCGCCGTCTACGAGCAGCGCAGCCTGGCGCACATTGCCGGCCTGCCGGAACAGCTCGACGCGCCCGGCCTGTGGCGCGGTGTCGGCTACCGCGTCGGCCGCCGCTCGCTGGCCTCCGGCTTCGACGAGGTGGTCGAGATCCTGCCCATGCCGCAGCTGACGCCGGTGCCCGGCTCGCAACCATGGATGCTCGGCGTCGCCAACATCCGCGGCAACCTGCTGCCGGTGGTCGACCTGCGCATGTTCCTGGAAGGCGAGCGCACCGTGCTGCACGAAAGCCAGCGCGTGCTGCTGGTGCGCCAGCCCGGCGGCGACGTGGCCGTGACGATCGACGAGTTGTACGGCCAGCGCAGCTTCCTGGTCGAGCAGGAAACCGATGCCACCGGCCTTGCCGATGGCCGCTATGCGAACTTCATCGACCGCGCCTACGAAGTGGGCGGTCATCCATGGGCGGTATTCAGCCTCGACAGGCTGTCCCGCACCCCCGAATTCCGACACGCCGCGGCATGACCGCCGCCCCAGCAAGGCCAGAGGTAACACCATGAGCAATGTCATCGACAGCGTAGCCGGCAAGGGTCGCAACATCGGCACCAACGTCTGGATCTGGTTGCTGGTCGTGTCGCTGCTGGTATTCGCCGGCAACACCATCTACGCGATGACCAAGGCGGCGCGGCTTGGTGGCGCCAGCACCGCGGCGTCGAGCCTGCAGGTGAACTCGCAGCGCCTGGCCAACCAGGGCCGGGAGGCGGTCGAAGGCAATGCCGCGTCGTTCGTGGCGTTCCGCGCCACCAAGGCCGCGATCGACGGCGACATCTCGCGCCTCGACAGCAACTTCGGCAGCACCACCGGCGTCAGCGGTCCGATCCGCGCGGTCGGCGAAACCTGGGCGCCCCTGGCGATGAACGCCGACCAGGTGCTGGCCAGCGAGGCCGCGGTGGTCGCCTTCGCCGGCAACGCCGAACGCTTCAGCCAGGCGGTGCCGCAGCTGCAGGCGCAGCTCGATGAAGTGGTGCGCGCGATGTCGGCCAGCGGCTCGCCGTCGTCGCAGATCTACATCGCCCTGCGTGAAGTGGTGCTCGCCTCCACGATGGCGCGCCGCGTCACCGAAATCCGCGCCGGTGGCGCCGGCGCCTCCAACGCGGGTGACGCGCTGGCCCGCGACGCGGGCGTGTTCGAGCAGGTGCTCACCGGCCTGCGTTCGGGCGACGACGCCATGAACGTGCAGCCGCTGGGCAATGCCGCCGCGCTGGCCGCGCTGGCGCAGGCGACCACGCAGTGGACGGAGATGAAGAAGGACCTCGACGCGATCCTCGCCAGCTCCGAGAACCTGTTCGCCGCGCAGAACGCCGCCGCCGCGCTGACCACCGGGTCGGACAAGCTGCTCGGCAACAGCGAGTCGCTGTTCCAGGCGCTGACCGCGTTCGGCTCGCTGCGCGACACCAGCCTGCTCGGCAACATCTGGATCTCGATCATCGCCGGTGGCCTGGCGCTGTTCGCGCTGGCCGGCCTGCTGTGGGCACTCGGCCGCGCGCAGCGCGAGCGCTTCGAGACCACGATGGAGCTCAACAACCGCAACCAGGAGGCGATCATGCGCCTGCTGGACGAAATGGGCTCGCTCGCAGAAGGCGACCTGACGGTCAAGGCCACGGTCACCGAGGACATGACCGGCGCGATCGCCGACTCCATCAACTTCGCGGTCGAACAGCTGCGCAGCCTGGTGCAGACCATCAACGACACCTCGGTGCAGGTGGCGTCCAGCGCCCAGGAGACACAGGCCACCGCCATGCACCTGGCCGAGGCCGCCGAGCACCAGGCGCAGGAGATCAACTCCGCGTCCGACCGCATCAACGAGATGGCGCAGAGCATCAACCAGGTGTCGCGCAACTCCGCCGAGTCGGCCGACGTGGCGCAGCGCTCGGTGCAGATCGCGACCAAGGGCGCGGGCGTGGTGCGCGAGACGATCGCCGGCATGGACTCGATCCGCGACCAGATCCAGGAAACCTCCAAGCGCATCAAGCGGCTGGGCGAAAGCTCGCAGGAGATCGGCTCGATCGTCGAACTGATCAACGACATCTCCGAGCAGACCAACATCCTGGCGCTCAACGCGGCCATCCAGGCGGCGTCGGCCGGCGAGGCGGGCCGCGGATTCGCGGTCGTGGCCGACGAAGTGCAGCGGCTCGCCGAGCGCTCGTCCAACGCCACCAAGCGCATCGAATCGCTGGTCCAGACCATCCAGTCCGATACCAACGAGGCGGTCAGCTCGATGGAGCAGACGACCTCCGAGGTGGTTGCCGGTGCGCGCCTGGCCGAGGACGCCGGTACCGCGCTGGGCGAGATCGAAAGCGTCTCGACCAGCCTCGCGTCGCTCATCGAGGGCATCTCCAGCGCCTCGCAGCAGCAGTCGGCGGCCGCGACCAACATCACCGCGACCATGAACACGATCCAGTCGATCACCGCGCAGACCTCGCAGGGCGCGAACCAGACCGCCGAGTCCATCGGCAACCTGGCGCAGCTTGCCGCCGACCTGCGCCGCTCGGTCGCCGACTTCAAGCTGCCGGCCTGAAGCGCAGACCGATGACCGCCCTGCGCGACGCGATCGACTACACCACGCTCGGCTGGGTCAAGCCGGAGCTCGACGAGACCCTGCGCCAGGCGCGGATCGAAATCGAGGACTTCGCCGCCGACCCCGCCGACACCAGCCGCATGCGCTTTTGCGCCAGCTACCTGCACCAGGTGCAGGGCACGCTGCGCATGGTCGAGCTGTATGCGCCGGCGATGGTGGCCGAGGAGATGGAGCGCCTCGCCCAGGCGCTGCAGGAAGGGCGCAGCGTCGACCGCGACGGCGCCTGCGCCACCCTGATGCGTGGCGTGGTGCTGCTCCCGGATTACCTGGAGCGCCTGCAGAGCGGGCACAAGGACATTCCAATCGTGCTGCTGCCGCTGCTCAACGAGCTGCGCGCGGCGCGCGGCGAGGCAGGGCTGTCGGAGAGCGTACTGTTCGCGCCCGACCTGCAGCGTCCGCTACCGGGCTCGATCGCGCCGGCGCCGACCACGGTCGAGCCGGCACCGGTGCGCAATGCGCGCGCCCAGCCGCTGCTTGCCGGGCTGCGCGACGCCATGGCCGCGTGGCCCGAATCCGGCACGCCGCACAACGCGGGCGTGCTGGCCGCGTCGCTCGACGACCTGCTGGCGCATACCCGCCAGGAACCCGCGCGGCGGATGCTGTGGGTCGCCTCTTCAGTGGCCAAGGCCATGTCCGATGGCGCGCTGCAGGCCGGCCCCGGCCTGCGCCAGGTGTTCGCCAGCGTCGAGCGCGAGTCGCGGCGCATGTTCGAGGACGACGGTTTCGGCATCCCGCGTGCCGAGGCCGTGCTCGAGCCCACCCGCCAGCTGCTCTACCACGTGGCCCACGGCAGCGGCGACCATGCGCAGCTGCGCGCGCTGCACGACACCTTCGAACTCTCCGGACAGCTGCCCTCGGCTTCCGAGATCAGCCACGCGCAGGGCAGCCTCAGCGGCCGCAACCGCGCGCTGCTCGACACCGTGTCCGCCGCCGTCAAGGAAGACCTGCTGCGGGTCAAGGATGCGCTCGACCTGCACCTGCGCACCGGCGAAAGCGAGCTTTCGCGCCTGGCGCCGCAGGTCGACGCGCTCGGCGGCGTCGCCGATACCCTCGGCATGCTTGGCCTGGGCGTGGCGCGCGGCGTGATCCAGCAGCAGCGCGATGCGATGGCGGCGATTGTCCGTGGCGACCGCAGCGCCGACGAGGGCGCGCTGCTCGATGTCGCCGGCGCGCTGCTCTATGTCGAAGCCACGCTCGACGACCAGGTGTCGCGCCTCGGCGCGGGCGACGAGGATGGCGGCGACGAGGACGACCTGTTCTCCACCGAGTCGCGCAAGGTGCTGGAGGTGCTGGTCCGCGAGGCCATCGCCAACTTCGCCGATGCGCGCCAGGCATTCGTCGCCTTCATCGAGACCAGCTGGGACCACGCCGAACTGGCCGAGGTGCCGCGCCTGCTGCAGGAAGTCTCGGGCGCGCTGCAGATGCTCGAGCTGCCGGTGCCGGCCGCGTACCTCACCGGGGTGCGCCGTTACACCGAGGCCGAACTGATCGGCTCCCGCCGCGTGCCCAATGGCCGCCAGCTGGACACGTTCGCCGATGCGCTGGCAAGCCTCGAGTACTACCTCGAGGCGCTGCGCGAGAACAGGTTCAACCGCGACGAGATCCTCGACGTCACCCGCCAGAGCCTGGAAACGCTGGGCTACTGGCCGCTGCCGGCTGAACGCGAGACCGACGCCGCCGTATCGTCCGATGCGTCCGGCGACGACGCGCAGGCGGTCTTCAGCGAAGCGGACATCGAGCGCACGGTCGCGGCGCTCATCGACCGTGACCGCGACGGCGACGGCGCGCGGGCCACCTTGCCCGCGCCCGTGGAGACACCCGCGGCCATGCCCGCAGCGGCGCCAGCGCCCGCGATCGCACGCGCCGAAGGCGGCTTCGAAGCCACCGGCGACGAGATCGACGACGAGATCCGCGAGGTGTTCCTCGAGGAGTTCGCCGAGGAAATCGACAACCTCGACCAGCTGCTGCCGCTGTGGCGCGCACAGCCGGACGACATGGAGCGCCTGCGCCCCATCCGCCGCGTGTTCCACACCCTCAAGGGCAGCGGGCGCCTGGTAGGCGCGCGCACGCTGGGTGAATTCAGCTGGAAGGTCGAGCACATGCTCAATCGCGTGCTCGAGGGCACGCGCGTCGCCAGCCCCGCCGTGGTGGCGATGGTCGACCAGGCCTTCTACACCCTCCCGCAGCTGCAGGCCGCGTTGCGCGGCGACGGCCCGGTGCAGGTCGACCTGGCCCGCATGCAGGCGTCCGCCGAGCGCATCGCCGCCGGCGACGAAGGCATGCCCGAGCACGCGGTGGCGGTGGAAGTGGCCGGCGATGATGTGCCTGCCGAAGACACGGTCGCCGCCGAGGCTGGACTGGCCGATGCCGATGCCGATGCCGGGCGCGACGCGATCGCCCCGCTGGCCGATGCGCCGCGTGCCGGGATCGAAATGATGCCGGCGTCGGTCGACGCCCTGCTGCTGGAAATCCTCGACGCCGAGGTGGCCGGACACCTGGTGACGGTCGATGCCTGGGTGGCTCGTGCCGCCGACGCGCCGACCGCGGCCAGCGAAGAACTGCTGCGCGCGCTGCACACCATGAACGGTGCCTTCGCGATGACCGAAGTGCCGTCGGTCGCGCAGGTCGTGGCGCCCGCCGAAGGCTATATCCGTCGCCTGCTCGCAGGCGGCACTCCGGCTTCCGTGGAAGGCGTGGCCGCGATCGGCGAGCTCACCGAGGTGGCCCGCGCCGCCCTGGTTGGCCTGCACGCGCCCGCGCCGCAGGTGCCGGTGGCGTTGGCCCTGGCCGCGCGCCTGGTGGGCCTGCGCGACGCCCTGCCGGACATCAGGCTGGCCCCGCAGGATGCGCAGGCCACCGAGACCGACGCCGGCGCGGACGACAGCGGAATGCCGGCCTGGATCGGCCAGTCGCCGGATCTGGTCGCGCTCGACCTGAGCCCATATGCGAGCTTCCAGGCCAGGCATGACGATGCCACCGCGATCGTCAAAGACGATGTGGATGCGGACGCAGAGCGCCTGGAGGCCGAACGCCTGGAGGCAGAACGCCTCGAAGCCGAACGCCTCGAAGCCGAGCGTCTCGAAGCCGAGCGGCTCGAAGACGAGCGGCTCGAAGCCGAACGTCTCGAAGCAGAGCGTCTCGAAGCCGAGCGCCTGGAAGCCGAACGCCTCGAAGCAGAGCGCCTCGAAGCCGAGCGCCTTGAAGCAGAGCGCCTTGAAGCAGAGCGCTTCGAGGTCGAGCGCCTTGCAGTGGAACGCCTCGAAGCCGAGCGGCTCGAAGCCGAACGCGTCGAAGCCGAACGTATCGAAGCCGAACGCCTTGAACTCGAGCAGCTTGAAGCCGACATCGCCGCGGGAGAGCGCGCCGAAGCCGAGCGCCTCGAAGCCGAACGCCTCGAAGTCGAACGCCTTGAAGCCGAGCGTGTCGAAGCGGACCGCCTCGAGGCCGAGCGCCTTGAAGTGGAGCGTGTCGAGGCAGAGCGCCTGGAAGCAGAGCGCAGTGAAGCCGAGCGCATCGAGGCCGACCGCATTGACGCGGAGCGCCTCGAAGTCGCGTCCGCCGAAGCTGGCGTCGCGGGCGTCGACCTGCTCGCGGATGGCGCTCTGGCGGCCGATCCGGCGTCCCTCGAGGCCGAGCGCACCGCACTCGATGCGCTCGAAGCCGGACTTCTCGAGTCCGGCCGGATCGAAGCGGAGCGCCTGGAAGCCGAACGCGTCGAGCTCGAGCAGCTGGAAGCCGAGATCGCCGCCGAAGAACGTGCCGAAGCCGAGCGCATCGCCGCGGAGCGCCAGGAGGTGGAGCGCCTGGAGCTCGAGCAGCGCGAAGCCGCGATGGCCGCCGAAGAAGTCGCCCAGGCGGAGCACGCCGAAGCCGAGCGCGCGGAAGCCGAACGCCTCGAACTCGCGCAGCTGGAAGCCGAACTTGCCGAAGCGCAACGCGCCGACGCCGAGCGCATCGACGCCGAACGTGCCGAGGCCGAACGCCTTGAAGCCGAGCGCCTCGACGCCGAAGCCTTCGAGGCCGAGGAACTCGCGGCTGCGATCGACGGCCGCCACGACATCGACCCCGCGGTGGCCAGCCTGCTGGCGGCGATCGCGCTCGACCAGGATCCGGATGCGGCGTTCGACTTCACCGGCCTGGACCCGGAACTCATCGACATCTTTGTCGAGGAGAGTCGCGACCTGCTCGACCACTCCGACAGCCTGCTGGCCCGCCTGCGCGAAACGCCCGGCGACCGCGAGCCGGTGGTCGGCATGCAGCGAGACCTGCACACCCTGAAGGGTGGCGCGCGCATGGCCGGTGTGTTCGCCATCGGCGAGCTGGGCCACGCGATGGAATCGCTGCTGGAAGCCGTGGCGGAGCAGCGCTTCGACCTCGGCCGCGGTGACGTGCCGCTGCTCGAGCGCGGTTTCGACCGCCTGCATGCCATGGTCCTGCGGGTGGGCGAAGGCCGTGCCATCAGCGCCTCGCAGGCCTTGATCGACGCGTTCGATTCACGTGCCCGCGGCGACGACCTGGCGGCGCATGCGGCGGGTGTCGATGCCGCGCGCGTGCCGGCGCCCAAGGTTGAACTGAAGCCGCTGTCGGCGCCGATGAGCACCGGCCCGCTTGCCGGCGACGACGACGACATCGCCGTCCGCGCGCCGCAGGAACAGGTGCGCATCCGCGCCGACCTGCTCGACCGCCTGGTCAACTACGCCGGCGAGGTGGCGATTTACCGCGCCCGCCTGGAACAGCAGCTGGGCGCGTTCCGTGGTGCGATGGGCGAGATGGAGCAGACCAACATGCGTCTGCGCGACCAGCTGCGCCGCCTCGACATCGAGACCGAAGCGCAGATCGTCGCCCGCTACCAGCGCGAGCAGGACACCGGCGACGCGACCTTCGATCCACTCGAGCTCGACCGCTTCTCCACGCTGCAGCAGCTGTCGCGCGCGCTCGGCGAGTCCGCGGCCGACCTGACCAGCCTGCAGGGCACGCTGGACGACCTGACGCGCCAGTACGAAACCCTGTTGCTGCAGCAGTCGCGCGTGAGCTCGGAACTGCAGGAAGGCCTCATGCGCACGCGCATGGTGCCGTTCGACGGACTGGTGCCGCGCCTGCGCCGCGTGGTCCGCCAGGCCGCCGGCGATACCGGCAAGCACGTGCAGCTCAAGCTGGACGGCGCGCATGGCGAGCTCGACCGCAACGTGCTGGAACGCATGACCGCGCCACTCGAGCACATGCTGCGCAACGCGGTGGCGCACGGACTCGAGCTGCCCAAGCAGCGTCGCAAGGCGCGCAAGCCCGAAGAAGGCACCGTGCACATCGCGGTGCGCCGCGAGGGTTCGGAAGTGGTGCTCGAGGTCGGCGACGACGGCGCCGGCCTGGACCGCGCCGCGATCCGCCGGCGTGGCGAGGAGCGCGGCCTGCTGCGCGCGGACGCCGTGATGGCCGATGCCGACCTCGACATGCTGATCTTCGAGCCGGGCTTCTCCACGGTCGATGAGGTCAGCCGCCTGGCCGGCCGCGGCGTCGGCATGGACGTGGTGGCCAGCGAAGTGCGCCAGCTCGGCGGCACGCTGGACATCCGCACCCGCAAGGGCGAGGGCACGACCTTCATCCTGCGCCTGCCGCAGACGCTGGCGGTGACCCAGGCGGTGTTCGTCAAGATCGCCGACACCAGCTTCGCGGTGCCGATCGCGTCGGTGCGCGGCGTCGGGCGCATCGCCCGCGACGAGTTCGAGAAGCCCGGCGCCAGCTACTCCTACGGTGGCGAGGACTACGTCGTCCACGACCTCGGCGGACTGGTCGGCCATGGCGCGGCGAAGGCCGAGGGCCAGATGCAGATGCCGGTGCTGCTGGTGCGCTCGGGCGAGTTGCGCGCGGCGGTCGCGGTCGACCAGATCATCGGCAGCCGCGAGATCGTGGTGAAGCCGGTGGGGCCGCAGGTCGCCTCGATTCCGGGCATCTTCGGCGCCACCATCATGGGCGACGGCGGCGTGGTGGTGATCCTCGACGTGGCGCCGCTGGTGCGCCGCCAGGCCACCATGCCGCGCGATGTCGAGCCGGTGGTGGTGCAGGAGCAGCGCCCGGTGCCGCTGGTGATGGTGGTCGACGACTCGATCACCATGCGCAAGGTCACCGGCCGCGTGCTCGAGCGCCACAACTTCGAGGTCGCGACGGCGAAGGACGGCGTGGACGCGCTCGAGCGGATGGCGGATCGGGTCCCGGACCTGATGCTGCTGGACATCGAGATGCCGCGGATGGATGGCTACGAACTTGCCACCATCATGAAGGCCGACCCGCGCCTGCGGAACGTGCCGATCGTGATGATCACCTCGCGTACCAGCGAGAAGCATCGCCAGCGCGCGTTCGAGATCGGCGTGGATCGCTACCTCGGCAAGCCGTACCAGGAGAACGAACTGGTCCGCAACGTCTACGACCTGCTGAAGCTGAAACGCGAAGATGCCTGACGCCGCGAGCGACAAGATCCGCGTCCTGCTGCTGGCGCGTCCCGGCGAGGCGCGCACGCGCCTGGAAGCCGCGGTCGCCGACGCCGGCGCGGAGCTCGCGCTGGCGGCCGACCCGGTCACCGCCGATCCGGCCGAGGCCCTGGCGCTCGCGCCGCAGGCGGTGCTGGTGGCGCTGGAGCCGGCGATCGAGGACGCGCTGGAACGCTATGACGCGCTGCTCATGGACCCCGCGGTCGTGGTGGTGTTCGACGAGGCCGAGCTTGCCGCGCAGCGCGACGGTTGGGACGCGGCGCGCTGGGTGCGCCATCTCGCCGCCAAGCTCAACCGCCACCACGACGTGCTGCCACCCGGCGCGGAAGACGAACACACCCTCCACCCGCATCCGGGACCGCTGCCGGCACGCGAGTTCGACGGCGCCACGCTCGACCTCGAGGCGATGGCGGACACGGCGCATGAACTTGCCGCCGACGTTCCCCGCGCGGACGTGTTCGCCGACGAGGCGACGGACCCTGGCTTGTCCGGTCTGCTGTCCGTCGAAGACATGGACTGGTCCTCGTCGGCCGCCGGCGGCGATTACGACATCTCGCTTGCCGACGACCCGGCGCTTGCCGCGCTGCTGGCCGAGCAGGCGCAAGCCACGTCCGGCGACGTGCCGTCGCCGGCGGACGTCGATGACGGGTCCGGGTTCAGCCTGGTCGACCCCGAGGCGCCAGCAGCGGACGGCGTCGATATGGCTGGCCCCGACGGCATCGACGCCAGCGCCGAGGGCGGCACGGCCGACATGCTCGCGCTTGGCGATGGCCTGTCGCTGGCCAATGACGATGCGCCGCTGGCCAGCCGGCCTGCCGTGCAGCCGGTCGATCTCGATGCCCTGGAAAGCCGCCTCGGCGGGTTGTCGCTGGCGGAATTCGACAGCTACGGCCATGGCACGTTGCGCGGCGCGGTGCTGGTCGAGGGAGGGCTCGGTGGACCGGATGCGGTGCGCCAGCTGCTTGGCAACCTGCCCGAAGGATTCCCGCGTGCCGTGCTGGTGCGCCTGCAGCTCGATGGTGGCCGTTACGACCGCCTGGTGAAGCAGATGGAGCGCGCGACGCCGCTGCCGGTGGCGCTGGCGGAGGACGGCCAGGCCGCCGAGGCCGCCACGATCTACTTCCTGCCGCCGGAACTGGTGGTTGTCGCCGACCGTGCGCGCCTGGTGTTCGCGGCAGTCGATGAACACGACGCGCGCGACCCCGTGGCGGCGCTGCCTGCCGGCGACAGCGCACTGCTGTTCCTGAGTGGCAGTGATCCGGTCCGCGCCGAACGTGCCATGGCGCTGGCCATGGAGGGCGCGCTGGTGATGGCCCAGTCCCCGGGGACCTGCTACGACGCGGCTGCCGCCGACGCGCTGATTGCGCGTGGCGCCGCGGCCGCCGATCCCGCCGACCTCGCGCAGCAGCTGCGCGACCGCTGGCCAAGTTGAGGACCGACATGAACGCCCACGCCAATGCCGAGATCCGCGGTGTCCTGATCCAGGTCGCAGGCGCGCGCCTGCTGCTGCCCAACGCCACGATCGCCGAGGTCCTGTCGTTCGCCGAGCCCGAGCCGGTCGAGGGTGCCCCGCAGTGGCTGCTGGGCCGCATCCGCTGGCGTGGCTGGCAGCTGCCGCTGGTGTCGTTCTCGCGCCTGTCCGGCCTCGCCGATGAAGTCGGTGGGCTTGGCAGCAAGGTCGTCGTGCTCAAGGCCCTCGGCGACGACCCCAAGCTTCCGCATGTCGCGCTGCTGACCCAGGGCTTCCCGCGCCTGGTGACGGTGGCGCGCGACGCGCTGGTGGAAGAGACCGCCGATGACGAAGGCGACCAGGCACTGCCGACCGCCGTGCGCATGCGCGTGCTGCTCAACAACGAGCCGGCACTGCTGCCTGACGTGGACGCGCTGGAAGGCGCGATCCGCGACGCGCTTGCCGCCTGAGCCCAAGGCGGCCCGCTCGCGTCCGCGCTGTCCGGCTAGCGAAGATCCCCGAACGTCGCCTGCAACACGCTGACCGCGGCGATGCCGGCGGTTTCGGTACGCAGGATCCGCGGCCCCAGCCGCACCCCGGAGAAGCCGGCTGCAAGGAGTTGCTCGCGGTCGCGCGGCGACCAGCCGCCTTCCGGGCCAACACCGACCACCACCGTGGCCGATGGCGGCAAGGACAGTGCGTGGATGCCAGTTGCCGCGCCGGGGTCGAGCGTCAGCCGCAGGCTGTCGCCAGGCAGTGACAGCAGGGCTTCGGCGAGGCCCAGCGGAGCCGCAACGGAAGGCAGCCGCGCGCGCCCGCTCTGTTCACACGCGGAGGCCACCACACCCTGCCAGTGCTGCACGCGTTTTGCGGACCGCGCGGCATCGAGCCGCACCTCGCTGCGCTCGCTGTTGACAGGTACAAACCCGGCTACGCCGAGTTCGGTCGCCTTCTGCAGGATCAGATCCATCTTTTCGCCGCGCGCCACGCCCTGCAGCAGCATGATCCGCAGCGGCGACTCGGCCTCCACCACGCGCGCGGCCAGCACCTCGACCTCGCCGCCGCGCTTGCCGGCCGCCACGACACGCGCGTCATAGTCGTGGCCGTCGCCGTTGAACAGCACGCACGCGTCACCCACGCCAAGCCGCAGCGCGCGGAGCAGGTGGGCCGCGGCGTCCTCCGGCAGCGCCAGCCGCTGGCCCGGCGCGAGCGGGGCGTCGACCCAGGCGCGCGTCAGGCGCATGTGCCTGCCGCGATCGCCGCCGCCGTGGTCTCGGCGAGCAGCGCCAGCTGGTCGTCGTCGATGCAGTAGGGAGGCATCCAGTAGAGGATGTCGCCGAGCGGGCGCAGCAGTACGCCGCGCTCGATGGCCTCGCGGTGCGCGCGCAGGCCGACCTTGTCGGACGCGGCGAACGGTGTCGCACGGTTGCCGTCGCGCGCCAGTTCGAAGGCCACCACCATGCCGGCCTGGCGGACGTCGGCGACGTGCGGCAGCGACGCGAACGGCGCGGCCAGCGCAGCCATCTTCGCGGCAGTGGCCTGGGTGCGGGCGATGACATCGTCGCTGGCGAAGATGTCGAGCGATGCCAGCGCCGCGGCGCAGGCCAGCGGGTTGCCGGTGTAGCTGTGCGAATGCAGGAACGCGCGTTCGCGCGTGTCGTCGAGAAAGCCGTCGTAGATCGCCTGCGTGGCCAGCACCGCCGCCAGCGGCAGGAAACCGCCGGTCAGGCCCTTCGACAGGCACATGAGGTCGGGCATGATGCCGGCCTGCTCGCAGGCGAACATCGTGCCGGTGCGCCCGAAGCCGGTGGCGATCTCGTCGGCGATCAGGAACACGCCGTGCACGTCGCACAGCTCGCGCGCGCGCTTCAGGTACACCGGGTCGTGCATGCGCATGCCGCCGGCGCACTGCAGGCGCGGCTCCAGGATCAGCGCACAGAACTCTCCGGGATGGTCATCGAACAGGCGCGCCAGCGCGTCGGCCGCGTCTTCGGCGCAGCTTGCCGCGGACTGGCCCGGTCGTGCGAGGTAGGCATCCGGCGACGGCGTGAACATCGCCTCCAGCAGCAGCGGCGCGTACACGCGGCGGTACAGCGGGATGTCGCCCACCGAGAGCGCGCCGATGGTCTCGCCGTGGTAGCCGTTGGACAGCGCGGCGAACTTCGTACGCCGCGGCTCGTCGCCGCGGTTGCGGAACCACTGGAACGCCATCTTCAGCGCGACTTCCACGCCCGCCGAGCCGTTGTCGGCATAGAACACCTTGGCCAGCGGCGCGCGGCCGGCCTGGCGCGGCGCCAGCGCGAGCAGGCGCTCGGCCAGCTCGACCGCGCCCGGGTGCGTGGCACCGGCCAGGATCACATGCTCCAGCGTGCGCGCCTGGCGCGCCACCGCTTCGGCGATGCGCGGTTCGGCGTGGCCATGGATGTTGGTCCACCAGCTGCTGACCGCGTCCAGCGTGCGCCGGCCGTCGTGGCCGACCAGCCAGGCACCGTCGCCGCGCGCGACCTCGAGCATCGGCAGCTCGCCGGCCTGCTCGCGCATCTGCGTGCACGGGTGCCAGACCACGGCCAGGTCGCGGGAACGCCAGCTGCCGGGCTCGGCTAGAATGGCGGGATCGTGGATCGCCTTGTCGGACATCGCTGCATTATCGCCCGAGTGGCCGCGCGGGCGTGGCGATGAGCCGCCGGCTGCCGATCATCCACGGCATCACCGAGAGCGATGCCGGCCCCTACCGCCTCGAGCACCTGGACATCGAGTTCGGCAACGGCGAGCGCCGCCGCTACGAACGCCTGCATGGCCGCGGCCATGGCGCGGTGGTGGTGGTGCCGATGCTCGACGCCGACACCGTGCTGCTTGTGCGCGAGTACGCGGCCGGCGTACACCGCTACGAGCTGGGCCTGGTCAAGGGCCGCATCGACGCCGGTGAGACGCCGGTCGAGGCCGCGAACCGCGAGCTCAAGGAAGAGGCCGGCTACGGCGCGCACCGGATCGACGTGCTCCGCGTGCTGACCCTTGCGCCCACCTACATGAGCCATCAGACCCATCTGGTGCTGGCGCGCGACCTGTATCCCGAACGCCTGCCCGGCGACGAGCCGGAAGAGCTCGAAGTGGTGCCGTGGCGCATCGACCGCCTGCACGAGCTGATCCTGCGCGAGGACTTCTCGGAAGGCCGCTCGATCGCCGCGCTGTTCATCGTCCGTGACTGGCTGGCGCACCATGCCGCTGGCTGAGGGCGTGCGCGCCGCCGTGCAGGCGATCGCGCGCGACGCCGCGGCCGCGATCATGGCGGTGTACGCCGGCGAGTTCGCGGTCGAACACAAGGCCGACGCCAGCCCGCTGACCGCCGCCGACATGGCCGCGCACCGCTGCATCGTCGCGGGCCTCGCCGCGCTCACGCCCGACATCCCGGTGCTGTCGGAGGAGTCGGCGCAGGTGCCACCCGCCACGCGCCACGCCTGGCGCCGCTTCTGGCTGGTCGACCCGCTCGACGGCACCCGCGAGTTCATCAAGCGCAACGGCGAGTTCACCGTCAACATCGCGCTGGTGGACGACGGCGTGCCGGTCTTCGGCGTGATCCAGGCGCCGGTGACCGGCACGCTCTGGCATGGCACGCCCGGCGCAGGCGCCTGGCGCTGCGATGCCGATGGCGAATCCGCCATCCGCACCCGGCGCCCCGCGACCGCGCCCCTGCGCGTCGCCGCCAGCCGCTCGCACCTCGACACCCGCACCGCCGCGCTGATGGCGCGCATCGGCGAACACGACACCATCGGCCTCGGCTCGTCGCTCAAGTTCTGCCTGCTGGCCGAGGGCGGCATGGACGCCTATCCCCGCTTCGGCCCGACCAGCGAGTGGGATACCGCCGCAGGCCAGGCGATCCTCGAAGCCGCCGGCGGCTGCGTCCTCGATCCGCGGGGCCGTCCGTTCCGCTACAACCAGCGCGACACCCTGCTCAACGGCGACTTCATCGCCCTGGGCGATCCGCAGCTGCCGTGGCGGGACTGGATTTAGGGCAATCCGCGCAAATCAGCGGCAAGAAAAGTTTTCCAGGGAGCAACACGTGTCCGGACAGCGCGACCCCATGCAGCGGTTGTTGGCGATCATGGCGCGGCTGCGCGACCCCGATGGCGGCTGCCCCTGGGATCTCGAGCAGGACTTCGCGAGCATCGCGCCGTATACGATCGAAGAGGCCTACGAAGTCGCCGACGCGATCGACCGCGGCGACCTGCCTGCGCTGTGCGAGGAGCTGGGCGACCTGCTGCTGCAGGTGGTGTTCCATGCGCAGATGGCGTCGGAGCAGGGCGCGTTCGGCTTCGACGACGTCGCCAACGCGATCTCGGAAAAGATGGAGCGCCGCCACCCGCACGTGTTCGGCGACGCCACCCAGGACGACGCCGAGGGCGTGCTGCGCGAGTGGGACGCCATCAAGCGCGCCGAACGCGCGGCCGCGGGCGACGCCGACACCTCCGCGCTTGCCGGCATCGCCCGCGGCCTGCCGGAGTGGCAGCGCGCCACCAAGCTGCAGCACCGCGCGGCGCGGGTCGGGTTCGACTGGCCCGGCCCCGCGCCGGTGATCGCCAAGCTCGAGGAGGAGCTGGAGGAGGTGCGCGTCGAGTTCGCCGCGGTGGCGCGCGAGCCCGGCGACGCGGCGGCGCGTGACCGCCTCGAGGCGGAGATCGGTGACCTGCTGTTTGTCGCGGCCAATCTGGCGCGGCACGCCAGGGTCGATGTCGGATCGGCGCTGCGCCGCGCCAACCAGAAGTTCGAGCGCCGCTTCCGCAGCATGGAGGCGCTGGCCGCATCGGACGGCACCAGCTTGCAGGGGCTGTCGCTGGAAGAGCAGGATCGCTACTGGGATCTCGCCAAGGCGCGCGAGGACACCTGAGAACGAGGGCCGGGATGTCGCGTTTCGCCAGCTTCCGCGAGTTCTATCCGTTCTACCTGTCCGAGCACGCCAACCGCACCTCGCGACGGCTGCATTTCGCCGGCAGTTGCGGTGCGCTGGCCTGCGTCCTCATCGCCATCCTGCGCGGCAATGGCCTGTGGCTGCTGGGGGCGCTGGCCTGCGGCTACGGGTTCGCCTGGGTCGGGCATTACGTCTTCGAGAAGAACCGCCCGGCCACGTTCCGGCATCCGCTGTACTCGTTCGCCGGCGACTGGGTCATGTTCAAGGACATCCTGACCCGCCGCATCCCGTTCTGACCTCCCGCGCCGACGATGTCCGGTGCCGTCTTCACGGCGCGTAGACCTGCCGCACGGCAGCCTTTCACAAAGCTGAAGACTGCCTTGGAATGGAGCACATATGCGCGGATCGCAGGAGCCGGGTGGGCTTGTCCTGATCGTCGAGGACAACCGCAATATTTCGGAAATGGTCGGTGAGTACCTGGAGGGGAAGGGGTTCGAGGTGGATTACGCCGCCGATGGCCTCGACGGGTACCGGCTGGCCGCGGAGAACAACTACGACGTGATCGTGCTGGACCTCATGCTGCCGCGGCTGGACGGCATCGAAGTCTGCAAGCGGCTGCGTGAGGAAGCGCGCAAGTCCACGCCGGTGCTGATGCTGACCGCGCGCGACACGCTCGACGAGAAGCTCACCGGCCTGGGTGCCGGCGCCGACGACTACCTCACCAAGCCGTTCGCGATCCAGGAGCTCGAGGCGCGTCTTCGCGCCCTGATCCGCCGCGAGCGTCGCCAGGTGGGGTCGGAGGTGTTGAAGGTCGCGGACCTGGTCCTGGACCCGGCCAGCCTTCGCGCCACGCGCGGCGGCAGCGAGCTGCAGCTGTCCCCGATCGGGTTGAAGCTGCTCACGATCCTCATGCGCGAGTCGCCTCGGGTGGTCAACCGCCAGGAAATCGAACGCGAGATCTGGGGCAACAGCCTGCCCGACTCCGACACCCTGCGCAGCCATCTCTACAACCTGCGCAAGACCATCGACAAGCCGTTCGACAAGCCGCTGCTGCATACCGTGCAGAGCGCCGGCTATCGCATCGCGGACATCGAACAGCCGCCAGCCTGACGGTCTTCTTCGTCGATGCCACAGGGGTTGCCCCACAAGCTGCGGCGCGTGTTCATCGTCCAGGCGGTACTCGCGGTGGTCGCCGTGGCGGTCGTGCTGTACGCGTCGGGATCGCTGGCACGCGACTGGCTGACCGCCGAACGCATCCGCGCCGAGGCGCGCGCGTTCGAGGACGGGCGCGCCAGGGATCCCGCGCATCCGGTCCCCGGGACCGCGACCGTGCATGCCTGGTTCGTCCCCTCCAGCGGAGGCGGGGACGCGGCCGTGCCCGCCAGTTATGCACGCCTGGCACCCGGCCTGCACAACCTGCGCATCGCCGGGGTGCGGCATCGCCTGCTGGTCGAGGAGCAGCGGGGCGGGCGGCTGTACATCAACATGTCGTTCGCGCTCGTCGACCGGGTGGCCACCTGGACGCTGTTCATCGCGGTGCTGCTGGCGTCGATCGCGATCGCCGCGGTCAGCTGGCTCAGTTACCGCATTGCCAGGCAGATGGTGCTGCCGGTCACGCAGATGGCCGGCGAGGTGGCGCGGTGGGATCCGCGCGCGCCGGATCTCGACGCCATCGATCCCGGACGCCTTCCCGGCGAGGTCGGGCGCGAGGTGCGGCTGCTCAATGAAGCGCTGCGCGGCCTGACGGAGCGCACCCAGGCCTTCATGCGCCGCGAGCGCGACTTCACCCGCGAGGCCAGCCACGAGCTGCGCACGCCGCTGGCCGTGGTCCGCGTGGCGGCCGACATGCTGCGCGGCGATCCCGAAACGCCGCCGCGCATGCAGCGTTCGCTGGGCCGCATCCAGCTTGCCGCGCGCGAGATGGAAGGCGTGCTGGATGCCTTCCTGATCCTCGCCCGCGAAGACGTTCCGGGCCCCGAGGAAGAGTTCGAGCTGCTCGCCCTGGCCGCCAACGCGGTCGAGGATGCGCGCGAGATGCTGGCCGACAAGCCGGGCGTGGTGCTGGCCCTGCACGAGGAAGCGGCACCGCGCCTGCGTGGGTCGTCGCGCGCGATGGCGGTGATGCTCAGCAACCTGCTCAACAATGCCTGTTTCTTCACCGAGTCCGGGCGCATCGACGTGGTGGTGCGGCGCAACCGCATCGAGATCCGCGACACCGGCATCGGCATGGACGACCAGGTCCTTGAGCGGGTGTTCGAGCCCTTCTTCCGCGCCAACCAGTACGTGGGCGGCAAGGGCATGGGCCTGGCCATCGCGCGCCAGTTGAGCGAGCGTGCCGGCTGGCCGCTGCGAATCGACAGCGTTGCCGGGCAGGGCACCACCGTCACCATTGAATTCGCGGCGGCGCGCGTGCAGCACTGAACCGTGCGTCGTGCGTGGCGGTGCGCGGTCAACGCCGGCCGCGCTGATGCGTTAGCCTCCCGACCCCAGCCAGCAGCCGCAGACCGCATGAGCACACGATCCAAGCCCACCAGGCGTCGCGCCCGGCCGTACCTCCTTGTCGCCGTTGCGATCGCCGCGCTCGCCGTGGCTGGCGCCTGGTGGAACGGCTCGCGCGGTGCCAGCCAGGAAAGCGCGTACCGCACTGCCGAAGTACAGCGGGGCGACATCCGCATGGCGATCTCCGCCACCGGCACGCTGAGCGCGATCTCCACCGTGGTGGTGGGCAGCCAGATCTCCGGCCAGGTCACGGAGGTGCTGGTCGATTTCAACGACAAGGTGGAAAGCGGGCAGGTGTTGGCGCGCATCGATCCCAGCAGCTACCAGGCGCAGATCGAGCAGGGCTCGGCGCAGATCGCCAGCGCGCAGGCCTCGCTCAGCCAGGCGCAGGCGACGCTGCGCAACGCCGAGCTCGACTATCGCCGCAAGGCCGAACTCGGCGACCGCCAACTGGTGGCACGCAGCGACATCGACCTGGCGCGCGCGGCCCGCGAGCAGGCGCAGGCCCAGGTGCGCGCGGCGCAGGCGCAGATCCAGCAGCAGAGCGCCGCCACGCGCACCACGCGCATCAACCTTGATCGCACGGTGATCCGTTCGCCGGTGGACGGCGTGGTGCTGACGCGGACCATCGAGGCCGGCCAGACCGTGGCCGCCAGCCTGCAGGCGCCGGAGCTGTTCACGATCGCCGAAGACCTGTCGAAGATGAAGATCGAGCTGGCCGTCGACGAGGCCGACATCGGCCAGGTCAAGGCCGGGCAAAGCGTGAGCTTCACCGCCGACGCCTTCGCCGATCGCCAGTTCCGCGGCGTCGTGGACCAGGTGCGCCTGGCCGCCACCAACACCAGCAACGTGGTCACCTATCCGGTGGTGGTCACGGTGGACAACAGCGACGGCACCCTGCTGCCGGGCCTGACCGTGAATGCCGAGATCGAGGTCAGCCGCCGCGACGACGTGCTCAAGGTGTCCAACGCCGCACTGCGCTACAAACCCACCGGCGCCGAAGGGGCGGCGGCGGCGATGCCGCCGGGCGGCGCGCGCAACGGGGTCGCGTCGGACCTTGCCGGCGTGTCCGGAGGCCTGGACCTCACGCCCCCGCAGCAGGCGGCGTTCGACGCCGCATTGGCGGCGGTGCAGGCGCGCCAGGCGGCACGCCAGGCCGCACCGCGTGCCGGTGGCGCGGGCGGTGGCCCGGGGGGCGGTCCGCGGATGGTGGCGATGTCCGGCGGTGGCGGCGGCGGCGCGGGTGCGGCCGCGCAGGTGCGCCAGCGCATGCTGCAGCGCTTCCGCGAGGATTTCGCCGCCTTCCGCGGCAGCCTCGATGACAGCCAGGCCGCCAGGTGGGATGCGGCGCTGACGGCGCTGGTCGGCGCCACGCGCGCCACCGTGTACAAGCTGGTCGACGGCAGCCCGCAGCCGGTACTGGTGCGGGTCGGCGCCAGCGACGGCACCGACACCGAACTGTCGGGCGCGCTCGACGCCGGCGACCTGCTGGTGACCGGCGAGCGCCCCGCGAAATGACCGGCGGCGTGCCGGTGATCGAGACCCGCGGCCTGGGCAAGGTGTACTCGCCCGGCAGCGAGGCCGAAGTGGTCGCGCTTCGCGACGTGGACCTGCGTATCGAACGCGGTGATTTCATCGCGATCATGGGACCGTCGGGCTCGGGCAAGTCGACGCTGATGAACCTGATCGGCTGCCTCGACAAGCCCAGCTCGGGCAGCTACCGCTGCGACGGCGAGGACGTGTCCACGCTGGATGCCGAGGAGCTTGCGATCCTGCGCCGCGACAAGATCGGCTTCGTGTTCCAGGGCTTCCACCTGTTGCCGCGGATGACGGCGCTGGAGAACGTGGAAATGCCGCTCGGCTATGCCCGTATCCCGCCTGCGGAACGCCAGGAGCGCGCGCGCGAGGCGCTGGCCGCGGTGGGCCTGGGCGAGCGCGGCGGGCACCGGCCCAACGAGCTGTCGGGTGGCCAGCAGCAGCGCGTGGCGATCGCGCGCGCGCTCATCAACAGGCCGCCGATCCTGCTCGCCGACGAACCCACCGGCGCGCTCGATTCGAAGACCGGCGAGGAGATCCTGGCGCTGTTCAAGCGCCTGCGCGACGACGGTCACACCGTCATCCTGATCACCCACGACGCCGAAGTGGCCGCCCACGCCGACCGCATCTGCGTGATGCGCGACGGCGAACTGCACACCGAGCACGCCGGGGCAGCGCCATGAAGTTCAGCGACATCCTGCGCACCGCCATCCACGCCCTGCGCGGCAACTGGATGCGCAGCGTGCTGACCTCGCTGGGCGTGATCATCGGCATCGCGGCAGTGATCGTGATGGTCTCGGTCGGCCAGGGCACGCAGGCCGAGATCGACAAGATGGTCGCAGGCCTCGGCTCGCAGCGGCTTGACATCTCGCCGGGTGCGGGCCGTGGCCAGGGTGGCGCGCGCATGAGCGGCAGCAGTTTCTACACGCTCACCGAAGGCGACGTCGACGCGATCCGCGACGAGATCCCCGAGGTGCAGTACGTCGCGGGCGCGCTGCGCGGCAGCACCCAGGTGGTGTATGCCGAGAACAACTGGTCGACCAGCTGGCAGGGCGTGCAGCCGGACTTCTTCGACATCAACGGCTGGACCATCGCCGAGGGCGAGGCGTTCGACGCGCAGGACTACAGCGCCGCCGCGAAGGGTGTGATCCTCGGCGACACCGTGCGCCGCGAGCTGTTCGGCGAGGATTCCGGCGTCGGCCAGACCATCCGCATCGGCCGCGTGCCGTTCGTGGTCACCGGCACCCTGGCGGCGAAGGGGCAGGGCGGCTTCGGCCAGGACCAGGACGACGTGATGATGGTGCCGTTGCAGACCGCGCGGCGCCGCCTGCTCGGCGCCATGGGCCTGCCGCCGGGGGCGGTGATGCAGGTCGCGCTCACCGTGGCCGACGCCGATGACCTCGGCTACGCCCAGGGCGAAGTGGAAGCACTGTTGCGCCAGCGTCACCGCATCGGCCCCGGCAAGGAGGACGACTTCAGCGTGCGCAACATCAGCGAGATCGTCGCCACGCGCACCGCCACGACGCGGCTGATGTCGCTGCTGCTGGGCGCGGTGGCCAGCATCTCGCTGATCGTCGGCGGCATCGGCATCATGAACATCATGCTGGTGTCGGTCACCGAGCGCATCCGCGAGATCGGGCTGCGCATGGCGGTCGGCGCCGGGCCCACCGACGTGCGCCGGCAGTTCCTGGCGGAGGCGATGCTGCTGTCGCTGATCGGCGGCGCGCTCGGCATCGTGATCGGCATCGCCGGTGCGCTGCTGGTGGCCAGGTTCGGCGACCTCCCGGTGGCGCTCAACGGCCAGGTGATTGCGCTGGCCGCGGGCTTCTCGATCGCGACCGGCCTGTTCTTCGGGTACTACCCCGCGCGCAAGGCATCGCAGCTCGATCCGATCGAGGCCCTGCGCTCGCAGTAGCCGGCGCTGGCGTCGGCTATCCTTGCGGTCCATCCACGGGGATCCGCCATGCGCCTGATCGCCCTCCTGCTGACGACCACGCTCGCCATGACCAGCCCTGCCCATGCCAATGACCGTCCGACCGCCCTGGTGATCCACGGCGGTGCGGGGGTCATCGAGCGCGACGCGCTGGATGCCGGCGAGGAACGGGCGATCCGCGCCGACCTGGACCGTGCGCTCGATGCCGGACACGCCGTGCTCGCCCGCGGCGGCAGCGCGCTGGATGCCGCCGAGGCGGCGGTGCGCGCGCTGGAGGAGTCGCCGCGCTTCAACGCCGGCAAGGGCGCGGTGTTCAACGCCGAAGGGCGCCATGAACTGGACGCCTCGGTAATGGAGGGCCACACCCGCCGCGCGGGCGCGGTGGCCGGGGTGACCACGATCCGCAACCCGGTGCGCCTGGCGCGCGCGGTGATGGAGCATTCGCCGCACGTCATGCTGATCGGCGACGGCGCCGAGGCGTTCGCCGACACCCGGCCGGAACTCGAGCGCGTCGCCAACCGCTGGTTCGATACCGACCACCGCCGCGAGCAGCTCGAGCAGGCGCAGGCGCGCGAAGCGGCGGCGCGCCAGTCCGGCGCCGCCGATCCGGCGGACCTGAAGGGCACGTACTTCGGCACGGTTGGCGCAGTGGCACTCGACGCGCAGGGCCACATCGCCGCCGCCACCTCGACCGGCGGCATGACCAACAAGCGCTGGGGGCGCGTCGGCGACTCGCCGGTGATCGGCGCCGGTACCTGGGCCGACGACCGCTGCGGCGTGTCCGGCACCGGCTGGGGCGAGTTCTTCCTGCGCGCCGCGGTGGCGCATGACATCTGCGCGCGCGTCGCCTACCGCGGCGACAGCCTGCAGGCGGCGGCCGACGAGGTGCTGATGAACGTGGTGCCCGGCCTGGGAGGCGATGGCGGCGCGATCGCGCTTGATGCCGACGGCAACATCGCCATGCCGTTCAACACCTCCGGCATGTACCGCGGCTGGGTGAAGCCGGACGGCTCGCGCGGCACGGCGATCTTCCGCGAGGAGTAGGTCGCGGCACCGGCCCGTTCGGCGGGCGTGGGCGACCTGGGGTAAACCCGATAGGGGCCGGCCCCGGGTTGTGGCCTCCAGCTCCCGCGCCGAGACTCCGTTGCGTAGACCACGCAGCCGCGCAGCCCGCGGCACGGAGAGCTCGATGACCGCCATCGGCAGCAGCCACCACATCGTCAGCGGCGATACCCTGTCGCATATCGCGCAGCGCTACGGCACCAGCGTCGACGCGCTGATGGCGAACAACGCGCAGATCAAGGATGCCGACCTGATCTACGCCGGCGATACGCTGAACATCCCGGGCGCCATGGGTGATGCGGGCGGGAGCGGAGGCTCGGGTGGGGTGGCCGGTACGCAGGGCGTGAGCGGGTCTTCCATCGTCGGTGGCAACAACGCCGCCGCAATCGCCGAACAGTTCATCGGCCGCAATGCCGGCGAGCTCAAGCACAGCAGCGAGCTGCCGATGCAGAGCTGGGTGCCGAACAACGTCAACTGCGCCAATTTCGTTTCCGCCTGCCTGCAGAAGGCGGGCCTGATTGACGCCAGCCAGGCCAGTGCTTCGGTCGACACGCTGGCCGGCAACCTGAAGGGTGACGGCTGGCAGACGGTGTCGCTTGCGGACGCGCGTCCGGGCGACGTGGTGCTGATGCAGCGCAACGGCCAGTCGCATGTCGTGCTGTTCGCCGGCATGGAAAACGGCAGGCCGACCTTCATCGGCTCCAACAACGTCAATGCCGACGGCTCGCAGCGCATCAGCTGGGGCGGCGCGTCCGGCAACTACGAGATCATCAGCCCGCGCGGCTGATCGCGCCTGGCGTGCAACGGAAAAGGCCGGGCATTGCCCGGCCTTTTCCGTTGCCGCGGAGGCGTGTTCAGAAGCCGAACAGGGCGCGCGGCGCGGCGTGTTCCTGCGGCCAGCCGAGCCAGGCCACGTCACCCGGGCCGATCGCGAAATCGAGCACCGTCCAGCGGCCACCGGGCGGGAAACCGCCGTCATCGGCGCCTTCGACACCGGCCTGGTCGCGCGCGGCGGCCTCGGCGGGTGCCGCCGCCGCGGCCTGGTCGACGTCGCCGGCATCCGGCTCGCGGCGCAGGAGCGCGACGTAGACATCGGACATGCCGCCCTGCGCGGCAGCCGCGGCGAACGGCGTGCCCTGGTAATCGAAGCGTCCGCCGCCCGCGGCGCGCAGCGTGCCGAGCACGAAGGCCCAGTTGCCGAGGCGGTCGAGGCGCTCGACGTCCAGTGACACGGCATGGCCCAGGCGAGCCTGCAGCGGTGCTCCGGCCGTCTCGAGCAGCAGCGCATAGCCGTCATCGCCCGCCTGCATCTGGCGGGGTGTGGCCTGTGCGAACGCTGGGTTCATGAGGGCTCCCATGGCGAGTGCGAAGAACGGTCCGAGGATAGCAGCGTGCCGGTGCATGCGGATCTCCCGTGCGGTGTGCGCGCATGCTGCCAGGCGGGGCCGTTGCGCCCGGTGAAGCGGGACCTGGACCGGGCCTGCGGCGCCCCCGGCGCGCCAAACGGTAGCCGATCGGGTCCCGACACCGCCCTTGTGGCAAAATTGGCAGCTTCCGGTCGGACGCGGCAGCCAAACCAGCATGCAGTTCCAGTTCCCGCCGCGCAGCGACCGAGCGCGTTGAGCGATACCTTCGCAATGGCCGACGAAACCGGACACATGCCCAGGGGACCCGCGCGCATCCTGAAGGCCGCGGGCTGGTCGATGCAGGGCCTGCGCGCGGCGTGGCTGCACGAGTCCTCGTTCCGGCTCGAAGTCTGCCTGTTCGCCGTGCTGGCACCGCTCGGCCTGTGGCTCGGGCAGGGCGGGGTGGAGCGCGCGCTGCTGGTCGGCTCGCTGCTGCTGGTGCTGTCGGCGGAGTTGCTGAACTCCGCGATCGAGGCGGTCATCGCCCGCTATGGCGATGAACACCACGAACTGGCCGGGCGCGCCAAGGACATGGGCTCCGCCGCCGTGTTCGTGCTGATGCTCAACGTGCTGCTGGTCTGGGGCGCACTGCTGTGGCCGCGCCTGGCGTGACACGGCTGGAAACGACTTTCCCAAGGATATGCAAGCGATGATGGAATTGATCTCCGACCCGCAGGTCTGGATCCTGCTGGTCACGCTGGCCACGATCGAGATCGTGCTCGGCATCGACAACCTGGTGTTCATCTCGATCGCCGTGAGCCGCCTGCCGGCCGAGAAACGCGAGTTCGCCCGCAAGTTCGGCATCGCCGTGGCCTGCATCACCCGCATCGGCCTGCTGCTGACGCTGGCGTGGCTGGCGGGACTGACCAGTGACCTGTTCACGGTGTTCGGCCAGGGCGTTTCCGTGCGCGACCTGGTACTGATCCTTGGCGGCCTGTTCCTCATCGTGAAGGGCGCGATGGAGATCCGCGAGCTGGTCGCCGGTGCGCACGAGGACGCCAGCGGCGCCGGCAAGGCGGCGACGTCGTTCGCGATGGTGATCGCGCAGATCGCGGTCATCGACATCGTGTTCTCGCTGGACTCGGTGATCGCGGCGGTCGGCATGGCCGGTGACTACGTGCCGGTGATGGTGATCGCGATCCTGATCGCGGTAGGCGTGATGCTGCTTGCGGCGCGCCCGCTGGGCACGTTCATCGACAACAACCCGACCATCAAGATGCTGGCGCTGGCGTTCATCGTGCTGATCGGTGCGTACCTGGTCGCCGAGGGCTTCGAGCTGCACATTCCGCGTGGCTACATCTACGGCGCGATGGGCTTCTCCGCGTTCGTGGAGCTGCTGAACCTGTGGGCCAAGCGCCGCGCGCTGCGCCACGTGGCTCCGGACTGACCACGGCATGGCCTACCTGCACCTGATCGATCCGATCGCGCTCCAGTCCCCGGCGTTCGCGCTGTTCGGGCGGACGTTCCAGCCGGCGGTGCACTGGTACGGGGTGATGTACCTGCTGGCGTTCGCCAGCGCATGGTGGCTCGGGCGCTCACGGATCCGCGCGGGGCGCCTGCCCGGCGTGGACGACGCCGGCTTCGGCGACCTGATGTTCTACGGCATGCTCGGCGTGGTGCTGGGCGGCCGCATCGGCTACGTGCTGTTCTATGCCTTTGGCGACCTGCTGGCCGACCCGCTGATGCTGTTCAAGGTCTGGGACGGCGGCATGAGCTTCCACGGCGGCCTGCTCGGCGTGCTGGTGGCGATCTGGCTGTGGTCGCGCGCGCGCCGCCTGCACGTGTTCGACACGATGGACTTCGTCGCGCCGCTGGTGCCGCTGGGGCTGGGCTTTGGCCGCATCGGCAACTGGATCGGCGGCGAGCTGTGGGGCAAGCCGACCGACGCCGGCTGGGGCGTGGTGTTCCGCAACGCCCTGCCGCCGGAGCTGGCCAGCCTGCCCGAGGCCGCGCTGCGCGCGCAGTTCCAGGCGGGCGAGCTGGCACAGTTCGCGCGCCATCCGTCGCAGCTGTACCAGGCGTTCCTCGAGGGCGTGGTGATGTTCGCGGCGCTGTGGTGGTTCTCGCGCCGTCCGCGTCCGCGCTATGCGGTTGCCGGCATGTTCGCGCTGCTGTACGGCGCGTTCCGCTTCCTGGTGGAGTTCGTGCGCGAGCCTGACGCCCATCTTGGCTACCTGGCTTTCGGCTGGCTGACCATGGGCCAGGTATTGAGCCTGCCGCTGGTCCTGGTCGGGTTGTACTGGCTGTGGCTGGCGCGGCGCTCGCCGACCCTGCAGCCCGTGCTCCCGACCGCTTCCGGCCCCCGCACCACCGACTGAGGAGCCCGACGCCATGCGCCAGTACCTCGACCTCCTGCGCCACGTCCTCGAGAACGGCACCGACAAGGCCGACCGCACCGGCACCGGCACGCGCAGCGTGTTCGGCTGGCAGATGCGCTTCGACCTGAACGACGGGTTCCCGCTGGTCACCACCAAGAAGCTGCACCTGCGCTCGATCATCCACGAGCTGCTCTGGTTCCTGCGCGGCGAGACCAACATCGCCTACCTGCGCGAGCACAAGGTCGGCATCTGGGACGAGTGGGCCGACGCCGACGGCGAACTGGGCCCGGTGTACGGCAAGCAGTGGCGGCACTGGGCAGGTGCCGACGGCGTGGAGGTCGACCAGATCTGCTGGGTCATCGACGAGATCCGCCGCAACCCGGACTCGCGGCGCCTGGTGGTGTCGGCCTGGAACGTGGCCGAGCTCCCGGCGATGAAGCTGCAGCCCTGCCACGCGCTGTTCCAGTTCTACGTGGTCAACGGCCGCCTGAGCTGCCAGCTCTACCAGCGCAGCGGCGACATCTTTCTCGGCGTGCCGTTCAACATCGCGAGCTACGCGCTGCTGACGCACATGGTGGCGCAGGCCTGCGGGCTGGGCGTGGGCGACTTCGTGCACACGCTCGGCGACGCGCACCTGTACAGCAACCATTTCGAGCAGGCGCGCCAGCAACTCGAACGCGCGCCCGGCGCACTGCCGCGGCTGGTGCTGGATCCGTCGATACGCGATGTGTTCGCCTTCACTCACGAGCACATCAGCATCGAAGGCTACGATCCGCTGCCGGCCATCAAGGCCCCGGTCGCGGTCTGAGCACGACGCGATGATGCAGCAGCAGACCACCCCGGCGTTGTCGCTGGTGGCCGCCCTGGACCGCCGGCGCGCGATCGGCCGCGACAATGGCCTGCCGTGGCACCTGCCGGCGGATCTCGCGCACTTCAAGGCACTGACGCTCGGCAAGCCGGTGCTGATGGGGCGCAGGACGGCCGAGTCGCTGGGCCGCGCGCTGCCGAAGCGGCGCAACCTGGTGCTCACGCGCAGCGGGCGGGTGCCGTTCGCCGGCATGGACGCGGTGGCCTCGCTCGACGAGGCCTGCGCGCTGGCATCAGGGGCTGCCGAACTGTGCGTCATCGGCGGCGCCGAGGTCTATGCCCTGGCGCTGCCGCGGGCCGCGGTGCTGTACCTGACCCATGTCGATACCGCGGTCGAAGGCGCCGACGCGTTCTTCCCGGCCCTCGACGAAGCGGGCTGGCGGGAGGTGTCGCGTGAACACCATCCGGCCGACGCGCGCCACGCTTTCGCCTTCGATTTCGTCGAGTATCGGCGCACCTGATCGCCTCCAGGCCCAGCCTGGCGGCTTTACACATGGCAACATGGCAAATGGGGCCGCGCGACCCATCATGGTCCGGTCGCAGCCCGCGATGCCTCCGGGAGTCCTTCCATGTCGATTCCACTCAAACCCCTTGCCGCGGCCGTGGCGCTGGCACTGGTCCTTGCCGGCTGCGACCGGGCCGTGCCGCCGGACAATCCCGCCACCGCGCCGGAGGCCACCGCTCAAGCAGCCGCGGCGCCGGCACCAGCACCAGCGCCCGAGGCCGACGCCGTCGTCGCACCGCAGCTCCACGCGGCCATGCGGGAGTTGTGGCAAGGCCATATCGCGCACGCCCGCGACTACGCGCTGGCGGTCCACGCCGGTAACGAAGCGGACGCCCAGGCCGCGGCGGACGCGGTGGTCGAGAACGCCAGGCAGATCAGCACCGCGGTTGCCGGCTTCTATGGCGACGCCGGCGGCCAGCAGATGCTGGCCCTGCTCGGTGGCCACTGGGGCGCGGTGAAGGCGCTCACCGACGCGCGGGCCACTGGCGGGAAAGCCGCGGCGGACGCGGCAATGGCCGACCTCACCGCCAATGCGGGCGAGATCGCGAAGTTCCTTGCCGCCGCCAATCCGAACCTGCCCGAAGACACCGTGCACGGACTGATGCTGGCCCATGGCGCGCACCATTCGCGGCAGATCGACCTGGTCCTCGCGGACGACACCGCAGGCGAAGCGGCCGAATGGAACGCGATGCAGGTCCACATGGACATGATCGCCGACGCGCTGGCAGGGGCCATCGCCAGGCAGTTCCCGGACAAGGCGACCTAGGCCGGCAATGGCATCCGCGCTTGCACACTTCAGCGGGACGCGGCAGCGGTTGCTCCGGCAGCTGCTGGCGGCGCCCGATGGCCTCGGCGTCGAGGAGATGTGCGAGCGGCTCCGCATCAGCCACAACGCGGTGCGTCAGCACATCACCGCGCTGGCCGCGCGTGGGCTCGTCGACCACGGACAGCCGCGCGCCACGGGAGGCAGGCCGCAGTCGCGCTACGTGATCACCGCCGAGGGGCGTGCGTTGTTCCCGCGCAACTACGGTGCGATCGCGGCCGCGCTGCTCACGCAGCTGCATGCGCGCATGGGCGAGGACGAGGTCGGCGCGCTGCTGCAGGAGCTTGGCCGCGGCATCGCGGCGACCCAGCCGTCGCTCGACGCCGAACGCGGTGAAGGCCTGGCGCGTGCCCTGGCGCAGCGGCTGGATGCGCTCGGCTACGAGGCGGTGCCCGCGCGCCACGGCGAGGACTGGCAGGTCGAAGCCTTCAACTGCGTGTTCCATGACCTGGCGCGACAGCATCCACAGGTCTGCAGGTTCGACCTTGCCTACATGGAAGCGACCACGGGGCGCCGCGTCCACCACGTCGAGTGCATCGTGCGCGGCGGACACGCCTGTCGCTTCAGGCTGGGCCCGGCTATGGCTGCGGGCGCCCCGGAACCTGCACCACCTGCAGCTCCTCGGAGTCCAGGCGCAGCGCGGTGAGCATGCCGCCCCACACCGCGCCGGTATCGATCGCGTGCACGCCGTGGCCGATGAACAGGCCCAGCGACGACCAGTGCCCGCAGACCACTTTCAGGCCGCGTTCGATGCGGCCGGGCACCGCGTACCAGGGATACAGACCGGGCTGCTGCGTGCCCGGTGCGCCCTTCTCTTCGAACGCGATGCGGCCGCGCGGACTGCAGTAGCGCATGCGCGTGAAGGTGTTGATGATCGCGCGCTCGCGGTCGGTGCCGCGCAGGCCCGGCGACCACGCCGGGCGGTCGCCGTACATCTGCTTGAACAGGCGCCGGCGGTCCTTGCCCTGGATGCTGGCTTCGACTTCACGCGCGAGCGCCTCGGCGTCGGCGACCGTCCACTTCGGCGCGAGGCCGGCGTGCACCATCATCCAGCCGAGGTCGTGGTCGGCGTGCACCAGCGGCTGCACGCGCAGCCAGTCGAGGAGTTCGTCGCGGTCGGGCGCGAACAGCACGCGCTGCAGGTCGGCGTTGACCTTGCGCTGCTCGTCTTCGCGGCGGTCGGCGATCGCCAGCAGCGACAGGTCGTGGTTGCCGAGCACGGTGACCGCATTCGCGCGCAGCGAGTGCACCAGGCGCAGCGTTTCCAGCGACTCGCCGCCGCGGTTGACCAGGTCGCCGCAGAACCAGAGGCGGTCGCGTGCCGGATCGAAACGGATCCGCTCGAGCAGGCGCTCGGTCGGGCCCAGGCAACCCTGGAGATCACCAATCGCCCAGATGGCCATCAGTGCAGCGTTCGCGGCACGGCGAGCGTGAACGGCGGGATCGGCGCATCGAACTGCGTGCCGTCATCGCCGACCATGCCGTAGCTGCCTTCCATCGTGCCCACGGCGGTCTGCAGCACCGCGCCCGAGGTGTAGGTGAACTGTTCGCCAGGTTCCAGGCGCGGCTGTTCGCCGACCACGCCTTCGCCGCGCACTTCCTCGACGCGGCCGTTGCCATCGGTGATCACCCAGTGCCGGTCCAGCAGCTGCGCTGCGCACTTGCCGAGGTTGCGGATGCGGATCGTGTACGCGAATACATAACGGTCTTCCTCGGGTGCCGACTCGTCGGCGAGGAAGCGCGTGGCGATCTGGATCTCGAGGGTGTAGTCCGGCGTGTCGTCCATGCCGGCAGTTTAAGCCGTCGGTGTGAATCCAGGGGCTACGTGGTGACCGGCAGGTTGGCGATACGGATGAAATCCGCGACCGCGAGCTGCTCCGCGCGCTGCGACGGATCCACGCCCGCGGTGCTGATCGCGTCGGCCGAACACAGCGGTTGCAGCGCGTTGCGCAGGGTCTTGCGGCGCTGGCCGAACGCCGCGCGCACGATCGCGGCGAACCGCGCCGGGTTGTCGATGCCGATCTCGGCCGGCGGCCGCGGCACCAGGCGCACCACCGCGGAATCGACCTTCGGCGGCGGCTTGAACGCGCCCGGACCGACGGTGAACAGCGCGGTCACCCGGCAGTAGGCCTGCAGCATGACGCTCAGGCGCCCGTACACCTTGCTGCCCGGGCCGGCCGCCATGCGGTCCACGACTTCCTTCTGCAGCATGAAGTGCATGTCGCGCACGACCGCGGCGTGGTCGAGGGCATGGAACAGGATCGGCGACGACAGGTTGTACGGCAGGTTGCCGACCAGGCGGATCGGCGTGCCCGCGGCCAGCGCGGTGAAGTCGACGTCGAGCACGTTGGCGTGCACCAGCTCGAGTTCGCCATGGGCGCGCGCGCGCGCCGCCAGGGGCGCGAGCAGGTCGCGGTCGAACTCGATCGCGGTCAGCCGGCCGTGGCGGTCGAGCAGCGGCCAGGTCATCGCGCCCTGGCCGGGGCCGATCTCGACGATGTGGTCACCCGGGCGCGGGTCGACCGCCAGCACGATCTTGTCGACCACGCCGCGCTCGTGCAGGAAGTGCTGGCCGAGGGACTTCTTCGCCGGATCGCGGAACGCGCCGTCGTGGCCGGTGGTGGTCATGGCACCCGGTCCGGGTGCAGGGCGTCGCGGGTGCCGGGCCGCGCGGCGAGGCGCACGCGTGCCAGCCGCGTGCAGGTCTCGATCGCCGCGAACAGGCTGGAAGGATCGGCGTGGCCGCTGCCGGCGAGGTCGAACGCGGTGCCGTGGTCGACCGCCACGCGCGGGTAGGGCAGGCCCAGGCTGATGTTCACCGCCTGCTCGAAACCACTGTATTTCAGCACCGGAAGCCCCTGGTCGTGGTACATGGCCAGCACGGCGTCGACACCGGCCAGTTTGCGCGGCAGGAAGGCGGTGTCGGCCGGCAGCGGGCCCTCGAGCCGCAGGCCCTCGCCGCGCAGGCGCGCGAGCACCGGGATGATCACATCGATCTCCTCGCGGCCCAGGTGGCCATCCTCGCCGGCGTGGGGGTTGAGGCCGAGCACCGCGATCACCGGGTCGCCGATGCCGAAATCGCCGCGCAGGGCGTCGTGGACGATGCGCAGGCTGCGTTCGAGCAGGGCGGGGGTGAGCGCGTCGGCCACCGCGCGCAGCGGCAGGTGCACCGTGGCGAGGGCGACGCGCATGTGGTCATTGGCCAGCATCATCACCACCTCGCGCCCGGCATGGGCGGCCAGCAGGCCGGTGGTGCCGGTGTAGGCGATGCCGCCGTCGTTGATCGTGGCCTTGTGCACCGGGCCGGTGACCATGCCATCGCACTCGCCGCGCAGGCAGGCATCGGCGGCACGCACGAGTGCGGCGACCACGGCCGGTGCATTGGCCGCGGCGGGCCGTCCGGGTGCAACCACCTGGGTGCCCGGCAGGTCGACGAGGCGGACAGGGCCGCCCTCGGCGGCGAGGGTGTCGGGCGCGGGGCGATCGAGCGGGATGCCGAGCCGCCGGGCGGCGGCGATCAGGACCGCGGCGTCGCCGTACACGACGAGGTCGGCATCCCAGGTGCGTTGCAGGGCGCGCACGCACAGCTCCGGCCCGACGCCGGCCGGTTCACCCGGGACCAGCGCGAGCCGTGGACGCTGCAAATCAGTCGCCGTTGGCGCCGGCGACGCCGGCCGCGCTGCGGATGTCGACGTAGGCCTCGCCGCGCAGTTCGCGCAGGTAGCGGTTCCATTCGTCTTCCAGCTTGCGCTGGCCGATGGTCTCGCGGACCTGGGCACGACGGTTCTCGTCACCCACGTTGGCCTGGCGCGTCGCCTGGCGCTGCACGACATGCCAGCCCGCCTGGGTACGGAACGGAGCCGAGACTTCGCCATCGGCCAGTCCACCGATCTGGGCGCCGAATTCGGGACCGAACTGGTCCTGCACGAACCAGCCGAGGTCGCCACCCTTGTCGCCGCTGAAGCGGTCCTGGGAATCCTCGCGCGCGACGGTGGCGAAATCCGCACCGCCGGCGATGCGCGCGCGCAGGGTGTCGATGCGCGCCTTGGCGGCGGCGTCGTCGCCACGCACCAGCACATGGCGCGCCTGGTACTGGGTCACGGTCTGCGTGGCCGCGGCCGAGGCGTCGCGGGTTTCCATCAACTGCAGCAACTGGAAACCGCTGGGGCCGCGGAACGGGCCCAGCACCTGGCCGGGCTGCATGGTGCTGATCGAGCCGGTGAAGGCGGTCGGGATCTCGTCGGTGCTGCGCCAGCCGAGGTCACCGCCCTCCAGCGCGTTGGGGCTGTCGGAATAGCGCACGGCGGCGGCCTGGAAATCCATCTCGCCGCGGTCCAGCAGGCTCTTCACGCCATCGGCCTTCTGCTGCGCGGTGGCGATCTGCTCCGGGGTGGCTCCGCTGGGGAGCGCGACCAGGATGTGGGCCAGGCGGTACTGGGTGCCGGTGGCCTGGTTGGCGAGCGCGGCGTCGACTTCGCCTTCCGTGACCGTGACCCGCGTCTGCGCGAAACGCTGGCGCATGCGCTGGATCATCAGCTCCTCGCCGAGCGAGCGGCGGAAGTCGGCGAAGTTCAGGCCGTCGCGTGCCAGCTGCTGGCGGAGCTGGTCCGGGGTCATGCTGTTCTGCTGCGCGATGCCGCCGATCGCGGCGTCGACTTCCTCGTCGGTCACGCGCACGCCGGTCTCCTGCGCGCGCGCGGTCTGCAGGCGCACCAGGATCAGGCGCTCCAGCAGCTGGCGGCGCAGCACCTCGGCTGGCGGCAGCTGGCCGGGGCGGTCACCGTACTGCGCCACGATGTTGGCGGTCGCGCGGTCGAGTTCGCTCTCGAGGATCACGTCCTCGTTGACCACCGCGGCGATGCCGTCTAGCGGCTGGGCGTCCTGCGCCATGGAAGGCAGGCCGAAGGCCGCCACGGCGAGGGCGAGGCAGGGAATCAGGATGTTTTTCATGGGGTCGCGTCGAGGGATGGGTCGTTGCCTGGGCCGCTGCGGACTTCGGCAGGAGGCACCAGGTACAGGTCCTCGCGGTAGTAACCGAGGATAGCACGGCGCAGGCGGCTGGCCGTGTCGGGTCCGGCCGAGCCGAGGCCCTTGAATTCAAGCTCGAACTGGATCGCGTCGTTCATCTCGCCGGTGCGGTTGCGGACGTAGCGGCGGGCGACCAGGCGCGCCGCCATGCAGCAGCTGTCCCACTGCACCCCGGCGATGCCCTCGAGCAGCTGGTTGTCGAGCAGCGAGTAGTAGTAACGGCCCACCAGGCTCCAGGACGTGTTGATCGGGTACAGGAACGACAGGTCCACCTGCTCGAGCAGGTCGCGCTGGTCGGCGGCGTTGCGGCGGTAGCGATAGGCCAGGTTGACCACCCCGTCGTCGCCCATCAGGTAACGGGTGCGGACGCTGGCAAGGTCCTCCTGCCGCGTGGCCGGGTTCCAGTGGTAGGTGGCGCCGATGCTCCAGCGGTCGTTGATGGCGTAGTTGCCATCCGCGATCCACGCCGACTTGCCTTCGCCTATGACCGGCGACGTCGCATCGAGGCCGACGCGCGAGTCCTCGAAATAGCGGATCTGGCCGATGCTCGCGGAGAGCTTCTCCGCGCCGGATTCGGACTCGATCAGCCGGGTGGTCAGGGCCAGGGTGAGCTGGTTGGCGTCGGCCTGGCGGTCGGCACCGGTGAAGCGGTTGTCGCGGAACAGCTGGCCCCACCCGAACGACATGAACTGGGTATCGAACAGCGGCAGGTTGGACTGGTCGCGGTAGGGCGCGTTGACGTAATACAGGCGCGGCTCGAGGGTGTTCAGGTAGCTCTCGCCGCGGAACATGGTGTCGCGGTCGAAGAACATCCCGGCGTCGATGGTGGTGATCGGCAGGCTGCGCGATGGCGAGTCATCGGCGCTGGTGCCGTTTGCGGCGGCGATCCGCTGCGCCAGCACGTCCTCGAGCGCGTAGCCGGTATAGCGCCAGGCGAGCGTGGGCTTGACGAACCAGCTGGCGCCTTCGAGCGGCATGGACACATAGGGCCGCACGTCGATGCGGCTGCCTCCGGGCTGCGCCGCGCTGTCGGCATGCGCGAAACGGGTGGCATCGGCGTTCACGCCGGCCACCAGCCAGTCGCCGACGCCGCGTTCCCAGTTGACGTACGCACGCGGCAGGCGGTGGAAGGGGAGGTTGGCGTCGGCCAGCGTCCAGTCGCCGAGTTGCCAGTAGTCGGCCATCACGCCGGCGTCCCAGTCGCGGCCACGGCCGTACAGCCCGAGATCGCTCTTGATCGAGAAGTTGGTCAGGCCGTTCAGCGCGTTGCTCGAGTCTTCCAGGTAGCGCGGATCGCTGGCCCAAGCCAGGTTGGTCCGCGCCTGCCAGTGCGGGCCCATGTTCTGGTAGGCGTTGAACCGGAACATGCCGCGGTCTTCCTTGCGGTAGTTCTCTGCCGGGTACGGCGACGCGATCTCGTCGGCGCGCCCGTCACGGGCCAGATTGTCGGAGGGAAGCACGTCGAGCTCCAGCACGCCGCCGCCGCCATTGACGAGGTAGCGGAATTCGGTGCCGAGCTGCAGACCGCGGTTGGTCATCAGCCGCGGCTCGAGCGTCATGTCGTAATTGGGCGCGAGGTTGAGGTAGATCGGCTGCCGCCAGTCGAAGCCGTTGCGGCTGGAATATGAAATGGCCGGATACAGCAGGCCGGTGTGCCGGCGGTTGTCGGTGGGGAACGCGAAGATCGGCACGTACAGCACCGGCACCTTGCCGACCCGCAGGGTGGCGTTGCGCGCGATACCCTGGCCCCGCTCGTTGTCGATGTCGATGCGACCCGCGCGCAATTCCCACCAGCGGTCGTCGGGCGGGCAGGTGGAATAGGTGGAGCCGTACAGCGCGCCCTGCGAGCCCTTCATCTCGATGCGCTCCGCGCCGCCGTTGCCGCGGCGGTCTGTCAGCTGGTAACGCACGTTCTCGACACGGTGGGTGTCGGCCTCCTGGTCGCCCTCGAGGCGTTCGGCGACCATGCGCATGCCGGAGTCCTGGTAGCGCACGCTGCCGGTGGCGACGTAGGTCGACGTCTCGTTCTCGAACTCCAGCCCGTCCGCGCCGAGGAACTGGTCGCCGCGGCGCAGCGTGACGTTGCCCTTGCAGGCGACGTTCTCGCCGTCGACGCCGCTCATGTCGTCGCAGGCGATGTCGGTGGGCTGCGAGGCACGCTCCTCGATCGAACCCACCGCGGGCTGCGCATCGGCGAACGCCGGCACCGAATCGTCGACCGGGCACAGGCCCCAGTCGGGTTCCGGTTCATCCGCTGCCCGCGCATCCGGGATGTGCGTCGCCAGTGCGCAGGCGATGCACAGCGACAACGGGAGCAGTCGGAGGGGTTTGTGCACGCGTTCATCCGGTCGGTGGGGCGGCGGCTAGCTTGCCGCATCGCCCGTGCAGCGGCAATGCGCGCCGGGTGAACGCCGGCCTCGCCAGCGGCCGCGGACCCCTGGCGTGCACGCGGCGTTCAGCGCGCGGAGCCCGCCGCGAGCGCAGCAACGTGGGCGACACTGCATTCGGCGAGCGCGGGAAGGTCATAGCCTCCTTCGAGCACCGACACCATGCGCCCATCGGCGTGACGCGCGGCGATCGCGCCCAGTTCGGCGGTGATCCACGTGTAGTCGTCGGCTTCCAGCTGGATGTGCGCCATCGGGTCGGCGCGATGGCCGTCGAAGCCGGCCGACAGCAGCAGCAGCTGCGGCGCGAACGCATCCACCGCGGGCAGCAGCTGCTCGCGCCAGGCTTCGCGGAAGCGGTGGCTGCCGGTCCCTGCCCGCAGCGCCGCGTTGCGCACGTTGCCGGCCCCGCGTTCGCGCGGATCGCCGGTGTCGGGGAACAGCGGCATTTCGTGCGCACTGCTGTAGTGCACGCGCGCTTCGGCGGCAAAGATCGCCTGCGTGCCATTGCCGTGGTGCACGTCGAAATCGACGATCGCCACGCGCGACAGGCCGTGGCGCTCCAGCGCATGCGCGGCACCGACGGCCACGTTGTTGAACAGGCAGAAGCCCATCGCATGCAGGTCGGTGGCGTGGTGGCCAGGCGGGCGCACCGCGCAGAATGCCGTGCGCGACAGGCCGCCCATCACATGGTCGACGGCCGCGACCACCGCGCCCGCCGCGCGCAGCGCGGCTTCGGGCGAGCCCGGCGACAGCACCGTGTCGGGATCGAGCTGGACCAGCCGGTCGGGTGCCTCGAGTACCGTCTGCAGCAGGATCGGATCGTGCACGCGCAGCAGCTGTCCGCGCGTGGCGCGGGGTGCTTCCAGCCATTCCAGGCCGGGGACATGGTCGCGCAGCGCGGTGACCACGGCGCCCAGGCGCTGCGGGCTTTCGGCGTGGCCGGGGCCGGTGTCGTGCGCGAAGCACGCGGCGTGGGTGAAGACCGGCACGCCGGTCGCGCTCAAGGCGCCGACTCCAGCACGGGCGCGCGGTCGCTCATGTGTCAGCCGTTGCGGCGCTCGTGCCGCCAGATCACCTCGCCGTGGCCGCTCTCGCGCGCCAGCACGCGGGCCAGCACGAACAGCAGATCGGAGAGGCGGTTGAGGTAGCGCACCGGCTGCGGGCGGATATCCTCGGCGCGCGACAGCGCCACCGTGCAGCGTTCGGCGCGGCGCACCACGGTGCGCGCGATGTGGCAGCGCGCCGCCGCGTCGCCGCCGCCGGGGAGGATGAAATCCTTGAGCGGCGGCAGGGGCGCGTTGTACTGGTCCAGGTGCTGCTCGAGGCGGGTCACGTCGTCATCGCTGATGGCCGAGTGCCCCGGGATGCACAGTTCGCCACCCAGGTCGAACAGCTGGTGCTGCACAGACGTCAGCAGCTCGCGCATCGCCTCCGGGATGTCGCTGGCCAGCAGCAGGCCGAGCGTGGAGTTGGCCTCGTCGACCGTGCCGTAGGCCTCCACGCGCAGCGAGTCCTTGCCGGTGCGGCTGCCGTCGCCAAGCCCGGTGCTGCCGTCGTCGCCGGTGCGGGTATAGATCTTGGACAGGCGGTTGCCCATGGCGTCAGCGCTGGCTGTCGCGCGCCTGCGCGCTGGCCCCGGCGTGGCGCGCGACGGCTTCGGCCACCACCTGCGCGATCGCCGCCAGCGCGACGAACATCGCCGTGGCGCTCAGGTAGGGCAGGAACCAGTGGCCGTAGTTGCGCGCCCAGCCGGCGAACGTCGGCTCGGCGACGGTGTTCGACAGCCAGTAGAAACCGCCCTGTGCCAGCAGGTGGCAGGTTGCGGTGGCCAGCACCACCGCCGCCGCGAGGCGGCCGAGTGCGGACACGCCGGCACCGGTATAGCCACGGCGCAGCCACGCCCCGGCGGCCCACATCGCCGCGTGCGCCGGCAGCAGCATCCAGTAGCCCGCGGACACGCAGTAATGGCTCCAGAACGACATGCCCTGGCCGGTGATCACCGCCCAGTCGATGGCCACGGCCAGCGCCAGCAGCCCCGGCAGCACCAGCCGCGACCAGCTGCGCAGATGGAAGCCGGCGATCAGGAACACCGCCCAGGACGCGTCGGGCAGCGGCGTGAAGTGGTTGAACACATGGCTGCGGGTCGCCGCCATCAGCAGCACGAGCAGTGACAGGACGATGGCGCGTTGCAGGGTGGTGTTCATGGCGCTGGGAGCTCCGGCACGGACTTCGAGGTGGCGGCCATTCTAGCGAACTGGCGGCACGAGGGGCCGTATCATGCCCGCATGAGCGCAACCCACGACGTGGTGATCATCGGCGGCGGCCTGGTCGGCGCCAGCCTTGCAATCGCACTGGAAGCCACCGGGCTCGATGTCGCGCTGGTCGAGGCAGCGCCCGCGGCGGCGATGCCGGCGGTGTTCGACGAGCGCAACCTGAGCTTTGCCGAGGCCACCGTGAACGCCCTGGCGCACCTTGGCGTGATGACGCGCCTGCGCGCGCCCACCGGCGCCATCGAGCGCATCCATGTCAGCCGCCGCGGCGATTTCGGCCGCATTCGCCTGGCCGCGGCCGATTACGGCCGCGCGTGTTTCGGCCAGGTGGTCGTGGCGCGGGACTTCGGCGAGGCGCTGGAAGCGCGGCTGGGCGACGTGGCCGGGCTCACGCGCCATCGCGGCACGCGCTTCACTGCGCTGGGCGTTGCCGCCGACGGCGTGCGCGAAGTGCATGTGGAGGGCGGTGCCGCGTCCGTGCTGCGCGCGCGCCTGGTCGTCGCCGCCGATGGCATGCGCAGCGGCGTGCGCGCCGCGCTCGGGATTGACGCCGGTGAGCATGACTATGGCCAGGTGCTGCTGGTGGCGCGGCTGCGCGCGTCGCGCGCGCCGGACGGCACCGCCTACGAGCGCCTCGGCGACGACGGCCCGACGGCCCTGCTGCCGCGCGGCGATCGCGCTTGGGGCCTGGTGCACGGCGTGGCCACCGCGGACGCCGCGCGCGTGCAGGCACTGGATGAGCCCGCTTTCCTCGCCCACGTCCAGGATGCGTTCGGCTGGCGGGTCGGCCGCCTGTTCGAGGCCGGACCGCGCAGCGCCTACCCGGCGGTCGCGGTCACCGCCGCGGAAACCGTTGCGGCGCGCGCGGTGCTGGTCGGCAACGCCGCACAGAGCCTGCACCCGATCGGTGCGCAGGGATTCAACCTCGGCCTGCGCGATGCCATGACGCTGGCCGAGCTGCTGGCAAAGCAGGCCGCGGCGGGCGCCGATCCTGGCGACCCTGCGCTGCTGGCCGCCTACGCCGCGCGCCGCGCCGAGGACCGCAGCCGCACGCTGGCGTTCTCGCACGGCTTCGCGCGGTTGACGTCAAATCCCGCGCCCGGCGTGACGCTGCTGCGCAGCCTGGGCCTGATGGCGCTCGATGCCGTGCCGGCGCTGCAGGCGGGACTGGTCGGCGGCGCCATGGGCTATCGCGGCGACGTGCCTGCCGCGTGCCGCGCGGAGGCGGGCTGATGCGCCGCGGCCAGGTCGATGCCGTGGTGGTCGGCGGCGGCGTGGTCGGTGCGGCAACCGCGCTCGCGCTGGCGCAACAGGATCTTTCAGTGGTGTTGGTCGAGGGCCACGCGCCCGCGCCCTGGTCCGCCGACGCCCCGGACCTGCGCGTCTACGCGTTCGCGCCCGACAACGCCGCGCTGTTCGAGACGCTCGGCGCCTGGGACGCGGTCGCTGGCCGCAACGGTGCGCCCTCGACGCGCCTGCAGCCGTACCGGCGCATGCGGGTGTGGGACGCCGCCGGCGGCGGCGAGCTGATGTTCGACGCCGACGCCTACGGGCGCCGCGAGCTGGGCTGGATCGTCGAAAATGCGCTGCTGGTCGACAGGCTGTGGGCGCGTCTGGCAGCCGCCGGCGTGGAACTGCGCTGTCCCGCCCGCGTCGAGAGCCTCGTGCAGGACGAAGGCGGCGTGCAGCTGCGCCTTGACGATGGCCGCCGCGTTTTCGCGCGCGTCGCGATCGCGGCCGACGGCGCCGCATCCACCCTGCGCGGGCTGGCCGGAATCGCCGTCGACGGCCGTGATTACGGCCAATCGGGCGTGGTGGGCTACGTGCGCACGGAAGAGGCGCATGAAGCGACCGCCTGGCAACGCTTCCTGCCGGGTGGGCCGCTGGCGTTCCTGCCCTGCGCCGACGGCAGCTCTTCGATTGTCTGGTCGCAGCCCACCGCCGCGGCGCAGGCTGCGCTGGCGATGGATGACGCCGCGTTCGGCAACGCCCTCACACGGGCCTTCGATGCGCGCCTTGGCCGCACCGCGCCATGTTCGCGGCGCGTCGCATTCCCGCTGCGCATGCAGCTCGCGCGCAGCTACATCGCGGGCCGCGTGCTGCTGGTGGGCGACGCCGCGCATGCCGTGCATCCGCTCGCCGGGCAAGGCGTCAATCTGGGCCTGCGCGATGTCGCCGCGCTGCGCGAGTCCATTGCAGGCGCACGCACGCGCAAGCAGGACTGGGCCACGCCGCAGCGGCTCGCGCGCTGGGCACGCGCGCGCCGCAGCGAAGACACGCTGGCTGCACGCGCGTTCGACGGCATCAACCGGGCCTTCACCAGCGCGTCGTTTCCGGCGACGTTGCTGCGCGGACCGCTACTCGGCATGGCCGGGCGCATGCCGCTGCTGTCCTCGGCGCTCTGGCGGCACGCCGCCGGGACCTGAGCGGCCGGCCGCGCGGCCTCGTGCGGGTTATCGCATCCAACCCTTGAGTTCATGGCTGTCGAGCACGCCGTCGCCATTCGCATCCACGGCGCGGAACTCGGCGCTCAGGGTGGCATTGGTGCGGGCCTCGCGGCGCGTCAGCTTGCCGTCGGCGTTCGCGTCGAGCGCCGCCATGTCGATCCGGTACTCGCCGATCACGGAATCGGGCAGCCGGCTGCTGATCGTCACCGGCGCTTCGGCGGGCTGGGTCGATGTGACCGTGCCGGTGACCGGCGCCTGCGTGGGCGTGTCCAGGGAGGATTGCGCCAGCACGCTGCCGCTGGCGGCGAATGCACCCAGCGCGGCGAGCACCAGGCTGGTCGGGGTGCGTGGCTTCATCTTCGGGTCTCCGGGCTGGTGGTCAGCGGACACTAGCGGCCACGCCATGACGTCAGCGTAGGGAATCGTGGACTGTCCGCTGAATACCGCGCGCGTCTTCAGCTGCCGGACGGCATCGCGATGACGGTGATCTCTTCGCGGTCGTGGTACAGCTGCCGCGCGCGCACGGTCAGCGGCCGCCCCGCCTCGCGCGCGAACAGGTCCAGGCACAGCGTGGTTTCGAGCCAGCGCTTCTTCATCGGCAGCTTCAGGTTGAACACCGCCTGCCGGCACCAGCCCTCGCGGAACCAGGTCGCCATCCGCGAGGCGACCCGGCGCGGCTGCTCGACCATGTCGCACACCATCCAGTCCAGCGGGCGCGGCGGCTGCCAGCGGAAGCCGTCCTCGCGCAGGTGGGTCACGCGTCCGGTATCCATCACATGCTCGCGCAGCGGGCCATTGTCGATCGCCATCACCTGCAGGCCTTCGCGCAGCAGCACCCAGGTCCAGCCGCCGGGCGCGGCGCCGAGGTCGGCGGCGTGCATGCCGGGGCGCAGCAGGCGCTCGCGTTCGCCGTCGTCGAGCATGGACATGAAGGCTTCCTCGAGCTTCAACGCCGAGCGCGAGGGCGCATCGCGATGCAGGCGCAGGCGCGGCACGCCGTTGGGCCACGGCGAGGAGTCGCGGCTGTCGCTGCAGGCGAGCAGCAGGTGGTCGCCGGCGAGCAGGCAGACGTGCAGGCGCGGGCGGCGCGGGTCCTCGCTGGCGGCCAGCAGGCCGGCTTTGCGCAGGGCCGGGCGCAGGGCATTGCCAAGCGCACGCGCCAGTCCCGAGAGCGGCCCCGCGGCATCGCTGTCGGGATGCTCGACCAGCAGGGTCCCGTACGGCGCCTGGCCCGCGGCCGCGGGTGGCCCCGCCAGGGACACGGACTGCAGCATCGCGATGATCGGCGCGATGCGGTCCCTGGGGTCGAGCGCCGGCAGGTCGGCCAGCAGCTGCAGTTTCTGCCGCGCGAACACCAGGTCGCGCCACGGCAGCGCGCGCGACAGCGCATGCGCATCGCCACCCGGCACGAGGAAGCGCACGTAGCCGCTGTCGCGGTCGGTGACGGCATAGCCGGCATGGCCGGCGGCCGCCGCGCGTTCGCCGAGTTCGGCGGCGAGCTCCGGCTCGAAGCCCGCGCGGCAATAGCAGAGCAGGCCGCTCATGCCGCCACGGTCCATGGCAGGAGCGTTGACGGCATCAGTAGCGCCGGCCGCCGGTCTGGCCGTAGGCGGCCAGCACGGCGCGGGCGTCGTCGCGGCGCAGGTCGCGCGCGACTTCGATGCCGCGGCGCCCGAGTTCACCGATCCAGTCGGCGGGCAGCGGGCCTTCGTCGAATTCGGTGAGTTCGTGCACGTCCTCTGCGCGCGCGCCGATCAGCAGGCGGTCCACGCCCGCCCATACCGTCGCGCCATAGCACTGGCAGCAGGGCTGCGCCGAGGTGGCGAGCGTGTAGGGGCCATCATGGCGACCGTCCTCGTCCTGGTTGAGGCGCGGGCGCTGCAGCCGCTGCTGGGCCAGCATGTAGGCCATGTTCTCGGCATGCGCCAGCGACGTGCTCTGCGGCAGCACCACGTTGACGCCCGCGGCGACCACGCGGTCGGAAGGGCCGAACACCGCCGCCCCGAACGGGCCACCGGTCTGCGCGGCGACGTTGCGGCCCGCCAGTTCGATGGCCAGCGCGACCTTGTCCTCGTCGCTGGCATAGGCGCGGGAGGTGTCGACGACGTCATGGACCCATGCCGGCAGCGTGAGGTGGACCTGGGCGTAGAGCATCAGCGCGCCACCGCCGCGGAGGCCGAGGCCTCGCACGTGTTGGCGACGCAGCTGCAGGCTTCGATCTCGCGGAAGCCGCAGGTGCCCATCACGCCGTTGGCGGCGCAGGCGGCCTGGACCGCGGCCGGATCAGGCTTGGCGTCCTTGTTGACGCAGGCCGGACGGTAGCCGCAGCAGCTGCCGACGTCCTTCACCGCACAGTCGCTGTCGACCTTGCAGCTGCGGTCGAGCACCGGCACCCCGGCCACGGTGCCCGGGCGCTGGCGTGGCACGGACTCGCGTGGCTGTTCCGATGCCGTCGGCGGTCCGACGCCGTTGCCGGCACTCGACTGCGGTGCGGCACAGGCGGCCAGCAGCAGCGGAGCGAGCAGCAGGGAAAGCAGGGAAAGCAGGGACAGCAGCGTGCGGGGTTCGATCCGGCGCATGTGGGGCTCCTTGGCGGAAAGGTGCGCGGGCAATGCTAGCCGCGCGGCGGTGGCGCCGACGTGCAGGCCGGCGCGCGGGTCGGCTCAGGCCTTGGCGGCCCAGGTATCGCGCAGGGTCACGCTGCGGTTGAACACCGGGCCGTCGGTGCGATGGTCGCGGCGGTCGGCGACGAAGTAGCCGATGCGCTCGAACTGCAGCGACTGCTCGGGCTCGGCGGCAGCGGCGGCCGGTTCCACCCAGCCCTGCACGGTGCGCCGCGAGGCCGGGTTGATGCGGTCGCGATAGCCCAGGCCGTCGCTCTCGTCATCGGGGTCGGCCACCGCGAACAGGCGGTCGTAGAGGCGGATCTCGGCGGCAACCGCGCGGCTGGCGTCGACCCAGTGGATCGTGCCCTTGACCTTGCGGTTGGCGCCTTCCATGCCGGGGCGCGACTCCGGGTCAAGCGTGCACAGCAGTTCGACGATGTTGCCGTCGGCATCCTTGCGCACCTCGTCGCAGCGGATGATGCCCGCGCCGCGCAGCCGCACTTCGCCACCCGGCACCAGGCGCTTCCAGCCTTTGGGCGGCACTTCGGCGAAGTCGTCCTGCTCGATCCACAGCGTGCGCGAGAACGGCACCTGGCGCGTGCCGAGCGCTTCGTCCTTGGGATGGTTCGGGAACAGCAACTGCTCGGCGTGGCCATCGGGCAGGTTGGTGAGCGTCAGCTTCAGCGGTTCCACCACGGCCATGCGCCGCTCGGCGCCGGTGTCCAGGTCGTCGCGCAGGCAGCCTTCGAGCACCGAGTAGTCGATCACCGAGTTCTGCTTGCTGATGCCGACGCGGTCCACCAGCAGGCGCAGCGCGGCCGGCGTGTAGCCGCGGCGGCGCAGGCCCTGCAGGGTCGGCATGCGCGGGTCGTCCCAGCCGTCCACCAGGCCGTCGGCGACCAGCTGCGTCAGCTTGCGCTTGCTCATCACCGTGTAGTTGATGTTGAGGCGCGAGAACTCGATCTGGCGTGGCTTGGCGGCCTCGACCGGCAGGCCCTTGGCGGCCAGCGGTGCCAGCAGCTCTGGGTTGCCCGCGAGGTCCACGCGGTCCACGCACCAGTCGTACAGCGGGCGGTGGTCCTCGAATTCCAGCGTGCACAGCGAATGGGTGATGCCTTCGACGGCGTCGCCAAGGGCGTGCGCGAAGTCGTACATCGGATAGATCGGCCAGTCGGCGCCGGTGTTCTGGTGCTCGACGTGCTTGATGCGGTACAGCGCCGGGTCGCGCAGGTTGATGTTGCCGCTGGCCATGTCGATCTTCGCGCGCAGCGTGCGCGCGCCGTCGGCGAACTCGCCCGCGCGCATGCGCCGGAACAGGTCCAGGTTCTCGTCCACGCCGCGCCCGCGGAACGGCGAGTCGCGGCCGCCTTCGGTGAGCGAGCCGCGCCAGGCGCGCACATCGTCGGCGCTGAGGTCGCAAACGAAGGCATCGCCCTGGCGGATGAGCTTTTCGGCGGCCAGGTAGAAGACCTCGAAGTAGTCGGAGGCATGTCGCAGGCTGGCCCACTCGAAGCCAAGCCAGCGCACGTCGTCCTGGATCGCCTGCACGAACTCGGGGTCTTCCTTCGCCGGATTGGTGTCGTCGAAGCGCAGGTTGCAGGTGCCGCCGAACTCGCCGGCGATGCCGAAGTCCAGGCAGATCGCCTTGGCGTGGCCGATGTGCAGGTAGCCGTTGGGCTCCGGCGGGAAACGGGTGCGGATCGCCCGGTGGCGGCCGGCCGCGAGGTCCTGGCGCACGATCTGGCGGATGAAGTCCTGCTTCTCGGCGGGCGCTGCGGGCGCGGTGGCGGTCGGGTCTGCGGGTAGGCTCATGTGGCGATGGACGCTGCCGGCGCGGGCTGCGCCACGGGCCGCGAAGTGTAGCCGAGCGGCGCCGCGGGGCGCAGTGGCATGTTGCTTGCTTGCGTGTTTGCCATCGGTTGGGGGGCGGCTATGGACAGGGACATCCCGGATCGCGCTTGGCCACCATGTGCCGCTCCGCGGGCGCGTCGCCCCGGCCGAGGTGCCTGATGACGCCCCGCTGGTGGATGGCGCTTCGCCAGGAGTGGCCGCTCGCCGCGGGGGTCGCGCTGCTGCTGGCCTTGCTGGTGACCGCCAGTTCCGGCGCGTTCCGCGGTGACCTGGACGGGCTGCCCCTGGCACTCGGCGAACCCCAGGGCGCAGGCCAGGCGGGTGCGGCCGCGGACACCCTGGTCCTGCCGGTGCGGCCCACAGGATTGACCGTGCTTCCCGTCCGCGTCTCCTTGCCCGACGAGGCCGACGGGGGCCCACCTTGGGTCGCGTGGGTCAGCCGCGGCGCCGTGGACGAGGTCTGGCTTGAAGGCGCGGGCTGGCGAAGTGGGCGCGGCGACTTCTTCGCCCCGCCGGCCGACGACGGCATGCTGCCGTCCGGCTATCTGTTTCCCCTGCCAGGGGACCTGCGGGGCGACGCCACCATCGACCTGCATGTGATCGGCAGCGAGCGCGAGGTGCTGCGCGTGCGGGTGGTGCGCGCGGACGCGGCGATGCGCATCGCGCAGCTCGGGTCGGCCATCAGTGCCTCGGTATACGCCGCGCTGTTCGTGCTGGCCCTGTTGTCGCTGTCGCTGTACGGCGCCGTCCGCGATCGCGCCTTCCTGCGGTTTTTCGCCGCCGCCGTGCTTGCCCTGCTGGCCACGGCGGCCGACAACGGGCACCTGTACGCGCTGCCCGTGTTCGGGATCGCCTCGGCCTGGCGCGGGGACGGAATCCGCGTGCTCGGGCTGCTGTTCCTGGCCGCCGTGCTCCCCCTGCTGCAACGTTACGCAGGAACCGCGCTGGCGATGCCGCGACTGTCGCGCCTCGCCGATCGCCATGTCTGGGCGCTCGGCATCCTGGCCGCGGTCTGCCTGCTGCGCGTGGAGGCGTTGCGCGCCGTGTTGCCCGGCGTGGCGCTGGCCATGCAACTGGTCGCGGCCGCACTGGGCGTGGCGATGCTGGTCGACGCCGGCCGCCGCCGGGTGCCGATGGCCTGGTCGCTGGTGCTGCTGTTCGCACTGGTCGCGGTGGTGTCGCTGGTGATCGAGTTCGTGGCTGCCGGCCGCTGGCTGGACCCGGTGTGGCTGCGCTACGGCGGGCAGCTGGTGCTCGCGTTCGCGGCCGCGGTGCTGGCGGTCGGGCTGGTGAGCCGCGTGGGCCAGTACCGCGACCAGCGCGACCAGGATCGCATTGCACGCGCCGAGTCGGAGACGCGCATGCGGCGCGAGGCGGCGCGCGCCGACCTCAATGCGGCGCTGCAGACCGCGTTGCGCGGAGTGCCGGAAACCGACCTGGCCTGGACCGCCTACCGGCTGATGCTCGACCACCTCGTGCCGCAGGTGCCGGTGGCGTTCGCGGCGTTGCTGACGCGTAGCCAGGACGGGCGTGACATCGACCTGGTGGTGCCCCAGGCCAGCAAGACGGCGGTGGACGCGATTGTCGCCAGCCGCCTGCTGCCGCTCAAGCGCCACGCGGCCAATGGCATCCCCCTGCAGCAGCCGGTCACGGCTGCCGGTGACCGCGGCGTGGTGGCCATGGAAGCCGTGCTGCCACTCGCCATCCGCGCGCCGGCCTGGGGCGTGCTGCTCTTGCAGCGCACCGGCGGCGAGGCCTTCACTCCGGCGGAGCTGGCGCTGGCAGGCGAATTCTCGCGCGCGACCCAGGTCGGCATCGAGCACGCGCGGTCGGCGGTGGCCCTGCAGCGCTCGGCCGAGCTGGACGCGCTGACGGGTACCTTCAACCGGCGCACGATCGACCAGTGGCTGGGTCGCGGCTTCGCCGAGTCGGTGCGCAGCGGGCAGCCGATCTCGGTGCTGTTCATCGATCTCGACCGTTTCAAGGCGATCAACGACCGCCTCGGCCATGGCTGCGGCGATGCCTGCCTGCGCGCGGTGTCCAAGGCGCTGCACTCCGCGCTGAGCGAAGGCGACCTGCTCGGACGCTACGGTGGCGAGGAATTCATCGCCGTGCTGCCAGGTCGTGGCGGGGCCGCCGCGCGCGCGATCGGCGAGCACATGCGCCTCGCGGTCGAGTGCCTGGCGTTCGAATGGGAAGGGCAACCGGTGCCGCTGAGCGCGAGCGTCGGCGTGGCCACCCGCCTGTCCGGCGACGACCTGCCCGCGGCCCTGGTCGAGCGCGCCGACAAGGCGCTGTACGCGGCCAAGCACGCCGGCCGCAACTGCGTGCACGTCGCGCCTGCGGTGTTCAGCTGAGCGACGACCGCGCCTTGATCGGGTGGCGCGGCGCGCGGATCATGGTCGCGACGTCAAGAGGGAGTGCGGACATGCTGGGAGTCGGATCGTGGAAGCAGCGCATGCCGACGGCGGAGCAGGCCTTGCCGGGTCGCAGCACGCCGTTGCCGCTGCACAACATCCACCACGTGCATGGCCGACCGCTGCGGGGCGGGTTCGAGGGCTTTGAGCGGGTCGCCTTCGGGATGGGCTGCTTCTGGGGTGCCGAGCGCCTGTTCTGGGGGCTGCCCGGCGTGGAGACCACGGCGGTGGGCTATGCCGGCGGGCTGACGCCCAATCCGACCTATCGCGAGGTCTGCAGTGGCGAGACCGGGCATGCCGAAGTCGTGCTGGTGGTCCACGACCCCGCGGTGCTGCCGTTCGCGCAGCTGCTGGCACGCTTCTGGGAAGGCCACGACCCCACCCAGGGCATGCGCCAGGGCAACGACATCGGCACCCAGTACCGCTCGGTGATCCATTGCGCGACGCAGGCGCAGCAGGCGCAGGCCCTGGCCAGCCGGGATGCCTACCAGCAGCGGCTCACCGGGGCCGGGCTCGGCGCCATCACCACCGACATCGTGCATCCCGCGCCGGCGTTCCATTACGCCGAGGACGAGCACCAGCAATACCTCGCCAAGAACCCGGGGGGCTATTGCGGCATCGGCGGCACCGGCGTGTCCTGCCCCGTGGGCGTCGGCGCCTGACGCCGGCGCGCGCGCTCAGGCGCCCGAGGCGCCCGGGGCATGCAGCGGCACGGCGGTCGCGCCGGCGGCGGGTGCAAGCAGGCCCGGCGGGAGGTCGCGCAGCACCTCGGCCAGCGCCAGCAGGAATTCGTGCATCGCCGAGCTCTTGCGCCAGACCATCGCCACGCGGCGACTCGGCGGCGGATCGCGGAAGCCGACCAGCTGGATGCTCTGCGAACGCGCCACCGGTGGCTTGACCGCCAGCGTCGGCAGCAGGGTGATGCCCACACCGGCCGCGACCATCTGTCGCAGCGTCTCGAGGCTGGTGGCCTGGAACTCGTCCTTCTCGCTGGCACCGGACAGGTGGCAGACATCCAGCGCCTGGTCACGCAGGCAGTGCCCGTCGGCGAGCAGCAGCAGGCGCTCGCCGGCGATGTCCTTCATCGCCAGTGCGTCGCGCCCGGCCAGCGCATGCGTGTCGGGCACCGCCAGCACGAACGGCTCCTCGAACAGGAATTCGACGTGCAGCTGCTCCTCATTCACCGGCAGCGCCAGCAGGGCGGCATCGAGGCGGCCCTCCTGCAGGCGCGACAGCAGCACGTCGCTCTTTTCCTCGACCAGCAGCAGCTCGAGCTGCGGGAAGCGGGCTCGGATCCCGGGCACCACGTGCGGCAGCAGGTAAGGACCCAGCGTGGGGAACAAGCCGAGGCGCACCGTGCCGGCCTCGGGGTCGCGGCTGCGCCGCGCCGACTCGCGCATCTGCTCCACGTCGGCGACGATGCGCCGCGCGCGGATGGCCACGTCGCGGCCCGCCGGGGTCAGCATGACCTTGCGCGGCGCCCGCTCCACCAGCACCACGCCCAGCTCTTCCTCGAGCTTGCGCACCTGGGTGGACAGCGTCGGCTGGCTGACGAAGCTGGCCGCCGCCGCGCGCCCGAAGTGCAGGTGTTCGGCGAGGGCGATGAAATACGTCAGGTCGCGCAGGTTCATGCTGTCCCCTCGTGGCGCGGCCGCGGCCGCGTGGCCGTGGCCGGATGTGCCCTTACGCGGCGGCGGTCTCGGCGACCGGGCTGCTGCTGCGGATCAGGTGGTCGAACGCGCCGAGCGCGGCCTTGGCGCCTTCACCCATGGCGATCACGATCTGCTTGTACGGCACCGTGGTGGCATCGCCCGCGGCGAACACGCCGGGGAGCGATGTGCGGCCCGCGGCGTCCACTTCGATCTCGCCGCGCGGCGACAGCGCCAGCGTGCCCTTGAGCCATTCGGTGTTGGGCAGCAGGCCGATCTGCACGAACACGCCCTCCAGCTCCACGCGATGGGAATCGCCGCCGGCGCGGTCGCGATAGACCAGGCCATTGACGCGGCTGCCGTCGCCGAGCACCTCGGTGGTCTGCGCGGACGTGATGATGCGGACGTTCGCCAGGCTGCGCAGCTTGCGCTGCAGCACTTCGTCCGCGCGGAGCTTGTCGTCGTATTCGATCAGCGTGACGTGGGCGACCAGGCCGGCCAGGTCGATGGCAGCTTCCACGCCCGAGTTGCCGCCGCCCACCACCGCGACGCGCTTGCCCTTGAACAGCGGGCCATCGCAGTGCGGGCAATAGGCCACGCCCTTGTTGCGGTACTGGTCCTCGCCGGGCACGCCCATCTGCCGCCAGCGCGCGCCGGTGGACAGCACCACGGTGCGGCCGCGCACCGAGGCGCCGCTGGCCAGGCTCACGGTGGTGATGCCGTCGGCGTCCTGCGACAGCGCCTCGGCGCGCTGCAGGTTCATGATGTCGACGTCGTACTGGTTCACGTGCGCCTCCAGCTGCGCCGCCAGGCGCGGACCCTCGGTCTCCTGCACGGAGATGAAGTTCTCGATCGCCATGGTGTCGAGCACCTGGCCGCCGAAGCGTTCGGCGACCACGCCGGTGTTGATGCCCTTGCGTGCGGCGTAGACCGCCGCCGCGGCGCCGGCCGGGCCACCGCCCACCACCAACACATCGAACAGGTCCTTGCCGGCGATCACGGCGGCGGCGCGCTCGGCGGCACCGGTGTCGAGCCGCGCCACGATCTGCTCCAGGCTCATGCGGCCCTGGTCGAACAGCGCGCCGTTGAGGAACACGGTCGGCACCGACATGACCTCGCGCGCGTCGACTTCCTCCTGGAACAGGGCGCCGTCGATGGCGACGTGATGGATGCCCGGATTCAGCACCGCCGCCAGGTTGAGCGCCTGCACCACGTCGGGGCAGTTCTGGCAGGACTGCGAGAAGTAGGTCTCGAAGCGGTACTCGCCCTCCAGGTTGGCAACCTGTTCGAGCAGCGCCGGGGCCGCCTTGGACGGGTGGCCGCCGGCCTGCAGCAGGGCGAGGACCAGCGAGGTGAACTCGTGGCCCATCGGCAGGCCGGCGAAGCGCAGGTCGATGTCATGCCCGGGGGAGGACACGGCGAACGAGGGCTTGCGCTGGTCGTCGTCGCGGCGGATCTCGACCGAGACCTTGTCGGACTGGGTGCGGATGTCCTCGAGCAGTTCCAGCAGCTCGGCCGACTTCGTGCCGTCGTCGACGCTGGCGACGAGCACCACCGGGCGCTGCAGGCGCTCCAGGTAGCCCTTGAGCTGGGTCTTGAGATCGTCTTCGAGCATGTCGGACTCCTGATGTTCGGCAATGCGGGGCCAGCACCCCGTCACGGACGGGGCACCACCGGCGTGGGGATGGACCGCAGGCCGCGCAGCGCACGGACTCCGGTCCAGCCCCACCCCCGCTCGCGCGGGGATGGAGTGGAGTAGTGCGGGTACTTAGATCTTGCCGACCAGGTCGAGCGACGGCTTAAGCGTCTTCTCGCCCTCCTTCCACTTGGCCGGGCACACCTCGCCCGGATGGGCGGCAACGTACTGGGCGGCCTTGACCTTGCGCAGCACTTCCAGCGCGTCACGGCCGATCCCCTCGGCGGTGATCTCGACGGACTGGATCACGCCCTGCGGGTCGATGATGAACGTGCCGCGGTCGGCCAGGCCGACGCCGGGGCGCATCACGTCGAAGTTGTTGGTGATGGTGCCGGTCGGGTCGCCGATCATCGGGTACTGGATCTTGCCGATCGCGTCCGAGGTGTCGTGCCAGGCCTTGTGCGAGAAGTGGGTGTCGGTCGACACGCTGTACACGTTCACGCCGAGCTTCTGGAACGCGTCGTAGTTGATCGCCAGGTCTTCAAGCTCGGTCGGGCAGACGAAGGTGAAGTCGGCCGGGTAGAACACCACCACCGACCACTTGCCCTTGAGATCGGTGTCGGAGACTTCGATGAACTCGCCGTTGTGGTAGGCGGTAGCCTTGAACGGCTTGATTTCTGTATTGATGACGGACATGGAATCCTCGGGGTCGGTGGGGAAGAAACCGGCGCGTGCCGGATGCGGTTAACTTTAGGCAAAACCTATCGAAAAGTGAAACTGATTGATTCTATGTAATCGATAGGTCTACGCTATCGATATGGCGCCACTCCGCGTAATTCACAAGGCAACTCATTGAAAGCGATCCAATTTTTGGTCTTCGGGGGCGGTTGCTTGGCGTGCGGGGGTCAGATTTGGCCCGGTGGCGGCGCATGACCGGCGGCCGCACCGCCGACGAGGCGCTCCGCGCGTCGCGCACCCGGATCGACCCCGATGACGCACTGACGCTGCTGCTGCACGTGCTGGGCCGCAGCCATGGCTGGCTCTACGCGCACGGCGACACACCGCTGGCGGGCGATGACGCGGCGCGCCTTGACGCGCTGGTCGCGCGCCGCGCGGCCGGTGAGCCGGTCGCCTACCTGGTGGGCCGGCGCGGATTCTGGTCGCTCGACCTCGTCGTGACCCCGGACACGCTGATCCCGCGCCCGGAGACCGAACTGCTGGTCGAACAGGCGCTGGCGCGGATACCGCCGGCCACGGCCACGCGCGTGGCGGACCTGGGCACCGGCAGCGGCGCGATCGCGTTGGCGATTGCCAGCGAGCGCCCGCAAGCCCGCGTGCTGGCCACCGATCGCAGCGCCGCGGCACTGGCGGTCGCCGGCGCCAACGCGCGCGCGCTGGGCATCGGCAACGTCGAGTTCCGCGAAGGCGACTGGTTCGCGCCATTGGCCGGCGCGTGCTTCGACCTGATCGCAAGCAATCCGCCGTATATCGCCGAGGGCGACGCGCACCTCGGCCGCGGTGACCTCCGCCACGAGCCGGCCGAGGCGCTCGCGTCCGGGCGCGACGGCCTGGATGCGATCCGCGTGATCGCCGCTGCGGCGCCCCGGCACCTCGCCAGCGGCGGCTGGCTGCTGATCGAGCACGGCTGGGACCAGGGGGCGGCGGTGGCGGCGCTGCTGCGGGCGGCGGGCTTCGCCGCGGTCGCCACGATCCCCGACCTCGAAGGCCGCGACCGCGTCACGCTGGGCCGCCGCGGCGGGGGTGACGGGGCCGCCTGCTAGACTCGGGGGCGGATTTCCAAGAGGTTTCCGCTGCATGCGCACCCTGTATCCAGAGCTCGAGCCCTACGACACCGGTCGCCTCCAGGTGGATGATCGCCACTCGCTGCATTACGAGCAGTGCGGCAACCCGGACGGCAAGCCGGTGGTGCTGCTGCACGGCGGACCCGGCGGCGGCTGCACCGACAAGATGCGCCGCTTCCACGATCCGGCGAAGTACCGCATCGTGCTCTTCGACCAGCGCGGCTCCGGGCGGTCGACGCCGCATGCCGACCTCGTCGACAACACCACCTGGCACCTCGTCGCCGACATCGAACGCCTGCGCGAGACGCTCGGCATCGAACGCTGGCAGGTCTTCGGCGGTTCCTGGGGCTCGACGCTGGCGCTGGCCTACGCACAGGCGCACTGCAAGCGGGTCACCGAGCTGGTGCTGCGCGGCATCTTCATGCTGCGCCGCTGGGAGCTGGAGTGGTTCTACCAGGAAGGCGCCTCGCGCCTGTTCCCGGAAGCCTGGCAGCGCTACATCGCCGCGATCCCCGAAAACGAGCGGGGCGATCTGATCGCCGCGTTCCACCGCCGGCTGACGTCCGATGACGCGCCCACGCGCCTGGCCGCCGCACGCGCGTGGAGCATGTGGGAAGGTGCCACCAGCTTCCTGCACGTCGACGACCGCTTCGTCGCCGACCACGAGGACGCGGAGTTCGCGCTGGCGTTCGCGCGCATCGAGAACCATTACTTCAGCAACCGCGGCTTCTTCGAGGTCGACGACCAGCTGCTGCGCGATGCCTACCGCATCGTCGACATCCCCGGCGTCATCGTGCACGGCCGCTATGACGTGGTCTGCCCGGTGCAGAACGCCTGGGACCTGCACCAGGTCTGGCCCAAGGCGGAGATGGTGGTTACCCCGGGGTCGGGGCATTCGGCGTTCGAGGCCGAGAACGTCGACGCGCTGGTGCGCGCCACCGACCGCTTCGCACAGGGCTGACGCGCGCGGCGGTCAGCGGGCCGGCGATCCGTCCGGCTCGTGGTCGATCATCCACAGCCCGGCCCAGAGCTTGAGGTCGAGCTCGTAGCCTTCGGCGTACTTCCGCATCAGCCAGGCCGGCGCGGTCGCGCGCGGGATCGCGTGCACGGTGATGTCCTCGTCGGCCACGCCGCCGCCTTCGCCGACCTTGCGCAGGTCGCGGGCGCGGGCGAAGGCGATGCGCTCGTTGCTCATGCCCGACGAAGTCGGCCCGACCAGCAGCACGTCGATGCGGCCGGCCTCCCAGCCGGTTTCCTCGATGAGTTCGCGGCGCGCGGCCGATTCGAGGGTGTCGCCCTCGAGATCGTCGCCGACCAGGCCGGCCGGCATCTCGATGGTGCGCGCGCCCAGCGGCACCCGGTACTGCTCCACGAACAGCACGTCGTCGTCGGGCGTCACCGCGATCACCAGCACCGCCAGGCCGTCCTTGCCGTGGGTGCGCTCGCAGGATTCCCAGTGGCCACGCCTGACCATGCGCAGCCAGTCGCCCTGGTAGAGGATTTCAGGGTGTTCGTCGCTTCGGGTGCCGGTCATGGCACCGATCCTACGTGCTGCGGCGCGTCCTGCGCGTCGGCCAGCCCGGCCGCGGCATGCAGCCGGCGGCGTGTCATCGGCCCGAAGCCCACGGCGTCGGCCAGCGCCACGAGGGTGCCGGCGTCGCCGTTGCCGCGCACGAACGGCGCGGTGGCGTCGTCGATCGGCGCGTCCAGCACGACCGTCGACAGCTGGCGGCACAGCAGCGCCTGTGCGCGATGCTCGCGCAGCCGGACGGCAGCCTGCGCGGCGCCGCGGAAGCGCAGGAACGCGACCTCGTCGATGCGTTCCAGCAGCGCATCGAGACTGCCGAAGTGCGCAAGCAGCACCGCCGCGGTCTTGCTGCCAATGCCGGGGACCCCGGGGATGTTGTCGACCGCGTCGCCGCTCAGCGCCAGGAAATCGGCCACCTGGTGGGCATGCACGCCCTGGCGCGCCTTCACCCCGGCCGCGCCCCAGCGCACGCCGCGCGCGAGGTCCCACTGCTCGTCGTGCGTCGCGAGCAGCTGCGAGAGGTCCTTGTCGGCGGACACGATCACGCCGCGGAAGCCCAGCGCGCGCACCTGCACCAGCGCGCTGCCGATCAGGTCGTCCGCCTCGTATTCGCGGTGCGCGAGCACCGGCAGGCCGAGCGCCACGCACAGCGACTTGCAGTAGGCGAACTGTCGCTTCAGCTCCGCCGGGGCAGGGTCGCGGTTGGCCTTGTAGGCCGGGTACAGCGCGTTGCGGAAGCAGCTGTCGAGGGCTTCGTCGAAGGCGATGGCGATGTGCCGCGGGCGCTCGCGCTCGAGCAGGTCGAGCAGGAAGCGGGCGAAGCCGTGCACGGCGTTGGTCGGCCAGCCGTCGGCGTCATGGAAGCCGTCAGCCGGCATCGAATGCCAGGCACGGAACACATACAGGCTGGCGTCCACCAGGTGCAGCGTGGGCAGTGGCGCCGGCAGCGGAACGCTCACGCCGGCGGCGACCAGTCGCCGAGCAGTGCGGCGGGGTCCGGGCGGTCCCGCTCGTTGGCCTCCTGGGTCGGCGTGCCGATGTGGATGAAGCCGGCGATGCGCTCCTGCACGCCCAGGCCGAGCAAGCGCAGCACGTCGGCGTCGTAGGCCGGCCACCCGGTCAGCCAGCAGGCGCCGAAGCCGAATGCCTGCGTGGCCTGCAGCAGCGCGAAGCACACGCTGCCCGCGGTCAGCAGGCGTTCCTGCGCCGGGATCGCGGTGTCGGCATCGTCGAACACGGCGACCACGGCCACCACCAGCGGTGCACGGGTGAAGCGCAGGCGGTCCTTTTCGACCGCGCCATCGCCGGCATCCGGACGCAATGCGAGGCCGCGCGCCGCGACCGCGTCGCCAAGCGCGATGCGCGCATCGCCGGCTATGCGAATGAAGCGGAACGGCACGCGCTTGCCGTGGTCGGGAACGCGCACGGCCGAACGCAGCATGCGCAGCAGGGTGGCGTCGTCGGGCGCCGGCTCGGCCAGGTGCCTGGACGAAACCGAGCGGCGGGCGTCGATTGCCTCGAGCATCGCGGGGATGCGTGGACTAACTGGGATTGCAGTCACAGACCTCGGGTGCTCCATTCAGGGATGGTATGCACGGGTGTCCCCCGAACACCGGCAGTGCCCCCATGATCGCAGAAGAACCCCGTCAGTTTTCCCCTCCACGCAGCCGCGCTGGCGCCTTGCGCGAGCCGGCGCGCGTGTTCGAGGCGATCAAGCGCGAGGCGGTGACCACGCTCGGCGGCGTGCTGTCCGGGTTCTGGGGCACGATCGAGGAGCAGGTGCGCCTGGAGGCGCTGGCCGGCCACGACTACAGCGGCGCGCAGGACGACCGCATGGCGGTGATGGCGCTCGGCCATCGTGCGCTGGAGCTCGCCACGCGCTATCGCGACTCGCTCGAGCGCGAGTTCGATGCATGGCGCAAGCCGCCGGTCGAGCGCGGCGGCGACAAGTCGCTGAGCCTGATGTCGGAAGGCGAGCTGGAGATCCACCTCGCCGGCCAGCACACCACCGAACTCCTCGACCACCAGTTCCTGCACCCGCTGGAACTCATGGACGAGCGCCTGCAGGCGCTGGCGACTGCGCTCGGCGTGGAGGGCAAGCGCGCGAACCCGGTGCGCCCCGAGGCCACCGTGGCGGCGTTCGTGAACCTGTTCGGCGCGGAGGACCTCACCCGCGGGCTGCGGCCGCTGGTGTTCAACCAGTTCGACAAGCGCCTGCCGGAAGTGCTGGGCGAACTGTACGAAAAACTGAACTCGATGCTCGAGGCGGCCGGCTTCGGCTATGCGCTGGCATCCGATGCGCCGGCGCGCGGTCGCGGGCGGGACACCGTGCATTCGGGCGGAAGCGCACCCGCTGCGCCCGCCGCAAGTGGGACGGACGGCGGCGGCCAATGGGTGCCCGACGGCGGCATGGTCGAGCACATGGGCAGCGCGCAGGCAGGCGGGCCGGCCGGCGGAATGGCCGCCCCGCAGCAGGGCTTTGCCGGCGGCGCGGCGGATGGTGGGGCTCACGGCGGTGGGGGATACGCGGGCGGCGGCATCGGTGCCGCGATCGCCGCCGGCGGAGGCATGCATGCGGCGATGGCCGAAGGGCGTGCGCCGCGTTATCGCGACGTGGTCCGCGAGCAGCTCCGCCACTGGCGCGCTGCCGGAAACGATTCCGACGCCTGGAGCCCCGCTGCCGGCGGTCTCGCCGAAGGCGCCGCGGCGATGGCCGCCGGCGTGCAGGTACTGCGCACCGAGGACCTGCTCAGCGTGGCGCAGATCCTGCAGGGCGACGATGCCAGCCTGTACACCGAGGCACTGGCCGCCAGCGATTCGCGCGAATTGTCGCGGGTGATCCGCGAGGCGATCCTCGGTGGCGTGCGCCAGCTCGGCTTCGATCCCGACGCCACCCATTTCAGCGTCGACGAAGAAGACGCCATCGACCTCGTCGGCATGCTGTTCAGTTCGTTGAGCGACTCCACCGAACTGGCCCAGCGCGCGCGCGACTTCTATGGCCGGCTGGTGGTGCCCTACCTGAAGGTCGCGCTGACCGACGATTCCATGTTCAACCGCCGCAGCCATCCGGCGCGGCGCCTGCTCGACGTGCTCACCGAAGCCTGCGACGGCAACGCCGGCGAGACGCCCCACGACCGCGAGACGCTGGACCGCGCCGAGCGCGCCGTCGACCGCGTGGTGGAGGAATACGACGACGACCAGGCGATCTTCGAGCTGGCCGCCAGCGAGCTGCGTGACCAGCTGGAGCAGCAGCGCCGCCGCACCGACCTGGCGGAGAAGCGCGCCGGCGAAGCCATCCACGGGCGCGAGCGGCTGCAGCAGGCGCGCGCCCATGCCGCAGACATGGTCGCGTCACGGTTGGCCGGGCGCAGGCTGACCACGCCCGTCGCGCATTTCCTCGACCGCCACTGGCGCCACCATCTCACCCAGGCCTGGCTGCGCGAAGGGCACGGCACCGATCGCCACCACCAGGCCATCGCGGTCGGTGACGCGATGGTCCAGGTCGATGCCGACGCCGCCCAGGCGCGCGGACGCGTGGTCGCCGAGCAACTGCTCGCCCTGCAGGTCCCGCTGGGCGAGTGCTATGGCAGCTGCGGCATGGATGCGACCGCCGCGCGCGATGCCATGGCGCGGATCATCGCCGCGCTGGGACTGCCGGATGCGCCGCGCAAGGTGCACCACCCGGAGCAGGCGGTCGACGAGGTCGAAGCGGCCGACGACGCGTCGCCGCTGTCCGCGCTGCACCTTGCGGGCGGCACCGACACGCTGGCCTTCGACCCCGACATCGCCGCGCGCATGCGTCGCCTGCGCGTGGGCCAGGGGCTGCGGCTGATCGAAGAGGACGGCCACGAGACCGCCGCGCGCATCGCCTGGATCAGCCCGCTGACCGGCCGTTTCCTGGTGGTCAACCGCCGCGGCGTGCGCAGGATGGTGGTGTCGCCGGAAGAACTCACCGTGCTGGTCGCGCGCGGGCGCGCCGTGATCCGTTCGGTGGACGCGCCCTTCGACCAGGCGATGAAGCAGGTCTGGCAACACCTCAACCCGCGGCAGGTGGCTCAAGCCGGCGGCTGAGTCCGGAGGTCGGCGTACGTTTCCGGTGTTGAAGCGTGTCGCAGGTCACGTTGTATCGGCTATCGTGTACGTCTCCACGCCGACCCGTGACCACCACGTATGCGAACGCCCCAAGGATCCGGCGGCGAAGCGGTTGCCGGAGCGCAGCGCGCAGCGGCCCCGCCGGCGCAACAGCTCGACGCGCTCCGCCAGGAGTTTCGCGCGCGCCTGCAGCCGTTGCTGGCCGAGGCGCAATTCGCGGCGGAAAAGGACCTCCAGCAGATGTACGCCGAGGCGCCCGACGTGGCGGTCGGCGATGCGCTGGCCAACGTGGCCATGCTGCGGCGCGATGCGCTGCGCCATGAGCGGCGCTGGCAGGCGCGGATCGACGCGGCATTCGCCGGATGGCCTGCGCGCGCGCCGACCGCCGATGGCGATCCCGCGGCCTATGCGTTGTTGTCCGAAGGTGAACTGAGTACCCAGCTGATCGGCCAGCCGGCGATCGAGGCGCTGCAACGCCGGTTCGCCGATGCGCTGTCGGTCGTCGAAAGCCGGCTGGTGTCGCTGGCCGCGCGCATGGGCGGCGATGGCCTGCCGGCCAATCCGTTCGCGCCGCCGGTGGTGGTCGATGCGTTCCTCTTGGCATTTCCGCCGATCGACTGCGAGCCGCTGCTGCGCCAGTCGCTGCTGCGCCATTACGAGCGGCTGTGCGGCACCCACCTCGGGCCGGCCTACGCCTGGCTCAACGGCGCGCTGGCCGCTGGCGGCTTCGCCATGCTCGGCGGCAGCGTGCACGCGGCCATGGTCTCGCAGCCGGTGGGTACCGCCGAAGGGGCGTCATGGCGCGGGCGCGATGGCCTGGCGCCACGCGGACCCGATGACGGCACCGCCACGCCGGCCAACCGTGGCGGCGACGCCATTGCGATGCGCGGAACCCTGTTGCGCGCGCTGGTGCGCGCGCGACGACCGGCGCGGGCGGCCGACGACACCCGCCGCGCGTTCGGCGACCGCGAGTTCCTGGCGGTGCTGTCCCTGTTGCAGGGCAGCGAGACGCCGACGCGCTGGCCACCCGCCGATCCGGCGCCGTTCGCGCTGCAGCTGCGCCGCGCCATGCTGGCCGGTGCCTCCGGCCTGGGCATGGGCGTGGACGCGGCGCTGCCGTCGGCGGCGCAGGACGACGCGCTCGACATCACCGCGCTGCTGTTCGACGCGCTGCGCGCATCGGCGTGCCTCGCTCCCGGCGCCGAGGCGCGCCTCACGCGCCTGGCCTGGCCGTGGATACGGCTGGTGCTGGACGATCCGCAGCTGTTCGACACCGAGGCGCATCCTGCAGTGCGCGCGCTGGCCACCATCGTGACGCTGTGGGATGGCAACCCGGGCAGCGGCGACGACGCGGTGTTGCATGCGCTGGCGGATGCCGCGGCGGACGCGATCGCCAACGGCTACCAGGGCGAAGCCGCCGTCATTGAGCGCGCGCTGGGCGAGCTCGATGCCGGCAGCGCGCCGATGCTGCGCCGCGCCGCCATCAGCGAGCGGCGCGCATGGCAGGCGCTCGACGGCAGCGAACGCCTCGAGGCCGCGCGCCGCTTCGCCGACGAGACGCTGGTGGCACGCATCGGTGATCGTGCCGTGCTGCCGGTGGTCGGGGCGTTCCTCGCCGGGCCGTGGCGTGGGGCGCTGGTCCAGGCGCGGCTGCGCGAAGGCACCGGGTCGGCCCGCCACCAGGAACTGCTGGAACTGGCCGATGGCATGCTCCGGCTCGACGCCGATGCCGCGCGTGCGCGCGGTGCCGCCGTGGCTGACGGCCTGCTCGCCCTGGAAGCGCCGCTGCGCGCCTGCCTGGGCACCCTGGGCGAGGACGGCGGGGCCATCGACATGCTGCTGGTGTCGCTTGCCGCGGGGCTCGCGCTTCCGGATGCACCACGCGCCAGGCCCGAAGCCGCCCCGCTGGTCGCCGACAGCGACGCCGATGCCGGACAGGCGGATGACGCGGCGCCCGGGTCCGCACCTGGATTCCTGACCGGCGCGGCTCCGGAGGTCGGCGCCGTGCTGGTCGCGCGCGACCAGCACGGCGCGACGCGCCACCTGCGCCTGGCGTGGCGCAGCCCGCTCACCGGCCGCTGCCTGCTGGTCACCCGCCAGGGCGCGCGCCACGCCGTGCTTTCGCCATCGAGCATGGCCGCGGCGCTTGCCAGCGGCGAACTCGTTGCACGCGCCGGCCCCGATCCGGTCGAAGCCGCCCTCCGCGGCATCCTCGGGGCGTAAGCGCGCCAGGCCTCCTGCGCGACTCCACGCGCGTCCGCCGCGCGTCGCACGGCAGCGGTGCATTCGCTAGGATGGCCGCTGCGCATCCGGGGGAGCAGGCATGGCAGTCAAGATCGGCATTGCACGCGAGTCCGCGCCTGCTGAACGGCGCGTGGCGCTTACTCCAGAGACCTGCAGGAAGCTGGTCGCCGCCGGCGCGAGCGTGCTCGTCGAACGCGGGCTGGGCACGCGCGCGCATTTCAGCGATGCCGCGTACGCCGACGCGGGCGCGACCCTGGTCGACGACGGCGCCGCGGCGCTGGCCGATGCCGACCTGGTGTTGTGCGTGCAGGCGCCGCCACCCGCGGTGCTGGCGACGCTGAAGCGGGGAGCCGCGATCATCGGCCAGATGCAACCCGAGGCCGAACCGGCGCGCGCCGAGGCGATCCGCGCCGCCGGCCTGCTGGCATTTCCACTCGAGCGCCTGCCGCGCACCACCCGCGCCCAGGCGATGGACGTGCTCAGCTCGCAGGCCGGCATGGCCGGCTACAAGGCCGTGCTGCTGGGCGCGCAGCTGGCGCCACGCTTCTTCCCGATGCTGACCACTGCCGCCGGCACCATCCGCCCCTCGAAGGTGCTGGTGGTCGGTGCCGGCGTGGCCGGCCTGCAGGCAGTCGCCACCGCACGGCGCCTGGGCGCGCAGGTCGAGTGTTTCGACGTACGCCCGGAAACCCGCGAGCAGATCGAATCGCTCGGCGGCCGGTTCCTCGATCTTGGCGTGAGCGCGGCGGGCGAGGGCGGCTACGCGCGCCAGCTCACCGAAGACGAGCGCGCTGAACAGCAGCGCAGGCTCGGCGAACACCTGAAGACCATCGACGTGGTGGTCTGCACCGCGGCGGTGCCCGGGCGACCGGCACCGCGGATCATCAGCGCGGTGATGGTGGCCGGCATGCGCGCCGGCAGCGTGATCGTCGACCTGGCGGCCGAGACGGGTGGCAACTGCGAGTCGACCCAGCCGGGCCGGACGGTCGACGTCGATGGCGTGACCGTCGCGGGCCCGCTGGACCTGGCCAGCAGCGGCGCAGTGCACGCCAGCGAGATGTTCGCGCGCAACGTCTTCAATTTCGCCTCGCTGCTGCTGCGCGACGGCGCGCTGGTGTTCGACTGGAGCGACGAGCTGCTGGCAAAGACTGCCTGGCCGCCGCGCGAGGCCTGAGCGCGGCGCGCGCCGGAGCGCACGCGCGCTGGCCCGCGACGCTCAGCGCCGGGGCGCGGGCGACCGCTCGGCCGGCGGGTTCTCGGCGACCCAGGCGCGGCGCTGCTCCGCCGTCATTGCCTTCCAGCGCTCGCGCAGGGCGCGACGCTCGGCCTCGGGCAACGTGCGCAGCTTGCCGTACAGCGCCCGCGTTTCGGCCTGTTCCGCCGGGCTCATGCCGTGCCAGCGATCGGCGCCGTGGCGCGCGCGCTCGCGCTGCTCCGGGGTCATCTGCTGCCAGCGCCGCGCGTGGGCCAGCATCCTGGCGCGGCGTTCCGGCTTGTCGTCCCAGCGCTGCTTCAACGGTGCCAGCAGGGTTTCGCGCTGTTCGCTGTCGAGCTGGTCCCAGCCCGGGAGCGGTTCGCTCCTTGGCGGTGCCTGCGCGGCCACGGGCAGGGCGAGCGCCAGCACGAGCGGCAGCAGCAGGGCGGTAAGGCGTCGGATGTGCATGTGGTCTTACTCCATCGCCAGCGGCAGGGCGTCCTGGGACGCCAGCCACAGGAACAGGTCGGGGTCTTCGTCGAGGGTGGCGAAGGCTTCATACGGTTCGCCGCCGGCGTCGGCGCCAGCGGTCGTGGCAAGGGTCGCGGCGCCGGTCACGGCCTGCTCGCTTCCCGGCTGGCGCAGGCCGACGGCGAGCGCGAACACCGCCGTGCAGGCCGCCGCCAGCGACCAGCCTGCGATCCGCGCGCCGCGCGCGGGCGCCGGCGACAGGCCGCGGGCACGGCGGATGCGCAGCTGTTCCAGGGTGCGCGTCGGCACCTGTTGCACGGCCTGCGCATGCAGCGTGCGCACCTTGCGGTCGAAATCGTCTTGGGTGGTCATCGGAAATCCTCCAGTCGCTTCTGCAGCGCGCCACGTGCGCGCGACAGGTGTGTCTTGACCGAGCCCTCGCCGCAGCCCATGACGCGCGCGGTCGTCGCGACGTCGAGCTCCTCCAGCACGCGAAGGGTGAAGGCCTCGCGCTGGCGCCGCGGGAGTTCGCGCAACGCCGCCGCGAACACCCCGTAGGCCTCGCGGCCATCGTGGCTGCGCGACGGGCCGGGGCCGTCGTCGGCCCATTCCACGCCGGCGTCCTGGCGCTCGTCCGCCGAGGTCAGCCAGCCCAGCCGGAACGTGCGCCGACGCTGCGCGTCGACGATCCGGCTGCGCAGGATGGTCCAGAACAGCGGTGTCCATTCCGCCGCCGGACGCTCGCGGTAGCCGAGCATCTTCACCATGGCGTCCTGCAGCACGTCCATGGCGTCGTCGCGGTGGCGCAGGCCGGCCTCGGCAAAGCGGAACGCGCGCGGGGCGATGGCGTCGAGGAAGTGCTCGAGCGTCTCCGCCGGCGGCACGGGCGCGGCAACGGCGGCGTGCGCGGCGGCGGCAGGCATGTCGGCGGGATGGCCCATGCCGTCCAGCATAGCCAGCACGCCAGGCGCGCGGTGTTGCTGCATGCCGCCATCCATTCCACGCCTCCCGGTTCGGGTCCGGGGTGGTCAACGCGTCGCGACGCCCGCGGTTGACAGCGGCGTCGCGCCCGCCGCCACGGCGGTTATGATCGGGCGCAGGGCAGCCTGGGGGAAAAGCGGATGAGCGACGGTTTCGTGGCCTTGTACATCTTCATGCTGGCGGCGATCGCCGGCAACGTGATCATCTCGCGGGTGCCGGTGATCCTGCACACGCCGCTGATGTCCGGCAGCAACTTCATCCACGGCATCGTGCTGATCGGCGCCATGCTGGTGCTGGGCCATGCCGACACCACGCTGGAAAAGGCGATCGGGTTCGTCGCGGTGCTGCTGGGCGCCGGCAACGCGGCCGGCGGCTACATCGTCACCGAGCGCATGCTGGACATGTTCAAGCCGAGCGCCAAGCCTGCCGCCAAGCCAGGCGCCGCGCCGTGACCTGGGACCTCGCGGATGTGCTGATGCTGCTGGTCAAGGCCAGCTACCTGGTGGCCGCCACCCTGTTCCTGCTCGGTCTGCAGCGCATGGCGTCGCCGCGCACCGCGCGCAGCGGCATCCGCTGGGCCGGGCTGGGCATGGTGATCGCGACCGTCGCCACGCTGTTCATGCCGGGGCTGCAGAACATCGGCCTGATCGTGCTGGCCACGGTCATCGGCATCGCGTCGACCTGGGTGTGGGGCAAGAAGGTGGCGATCACCGACATGCCGCAGATGGTCGCCCTGTTCAACGGCATGGGTGGCGGTTCGGCCGCGGCCATCGGCGCCGTGGAATTGCTGCGCTTCTCCGGAGCGGGTCCTGACGCCACGCCGCCGATGACCGCGCTGGTACTCGGCACGCTGGGCGCGCTGATCGGCGCGGTGTCGCTGTCGGGCTCGGTCATCGCCTGGGCCAAGCTCGACGGGCGCATGGACCGGCGCTTCACGTTCCCGGGCCAGCAGGTGTTCAACGCGCTCGTGTTCCTGGCTGCCGTGGTGCTGGGCGCGATGGCCATCCACACCCTCGACGTGCCGGTGATCGTCGCGTTCTTCATCGTCGCGCTGGCCCTGGGCGTGCTGATGACGCTGCCCATCGGTGGCGCCGACATGCCGGTGGTGATCTCGCTGTACAACGCGCTGACCGGCCTTGCGGTGGCCTTCGAAGGCTATGTGCTCGGCAACGAGGCGCTGATCATCGCCGGCATGATGGTCGGCGCCGCAGGCCTGCTGCTGACGCGGCTGATGGCCAAGGCCATGAACCGCTCGATCGCCAGCGTCCTGTTCTCGAGCTTTGGTGCCACGGGGGAGGCGCAGGAGATCACCGGCGCGCAGAAGCCGATCGAGGCCGCGGACGTCGCGGCGATGATGGCCTACGCCGAACGCGTGGTGATCGTGCCGGGTTACGGCATGGCCGTGGCGCAGGCGCAGCACAAGATCTGGGAGCTCAGCCAGCGGCTGATCGAGCGCGGGGTGAAGGTCCGCTTCGCCATCCACCCCGTCGCCGGGCGCATGCCGGGGCACATGAACGTGCTGCTGGCCGAAGCCGGCGTGCCCTACGACCTGATCGTCGACATGGACGACATCAATCCCGAGTTCCCCAACACCGACGTGTCGCTGGTGATCGGCGCCAACGACGTGGTCAACCCGGTGGCCCGGACCGATCCGGCCAGCCCGATCTACGGCATGCCGGTGCTCGACGTGGTCGACTCGAAGAACACCATCGTGATCAAGCGCGGCAAGGGCACGGGCTTTGCCGGCATCGAGAACGCGCTGTTCTACGCCGACAACACGCGCATGCTCTATGGCGATGGCGCGGAAGTGGCCAGCGCGCTGGTCGCGGAGCTCAAGGCGCTCGACGGCGGGCACTGAAGCGCGCCTCCGCCCCCTGGCGGGCGCGCCGCGCGCGGACTCAGCGGCAGGTCACCGCGGCCACCACGACCCCCGCGCCCAGCCACGCCAGGTCGACGGCGCCGTTGGCCAGGCGCGCCAGCAGCCAGCCGTGCTCGAATCCGAGGCGCCCGAGCGACGTCCATGGCGCGAGGCCGGTGACCTTGCCGAGTTCGGCGGCGACGATGCCCCAGTTGGCCAGCACGATCGCCAGCGCCGTTGCCAGCACGCCCCAGGCGGCACGTGCCATGCCGGGCTGCATGCGCGCCATGCGCAGCAGCAGGGCGGCGTCGAGCGCGGCCAGCACCGCCATCCAGCTGCACTGCCGGCCGGTGGCCTGCGCCAGCAGCACCCAGGCACAGGCAAAACCGATGCCGCCAGCCAGCGCCAGCGTGGGCGCCAGCCGGGATCGCATTGGGGTCATGGAACGCTGCACCGCTCGGGGCGGCACAGGATAGCGCCCCCGCGGCGCTAGAATGGGCGCCTTGCATCATGCCGCCCTCGGCCACACATCCCCGACATGTACTCCCGCAGCAGCGAACCCGTGCGCCTCGAGCGCGACTGTGCCGCCGTGCTCGTCCCGCAGGGCGACGAGGTGACGCTGCCCGCCGGCAGCATCGGCTACATCACCCAGGCGCTGGGCGGCAGCTATACCGTCTACATCGAGGGCAACCTGTTCCGCATCGCCGGGCCCGATGGCGACGCCATCGGCAAGGAGCCGCCCGAGCCGCTGGAGCTCGAAGAGGGCGCCGACGACGCCGCGGTCGAGCGGCTGGTGTGGCAGCAGTTGCGCACCTGCTTCGATCCCGAGATCCCGATCAACGTGGTCGATCTCGGGCTCGTCTACGAAGCCGTGGTCACCCATCGCGACGATGGCCAGCGCGAGGTCGCCGTCAAGATGACGCTGACCGCGCCCGGCTGCGGCATGGGCGACATCCTGGTGGACGACGTGCGCAGCAAGCTGGAGATCATCCCGACCGTGGCCGAGGCCGACGTCGAGCTGGTGTTCGACCCGCCGTGGGGCCGCAACATGATGTCCGAGGCCGCGCGCCTGGAAACCGGGATGCTCTGAGCGGGGCCCGCCCGGCTGCGGCGGGTCGCCCGCGGCCCCGAAATTCACGTTTTGAGACGTCGTCCACATTTCCGGTGTGGCCGGGGCGCGTGCCTGCGCTTGTGTGAACGCCAAGCTGTCGCGTAGCGTCACTTCGCGGACAATCTGGTCAGTCCGTTTCGCATCCGGCAGGATCGTGAACGGGGAGGGGTCCCGGACAGCCGTCCTGCCGGCAACAGCCGCCAAGCGGCAACGTCACATCTCCCGGGACCATCCAACATGACCGATCACTCGAACCGCCGCGTGCGCCTGCATGCGCTTGCCGTTGCCACCACCATTGCGCTGTCGTCGCTCGCGACCACGGCCGCAGACCGCATCAACGTGAGTGGCCTGCAGGCCTCCGAGTTGCACGATCGCTTCATCGTCAAGTATCGCGACGGCAGTGCCGAACACGCCCAGGCCGCGGTCCGCGATGCCGCGCTCAAGTCCGCGGCGGTCGCGGTGCCCGATGCAAGCCGCCTGCGCGCGGCTGCGCCGCTCGCGCTGCGCCATGAGCGCCGCATGGCGGTCGGTGCCGAAGTCGTGCGCAGCAGCCGCAAGCTGGACCGCGTCGAAGCCGAAGTGCTGATGCGCCAGATCGCGGCGAACCCGAACGTCGAGTACGTCGAGGTCGACAAGCTCAACAAGGCGGCCCTGACCCCCAACGACACCAATTTCAGCCAGCAGTGGGGCTTCGGCACCACGCCGGCCGGCATCCGCGCCACCCAGGCCTGGGATGTCACCACCGGCACCGGTGCCGTGGTCGCGGTGCTCGATACCGGCATCACCAACCACAGCGACCTCAACGCGAACATGCTGCCGGGCTACGACTTCATCATCGACACCGCCGTCGCCGGCGACGGCAACGGCCGCGACGGCGACGCCAGCGATCCCGGCGACTACTCCGGCGGCTATTCCTCGAGTTGGCACGGCACGCACGTCGCCGGAACGGTGGCCGCGGTGACCAACAACGGCAAGGGCGTCGCCGGCACCGCGTTCGGTGCCAAGGTGGTCCCGGTGCGCGTGCTTGGACGCGGCGGCGGCTACGACTCCGATATCGCCGACGCGGTGATCTGGGCGTCCGGCGGCACCGTCAGCGGCGTGCCCGCCAACGCCAATCCGGCGGAGGTGATCAACCTCAGCCTCGGCGGCACCGGCACCTGCGGCAGCGCAATGCAGACCGCGATCAACGGCGCGGTCGGCCGCGGCACGACCCTCGTGATCGCCGCGGGCAACAGCAATGCCAACACGTCCGGGTTCTCGCCGGCCAACTGCAACAACGTGATCGCGGTGGGCTCGATCACCAGCACCGGCGCGCGCTCCAGCTTCTCCAACTACGGCGCGCTGGTCGACATCGCAGCCCCCGGCTCCAGCATCATGTCCACGCTCAATTCGGGCACCCAGGGCCCGGGCAGCGAGAGCTACGCCAGCTACAGCGGCACCTCCATGGCGGCGCCGCACGTGGCCGGCGTGGTCGCGCTGATCCAGTCGGTGTCCAACCCGGCCAAGACGCCCGCGCAGATCGAGGCGCTCATCAAGAGCACCGCCAGCGCATTCCCGAGCACGCCCTCGCAGACCATCGGCGCGGGCATCGTCAACGCCAAGGCCGCCGTGGACGCCGCCGGTGGCGGCACCGCCAACACGCCGCCGACCGCGAACTTCAGTGTCAGCACCAGCGGCCTGGTGGCCAGTTTCACAGACAGTTCGTCGGACAGCGACGGCAGCATCGCCTCGCGCAGCTGGAACTTCGGCGATGGCAGCAGCTCCACCGCGACCAATCCCAGCAAGACCTACGCGGCGGCGGGCACCTACAGCGTGACCCTGACCGTGACCGACAACGGCGGCGCGACCAGCAGCCGCACCCAGTCGGTGACGGTCAGCAGCGGCGGCGTTGGGGGCAGCGTGCTGCAGAACGGCGTGCCCGTGAGCGGCATCGCCGGCGCGGCGTCGAGCACGCAGTCGTGGACGATCAGCGTACCGGCCGGCGCCAGCAACCTCACCATTGCCAGCAGCGGCGGCACCGGTGATGCCGACCTGTACGTGCGGTTCGGTTCCGCACCGACCACGACGGCGTACGACTGCCGCCCGTACCGCGCCGGAAACGCCGAGAGCTGCAGCTTCGCCACCCCGCAGGCGGGGACCTACCACGTGATGCTGCGCGGTTACTCGGCGTTCTCCGGCGTCACCCTCACCGGCAGCTACACGGCGGGCGGCGGCGGCGGTTCGACGCAGACCTATACCAATGGCACCGACTACGCGATCAACAACAACGCCACGGTGGAGAGTCCGATCACGGTCTCCGGCCGCAGCGGCAACGCGCCGGCGTCGACGCCGGTCGCGGTCAACATCGTCCACACCTACCGCGGCGACCTGAAGGTCGACCTGGTGGCGCCGGACGGCAGCGGCTACGTGCTGCACAACCGCAGCGGCGGGAGTGCCGACAACATCAACTCGACCTACAACGTGAACCTGTCCAGCGAGGCGCGCAACGGCACGTGGAAGCTGCGCGTGAACGACAACTCGGCCGGTGACACGGGCTACATCAACAGCTGGAGCGTCACGTTCTGATCGATCGCTTGATCTGACCGGCCCCTGTCCGGTTACAGTCTGTTGCCCCGGCCCCGTGCCGGGGCAGCATTCCGTCAACGGTCGGCCAGACCCACTGCGGGGAAGCAGCAATGAGAAGAATGAATCGGGTCTGCCTGGCGGTGTGCGCGCTGCTGGTGGCAGGCAGCGCCATGGCGGCGGGGAACAAGGCGGCACCCAGGGGCCTGCCGGCCGAACACACGGTCGAGGTGCTGCGCATGCCCGCCGTCGACGCGGCCCGACTGCGTGCCGAGGACCGCGCCACCGCCCGTGGCGACGCGCCGGCGCGGTTCGCGTTCGCGCACGCGGTCGACATCACGCCTGACAGCGCGGGTGACTGGGACGCGGTGGGCAAGGACCGGATGGTCTGGCGCCTGCGCATCGAGTCGCCCGGCGCGTTGTCGCTGAATTTCGGATTCAAGGCCTACCGCATGCCGGAGGATGGCGAGCTGCGCGTCTATCCCGCGGGCCTGCCCAAGGCGCATCCAGCGGAGCTGGTGAGCGTGTTCACCGCCGCCGACAACAAGCCGCACGGCCAGCTGTGGACCCCGGTCGTGCCGGGCGACCATGCGGTGATCGAGGTCTCGGTGCCGGCCGAGCGGGTCGGCGAGCTGAAGCTGGCACTGTCGAGCGTCAACCATGACTACGTCGGCTTCGGCCGCATCGCGCGCGAGGCGGCGCACGAGGTCAGCGCCATGGGCGTGTCCGGTGCCTGCAACATCGACGTGGCCTGCCCGCAGGGCGATGCCCATCGCCCGCAGATCCGCTCGGTCGGCGCGTACTCGCGCTTCGGCACGTTCTACTGCACCGGCTCGCTGCTCAACAACACCGCCAACGACCGGCGCATGCTGTTCCTGACCGCGCACCACTGCAGCATGGGCACGCCGGCGGCCGCGGCCAGCATCGTCGTGTACTGGAACTACCAGAATTCCACCTGCCGGATCCCCGGCAGCGCGGCCAGCGGCCAGAACGGCGATGGCTCGCTCGCCTGGAACCAGACCGGCGCGCAGGTGCGTGCGACCCACTCCGCGTCCGACTTCACCCTGCTGGAACTCGATACCGCGGCCAATCCGGCGTTCAACCTGTACTGGGCCGGCTGGGACCGCCGTGACGTGGTGCATGCCAACGCCGCAGGCATCCACCACCCGCGCGTGGCCGAGAAGCGCATCACCCATTCGGTCGCGCCGCTGGCGGTAAGCGGCTACTTTGGCGCAGGCAGCAGCCACTACCAGGTGTTCTGGGAGCCGGGTGGCATCGGCACCACCGAAGGCGGCTCCTCGGGATCGCCGTTGTACAGCCCGGAAAAGCGCGTCGTTGGCCAACTGCACGGCGGCCTCGCCAGCTGCAGCACCACCGGCACCAACCACAGCGACTACTACGGTCGGATCTTCACCTCGTGGACCGGCGGGGGAACCGCGGCGACCCGGCTTGGCGACTGGCTGGATCCGACCGGCAGCGGCGCGGGCGTCCTCGATGGCGTGGACGGCAGCGCCACACCCAACCAGGACCCGACCGCGTGGTTCGCATTCCAGCGTGACGGCGGCCTGGCCATCCGCTTCGAGGATCGCTCCAGCGATGCGGACGGCAGCATCGTGGCCTGGCACTGGGACTTCGGCGACGGCACGACCTCCACCGCCGCCAACCCGACCCGTACCTATGCGGCCAAGGTGTTCCATCGGGTCACCCTGACGGTCACCGACGACCGCGGCGCCACGTCCAGCGCGACGCGGAACGTGCGCCCCGGGACGCGGCTGTGAGGCGCGCGCTTGCCAGCGGGATGGCGGCTGCGGCGATGCTCCTTGCGACGGGTACCGCGGCGGCACACGGGCATGGCGCAACTGCCGTGGACCCGATGGCGCCGGTGCACGTGGTCGCCGAGCGCGCCACGTTCGAGGCCGCGCTTGGCGACTTCAGCGGCCGGCTCGTCGCGCGCCGCGATGTGCTGGGCAACGCGCTGGTGCTGGCCGAGCTGCGCGAGCACCAGATCCAGGACCTGGCCCGCCACGTGCACGAGGTCGAACGCCGCTGTGGCGGCTATTTCGCGTTCGCGACCCGCGCCGAGGCCGAGGCCTTCGTCGCCAGCCGGGCGCCAATGCAGGGCCTGCGCGGCACCGCGCTGCCGGCCTACACCATCAGCAACCAGGCGGTGGTCGGACGCTGGCTGCCGCAGGTGTCCGCGGCCAACCTCGCCGCCACCATCAGCCACCTGTCCACGGCGTGGCCAAACCGGTATTTCGCCAGCAGCCACGGGCAGGCGTCCGCGCTGTGGATCCGCGACCACTGGCTGTCGCTGGCCGCCGGCCGCAGCGATGTCAGCGCCGAGCTGTTCACCGCCTGCACCAACTGCGGTGGCCAGCCGTCGGTGATCCTGACCATCCAGGGCAGCGACCTGGGCGACGAGATCGTGGTGCTCGGCGGCCATCTCGATTCGATCTCCGGCACCGGCAGCGGCAACGCCATGGTCGCGCCCGGGGCCGATGACGACGCCTCCGGCATCGCCACGCTGACCGAGGTGCTGCGCGTGGCGATGGCGGACGGCTACCGTCCACGGCGCACGGTGAAGCTGATGGCGTACGCGGCCGAGGAAGTCGGCCTGCGCGGCTCGCGCGCGATCGCGCAGTCCTTTGCCGCCCAGGGCCGCACCGTGGTCGGCGTGCTGCAGATGGACATGACCAACTACCGCGCGCCCGGCGGCGGCAGCGACATCCGGGTGATGACCGACAATTCCAACCTGGCGCTGGTGCAGTTCCTGCGCGCGCTGTTCGACGAGTACATGGCGCCGCAGGGCTATACGCGCAGCGATTCGTCCTGCGGTTACGCCTGCTCCGACCATGCCTCGTGGACCCAGAACGGGTTTCCGGCGGCGATGTACGACGAAGGCCCGTTCTTCCCGCTCCTGCACACGCCGGGCGACACCCTGGCCAACATGGGCGGGAACGCGCAGCACGCGACGATCATCGCGCGCCTGGGCCTGGCGTTCATGGGCGAGCTGGCCAAGTCGAGCAAGAACCGGCTTGTCGTGCCGCCGCCGGCGCCGCCCGGACAGGTGCCACGCAACCGCCCGCACCCGGCGCTGCCGGATCCGCTGCCGGGCGACGGCCCGGGGCGCTCGCGGATCAGCCCGCCCTGACGCCGCGCGCCACGCCCGCGGGTTGCGCCGGCGTGGCGCTCAGGTCGCCTCGAAGCGGTTCGCGGCGACGTTCTTGCGCACCTTGAGCGGGTCCCAGATGCGGCCGTTCATCGCGATGTAGACCCCGGGCGCGAGCGACTGCACCGCGCCAACCGCCGTGCCGATGTTGAACTCGGCGTCCGAGCCGCGGAAGCGCGCCGGATTCAGCGCGCCCGTCAGCACGATCGTGCGGTCGGTGAGCGACGCCAGCGCCTGCGCGGTCTCCACCATGGTGTCGGTGCCGTGGGTGATCAGCACGTGGCGCGCCGGCTGCGCGGCGATGGTCGCGCGCACCAGTTCGCGGTCGGCGTTGTCGATGTGCAGCGAATCCTTGCGGATGATCGGAATCACGCGGAAGCGGAACGCCACGCCGAGTTCCTCGAGGATCCGGCCGATCTGCGGTTCGCCGACCTGGAAGTCCGACTTGTCGTCGAAATAGACCTTGTCGATCGTGCCGCCGGTGGTGACGACCAGGAGTTCATCCATCGCGTGTTCCTCGAATGCCGTGCGCGGTGGCGGGCGTGTCGCCGGCCGGGTGCGCATTCTAGTCCGTCGCGCCGCGCGCACCGCGACGGCCGAAGCGCGCCTGCAGGCCCGGCCAGCTCGCCGCCACGATGATGGCCAGCGCCAGTGCCACCTCGCCCAGCGCGTAGCCACGCCCGGCCGCGCGCTCCCAGCCGACCATCACGCCGTGGCAGAACCAGCCGAGGCCAAGCACGCCGGACCAGAACACCGCGACCCGGCTGCCGGCGAGCACGCCGGCCATCAGCAGCAACGGCGGCAGTGCGAACACCGCCAGCGCCTGCAGGTAGCGCGGGTCGGCGCTGAACCAGGCCGCGAACAGCGCGGCGAGCGCCGCGAGCAACGCCGCGAGCACGTACCGCGAGCCGGGTGCCGCCATCAGCCGAGCCTCGCGGCAAGCATGGCGATGCGCCGCCCGAGCGCGCGTGCCAGCCGCGCTTCCTCGTCGGTCGGCTGCGGATCGTTGTCGCCGCCGGCGACGTGGCTGGCGCCGTAGGGCGTGCCGCCGCTGCGGGTGGCCGAGAGGCCCGGTTCGGTGAATGGAATGCCGGCCAGCACGCAGCCGTGGTGCAGCAGCGGCAGCATCATGGTCAGCAGCGTCGACTCCTGGCCGCCGTGCTGGGTGGCGGTCGACGTGAACACGCCCGCCGGCTTGCCGACCAGCGTGCCGCTGGCCCATTCGCTGCCCAGCCCGTCGAGGAAATGCTTGAGCGGCGCGGCCATGTTGCCGAAGCGCGTGGGGCTGCCCAGCAGCAGGCCGCTGCATTCGTCGAGGTCGGCGCGTTCAACGTACGGAGCACCTTCTTCGGGCACCGGTGGCGCGGCCGCCTGCGTGACCGCCGCCACCGGCGGCACCGTGCGCAGCCGCGCGGCCATGCCGTCCACTTCGCCCACGCCGCGCGCGACCTGGCGCGCAAGCGCCGCGACCGAACCGCCGCGGCTGTAGTACAGGACCAGGATATCGGGCATGCGGCTTCCTCCGGGCGGCAAAGCATAGCCGCATGCGCCAGCCCCGTGCCGCGGCGGTGGTTCGTGATCGGTTACCCTCGCCGCGATGGAGCCACTGGATTCCCTTTACCGCTGGAAGGAGCGCATGCGCGACCGCGCGCGCGCGACCTCGTTCGGCCGCTTCCTGTGGCGGCGCTTCCTAGACGACCGCCTGTTCGAGGCCGCCGGCGCGCTGTCGTTCACCACCACCTTCGCGCTGGTGCCGCTGTCGATGGTGGTGTTCGGCGTGCTCTCGGCGTTCCCGGTGTTCGAGGAGTGGAGCGCGCGCCTGAGCACGTACATCTTCTCCAACTTCGTGCCGAGCTCCGCGCAGGCCATCGAGGGCTACCTGCGGTCGTTCTCGGAAAACACCGGGCAGCTGACCGCGGTCGGCGTGGTGGCGCTGGTGGTGTCGGTGCTGGTGACCCTGTTCGGCATCGAGGGCGCGTTCAACCGCATCTGGCGCGTGCACACCGCGCGGCCACGGTTCGGGCGGTTCCTGGTGTACTGGACGGTGCTGACCCTCGGCACGCTGGTCGCCGCGGCCAGCCTGTCGGTGTCGGCCAGGTTCTTCGCCCTGGACGTGTTCAGCAGCATCGCCGGGCAGTGGCTGCAACACCTGATGCTGGGGGTCGCGCCGGTGCTGATCGAGCTGTTCGCCTTCGCCACCATCTACCGCGTGGTGCCGCACCGCACCGTGCAGTGGCGGCATGCATTCGCCGGCGGCGTGCTGGCGGTGGTGCTGCTGGAGATCGGCCGGCGCCTGCTCGGGCTCTACCTCGGCAGCTTCAACGCCTACCAGAACATCTACGGGCCGCTGGCGTTCGTGCCGATCTTCCTGCTGTGGCTGTATTTTGGCTGGATCTCGATCCTGCTCGGCGCATCGTTCGCCGCCTCGATCTCCGCGTTCCGCTACCAGCCGGCGCACATGCGCCTGCCGCAGGGCTACGAGCTGTACGGCATCCTGCGCCTGCTGGGCCGCTTTGCCGAGGCACGCCGCGAAGGCCGCGGCCTGCACAGCGACGACATCCTGGCCTGCGAGCCGATGCTGACCGACGCGCTGGTGCAGGAGATCCTCGGCCAGCTGCAGGACATCGACGTGGTGCGCCGCGCCGAGAGCGGCGAGTGGCTGCTGGCGCGCGACCTCGACGGCCTGTCGCTCGCCGAACTCTATGAAGCCGGCCAGCTGCGCATTCCGATCGCCGAGGCGGTGCTGCCCTGTCGCGACGACGCCCTCGGCGCGAATGCGATCGCGGCGCTGGACGAGTTGCGCCTGCCGTTGCGCGACCTGCTGCGCCGCCGCGTCGGCGACCTCCACGACCCCGCCAGGACCTGACCCATGCGTCTTCGCCCGCTGTACGTCCCCTGCCTTGCATTGACCGCGCTGCTGGCGCTTGCCGCCTGCCGGCCGGACGGCGGCGATGCGCCGGCCACCACGGGCGACACGACGCCGGCCGCCGCGCCACCGGGCGATGCAACCGCGCCTCCCGCGGCAGTGGCGACCGACGAGGCGGGTGCCGGCGACTCCGCCGATGCCGCGTTCCCGACGCTTGAAGTGACCACGCTCGACGGTGGCCGCTACACCCTCGCCGAGCGCCGCGGCCGGTGGGTGGTGGTCAACTTCTGGGCCACGTGGTGCGCGCCGTGCATCAAGGAAATGCCCGAGCTGTCGGCACTCGACGCGATGCGCGAGCACATCGAGGTGGTGGGTCTGGCGTACGAGGACATCGCGGTCGAGGACATGCGCGTGTTCCTCGACAGGCATCCGGTGGTGTATCCGGTCGCGATCCTGGACGTCTACGACCCGCCGAAGGACTTCGCCACCCCGCGCGGGCTGCCGCTGACCTACCTGATCGCGCCGGACGGCCGGGTCGCGGAAAAATTCCTCGGCCCGGTCACCGCGGCGGAACTCGAGGCGGCGATCACCGCGGCTGGCGGGCCGGGCACACCGGCCGCACCGGCCGCACCGGCCGCCTGACGCGCGGCGGCTTCAGCCGTCCCAGGGCGGGATGGGCTTGAGCTTGCCGAAGCGTTCCTTCTTCGGCTTGCCGTCGAGTGGCGGGAACTCCGGCGCCGTGCGCGGCACGTGCACGTCCGGCAGGCGGTCGAGCAGGTGGCGGATGAGCGTCAGCCGGCCGCGTTTCTGGTCGTCGAAGTCGACCAGCGTCCACGGCGCGTTCTTCGTATGCGTGGCCTCGAGCATGGTTTCGCGGGCGCGGGTGTAATCGGCATAGCGGGTGCGCGCCTCGACGTCGATCGGCGACAGCTTCCAGGACTTCAACGGATCGGCCAGGCGTTCGGCGAAGCGCGCCTCCTGCTGTTCCTGGTCGCAGCACAGCCAGTACTTGAAGAGCAGGATGCCGTCGTCGGTAAGCAGCTTTTCGAAGGTGGGCGCCTGGCGCAGGAAGGCGGCGACCTGGTCGTCCGTGGCGAAGCCCATCACCTGTTCGACGCCGGCGCGGTTATACCAGCTGCGGTCGAACAGCACGATCTCGCCGGCCGTGGGCAGGTGGCGCACGTAGCGCTGGAAATACCACTCGCCCAGTTCGCGCTCACTCGGCCTGGGCAGGGCGGCCACGCGGTACTGGCGGGTGTCGAGGTGCTCGGTGATGGCCTTGATCGCGCCGCCCTTGCCGGCGGTGTCGCGCCCTTCCATCAGTACGGCGATGCGCTGCCCGGTGTGGCGCGCCCAGCGGGCCATCGCCACCAGTTCGTGCTGCAGCGGTTCCAGCAGCGACTCGTACTGCTTGCGCTTGAGTTCTTTCACGTGCCGCTCCGGTGCGGTGGTGGTGGGCCTGCGCCCCGCGTCATTCCTTCAGGCGTGGCCTCAGGGTGGCCAGGTTGCAGGGGCGGGTGCGTGAATCCAGTTGCGCGCGGATGATCCGTTCCCACGCGGTGCGGCAGGCCGAGGTCGAGCCCGGCACGCAGAACAGGAAGGTGCCGTTGGCCAGGCCCGCGAAGGCCCGCGACTGCAACGAGGACGTGCCGATCTCCTCGACGCTGATCGCGCGGAACAGCTCGCCGAAGCCCGCCATCTCCTTGTCCAGCAGCGGCAGCAGCGCTTCCGGCGTGGCGTCGCGCCCGGTGAAGCCGGTGCCGCCGGTGACCAGGATGCCGTCGACCGCGGGGTCGGCGATCCACTGCGAGACCAGCGCGCGCAGGCGGTAGCGGTCGTCGGGCAGCAGGCCGCGCGCCGCCAGGCGGTGCCCGGCCTTCTCGAGCGCGGCGACGAGGTAATCGCCGGAACTGTCCTCGGCCGCCGTCCGCGAATCGGACACCGTGAGGACGCACAGGTGCAGCTGGATGGATGCATCGGACTGGGTCATGCGGCGAGCCTACCGCGCCTGGAGCGTCGCCGGAGGCAGTCCGCGGCGCTGGCGGTCGGCCATGGCCTGCGCCATGGCGGCAAAGTCACGCGCGAATGCCGCCATGTCGAACAGTCCCGACGCCTGCCGCAGGCCGTGCAGCCGTGCGCGCAGCGCCTGCAGGCGCGCGCGATCGCTGCCGAGCGCGGTGGCCAGCGCGACGAAGGCCGCGTCGTCGGCGGCATTGAGTTCGCCCAGCCCGAGGTGGTGGTTGAGGCTGCCGGCGACGCGCGCGGCGAAGGTGTGACCCGGCCGGGTGAGCACCGGGCAACCGGCCCACAGCGCGTCCGAGGCCGTGGTGTGGGCGCCGTAGGGGTTGCTGTCGAGGAACAGGTCGGCGAGCTGCAGCCGCGCGAGATAGATGGCCTGCGGCTGCTTGGCCATGAACACCAGCCGCGCCGGGTCCACGCCGGCAGCCTGCGCGGCGGCGCGCAGGCGCCCGTCGCCGCGGCCGGGCGCCGACAGCAGCCAGAGCACGCTGCCGGGGACGTTGCGCAACACCGCCATCGCGCGCGCGAAGCTGGACGGATTGAGCTTGTAGCTGTTGTTGAAGGAGCAGAACACCACGCCGTCGGCCGGCAGGCCGCACTCCGCGCGCGACGGCGGCGGGGCCGGCGCGCGTCGGGTGTCGGACGGCTGGAAGCAGCGCGGCAGCCGCGCGACCGCCTCGGAGAAGCCCGCCTCCAGCGCCGGCGGCAGCACGAAGCCGTCGGCGAGCACGTAGTCGATCCACGGCGCGCCCGAGCTGCCCGGATAGGCGAGCCAGTTGACCTGCAGCGGCGCCGGGCGCATCGCCAGCACGGCCGGCGTGCCGCCGCCGCCCCAGCCGCGCAGGTCGTGCAGCACGTCGATGCCGGCGCCCCGGATGCGCATCGCGATCTCCGCATGGGGCAGGGCGGCAACGTCATGCAGGGTGGTCGCGGCCTCGAGCCGTTGGCGCACGGCGCTGCCGTCATCGGGGTTGAGCGCGAACAGGTGCGCCTCGACGCCCACCTCCGCGCGCAGCGCCTCGAGGAAGGCCACGGTCAGCAGTCCCGTGGGATGCGCGCCGAATCCGTTGGACAGGAAGCCGATCCGCAGCGGGCCATCGCCGGCGATCGCGCGCGGCGGCAGCGGGCGCACGCTGCGCGCCACCTGCGCCGCGCTCAGCCGCGCACAGCGCAGCTGCTCGAGCGCGTCAGCGTCCTCGCTCAGGAAGGCGAACGGTTCGACCGCCGCTTCGCTGCGCGTCACCGCCGATCGCACCTGCGCCGACAGCGCGTCCAGCCCGCGCCAGTCGCACAGGCGACGGCGCAGGGCCAGCAGGTGGGCCGCGATCTGCGCCGCGCCCGGCACCAGCACATGCGCGCGCGCATAGGCGTCGGCCGCGGCTTCCGCCTCGCCCACGTCCTCCAGCGCGTGTCCGTGCCACAGCGCGATGCCGGGGTGCCCCGGTGCCGCGCGGGCGGCCTGCCCGAGGCTGTCGGCGGCCTCGCGGCGGCGGCCGAGCAGCCACTGCGCGCGGCCCAGCCGCGCCAGGGCTTCCGGGTGCCCGGGCGCCAGGGCGAGGGCGCGTTGCGCGGCTGCCTCGCCGGCCACGCCGTCGCCGGCATCGAGCTCCGCATCCGACAGCAGGATCCAGGCCATGGCGTCGCGTGGGGCCAGCGTCGTGGCGCGGCGCGCTTCGCCGCGGGGGTCACCTGCTGCGCTCACGCGCCGGATCCGCCTGTCACGCCGAGTGCTCCGTCAGGCGTGCCAGTTCGTCGGCCTGGTGTTCCTGCAGCAGGCGGTCGACCAGCGGGTCGAGCGCGCCTTCCATCACCGCTGGCAGGTCATACAGGGTCAGGCCGTCGACGCGATGGTCGGTGATGCGGCCCTGCGGGAAGTTGTAGGTGCGGATGCGCTGGCTGCGGTCGCCACTGCCCACCTGCAGCTTGCGCGACTGGGCGGTGGCGGCGGCGCGGCGCGCGGCTTCGGCATCGGCCAGCATCGCCTTCAGCCGCTTCATCGCATTGTCGCGGTTGGCGTGCTGCGAGCGTTCGGTCTGCGACTCCACCACCACGCCGGAAGGCAGGTGGGTGATGCGGATCGCCGAGTCGGTCTTGTTGACGTGCTGGCCGCCGGCGCCGGAGGAGCGGAAGGTGTCCACGCGGAGGTCGGCGGGATTGATCTCGATTGGCTCGCTTTCGTCCTCCACCGGGATGATGGCGACGGTCGCCGCCGAGGTGTGGATGCGACCCTGCGACTCTGTTTCGGGCACGCGCTGCACGCGGTGTGTGCCGGACTCGAACTTCAGGCGCGCGTAGGCGCCGGCGCCCTCGATGCGCGCCACCACTTCGCGGAAGCCGCCGTGCTCGCCGGCGTTGGCGGATTCAACTTCCACCCGCCAGCCCTGGCGCTCGGCGTAGCGGCTGTACAGGCGGAACAGGTCGCCGGCGAAGATCGCCGCCTCGTCGCCGCCGGTGCCGGCGCGGACCTCCAGGTAGATGCCGCCGTCGTCGCGCGCGTCGCGCGGCACCAGCAGCGCCATCAGCGCCGCGTCCAGTTCGGCGAGGCGCGCGCTGGCGGCGGTGACTTCCTCGTCGGCCATCTCGCGCAGCTCGGGGTCGTCGCGCAGCGCCTGTGCGGCGGCGAGGTCGGCGCGGGCGCGGGCTTCATCGGCAAGCGCGCTGGACAGCGGCGCCAGGCTCGCGAACTCGCGCGACCACGCGCGGTAGCGCGCCTGGTCGCTGGCGGCGGCCGGATCGGACAGCAGGCGTTCGAGTTCGTCGCGACGCTCGGCCAGCGACTCGAGCTTACGGCGCAGGGATGGGAGCATCGTCGTCGTCATGTGCGCGGGCGCTGCCGGGGACGGGCAGCGCGCCGTCGCCGGCGGGATGGTCAGGCAGCATGCGTTCCACCGCGCGCAGCAGCACGTCGTCGCCGCTGGCGGCCGCTTCGCGCAGCGCGGCCGTGGGTGCATGCAGCAGGCGGTTGGTCAGCGCATGGGCCAGGAATTCGAGCGTGGCCTCGGGCGACTGGCCGGCCGCGAGCTGCTGCCGCGCCCTGGCCAGCGCTTCGCTGCGCGCCGCTTCGCCATGCGCGCGCAGGCGCCGCAGCGGCGCGCTGCGCGCGTTGGTGGCCAGCAGTTCGGCATAACGCGACACCTGCAGGTCGATGATCGACTCGGCGGCATCGGCGGCCTCGCGGCGGCTGCGCCGGTTGTCCTCGACCGCGCGCTCCAGGTCGTCCACGGTGTACAGGTAGGTGTCGCGGAGCTCGGCGACGGACGGCTCGATGTCGCGCGGCACGGCAAGGTCGACCAGCAGCATCGGCCGGTTCCTGCGCGCAGCCAGGGCCGCTGCGACATGCTCGCGGCGGATCACCGGGGTGCGGCTGGCGGTGGCCGAGAACACGATGTCGGCGAGGAACAGGTGGCGGTCGAGTTCGTCCAGCGGCAGGGCCACGCCGCCGTGGCGCGCGGCCAGCTCCTCGGCGTGGCGGAAGGTGCGGTTGGCGACCAGCAGCTGCTTCACGTTGGCCTGGGCGAGGTGGCGCGCCGCCAGTTCGATGGTTTCGCCGGCGCCGACCAGCAGCACCACGGAATCCTCCGGCCGCGCGAAGCTCTCCTGGGCCAGGCGCACCGCCATCGAGGCCATCGACACCGGGCTGTTGCCGATGCGGGTCTCGGTGCGCGCGCGCTTGGCGGTCACGAACGCGTGCTGGAACAGGCGGTCGAGGTGGCCGCCGAGCGTGCCGGCGCTGCGCGCGCTGGACCAGGCCTGCTTCACCTGGCCGAGGATCTGCGGCTCGCCGAGCACCATCGAGTCCAGGCCGGTGGCGACGCGGAACAGGTGGCGCGCCGCGGCGTCGCCAGCGTGGTGGTACAGGTAGGCGTGCAGGCCGGCGGCATCGCCCATGGCGTCGTCGGGGTGGTTGGCCAGCCAGTTCACCAGCGCGCGGCCTTCGTCATCGGTCACCGCGTAAAGCTCGGTGCGGTTGCAGGTGGAGAGCAGCGCCACCTCCTTCACGGCCGGCAGCCTGCGCAGTTCCGCCAGCGCGCCGTCCAGCCGATCGCCGGCAAAGGCCACCCGTTCGCGCAGCTGGAGCGGCGCGGTCTGGTGGTTGAGACCGACGGCAATCAGCCTCATCGGTTCATGTGCTTGCGATAAGCTGCTGGCATGACAGGTCGCTATTTTACGTCGCCGGCAGCCTCCGCGTCCGACAACGGCGTTCGCCACCTCGCGCGCGGTCGCCCGCGGCGGTCCGGCACGCTGCTCGCGGCCGTGCTGTTGCTGGCCGGCGCCATGGCCGCGCAGGCGCGCGACACCACGGCGCGCGATCCGCTCGAGGCGGTGCTGGCGGCGGAATTCGCCGTTTCGGCCGGGCGCCTGGATGAAGGCACGGCCTGGTACCTGGAGGCGGCGCGCGCGCTGCCCGACGATGCCGAACTCGCCGCGCGCGCCACCCGCTACGCGTTGATGGGGCGCGACAACGCCGCGCTGGCCGATGCGCTGGGCCTGTGGCGCCAGCGCGCCCCGGAATCGGCGGGCATGAAGGGCGCCGCCGCCACCCTGGCGTTGCGCACCGGCAAGAGCCGGGCCGCCCGCCGCGAGCTCGAGTCGCTGCTGCGCGAGGATGGCCGCGAAGGCCTGCTCACCGCGATGTCGGTGCTGGGCACCGGCAGCAGTGACCAGGCCCTGTCGGCCGAGGTGCTCGGCGAGCTGTTCGATCGCGGCGCGATCCCGCGTGAGTCGCTGGCCCTCGCCGGTGCCGGCGAACTGGCGCTCGGGCTGGGCGACCAGGCCCTGTTCGAGCGCATCGACGGTGTCGCGCGCGTCGCGTTCCCCGACGACCCGCTCACCGCCCTGGTCCGCAGCCGCCACCTGCACCAGACCGGCCGCAGCGTGGAGGCGAAGGCGGTGCTCGACGAGATCGCGGCGCAGCCCGGTGTCACCGCGCACCCGCGCATGCGCGAGAACATCGCCCTGGCCTATGCCGAAGTGGGTGCGCCCGCCGACGGTGCGCGGTTGCTGGAAAGCGGGCCACCGGAACTGCGCTGGCTCGCGCTGCGTGCGTCCCTGCTGGCGCAGGCCGAGGACAAGGACGGGCTGGGCCGGCTGTATGACGTCCTCAAGGCCGACGCCGAGGCCCCGAACCCGCCGCGACGCCTGCTGCTTGGCCAACTGGCCGAATACCTGGAGCTTCCGGCCGAGGCGCTCGACTGGTACCGCAGCGTGCCCGGCGGCGAGCAGCGCTGGCTGGCGCAGTTGCGGATCCCGAAGGTGCTCCACGACCTGGGCAAGGCCGACGAGGCTTACGCCGAGCTCTCGCGCCTGCAGCAGGATGGCGTCGCCGATGCCGACTACCGCCGCGATGCCTACGTGATGGAGGCCGAGCTGCGCCGCGAGGATGGCGGCGGGGATGCCGAACTCGACGCCTATGCCCGGGGGCTGGCGGCATTCGTCGACGATGCCGCGCTGCTCTACGCGCGCGCGCTGATGTGGGAGCGGCGCGACGATATCGCCCGCGCCGAGGCCGACCTGCGCCGCATCCTGCTGGCCGATCCGGACAGCACGGCCGCGCTCAACGCCCTGGGCTACACGCTTGCCGACCGCACCACGCGCTACGACGAGGCGCTGGAGCTGATCGAGCGCGCGCGCGTCGCCGAGCCGGGCAATGCCGCCATCATCGACAGCTACGGCTGGGTGCTCTACCGGCTTGGCCGCAACGAGGAGGCGGTGGTCGAGCTGCGCCGCGCCTACGTGCTGGAAAAGGACGCCGAGATCGCCGCGCACCTCGGCGAAGTGCTGTGGGTCCTGGGCCGCCATGACGAGGCGCGCCGCTACCTGGAGGAGGCGCGCGCCATCGATCCGGACAACCGCGCCCTCAAGCGGGCGCTGGAGAAGACCGCGTCATGAGTCCGGCGAGGGTGCTGCTGGTGCTGGCCGCCATGGCCTTGCTGGGCGCGTGCGCGACGCGCGGGCCGGCGTCCGCGCCCCTCCCGGTGCTGGCCCCGGCTGCCGTTGCGGCGGCCATGGACGGGCAGGTGGCCCGCGAGGCGCGACTGGCCGGCACTCCGGCCTGGACCCTGAGCGGCCGCGCCGCCATCACCCGCGATGGCAAGGGAGGCAACGGCCGCATCGACTGGCAGCAGGATGGTGCCGGTTACCGCGTCGAGCTGTCTGCCCCGGTCACCCGCCAAGGCTGGCGGCTGTCATCCAGCGGGTCCGGCGCGCGCCTGGAGGGGCTGGACGGCGGCCCGCGCGAGGGGCCGGATGGCAGCCAACTGCTGTACGAAGCCACCGGGCTCGAGGTGCCGATGGCCGCCCTTGGTGCCTGGCTGCGCGGTGCCCGCGCCGACGAGGCCCGCCACGGGCCGGCCACGCTCGCCTTCGGTGCCGACCTGCTTCCCGCGCGGCTGCAGCAGGACGGCTGGGTCATCGAATTCCGCGCCTGGCACGAGGGCGACACCATCACGCCGCCGCTGCCGCGGCGCATCGAGGCGCGCCGCGGTGGTGCCGACGTGCGGCTGGTCATCGACCAGTGGGGCGGGATCGCACCGTGACCGCCGCGTACGGCTGGTCGGCGTGGCCGGCGCCGGCCAAGCTGAACCTGTTCCTGCGCATCACCGGGCGCCGCACCGACGGTTACCACGAGTTGCAGACCGTGTTCCGCCTGCTGGACTGGGGCGACACCGTCCACCTGCGGCCCCGCGCCGACGGCCGGATCGTCCGCTGCGGAATGGATCTGGCTGCGGTCCCCGAATCCGCGGACCTCAGCCTGCGCGCCGCAGAACTTCTGCAAAAGTCGGCGAAATGCGAGCTTGGAGCAGATATCCGCGTCGAAAAACACATTCCGGCTGGCGGTGGCTTCGGCGGCGGGTCATCCGACGCGGCGACCGTGCTGGTCGCCCTGGACCGGCTCTGGGGGCTTGGCCTCGGCCGCGACGCGCTGGCGGCACTCGGGGTTGGCATGGGTGCCGACGTGCCCGTGTTCGTGCACGGCGCGAACGCCTGGGCGGAAGGCGTCGGCGAACGCCTCGTGCCGCTGGCGCTGCCGCCGGCCTGGTACCTGCTGGTCGACCCCGGCGTGCACGTGGCCACCGCCGCGCTGTTCCAGGCCCCTGAATTGACGAGGGATGCCCGCGCCGCGACAATGGCGGACTTCGCTTCAAGTGTTCCGCTCGGCAATGCGTTCGAGCCGGTGCTGCGTCGCCTCGAACCGGCCGTTGAAGCCGCGTTCCAGGCGCTTTCGCGCGTCGGCACGCCACGGCTTACCGGGACGGGCAGCGGCTGTTTCGTCGAGTTCGCCGAGCGCGCACTCGCCGAGGCTGCGCTCGCCGGATTGCCGCCATGCCTCAAGGCCTGGGTGGTTCCCGGCGCCGCGCGGTCGCCGCTGCTGGATGCACTTGCGGCGTGGCCTCTGCAGGGGCGTCGCCAAGAGGCCCAAGGCACCAGGTTTTGATCCTGGCATTCGTAGGTTCGAATCCTACCGCCCCTGCCATTCCCCAGTCGCAACCAGCGTGCAGCGGAGACGTCCCGTGAAAAAGGAAGATGGCAACCTGCTGATCTTCTCAGGCAATGCCAACCGCCCGCTCGCCCAGGCCGTGTGCCGCGAGCTCGGGGTGCGTCCGGGCAAGGCCCTGGTGTCGACCTTCTCGGATGGCGAGGTGCAGGTCGAGATCGAGGAAAACGTGCGCCGCCAGGACGTGTTCGTGGTGCAGTCCACCTGCGCGCCGACCGCCGAGCACTTCATGGAGCTGATGGCGCTGATCGACGCGCTCAAGCGCGCATCCACCGCCAGCATCACCGCCGTGGTGCCGTATTTCGGCTACGCGCGCCAGGACCGCCGCATGCGCTCCTCGCGGGTGCCGATCACCGCCAAGCTCGCCGCCAAGATGTTCACCGTGGCGGGTGCCGACGGCCTGCTCACGATCGACCTGCACGCCGACCAGATCCAGGGCTTCTTCGACATCCCGGTCGACAACGTCTATGCCTCGCCGCTGCTGCTGGCCGACATCTGGCGCGCGCACGGCACCGACAACATGGTGGTGGTCAGCCCCGACGTCGGCGGCGTGGTGCGTGCCCGCGCGCTGGCCAAGCGCCTCGATGACGCGGATCTCGCGATCATCGACAAGCGCCGTCCGAAGGCCAACGTCGCCACGGTGATGAACATCATCGGCGACGTGCAGGGCAAGACCTGCGTGCTGGTGGACGACATCGTCGACACCGCGGGCACCCTGTGCGCCGCCGCCGCCGCGCTGAAGGCGCAGGGCGCCACCAAGGTGGTCGCGTACTGCACGCATCCGGTGCTCTCGGGGGCGGCGATCGACAACCTGAACCGGTCCCAGCTCGACGAGCTGGTGGTCACTGATACCATTCCGCTTTCCGATGCCGCCCGCGGCTGTGGGCGCATCCGCCAGCTCAGCGTGGCCGAGCTGCTGGCCGAGACCATCCGCCGCATCGCCTTCGGCGAGTCGGTGAGTTCCCTCTACGTGGACTGAGGCGGCACTGCCGCCCCGGCCCCGGTCGTGTTCCAACCGGCTCCCCTGGTCGCGGGGGAGTCAACATTTCCGCCGCGAGGCGGGCCAACCATGCAAACGAGTAGACATCCAATGACACAGCACACGATTTCGGCAACCGGCCGCAAGGACGAGGGGAAGGGTGCGAGCCGCCGCCTGCGTCGCGCGGGCAGCCTGCCGGCCATCATCTACGGCGGCGATGCCGCCCCGCGGAGCATCCAGCTCCAGCAGGAAAAGACCTGGGTTGCCAGCCAGCACGACTGGTTCTACTCGTCGATCCTCGACCTCGAGGTCGACGGCAAGGTCGAGCGCGTGCTGTTGCGTGACATGCAGCGCCACCCGTTCAAGCAGCAGATCATGCACATCGACTTCCAGCGCGTGAACGAGAACGAGGCGATCCGCTTCAACGTGCCGCTGCACCTGATCAACGCCGACACCTCGGTGGCCGGCAAGACCGCGGGCGTGGTGCTGACCCAGGAACTCAACGAGATCGAAGTCAGCTGCCTGCCGGGCAAGCTCCCCGAGTTCATCGAGGTCGACCTGGCCAGCATGGAGGTCGGCGACACCGTGCACCTGTCGGACGTCACGTTCCCCGAGGGCGTCACGCCCGCGCAGAAGATCGACGAAGGCCATAACCCGGCCGTCGCCGTCGCACGCCACGTCCGCGAGGAAGTGGAAGCCGACGTCGAGCCGACCGCCGAGGTTCCCGCCGCCAAGCAGGAACTGCCGGGCAAGGAAGGCTGACCCCGCTCCACCGGCGCAGCCCTTGCGGGTGCGCCGGTGGGCGGCCCCGCGATGGACGGGCTTCGACTCATCGTCGGGCTGGGCAACCCCGGCCCGGAGCATGCGCGGGACCGGCACAATGCCGGGTTCCGTCTTGTCGACCGGCTCGCCGGGCGGGCCGGCGAGCGCTTCAGGGTCGACGGCAAGCTCTTTGGCGAGACCGCCAGGGTGCAGGTCGGCGGCCGCGACGTGTGGCTGCTGAAGCCCGCCACCTTCATGAACCTGAGTGGCAAGTCGGTACTGGCCGCGCTGCAGTTCTGGAAGATCGAGCCGGAGCAGGCGCTGCTGGCGCACGATGAGCTGGACCTGCCGCCGGGCACCGCGCGGCTGAAGTTCGATGGCGGCCACGGCGGCCAGAACGGGCTGCGCGACACCATGCGCCTGCTCGGGCACGGACGGTTCCACCGCCTGCGCATCGGCATCGGGCACCCCGGCCACAAGGACCGCGTGACCGGCTGGGTCCTGGGCCGCGCCACCGCGGTCGACGACATCCTCATCGAACGCGCGCTCGACGACGCCATCGACGTGCTGCCGCTGGCGGTCGCCGGCGATGTCAACGAAGCCATGAAGCGGCTGCATACCGCGGCGCCGGCAGGCGCGGACGGCTGACGGCCGGCCACAAGGCGCATTGCCGAGACGCGATGCGGGAGCCGCCGGGCCATCCGACGGCTCCCGCCTCCCGTTTCACGAGTCCCGGACCCATGGGCATCAAATGCGGCATCGTCGGCCTGCCCAACGTCGGCAAGTCGACCCTGTTCAATGCGCTGACCAAGGCGGGTATCGCCGCGGCCAATTTTCCGTTCTGCACCATCGAGCCCAACGTCGGCGTGGTGCCGGTGCCGGATCCGCGCCTGAATGCGTTGTCGGAGATCGTCAAGCCGCAGAAGTGCATTCCGACCGCGGTCGAGTTCGTCGACATCGCGGGCCTGGTGGCGGGCGCGGCCAGCGGCGAGGGCCTGGGCAACAAGTTCCTGGCGCACATCCGCGAGGTCGACGCGATCTGCCACGTGGTGCGCTGCTTCGAGAACACGGACGTCATCCACGTCAACAACAAGGTGGACCCGATCGCCGACATCGAGACCATCGACACCGAGCTGGCGCTGGCCGACCTGGAATCGGTGGAAAAGGCCCTGCAGCGGGCCGAGCGCTCGGCCAAGACCGGTGACAAGGACGCCAAGGTGCGCGTCGAGGTGCTGGCGCGGGTGCGCGAGGCGCTCGACAGCGGCAAGCCGGCACGCGCGCTGGACCTGTCCGAGGATGACCACGCTGCCGTACGCGATCTGTTCCTGCTGACGCTCAAGCCGGTGATGTACGTGGCCAACGTGCTCGAGGACGGCTTTACCGACAACCACCACCTGGATGCGGTGCGCGCGCGCGCGGCCGGGGAGGGTGCCGAGGTGGTGCCGGTCTCGGCGGCGATCGAGGAGGAGCTGTCGCAGCTCGAGGACGAGGACCGCGATGCGTTCCTCACCGACCTGGGGCTCGAGGAGCCGGGCCTGAACCGCGTGATCCGCGCGGCGTACACGCTGCTGGGCCTGCAGACCTACTTCACCGCGGGCGTCAAGGAAGTGCGCGCCTGGACCGTGAAGGGTGGCTCGACTGCCCCGCAGGCCGCCGCGGTCATCCACACCGATTTCGAGAAGGGGTTCATCCGCGCCGAGACCATCGGCTACGACGACTTCATCAAGTACAAGGGCGAAGCCGGGGCCCGCGAGGCCGGCCGCCTGCGCCTGGAAGGCAAGGAATACCGCGTCCGCGAAGGCGACGTGCTGCATTTCCGCTTCAACGTCTGACCGCGAAAGGCGGCTTCGGCTATTCTTGTTGCGGGAAAACGCGCACAGGCGTTGACAGCAGGATTGGGGGGCGTCAAAATCGCGGGCTGTTTTCACCGGTTCATTACTTGCCGGAGGGATACCCAAGCGGCCAACGGGGGCAGACTGTAAATCTGCTGGCTTACGCCTTCGGTGGTTCGAATCCACCTCCCTCCACCAAGTGCGGTTCCCGGCGCGGGAGTAGTTCAACGGTAGAACCTCAGCCTTCCAAGCTGATGGTGCGGGTTCGATTCCCGTCTCCCGCTCCATCGCGGGCCTGCCATTGCACTCCAGGCGCCAGGACACAATTTACGCTCACGTAGCTCAGTCGGTAGAGCACCTCCTTGGTAAGGAGGAGGTCGATGGTTCGATTCCATTCGTGAGCACCATGTTCAAGGCCGCGGCCACCGCGCGGCACTCCATCCAACAGTTCAGCGAGATACGCAATCATGGCCAAGGGTAAGTTCGAGCGCACCAAGCCCCACGTGAACGTGGGCACGATCGGTCACGTCGACCACGGCAAGACGACGCTGACGGCGGCGCTGACCAAGATCGGTGCGGAACGCTTCGGCGGCGAATTCCACGCCTACGACGCGATCGACAAGGCACCGGAAGAGAAGGCGCGCGGCATCACCATTTCGACCTCGCACGTCGAGTACGAATCGCCGAACCGCCACTACGCGCACGTCGATTGCCCGGGTCACGCCGACTACGTCAAGAACATGATCACCGGTG
>NZ_JACJFT010000003.1:0-48554 GCF_014164605.1 Luteimonas sp. MC1782
CCGGAAGAGAAGGCGCGCGGCATCACCATTTCGACCTCGCACGTCGAGTACGAATCGCCGAACCGCCACTACGCGCACGTCGATTGCCCGGGTCACGCCGACTACGTCAAGAACATGATCACCGGTGCCGCGCAGATGGACGGCGCGATCCTGGTGTGTTCGGCCGCCGACGGCCCGATGCCGCAGACGCGCGAGCACATCCTGCTGGCGCGCCAGGTGGGCGTGCCGTACATCGTGGTGTTCCTGAACAAGGCCGACATGGTCGACGACGCCGAGCTGATGGAGCTCGTCGAGATGGAAGTGCGCGAGCTGCTCTCGAAGTACGACTTCCCCGGCGACGACACCCCGATCATCCAGGGTTCGGCGCTGAAGGCGCTGGAAGGCGACCAGTCGGACATCGGCGTGCCGGCGATCGTGAAGCTGGTCGAGGCGCTGGACACCTGGATCCCGGAGCCCGAGCGCGACGTGGACAAGCCGTTCCTGATGCCGGTCGAGGACGTGTTCTCGATCTCGGGCCGCGGCACGGTGGTGACCGGTCGCATCGAGCGCGGCATCATCAAGGTGGGCGAGGAAATCGAGATCGTCGGCATCCGTCCGACCGTCAAGACCACCGTCACCGGCGTCGAGATGTTCCGCAAGCTGCTCGACCAGGGCCAGGCGGGCGACAACGCGGGCCTCTTGCTGCGCGGCACCAAGCGTGACGACGTGGAGCGCGGCCAGGTGCTGTGCAAGCCGGGTTCAATCAAGCCGCACACCGAGTTCGAGGCCGAGGTGTACGTGCTGTCGAAGGACGAGGGTGGCCGTCATACGCCGTTCTTCAAGGGCTACCGCCCGCAGTTCTACTTCCGCACCACCGACATCACCGGCGCCTGCGAGCTGCCTGAGGGTGTCGAGATGGTGATGCCGGGCGACAACGTGAAGATGGTGGTCACGCTGATCAACCCGGTGGCGATGGACGACGGCCTGCGCTTCGCGATCCGCGAAGGTGGCCGTACGGTCGGCGCCGGCGTGGTTGCCAAGATCATCAAGTAGTCGTATCCCGGCGGCCAAGGCCGCCGTGGTACGTGCCGGGGCGAGTCGGTGACGGCTCGCCGTTGGCGTCTCAGGAAGGCCAATTTTTCGATTTACACGCCAGTAGCTCAATTGGCAGAGCAGCGGTCTCCAAAACCGCAGGTTGGGGGTTCGAGTCCCTCCTGGCGTGCCATGCCGCAACGAGGGCAGTAACGACTTGAACAGCAGGGTCGATCATTCGCGGAACCAGTCTTCGGCTGGCGATGTGGCCAAGTACGTCATAGCTGGACTGCTGGTTGTCGCCGGTCTGGTGGCGTTCTATTGGTTCGATGGGCAGTGGCCCACGCCGCTGCGCGTGCTGGCGGTTGTCGCTGGCGTCGCCTCCGGCCTGGTGGTGTTCCTGACCAGCGCCAAGGGCCTGCAGTTGCGGGAGTTCCTGTCCGAGGCCCGCTTCGAGCTGCGCAAGGTGGTCTGGCCGACGCGCCAGGAGGCCATGCGCATGACGTGGGTGGTCATGCTGGTGGTGGTCATCATCAGCCTGCTGCTCGCCGGCTTCGACCTGGTCATCCAGTGGGTGATCCGCCTGCTGCTCGGCAATTGATAAAGGCTGTCTAAGTCATATGGAAACCGAAGTCATCAAGCGCTGGTACGTGGTCCACGCCTATTCCGGCTTCGAGAAGTCGGTGGCCCAGGCGCTGCGCGACCGCATTGCCCGCCTTGAGATGGAAGACAAGTTCGGCGACGTGATGGTGCCCACCGAGGAAGTGATCGAGATGCGCGCCGGGCAGAAGCGCCGCTCCGAGCGCAAGTTCTTCCCGGGTTACGTGCTGGTGCAGATCGCCACCCACGACGAGGGCGGCATCCCGCGCATCGACAGCGAGAGCTGGCACCTGGTGAAGGAAACGCCCAAGGTCATGGGTTTCATCGGCGGAACCGCCGCCAACCCGCTGCCGATCCGCGACGACGAGGCCGATGCCATCCTCGCCCGCGTCCAGGAAGGCGTGGAGAAGCCGCGCCCGAAGGTGCTGTTCGAGGCCGGCCAGATGGTCCGCGTCACCGACGGCCCGTTCAACGACTTCAATGGCGTGGTCGAGGAAGTCAATTACGAGAAGAGCCGCCTGCGCGTGGCGGTGCTGATCTTCGGCCGGTCCACCCCGGTGGAGCTCGAGTTCGGGCAGGTCGAAAAGGCCTGATCGCCGGCCCTGTGCCGGCGCCCCGGAAGCTGCTATAGTACGCGGCTTCCTGCCCGCCACTGGCGGGCAAACGCACTGGCCGCCGGATGGGCGGCCTTTCGCGCACCAGACAACGCGATGCCGGGACGCGTGCGTATTCCCGGCCCGATGGGGAGCCTGAACGGCGTTCGCACCCGGAGAGCAACATGGCAAAGAAAGTAGTCGGTTACATCAAACTGCAGGTCAAGGCAGGCCAGGCGAATCCGTCGCCGCCCGTCGGCCCGGCCCTGGGCCAGCGCGGCCTGAACATCATGGAATTCTGCAAGGCGTTCAATGCCGCCACGCAGAAGCTCGAGCCGGGTCTCCCGACTCCCGTGATCATCACCGCGTACTCGGATCGCACGTTCACCTTCATCACCAAGAGCACCCCGGCTGCCGTGCTGCTCAAGAAGGCGGCGGGCGTGACCTCGGGTTCCAAGCGCCCGAACACCGAGAAGGTGGGCAAGGTGACCCGCGCGCAGATCGAAGAGATCGCCAAGGCGAAGGAAGCCGACCTGACGGCGGCCGATCTGGAAGCTGCAGTACGCACCATCACGGGCTCCGCCCGTTCGATGGGCTTGTCGGTGGAGGGCTGAGACCATGGCAGAGACCAAGCGACAGAAGGCGGCCAAGGCGGCAGTCGTCCCGGGCAAGATCTACCCGATCGATGAAGCGCTGAAGATCGTCAAGGACAACAGCAAGTCCAAGTTCGTCGAGGCCGTGGACGTTGCCGTCCGCCTCGGCGTGGACGCGCGCAAGTCGGACCAGCAGGTGCGCGGTTCCACCGTGCTGCCGGGCGGTACCGGCAAGAGCGTGCGCGTGGCGGTGTTTGCCCCGGCGGGTGCCAAGGCGGAAGAAGCCCTGGCCGCCGGTGCGGACGCGGTTGGCATGGACGACCTGGCCGAGAAGATGCAGGCGGGCGACCTCAGCTATGACGTCGTCATCGCCACCCCGGATGCGATGCGCGTGGTCGGCAAGCTCGGCACGCTGCTCGGTCCGCGTGGCCTGATGCCCAACCCCAAGGTCGGCACGGTGTCCCCGAATCCGGGCGAAGCCGTGAAGAACGCCAAGGGCGGCCAGGTGCGCTACCGCACCGACAAGGCCGGCATCATCCACTGCACCATCGGCAAGGCCGATTTCGACGCGGACCGCCTGAAGGAAAACCTGCAGGCGCTGCTGGCCGACCTGGTGAAGGCCAAGCCGGCCACCGCCAAGGGCCAGTACCTGCAGAAGATTTCGGTGAGCTCCACCATGGGCCCGGGCGTCGCGGTCGACGCGTCGTCGCTCTCGCTCAAGTAATCAGCAAGTTTTGAGGGCGTCGCCCAGGGCCCAGGCCCGAGGCGGAGCCGTCAAAGACCGCAGGCGCGGCCTGCGCGGCAATGACGACGGGCATGGATGCTCGAACTGGCATGGAATCGCCGTCGTTGCCCGCACAGGGCGCTTAATCCTCGAACCGCGCGAGCGGGGACGGGCCTGCGCAGATGGTTGCCGACCCTCCTCAAGATCAATGCTTCACGATCTGCTGGAAAACGGCCACCACCGGAACGCCGCTCGCGGCGTTCCCGGCGCCAAGGGACTGGCGTCGCCCCAGTACCGTCCCGGCGAGGATTCGCCAGGACGGAATTCGATGTACGGAGGAGTGCAATGGCTCTCAATCTGAACCAGAAGAAGGAAGTCGTTGCCGAACTGGCCGAGGTCGCCTCCAAGGCGCACTCGCTGGTTGCCGCGGAGTACGCGGGTCTGACGGTCGAGCAATTGACCAACATGCGGAAGAAAGCGCGCCTGGAAGGCGTGTTCTTGAAAGTTGCCAAGAACACGCTGGTCTCGCGCGCGGTGGAGGATACCGATTACGCCGTCGTCAAGGACGAGCTGACCGGTCCGCTGCTGTTTGCCTTCTCGCAGGAAGACCCCGGCGCCGCAGGACGCCTGATCAAGGAGTTCGCCAAGGCGAACGACAAGCTGAAGCCGCGCCTGGTGGCGATGGGCGGACAGATGTACCCGGGGTCCCACGTGGACGTCCTGGCTGCACTGCCCACCCGCGACCAGGCCCTGTCGATGCTGCTCAGCGTCATGGTCCAGCCCGCCACCATGCTGGTGCGCGTACTGGCCGAGCCGGCCACGCAGGTTGCCCGCGCCACGAGCGCGGTCGGCCAGCAAAAGGCGGCTTGAGGCACCCAATCGTTCGGTCACGACAACTGACCCCAGACGTTTTCCAACTTAGATAACAGAGGTATAGAGATGTCCCTTTCCAACGAGCAGATCATCGAAGCGATCAGCAGCAAGACCCTCATCGAGGTGATGGAGCTGGTCAAGGCGATGGAAGAGAAGTTCGGCGTGTCCGCCGCCGCCCCGGTGGCCGCTGCCGCCGGTCCGGCCGCCGCCGCCGCCCCGGTCGAAGAGCAGACCGAGTTCACCGTGACCCTGAAGTCGCCCGGCGAGAAGAAGGTCGAAGTGATCAAGGTGGTCCGCGCGATCACCGGCCTCGGCCTGAAGGAAGCGAAGGACCTGACCGAAGCCGGTGGCGTGGTCAAGGACAGCGCTTCGAAGGACGAAGCCGCGAAGATCAAGAAGGATCTGGAAACGGCCGGCGCCACGGTCGAAGTCAAGTAAGCGTTGTTGCGTCGCCTGCGTGATGGGCGACCACCGGGGCTGGGGGCGAAAGCCCCCGGCCTTCGGCCGTTGTAGCAAGTAAAAAACCCCGACATCGAGTCGGTAGTTGGAAGTAGCAGCAGAAGGCGTGCTGGTGCCGGCAATACCAGCGACTTCCAACTGGCGATTCACTTCGATTCCCCCAGGGGCGCGGACGCGCGCCCCGCAGATGCCCAAGGCGGTAGCCCCATGACGACGTATTCGTTCACCGAGAAGAAGCGCATCCGCAAGGACTTCGGCAAGCGCCGTTCGATCCTCGAGGTCCCGTTCCTGCTCGCGATCCAGGTCGATTCGTACCGCGAATTCCTGCAGGCCGACGTGGATCCGGCCCGCCGCGACGACCGCGGCCTCCATGCCGCGCTGAAGTCGGTGTTCCCGATCGTCAGCTACAACGGTTATGCAGCGCTGGAGTATGTCGGCTACAAGCTCGGCAGCCCGGTGTTCGACGAGCGCGAGTGCCGCAACCGCGGCCTCAGCTATGGCGCCCCGCTGCGCGTGACCGTGCGCCTGGTGATCTACGACCGCGAGTCGTCGAACAAGGCCATCAAGTACGTGAAGGAGCAGGAGGTCTACATGGGCGAGATCCCGCTCATGACCGACAACGGCACCTTCATCGTCAACGGCACCGAGCGCGTCATCGTCTCCCAGCTCCACCGCTCGCCGGGCGTGTTCTTCGACCACGACCGTGGCAAGACCCACAGCTCGGGCAAGCTGCTGTACAGCGCCCGCATCATCCCGTACCGCGGTTCCTGGCTCGACTTCGAGTTCGACCCGAAGGACGCGCTGTTCACCCGCATCGACCGCCGCCGCAAGCTGCCGGTGTCCGTGCTGCTGCGCGCGCTCGGCTACAACAACGAAGAAATGCTCAACGAGTTCTTCGAGATCGACACGTTCCACATCGACCCCGAGGAAGGCGTGCAGCTGGCGCTTGTCGCCGACCGCCTGCGCGGCGAGACGCTCGATTTCGACCTGGCCGATGGCGACCGCGTCATCGTCGAGGCGGGCAAGCGCATCACCGCGCGCCACGTCAAGCAGCTCACCGATTCGGGCATCGAAGCCCTGGCCGTGCCGGACAGTTACCTGGTCGGCCGCATCCTGTCGCATGACGTGATCGATGCCGCCACCGGCGAGCTGATCGCCAGCGCCAACGACGAGATCACCGACGAGATGCTGGAAGGCCTGCGCAAGGCCGGCGTCGAGGCGGTGGGCACCATCTGGGTCAACGACCTGGACCGTGGCCCGTACATGTCCAACACGCTGCGCATCGACGGCACCAAGACGCAGCTCGAGGCACTGGTCGAGATCTACCGCATGATGCGTCCCGGCGAGCCGCCGACCAAGGATGCCGCGCAGAACCTCTTCCACAACCTGTTCTTCACCTTCGAGCGCTACGACCTGTCGTCGGTCGGCCGCATGAAGTTCAACCGCCGCATCGGCCGCAAGGAAACCACCGGCGCGCCGGTGCTGTACGACGCGCGTTACTTCGCCGAGCGCAAGGACGAAGACTCCGTGCGCCTGCGCGAACAGTTCGGCGACATGTCCGACATCCTCGACGTGGTCAAGGTGCTCACCGAGATCCGCAACGGCCGCGGCACCGTCGATGACATCGACCACCTCGGCAACCGTCGCGTGCGCTCGGTCGGCGAAATGGCCGAGAACGTGTTCCGCGTCGGCCTGGTTCGCGTGGAACGCGCCGTGCGCGAGCGCCTGACGATGGCCGAGAACGACGGCCTGACCCCGCAGGAACTGATCAACGCCAAGCCGGTCGCGGCGGCGGTGAAGGAGTTCTTCGGTTCGTCGCAGCTGTCGCAGTTCATGGACCAGAACAACCCGCTTTCGGAAGTCACCCACAAGCGCCGCGTGTCGGCGCTCGGCCCGGGCGGCCTGACCCGCGAGCGCGCCGGCTTCGAGGTGCGCGACGTGCACCCCACGCATTACGGCCGCGTCTGCACCATCGAAACGCCCGAAGGCCCCAACATCGGCCTGATCAACTCGCTGGCCGTGTTCGCGCGCACCAACCACTACGGCTTCCTCGAGACGCCGTACCGCAAGGTGGTGGATGGCAAGGTCACCGACGACGTCGAGTACCTGTCGGCGATCGAGGAAAACGAGTACGTCATTGCCCAGGTGAGCGCGCCGCAGGACGAGAACGGCGTGCTGACCGCGCAGTTCGTCGCCTGCCGCTTCCAGGGCGAGAACCTGCTCAAGCCGCCGAGCGAGATCCACTACATGGACGTCTCGCCGATGCAGACCGTGTCGGTCGCGGCGGCGCTCGTGCCGTTCCTGGAGCACGACGACGCGAACCGCGCGTTGATGGGCGCCAACATGCAGCGCCAGGCCGTGCCCACGCTGCGCAGCCAGAAGCCGCTGGTCGGCACCGGCATCGAGCGCGCCGTGGCGCGCGACTCGGGCGTGACGGTGAACGCGCGCCGTGGCGGCGTGATCGAGCAGATCGACGCCGGCCGCATCGTGGTCAAGGTCAACGAGGACGAGATTTCCGGCGAGACCGATGCCGGCGTCGACATCTACAACCTGATCAAGTACACGCGCTCCAACCAGAACACCTGCATCAACCAGACTCCGCTGGTCAACGTCGGCGACGTGGTCGCCCGCGGCGACGTGCTGGCCGACGGTCCCTCGACCGACATCGGCGAGCTCGCGCTCGGCCAGAACATGCTGGTCGCGTTCATGCCGTGGAATGGCTACAACTTCGAGGACTCGATCCTGCTCTCCGAGCGCGTGGTCGAGGAGGATCGCTACACCACGATCCACATCGAAGAGCTCACCGCGGTCGCGCGTGACACCAAGCTCGGGCCGGAGGAGATCTCCGCCGACATCCCGAACGTCTCCGAGCAGGCGCTGAACCGCCTCGACGAGTCGGGCGTGGTGTACATCGGCGCCGAGGTGCGTGCCGGCGACATCCTGGTGGGCAAGGTCACGCCGAAGGGCGAGAGCCAGCTCACCCCGGAAGAGAAGCTGCTGCGCGCGATCTTCGGCGAGAAGGCCTCCGACGTTAAGGACAGCTCGCTGCGCGTGCCGCCCGGCATGGACGGCACCGTCATCGATGTGCAGGTCTTCACCCGTGACGGCATCGAGAAGGACAAGCGCGCGCGCCAGATCGAGGAAAACGAGATCAAGAGCGTCAAGAAGGACTTTGACGACCAGTTCCGCATCCTCGAGGGCGCGATCTACGCGCGCCTGCGCGACCAGCTGCTGGGCAAGGTCGCCAACGGCGGCCCGGGCGTGAAGAAGGGCGACACCGTCTCCTCGCTGGTGCTCGACGGCATCCGCAAGGCCGAGTGGCTGCAGCTGCGCATGAAGGACGACGACGCGGCCGACGCGATCGAGCGCGCGCAGAAGCAGCTCGAGGTCCACGAGAAGGAGTTCGAGCGCCGCTTCCAGGACAAGCGCGGCAAGATCACCCAGGGTGACGACCTCGCCCCGGGCGTGCTGAAGATGGTCAAGGTCTACCTGGCCGTGAAGCGCCGCATCCAGCCGGGCGACAAGATGGCCGGCCGCCACGGCAACAAGGGCGTGGTGTCCACCATCGTCCCGGTGCAGGACATGCCGTACATGGCCGATGGCCAGACGGTCGACATCGTGCTGAACCCGCTGGGCGTGCCGAGCCGAATGAACATCGGCCAGATCCTCGAGGTGCACCTGGGCTGGGCCGCGAAGGGCCTGGGCCAGAAGATCGACCGCATGCTGCAGGCGCAGGCCAAGATCACCGAGCTGCGCAAGTTCCTCGACCAGATCTACAACCACGACGACAAGCTGCACGGCCAGCGCGTCGACCTCACGCAGTTCAGCGACGAAGAACTGCTGGTGCTGGCGCAGAACCTGACCGACGGTGTGCCGATGGCCACCCCGGTGTTCGATGGCGCGGACGAGTCCGAGATCAAGGCGATGCTGACGCTTGCCGACCTGCCAACCAACGGCCAGGCGCAGCTGTACGACGGCCGCACGGGCGACGCCTTCGAGCGCAAGGTGACCGTGGGCTACATGCACATGCTGAAGCTCAACCATCTGGTCGACGACAAGATGCACGCGCGTTCGACCGGTCCGTACTCGCTCGTCACCCAGCAGCCGCTTGGCGGCAAGGCGCAGTTCGGCGGCCAGCGCTTCGGCGAGATGGAGGTCTGGGCGCTGGAAGCCTACGGCGCGGCATACACGCTGCAGGAAATGCTGACGGTCAAGTCGGACGACGTGCAGGGCCGCAACCAGATGTACAAGAACATCGTCGACGGCGAACACGAGATGGTCGCGGGCATGCCCGAGTCCTTCAACGTGCTGGTCAAGGAAATCCGCTCGCTCGCGATCAACATGGAGCTGGAAGAGAACTGAGGACGCAGCCGGGGCAGGGCGCGCCTGACGCGCCCCGCACCCGCAAGCACCGCAGCCCCGTCCTCGATTCCCGATCCCGGAGAAACACATGAAAGACCTTCTGAACCTGTTCAACCAGCAGCGCCCGGCGCTCGACTTCGACGCGATCAAGATCGCGCTGGCCTCTCCCGACCTGATCCGTTCGTGGTCGTTCGGCGAGGTCAAGAAGCCCGAGACCATCAACTACCGCACCTTCAAGCCGGAGCGTGACGGCCTGTTCTGTTCGGCCATCTTCGGCCCGATCAAGGACTACGAGTGCCTGTGCGGCAAGTACAAGCGCATGAAGCACCGCGGCGTGGTGTGCGAGAAGTGCGGCACCGAAGTGACGCTGGCCAAGGTGCGCCGCGAGCGCATGGGCCACATCGACCTGGCCAGCCCGACCGCGCACATCTGGTTCCTCAAGTCGCTGCCCTCGCGCATCGGCCTGATGCTGGACATGACCCTGCGTGACATCGAACGCATCCTGTATTTCGAGGCGTTCGTGGTCACCGAGCCGGGCCTGACCCCGATGGAGCGTGGCCAGCTGCTCAACGAAGAGCAGTACATGCAGATGCGCCAGGAGCACGGCGACGACTTCGACGCCGCCATGGGCGCCGAGGCCGTGTTCGACCTGCTGCGCACGATCGACCTTCAGGCGCAGATGGTCCAGCTGCGCGAGGACATCGCCGCCACCGGTTCCGAGACCAAGCTCAAGCGCCTCACCAAGCGCATCAAGCTGGTCGAGGCTTTCCTCGAGTCGGGCAACCGCCCCGAGTGGATGGTCATGACCGTGCTGCCGGTGCTGCCGCCGGACCTGCGTCCGCTCGTTCCCCTGGATGGCGGCCGCTTCGCGACCTCCGACCTCAACGACCTGTATCGCCGCGTCATCAACCGCAACAACCGCCTGCGCCGCCTGCTGGAGCTCAACGCGCCCGACATCATCGTGCGCAACGAGAAGCGCATGCTGCAGGAGTCGGTTGACGCGCTGATGGACAACGGCCGTCGCGGCCGCGCCATCACCGGCACCAACAAGCGCCCGCTCAAGTCGCTGGCCGACATGATCAAGGGCAAGCAGGGTCGCTTCCGCCAGAACCTGCTCGGCAAGCGCGTCGACTACTCGGGCCGTTCGGTCATCGTGGTCGGCCCGTACCTGAAGCTGCACCAGTGCGGCCTGCCGAAGAAGATGGCGCTCGAGCTGTTCAAGCCCTTCATCTTCGCCAAGCTGCAGCGCCGTGGCCTGGCCACCACCATCAAGGCCGCCAAGAAGCTCGTCGAGCGCGAAGAGGCCGAGGTGTGGGACATCCTCGAAGAGGTGATCCGCGAGCATCCGGTGCTGCTGAACCGCGCGCCGACCCTGCACCGCCTGGGCATCCAGGCGTTCGAGCCGGTGCTGATCGAGGGCAAGGCCATCCAGCTGCACCCGCTGGTCTGCACCGCGTTCAACGCCGACTTCGACGGTGACCAGATGGCCGTCCACGTGCCGCTCTCGCTGGAAGCCCAGCTGGAAGCGCGCGCGCTGATGATGTCGTCCAACAACATCCTGTCGCCGGCCAACGGCGAGCCGATCATCGTGCCGTCGCAGGACGTCGTGCTCGGTCTGTACTACATGACCCGCGCGCTGGAAAACACCCCGGGCGAAGGCATGGCGTTCGCCAACGTCTCCGAGGTCAAGCGCGCCTACGACGCCAAGGTCGCCGGCCTGCATGCCAAGGTGAAGGTGCGCATCTCCGAAACCGTGATCGACGAAGAAGGTGGCCGCACGACCGGCGCGTCGATCGTGGAGACCACGGTCGGTCGCGCCTTGCTGGCGGAAATCCTGCCGGAAGGCCTGCCGTTCGCGCTGGCCAACACCGAGCTGAACAAGAAGAACATCAGCCGCCTGATCAACACCTGCTACCGCATGCTGGGCCTGAAGGACACGGTGGTGTTCGCCGACCGCCTGATGTACACCGGCTTTGCGTACGCCACGCGCGCCGGCGTCTCCATCGGCATCGACGACATGATCATCCCGCCCGAGAAGAAGGGCATCCTCGACGAGGCCGAGGGCGAGGTGCTGGAAATCCAGCAGCAGTACCAGTCCGGCCTGGTCACCGCGGGCGAACGCTACAACAAGGTCGTCGACATCTGGTCGCGCACGAACGAGCGCGTCGCCAAGGCGATGATGGAGGCCATCGGCACCGAGACCGTGACCAACGCCAAGGGCGAGCAGGTCCCGCAGAAGTCGATGAACTCCGTCTACATCATGGCCGACTCCGGCGCGCGTGGTTCGCAGGCGCAGATCCGCCAGCTGGCCGGCATGCGCGGCCTGATGGCCAAGCCCGACGGCTCGATTATCGAGACCCCGATCACCTCGAACTTCCGCGAGGGCCTGAACGTCCAGCAGTACTTCATCTCGACCCACGGTGCCCGCAAGGGCCTCGCGGATACCGCGCTGAAGACCGCGAACTCCGGTTACCTGACCCGTCGCCTGGTCGACGTGGCACAGGACGTGGTGATCACCGAAACCGACTGCGGCACCCGCGACGGCCTGACCATGACCCCGATCGTGGAAGGCGGCGACGTGGTCGAGCCGCTGAAGGATCGGGTGCTGGGTCGCGTGGTTGCCGAGGATGTGTTCCTGCCGGGCAACGACGACGAGCCGGTGGTGACCCGCAACACGCTGCTCGACGAAGCCTGGGTGCAGAAGCTCGAGGACGACGGCGTGCAGACCATCCAGGTCCGCTCCACCATCACCTGCGAGTCCTCGTTCGGTGTCTGCGCGCTGTGCTACGGCCGCGACCTTGGCCGCGGCCACCAGGTGAACCACGGTGAGGCGGTCGGCGTGGTCGCCGCGCAGTCCATCGGCGAGCCCGGCACCCAGCTGACCATGCGTACGTTCCACATCGGTGGCGCCGCGTCGCGTGCCGCGGCGATCGACAACGTGACGGTCAAGACCACCGGCTCGGTCAAGTTCAACAACATCAAGTCGGTCCAGCACGACAAGGGCCACCTGGTGGCGGTGTCGCGCTCCGGCGAGCTGTCGATCCTCGACGCCCACGGCCGCGAGCGCGAGCGTTACAAGCTCCCGTACGGCGCGACCATCCACGTCAAGGACACGCAGGCTGTCAAGGCTGGGCAGACGGTCGCCAACTGGGACCCGCATAACCACCCGATCGTGTCGGAAGTGAAGGGCGTGATGCGCTTCGTCGACTTCATCGACGGCGTCACCGTGATCGAGAAGACCGACGACCTGACCGGCCTCGCCTCGCGCGAGATCACCGATCCGAAGCGTCGCGGCTCGCAGGGCAAGGACCTGCGCCCGATCATCCGCATCGTCGACGAGAAGACCGGCAAGGACCTCAGCATCCCGAACACCGACCTGCCGGCGCAGTACATGCTCCCGCCGCGCTCGATCGTCAACATGCAGGACGGCGCGTCCGTCGGCGTGGGCGACGTGGTGGCGAAGATCCCGCAGGAAGCGTCCAAGACCCGCGACATCACCGGCGGCCTGCCGCGCGTGGCCGACCTGTTCGAAGCCCGCAAGCCCAAGGACCCGGCGATCCTCGCCGAGAAGTCGGGCGTGGTGAGCTTCGGCAAGGACACCAAGGGCAAGCAGCGCCTGATCATCAAGGGCGCCGACGGTGACGATCACGAGGAGCTGATCCCGAAGTACCGCCAGATCATCGTGTTCGAAGGCGAGCACGTCGAGAAGGGCGAGACCGTGGTGGACGGCGAGCCGAGCCCGCAGGACATCCTGCGCCTCAAGGGCGTCGAGGAACTTGCGTCGTACCTGACCAAGGAAATCCAGGACGTCTATCGCTTGCAGGGCGTGAAGATCAACGACAAGCACATCGAGGTGATCGTCCGCCAGATGCTGCGCAAGGTCGAGATCACCGACGCCGGTGACAGCCGTTTCCTCAATGGCGAGCAGGCCGAGCGCCAGCGCGTGATCGAGGACAACATCAAGCTCAATGCCAAGGGCCAGTTGCCGGTGCGCTACGATCCGGTGCTGCTCGGCATCACCAAGGCGTCGCTGGCGACCGAGTCGTTCATCTCCGCGGCGTCCTTCCAGGAAACCACCCGCGTGCTGACCGAGGCTGCCGTCCGCGGTACCCGCGACAGCCTGCGCGGCCTGAAGGAAAACGTCATCGTCGGCCGCCTGATCCCGGCGGGCACCGGCCTGGCGTACCATACGCAGCGCCGCAAGAACGCCTCCGGCCTGACCGACTCCGAAATGGAAGCGCTGTCCGGGGGGACCGTGGCCGAGGTTGCCGCGGAACCCGCAGTGATGATCGAGGCTCCGGCCGCCGCGGAAGCGGCGGGCGAGGGCGACGAAGGCTGATACCAAGTTAGTGACGGCCCCTCGGGGCCGTCCCAGATCCCGAAATGAGGTGCCATGGAGGCGCTTCGTGTTCGGCCCAGGATGGGCGGGAAAGAGATCGCGGCCATGGTCGCGCCCGAGTCGGGGCGCGCATGGCGGGTCGTATGCTGCGTTGACGCTGGTCGTCGGCGCACGCTATACTTTTCCGTCTGGCAGGCTGGATCATTCCGCCTGCCTTTGTTTTCGCGCACGGAACCTGGACCGTGCGGCCGGCAAGGGCCCAAGGTCCTTGTCACCAGAGCCGGGCCCAGGCCCGCCACACACACCGCGGGCCCCGTGCCCAGAGCAAAGACCCGAGACCGATGGCAACAATCAACCAGCTCGTGCGCAAGTCGCGCAGCCCGGAAACCTACAAGAGCAACTCGCCCGCCCTGGAGAACTGTCCCCAGCGTCGCGGCGTGTGCACGCGTGTCTACACCACCACGCCGAAGAAGCCGAACTCGGCCCTGCGCAAGGTCGCCAAGGTGCGCCTGACCAACGGCTACGAGGTGATCTCCTACATTGGTGGCGAAGGCCACAACCTGCAGGAGCACTCGGTGGTGCTGATCCGCGGCGGTCGCGTCAAGGACCTCCCCGGCGTGCGTTACCACACCGTGCGTGGCTCGCTCGACGCCGCCGGCGTCACCAAGCGCAAGCAGGCGCGTTCGAAGTACGGCGCGAAGCGTCCGAAGGCCTGAGCCTCCGGCTGTTGACGCTCCGTCGAACCAGATACTGACAAAGGCACAAGAACAATGTCGCGTAAAGGAAACACCCCGCAGCGCTCGGTGCTGCCCGACCCGAAGCACGGGAGCGAGACCATCGCCCGCTTCATCAACATGGTCATGTACAGCGGCAAGAAGTCCGTCGCCGAGAAAATCGTCTACGGCGCCATGGACGTGATCGGCGAAAAGACCCCGAACCCGCTTGAAGTCGTCGAGAAGGCGCTTGGCAATATCTCGCCTTCGGTCGAGGTCAAGTCCCGTCGCGTCGGCGGTGCTACCTACCAGGTGCCGGTCGAAGTGCGCCAGTCGCGGCGCATGGCGCTGGCGATGCGCTGGCTGATCGACTCCGCGCGCAAGCGTGGCGAGAACACCATGCCGCGCAAGCTTGCGGCCGAACTGATCGACGCCTCCGAGAACCGTGGCGGCGCAATCAAGAAGCGCGAGGAAACCCATCGCATGGCGGAGGCGAACAAGGCGTTCGCCCACTACCGCTGGTAATGGCACCCGGGCGGCGCGCAACACGCGCCGCCGGCGACGGCCCCGCCGGCGCCAGTACATCGCAGTAGCCGGGTGCCGCCTTCTGGCGGCATTCGGCCATCCGGAAACTTCTCCGCTCAGCGGACAAAAAATAGAGAGACCGCCGTGGCTCGCACCACTCCCATCGAACGCTACCGCAACTTCGGCATCATGGCCCACATCGATGCCGGCAAGACCACCACGTCCGAGCGCATCCTGTTCTACACCGGTGTCAGCCACAAGCTGGGCGAAGTGCACGACGGCGCCGCCACCATGGACTGGATGGAGCAGGAGCAGGAGCGCGGCATCACGATCCAGTCGGCGGCCACCACCGCGTTCTGGTCGGGCATGGACAAGTCGCTGCCGCAGCACCGCTTCAACATCATCGATACCCCCGGGCACGTCGACTTCACGATCGAAGTCGAACGCAGCCTGCGCGTGCTCGATGGCGCGGTGTTCGTGCTGTGTGCCGTTGGCGGCGTGCAGCCGCAGTCCGAGACCGTGTGGCGCCAGGCCAACAAGTACCACGTGCCCCGCATGGCGTTCGTCAACAAGATGGACCGCACCGGCGCCAACTTCGACAAGGTCGTAGAGCAGCTCAAGTCGCGCCTGGGCGCGAGCCCGGTGCCGATGCAGGTGCCGGTCGGCGCCGAGGACGGCTTCGAAGGCGTCATCGACCTGCTGAAGATGAAGGCGGTCCATTGGGATACCGCGTCGCAGGGCATGGTGTTCGAGTACAAGGAGATTCCCGCGCACCTTGCCGACAAGGCCATCGAGGCGCGTGCGTTCATGGTGGAATCGGCGGCAGAGGCCACCGAAGAGCTGATGAACAAGTACCTCGAGGGCGGCGAGCTCACCGAGGACGAGATCGTCGCCGGCCTGCGCCTGCGTACCTTGAACGTCGAGATCGTGCCGGTGTACTGCGGCACCGCGTTCAAGAACAAGGGCGTCCAGGCGATGCTTGACGGCGTGATCCAGCTGCTGCCGTCGCCCACGGACCGTCCGCCGGTCCAGGGCATCGACGACCGCGAGCAGCCCGATACCCGCCTCGCGGACGACAAGGCGCCGTTCTCGGCGCTGGCGTTCAAGATCATGACCGACCCGTTCGTCGGTTCGCTGACGTTCTTCCGCGTGTACTCGGGCGTCCTCAACGCCGGCGACCAGGTGTACAACCCGATCAAGAGCCGCAAGGAGCGCATCGGCCGCCTGTTGCAGATGCACTCCAACGACCGCCAGGAAATCAAGCAGGTGTGCGCCGGCGACATCGCCGCGGCCGTCGGCCTGAAGGACGTCACCACCGGTGACACGCTGTGCGCGCAGGACCACATCATCACGCTGGAACGGATGGTCTTCCCGGAGCCCGTCATCTCGATGGCGGTCGAGCCCAAGACCAAGTCCGACCAGGAGAAGATGGGCCTCGCGCTCGGTCGCCTTGCGCAGGAGGATCCGTCGTTCCGCGTGCGCACCGACGAGGAGTCCGGCCAGACCATCATTGCCGGCATGGGCGAGCTGCACCTGGACATCCTCGTGGACCGCATGAAGCGCGAGTTCAACGTCGAAGCCAACGTCGGCAAGCCGCAGGTTGCCTACCGCGAGACCATCCGCAAGACGGTCAAGTCGGAAGGCAAGTTCGTGCGCCAGTCGGGCGGCAAGGGCCAGTTCGGCCACGTGTGGCTTGAGATCTCGCCGCAGGAAGCCGGCGCCGGCTACGTGTTCGAGAACTCGATCGTCGGTGGAACGGTGCCGAAGGAATACATCCCGGCGGTCGACAAGGGCATCCAGGAAGCGATGGCCAACGGCCTGCTTGCCGGCTACCCGATCGTCGACATCAAGGTGAAGCTGATCGACGGCTCCTACCACGAGGTCGACTCCTCGGAAATGGCGTTCAAGATCGCCGGCTCCATGGGCTTCAAGGAAGGTTTCCACAAGGCCGGTCCGGTCCTGCTGGAGCCGATCATGAAGGTCGAGATCGTGTCGCCCGAGGATTACATCGGTGACGTGATGGGCGACGTCAGCCGTCGTCGCGGCATCCTGCAGGGCCAGGACGACAGCCCGTCGGGCAAGATCGTCAACGCGATGATCCCGCTGGGCGAAATGTTCGGCTACGCGACCAGCCTGCGTTCGATGTCGCAGGGCCGCGCGACGTTCACGATGGAGTTCGACCATTACGCCGACGCGCCGACCAACATCGTCGACGAAGTCGTCAAGAAGAAGTAAGCGGCCGCGGCAACGCGGTCCCTTCCAACAACTTTCTGAGAGTGAAGAATCATGGCCAAGGGTAAGTTCGAGCGCACCAAGCCCCACGTGAACGTGGGCACGATCGGTCACGTCGACCACGGCAAGACGACGCTGACGGCGGCGCTGACGAAGATCGGTGCGGAACGCTTCGGCGGCGAATTCCACGCCTACGACGCGATCGACAAGGCGCCGGAAGAGAAGGCGCGCGGCATCACCATTTCGACCTCGCACGTCGAGTACGAATCGCCGAACCGCCACTACGCGCACGTCGATTGCCCGGGTCACGCCGACTACGTCAAGAACATGATCACCGGTGCCGCGCAGATGGACGGCGCGATCCTGGTGTGTTCGGCCGCCGACGGCCCGATGCCGCAGACGCGCGAGCACATCCTGCTGGCGCGCCAGGTGGGCGTGCCGTACATCGTGGTGTTCCTGAACAAGGCCGACATGGTCGACGACGCCGAGCTGATGGAGCTCGTCGAGATGGAAGTGCGCGAGCTGCTCTCGAAGTACGACTTCCCCGGCGACGACACCCCGATCATCCAGGGTTCGGCGCTGAAGGCGCTGGAAGGCGACCAGTCGGACATCGGCGTGCCGGCGATCGTGAAGCTGGTCGAGGCGCTGGACACCTGGATCCCGGAGCCCGAGCGCGACGTGGACAAGCCGTTCCTGATGCCGGTCGAGGACGTGTTCTCGATCTCGGGCCGCGGCACGGTGGTGACCGGTCGCATCGAGCGCGGCATCATCAAGGTGGGCGAGGAAATCGAGATCGTCGGCATCCGTCCGACCGTCAAGACCACCGTCACCGGCGTCGAGATGTTCCGCAAGCTGCTCGACCAGGGCCAGGCGGGCGACAACGCGGGCCTCTTGCTGCGCGGCACCAAGCGTGACGACGTGGAGCGCGGCCAGGTGCTGTGCAAGCCGGGTTCAATCAAGCCGCACACCGAGTTCGAGGCCGAGGTGTACGTGCTGTCGAAGGACGAGGGTGGCCGTCATACGCCGTTCTTCAAGGGCTACCGCCCGCAGTTCTACTTCCGCACCACCGACATCACCGGCGCCTGCGAGCTGCCTGAGGGTGTCGAGATGGTGATGCCGGGCGACAACGTGAAGATGGTGGTCACGCTGATCAACCCGGTGGCGATGGACGACGGCCTGCGCTTCGCGATCCGCGAAGGTGGCCGTACGGTCGGCGCCGGCGTGGTCGCCAAGATCATCAAGTAGTCGTATCCCGGCGGCTTGCGCCGCCGCGATACGTGCCGGTGTTGATCCGGATCGCCGAGGGCGATCCAGATAGCACCGGCGGGGGCCATCGGCTTTGCGCCGACGGCCTTTGGACACGCGGGATGTGGTTTCCTGCAGATTCGTCGGTGAGGGTGTTGCGCGTCCGGCGGGTACGTGTCTATAATGTTCGACTACTTCGGCAAGACCCCTTTGGGGACTCGCCGGAACCGCGAAATGAGGTGCAGGATGCGCCTCGTTTTCGCCAGACAGGGAACACGTCGCGCGGCAGTACCCCGGTTCGTCCCGAAGCTCTTCGGGACAAAGTGACCAGGGGAATCGTCGCGTCCGCATCTCCGTCTGGGCGGGCCGGGTAACTGGCCTGCCTTGTTTTTTGCAGGGACGGTCGCCGGGCAGGGGTCTCCAGCCTCGGCATCCATTGATTTCACGGGGTTCCGCGCATCCAGCCGCGGGCCTGTCGCTCTTTAAAGAAGGAATTCCGTCATGGCGGACCAGAAAATCCGGATCCGGCTGAAAGCGTTCGATCATCGACTGATCGACCGTTCGGCCAGCGAGATCGTAGAAACGGCCAAGCGGACGGGCGCCCAGGTGCGCGGCCCGATCCCCCTGCCGACCAAGATCGAGCGTTACACCATCCTGACCTCGCCGCACGTCGACAAGGACGCGCGCGACCAGTATGAAACCCGCACGCACAAGCGCGTGCTCGACATCGTCGACCCCAACGACAAGACCGTGGACGCGCTGATGAAGCTCGAACTCGCGGCTGGCGTCGACGTCCAGATCAAGCTGACCTGAGGACGCCACCATGACCGCGAAGCGATATTCGTTGGGCATTGTCGGTCGCAAGGCCGGCATGACCCGGGTGTTCACCGAGGATGGCCAGTCCATCCCGGTCACCCTGATCGAAGCCACCCCCAACCGCATCACCCAGATCAAGACCCAGGAGACCGACGGCTACAGCGCCGTGCAGGTCGCCGTCGGCACCAAGCGTGCCGTGCTGGTCAACAAGCCCGAGACGGGTCACCTGGCCAAGGCCAAGGTCGAAGCCGGTCGTGGCCTGTGGGAGCTGCGCGTCGGTGACGACCAGATCGGCGGGTTCGAAGTGGGCGGCGAGATCCGCGCCGACATCTTCGAAGTCGGCCAGATCGTCGACGTCGAGGGCGTGACCAAGGGCAAGGGCTTCCAGGGCACGATCAAGCGCTGGAACTTCAAGATGGGCGACGCGACGCACGGCAACTCGCTGTCGCACCGTTCGCCCGGCTCCATCGGCCAGCGCCAGACGCCGGGCCGCGTGTTCCCGGGCAAGAAGATGTCCGGTCACATGGGTGCGGTGCGCCAGAGCACGCAGAACCTCGAAGTGGTCCGGGTCGACGCAGAGCGCGGCCTGATCGCCGTCAAGGGCGCGGTTCCGGGCGCCCCGGGTGGCGACGTGATCGTGCGTCCCACGAGCAAGGCATAAGGAGAGATGACGATGGAACTCTCCATCAACGGTAGCAGCGACAAGATGTCGGTTTCCGAAGGCGTGTTCGGCCGCGAGTTCAACATGGACCTGGTCCACCAGGTCGTGGTTGCGTACCGCAATGCCGGCCGTTCGGGCACCAAGGCGCAGAAGACGCGCTCGGAAGTCAGCGGCACGACCAAGAAGTCGAAGAAGCAGAAAGGCGGCGGCGCGCGTCATGGCGCCCTGACGGCCCCGATCTTCGTCGGCGGCGGCGTGACGTTCGCGGCCAAGCCGCGCAGCTTCGAGCAAAAGGTCAACCGCAAGATGTACCGCGCGGCGATGTCGACCATCCTGTCCGAGCTGGCCCGCCAGGGTCGCCTCCAGGTCGTCGAGTCCTTCGACGTCGCGGAGACCAACACCAGCGCGTTCGCCGAAAAGCTCAAGGGCCTCGATCTGGGCAAGCGCCCGCTGATCGTGACCGAGGACGCCTCGGACCACCTGTACCTCTCGGCGCGCAACCTGCCGTACGTGCAGATCCGTGACGTGCAGGGCCTGGACCCGGTTTCGCTGGTCGGCGCCGACAGCGTGCTGGTCACCGCCGACGCCATCAAGAAGATCGAGGAGTGGCTGGCATGAATGACGCCAAGCTCTACGCACTGATCCGTGCGCCGCGCGTGTCCGAGAAGACCGCGCGCCTGCAGGAAGTGTCCAACCAGTACGCGTTCGAAGTGGCGACCGATGCCACCAAGGCCGACATCAAGATCGCGATCGAGAAGCTGTTCGCCGTCAAGGTCGAGGCCGTCAACGTGCTCAACGTGAAAGGCAAGCAGAAAGCCTTCCGCAACCGCAATGGTCGCCGCGGCGACTGGCGCAAGGCGTACGTGACGCTGGCCGAAGGCCAGTCGATCGACGTCATGAACACCAAGGCCTGAGGAAGACCCCATGCCATTGATGAAATTCAAGCCCACCTCGCCCGGCCGCCGTTCAGCGGTCCGCGTGGTCACGCCGGACCTGCACAAGGGTGCGCCGCACGCCGCCCTCGTCGAGCCGCAGAGCAAGACCGGTGGTCGCAACCACCATGGCCGCATCACCACGCGGCACATGGGTGGCGGCCACAAGCAGCACTACCGCATCATCGACTTCAAGCGCGACAAGGAAGGCATCCCGGCGCGCGTGGAGCGCATCGAGTACGACCCGAACCGCACCGCGCACATCGCGCTGCTGTGCTACGTCGACGGTGAGCGCCGCTACATCATCGCGCCGAAGGGCCTCAAGGCCGGCGACCAGGTGATCGCGGGCAATGACGCGCCGATCAAGGCGGGCAACACGCTGCCGCTGCGCAACATCCCGGTCGGTTCCACCGTGCATTGCGTCGAGATGAAGCCGGGCAAGGGCGCGCAGCTCGCCCGCGCCGCGGGTGCCGGCGTGCAGCTCGTCTCCCGCGACGGCATCTACGCCACCGTCCGCCTGCGTTCGGGCGAGATGCGCCGCGTGCCTGCCGAGTGCCGCGCCACCATCGGTGAAGTGGGCAACGTCGAGCACAACCTCGAGAAGCTGGGCAAGGCCGGTGCGTCGCGCTGGCGCGGCATCAAGCCGACCGTCCGTGGTGCCGCCATGAACCCCGTCGACCACCCGCATGGTGGTGGCGAGGCCAAGGCCGGCCAGGGCAACCCGCATCCGGTCACCCCGTGGGGCGTGCCGACCAAGGGTTACAAGACCCGCCACAACAAGCGGACGCAGCAGTTCATCGTGCGCGATCGCAGGAGCTAACCGACCATGGCACGTTCACTGAAAAAGGGTCCGTTCGTCGACCACCACCTGATCAAGAAGGTGGAGACCGCGGGCAACACCAAGCGCCCGATCAAGACCTGGTCGCGCCGCTCGATGATCCTGCCGGAGATGGTGGGTTTCACCATCGCCGTGCACAACGGCCGCAACCACGTCCCGGTGCTCGTCAACGAGAACATGGTGGGCCACAAGCTCGGCGAGTTCGCCCTGACCAGGACCTTCAAGGGTCATGGCGGCGACAAGAAGTCGCGCTAAGGAGATGACAATGGAAGCCAAGGCAATCCTGCGCAGTGCGCGCATCTCCCCGCAGAAGGCACGCCTGGTCGCCGACCAGATCCGCGGCCTCTCCGCAGCCCGTGCGCTCGACCTCTTGAAGTTCAGCGACAAGAAGGCCGCGCACATGATCTACAAGGTCGTCTACTCGGCCACGTCGAACGCCGAGAACAACCTGGGCGCCGACGTTGACGAGCTCAAGGTCAGTGCGATCACGGTCGACGAGGGTCCCACCCTGAAGCGCTTCATGGCACGCGCCAAGGGTCGCGGCAGCCGCATCCTCAAGCGCACCAGCCACATCACCGTCGTCGTCGGCGAGGGGAAGTAACTCATGGGTCATAAAGTCCACCCCACCGGTATCCGCCTTGGCATCGCCAAGGACTGGAATTCCAAGTGGTACGCCGGCAAGAAGGAGTTCGCCGGTTACCTGATCGCCGACATCAAGGTCCGCGAGATGCTTCGCAAGAAGCTCGCGGCGGCCGGCATCAGCAAGATCCTGATCGAGCGTCCCTCGAAGTCCGCGCGCGTCACGATCCACACCGCCCGCCCGGGCGTGGTGATCGGAAAGCGCGGCGAGGACATCGAGAAGCTGCGCAAGGAAGTCTCCGCGCTGATGGGCGTCCCGGCGCACATCAACGTGACCGAGGTCCGCAAGCCGGAGCTCGACGCGCAGCTGGTCGCCGAGTCGATCGCGCAGCAGCTCGAGCGCCGCATCATGTTCCGTCGCGCGATGAAGCGCGCCGTGGGCAACGCGATGCGCCTTGGCTCGCTGGGCATCAAGGTCAACGTGGCCGGCCGCCTCAACGGCGCCGAGATCGCGCGTTCGGAGTGGTACCGCGAAGGTCGCGTGCCGCTGCACACGCTGCGCGCCGACGTCGACTACGGCTTCGCCGAGGCGAAGACCCAGTACGGCATCATTGGAATCAAGACCTGGATCTACAAGGGCGAGATCTTCGACTTCGCCCAGGTCGGCCAGGAAAAGCAGGACGATTCGCCGCGCGGCGAGCGTGGTGATCGCGGTGACCGCGAGCGCCCGCGTGGCCCGCGTCGCGACCGCGAGGCGAGGGAGTAATCAACCATGCTGCAACCCAAGCGAACCAAGTACCGCAAGATGCACAAGGGCCGCAATGACGGCCTGGCCTGGAACGGCAATGCCGTCAGCTTCGGCGAGTATGGCCTCAAGGCCACGCAGACCGGCCAGCTGACCGCGCGCCAGATCGAGTCCGCGCGTCGTGCCATCAGCCGCTATGTGAAGCGCGGCGGCAAGATGTGGATCCGCGTGTTCCCGGACAAGCCGATCACCAAGAAGCCCATCGAAGTCCGCATGGGCTCGGGCAAGGGTGCGGTCGAATTCTGGGTCGCCCAGATCCAGCCGGGCCGCATGATCTATGAGATCGAGGGCGTCGACGAGGTGACCGCACGCGAGGCGTTCCGCCTGGCGGCCGCCAAGCTCTCGGTCACCACCACTTTCGTGACGCGGACGGTGCGCTGATGGAAATCAAGGAACTCCGCCAGAAGTCGACGGACGAGCTGAAGGCACATTTGCTTGAACTGCAGAAGGAGTCGTTCTCGCTCCGCATGCAGAAGGCAACCGGCCAGCTCGCCAAGACCCACGACGCCCGCCGGGTTCGCCGCGAGATCGCTCGCGTCAACACCCTCCTCGGCGCCAAGCAGTAAGGACCGGGCAGACATGACCGAAAACACTGAAAAGAAGCTGCGCACGGTCGAAGGCCGCGTTGTCAGCAACAAGATGGACAAGACCGTGACGGTGCTCGTCGAGCGCCAGGTGAAGCACGCGCTGTACGGCAAGTACATCCGCCGTTCGACGAAGCTCCACGCCCACGACGCCGAGAATTCCTGCAACGAGGGCGATACCGTCCGCGTGGTGGAAATCGCGCCGATGTCCAAGACCAAGAACTGGCGCGTCGTTGAAATCGTCACGCGCGCGGCCGACTAAGGAGGCTCTCCAATGATCCAGATGCAGAGCCACCTCGATGTGGCCGACAATTCGGGTGCCAAGGAAGTGATGTGCATCAAGGTGCTGGGCGGCTCAAAGCGCCGCTATGCAGGCATCGGTGACATCATCAAGGTGTCCATCAAGGACGCCATCCCGCGCGGCAAGGTCAAGAAGGGCGAAGTCTACGACGCGGTCGTCGTGCGCACCCGCAAGGGCGTCCGCCGCCCCGACGGTTCGCTGATCCGCTTCGACGGCAACGCCGCCGTGCTGCTCAACAACAAGCAGGAGCCGATCGGCACCCGCATCTTCGGGCCCGTGACCCGTGAGCTTCGTACCGAGAAGTTCATGAAGATCGTCTCGCTCGCGCCCGAAGTGCTCTGAGCCGGACGGAGAGGAAACCGACATGAATCGCATCAAGAAGGGTGACCGCGTGATGGTCACCGCCGGCAAGGACAAGGGCAAGCAGGGTGAAGTCGTTCGCGTGCTTGGCGACAAGGTCGTCGTCGCGAACATCAACGTCATCAAGCGCCACACCAAGCCCAACCCGCAGGCCAACCAGCCTGGCGGCGTGATCGAGCGCGAAGCGCCGATCCACGCGTCGAACGTGATGGTGTTCAACCCTGCCTCCGGCAAGGGCGAGCGCATTGGTACCAAGGTCCTCGAGGATGGACGGCGCATCCGCGTCTTCCGCTCGAGCGGTGAGGCGATTGACGCCTGAGGAATGTGAAATGAACACCCGTCTCGAAAAGTTCTACAAGGAAGAAGTGGTGCCGAAGCTGACAAAGCAGTTCGGCTACACCAATCCCATGCAGGTTCCGCGCCTGAGCAAGATCACGCTCAACATGGGCGTGGGCGAAGCCGCCGCGAACAAGAAGGTCCTGGAGAACGCGACCGCCGACATGGCCAAGCTCTCCGGCCAGAAGCCGATCGTGACCAAGTCCCGCGTGTCGGTGGCTTCGTTCAAGATCCGCGACGGCTGGCCGATCGGCTGCAAGGTGACCCTGCGCCGCGCCAAGATGTTCGAGTTCCTCGATCGCCTGGTGAACGTGTCGCTGCCGCGCGTCCGTGACTTCCGCGGCGTGTCCGCGCGGTCGTTCGATGGCCGTGGCAACTACAACATGGGCATCAAGGAACAGATCATCTTCCCGGAGATCGATTTCGACCAGGTCGACGCGATCCGCGGCATGGACATCGCGATCACCACGACCGCCAAGACCAACGAGGAAGCCAAGGCACTGCTCGAAGCCTTCCGTTTCCCGTTCCGCACCTGATCGGACAAAGAAGACCATGGCCAAGACCTCAATGATCAACCGCGAGACGAAGCGCACCAAGCTGGCGAAGAAGTTCGCCGCGAAGCGCGAGGCGTTGAAGAAGGTTGTCAGCAGCCAGGACGCCAGCTTCGAGGAGAAGATGGACGCCGCCACCAGGCTGCAGAAGCTTCCGCGTGACTCCTCCACCTCGCGCCAGACCACGCGTTGCGCGTTGACCGGCCGTCCGCGCGCCGTGTACAGCAAGTTCGGCCTCGGCCGCAACAAGCTGCGCGAGGCGACCATGCGCGGCGACGTCCCCGGTCTGCGCAAGGCAAGCTGGTAAGCAACTCCATTTACGAATTCGCATTCCTGCGGATATCGGTGCACTCAGAAGGTAACAACGATGAGCATGACTGATCCCATCGCCGATATGCTGACCCGCATGCGCAATGCGGCGGCCGTCGGCAAGCCGGTGGTGAAAATGCCGTCGTCCAAGACCAAGGTGGCTATCGCCAGGGTCCTGAAGGACGAGGGTTACATCTCCGGTTCGCGCGTGACCGAGGACGGCGCCAAGGCCGAACTCGAAATCGAGCTCAAGTATTACGAAGGTCGTCCCGTGATCGAGCGCATGCAGCGCTTCTCGCGTTCCGGCCTGCGCCAGTACCGCGGCAAGGACGCGATCCCGAAGGTCCTCAACGGCCTCGGCATCGCCATCATTTCCACCTCGAAGGGCATCATGACCGATGCGCAGGCGCGCCAGTTGGGCGTCGGCGGCGAGGTTCTGTGCTTCGTGGCTTAAGGGAGTAACCGCAATGTCCCGAGTTGCCAAGAAGCCGATCGCCCTCCCGAAGGGCGTCGAGCTGAACATCCAGGCCGGCAGTGTCAGCGTCAAGGGCCCGAAGGGCACCCTGTCGATGGCCAAGCCGTCCGACGTGGACGTCACGATCGAAGACGGCCATGCCGTGCTGTCGTCGCAGAATGCCGACAACATCGCCATGACCGGCACCATGCGCGCGATCATCGCGAACATGGTCCACGGCGTGTCCGAAGGCTTCGTGCGCAAGCTCGAGCTGGTGGGCGTCGGCTACCGCGCCGCCATGCAGGGCCCGGACCTCAACCTGTCGCTGGGCTTTTCGCACCCGGTGCTGTTCAAGGCCCCGGCCGGCATCAGCATCGCGACGCCCACGCAGACTGAAATCGTGGTGACCGGTGCCGACAAGCAGCAGGTCGGCGAGGTTGCAGCGAAGATCCGCGGGTTCCGCCCGCCGGAGCCGTACAAGGGCAAGGGCGTCAAGTACGCCGGCGAGAACATCATCCGCAAGGAAGCCAAGAAGGCCTAAGCGGGCCTTCAGCTTTCGGAGAACGACATCATGCTCAAGAAAATTGCCCGCCTGCGCCGCGCCAAGTCGACGCGTTCGCACATCCGCGTGCTCGGCGTGCCGCGCCTGTCGGTGCTGCGCACCGGCCAGCACCTCTACGCCCAGCTGTTCACCGCAGATGGCTCCAAGGTCCTGGCTTCGGCCAGCACCACCCAGTCCGATGTCCGCGAGGGCCTGAAGGGCGCCAAGAACATCGAGGCTGCCGCCAAGGTCGGCCGCGTGATCGCGGAACGTGCCAAGGCTGCCGGTATTGAAAAAGTCGCGTTCGACCGCTCCGGTTACAGGTATCATGGCCGGATCAAGGCCCTGGCCGACGCCGCGCGTGAAGGTGGCCTGCAGTTCTAGGCAGCAAGACAATGTGTTGAAAGGTGGGGCTCCGTCCCCACCATTGCCCCCTGCCGATGCGGGCTGCATCGGACGCCCTCCGCCTTTTGCGCGGTCCGGTGGTCCACCGACCCGACCAACAACTCCAAGCGGCATGAAGCCGTACATCCCTTTCGTACGACAGAGGCAATACAGAGATGGCAGAGGAACGTGCTCCGCGCGGTCGTGACCGCGACCGCAACCGGGAAGAGATCGACGACGGCATGATCGAAAAGCTGATCGCGGTCAACCGCGTCAGCAAGACCGTCAAGGGTGGCCGCCAGTTCACCTTCACCGCGCTGACCGTGGTCGGCGACGGCGCCGGCAAGGTCGGCTTCGGCTACGGCAAGGCCCGCGAGGTCCCGATGGCAATCCAGAAGTCGATGGAATATGCGCGTCGCAGCATGTCCACCGTCGATCTGAACGGCGGTACGTTGTGGCACACGGTCAAGGCCGGCCATGGCGCCGCGCGCGTGTTCATGATGCCCGCTTCCGAGGGTACCGGCGTCATCGCCGGTGGCGCGATGCGCGCCGTCCTCGAGGCCGTCGGCGTCAAGGACGTGCTGGCCAAGGCCGTCGGTTCGCGCAATCCCATCAACCTGGTGCGCGCGACCGTCCGCGGTCTCGAGAGCATGCACTCGCCGGCGAACATTGCCGCCAAGCGCGGCAAGAAGGTCGAGGAGATCGTCAATGGTTAAGAAGGAAGCGACCGGCGGCACGCTCAAGGTGCGCCTGGTCAAGGGCCTTCGTGGCTCGCAGGGCATCCACCGCCTCTCGGTCCAGGCCCTGGGCCTGCGCAAGATCAACGACGTCCGTGAACTGAAGGACAGCCCGCAGGTCCGTGGACTGATCAACAAGGTCCATTACCTTGTCCGGGTCGAGGAATAATCCAATGAAGCTCAATACTCTGCACCCCACGCCCGGCGCGCGCACCGATCGCAAGCGCGTCGGTCGCGGCATCGGTTCCGGCCTCGGCAAGACCGCCGGCCGCGGCCACAAGGGTTCCTTTGCCCGTTCGGGCAAGGGCAAGATCAAGGCCGGCTTCGAGGGCGGCCAGATGCCGCTGCGCAAGCGTCTGCCGAAAGTCGGCTTCCGCTCGCGCATCGCCGGCGACACCGCCGAGGTCATGCTGTACCAGCTCGAGCGCCTGGAAGGCGACATCGACTTCAAGGCGCTGCGCGCCGCGAAGCTGGTGCCGGCCACCTCCAAGCGCGCCAAGATCGTGCTGAAGGGCGACGTCACCAAGGCCCTCGTGCTGAAGGGCGTCCTGGCCACGGCCGGTGCGCGCGCCGCGATCGAAGCGGCCGGCGGCAAGGTCGAGGAGTAAGAAGGGCATGGCACGTAGCGGCAACGCGATGGCCGGGGTCGGCGGGCTCGGCAAGTTCACCGAGCTCCGCCAGCGCCTGCTGTTCGTCGCCGGGGCACTGATCGTCTACCGCATCGGCTGCTACATCCCGGTGCCCGGCGTGAACCCCGACGCCATGCTGCGCCTCATGGAGCAGCAGGAAGGCACCATCGTGGACATGTTCAACATGTTCTCCGGTGGCGCCCTCTCGCGCTTCAGCCTGTTCGCGCTGAACGTCATTCCCTACATTTCCGCGTCGATCATCATCCAGCTGCTGGTGCAGATCCTGCCCAGCCTGAAGGCGATCTCGAAGGAAGGCGAATCCGGACGTCGCAGGATCACCCAGTGGTCGCGCATCGGCGCGATCCCGCTCGCGATCTTCCAGTCGGCCGGCATCGCCGTCGCCCTGCAGAGTTCCGGCGCCAGCAATGGCATCCCGGTGGTCTATGCGCCCGGCATGGGCTTCGTGGTCACCGCGATCATCGCGCTTACGGCCGGCACCATGTTCCTGGTGTGGCTGGGTGAGCAGGTGACCGAGCGCGGCATCGGCAACGGCGTGTCGCTGATCATCTTCGCCGGCATCGTGGCGGGTCTTCCGAGTGCGGTCATCACGACGTTCGAAGCCGCGCGCAACGGCGACATGAGCCCGATCGCGGTGATCCTGATCGCGCTGATCGTGGCCATGTTCACCTACTTCGTGGTGTTCGTGGAGCGTGGCCAGCGCCGGATCACGGTCAACTACGCGCGCCGCCAGGGTGGCCGCAACGCGTACATGAACCAGAGTTCGTTCCTGCCGCTGAAGCTCAACATGGCGGGCGTGATCCCGGCGATCTTCGCCTCGTCGATCATCATGTTCCCGGCCACCGCGTCCACCTGGTTCAGCCAGGCGGGTTCGGCAACGTGGCTGCAGCGGGTCAGCCAGGCACTGTCGCCGGGCGAGCCGCTCTACATCCTGCTCTATGCGGGGCTGATTGCGGGCTTCACCTTCTTCTACACCGCGCTGGTCTTCAATTCACAGGAAACCGCCGACAACCTGAAGAAGTCGGGCGCGCTGATCCCGGGCATCCGCCCGGGCAAGGCGACCGCGGACTACATCGATGGCGTGCTGACGCGGCTGACCGCGGCCGGCGCGACCTACCTGGTGCTGGTCTGCCTGCTTCCGGAGTTCATGCGCACCGAGCTGAATGCGTCGTTCTATTTCGGCGGCACGTCGCTGCTGATCGTGGTGGTCGTGGTCATGGACTTCATTGCCCAGATCCAGGCCCACCTGATGTCGCACCAGTACGAAAGCCTGCTCAAGAAGGCCAATCTCAAGGGAGGCCAGCGCGGCCTGCCGCGCGGCTGACGATATTCAAGCGGATGCCCCCGCGGCCGGCTGGCCGGGGAGGGGATCCTGGTCCCGCCGCTTCGCGGTCGGACCGTGATGGGCGACTCGCGCGGCGGTCCCGCGTGCGAGTGGTTCGAAGCCTGTCCTGGCGCCAGAGTAGCGCCGGGCGGACCCGGTCCCGCAAGGGGCGGGGTTGCAGCATCGGACCTTCGCCGGAGCATGGGCACACTCCCCATGCCGGGCTTGCTGGACGCCATTGGCGGCCACGGGCTTTCTTGTACCTCGGGATCCTGATAGAATTTCGTGTTCACTGCGTCGGATGAACCCATCCGTGCGCCAAACCAGTTGGAGATCCGCGCATGGCGCGTATTGCAGGTGTCAACCTGCCTGCCCAGAAACACGTCTGGGTCGGGCTGCAAAGCATCTACGGCATTGGCCGTACCCGTTCGAAGCTCGTCTGCCAGGCGGCAGGCGTCGATTCGTCCATCAAGATCCGCGACCTGTCCGAGCCTGACGTCGAGCGCCTGCGCTCGGAAGTCGGCAAGTACGTGGTCGAGGGCGACCTGCGCCGCGAGATCGGCATGGCAATCAAGCGCCTGATGGACCTCGCCTGCTACCGCGGGCTCCGCCATCGTCGCGGCCTGCCGCTGCGCGGCCAGCGCACCCGGACCAATGCCCGCACCCGCAAGGGTCCGCGCAAGGCCATCAGGAAATAAGGGAACAAGACCATGGCCAAGCCGGCAGCCAAACCGAAGAAGAAGATCAAGCGCGTCGTCACCGACGGCGTTGCCCACGTCCACGCTTCGTTCAACAACACCATCATCACGATCACCGACCGCCAGGGCAATGCGCTCTCGTGGGCGACTTCGGGCGGCGCGGGTTTCCGCGGCTCGCGCAAGTCGACCCCGTTCGCAGCCCAGGTCGCCGCCGAGAAGGCCGGCAAGGCCGCCCTCGACTACGGCGTCAAGTCGCTGGAAGTGCGCATCAAGGGACCCGGTCCGGGCCGTGAATCTGCCGTTCGTTCGCTGAACAACGTCGGCTACAAGATCACCAACATCATCGACGTGACGCCAATCCCGCACAACGGGTGCCGTCCGCCGAAGAAGCGTCGCGTCTAAGGGGCGATAAGAATGGCTCGTTATATCGGTCCCACCTGTAAGCTCGCGCGCCGCGAAGGCGCCGACCTGTCGCTCAAGTCGCCCGCCCGCGCTCTTGATTCCAAGTGCAAGCTGGAGCAGAAGCCCGGCCAGCACGGTGCCGGCACCGGCGCCCGCCGGAGCAAGCTCTCCAACTACGCCATCCAGCTGCGTGAAAAGCAGAAGGTAAAGCGTATCTACGGCCTGCTCGAGCGCCAGTTCCGCAACTACTACAAGAAGGCCTCGACCAAGAAGGGCAACACGGGCGAGAACCTCCTGCAGCTGCTGGAAACCCGCCTCGACAACGTGATCTACCGCATGGGCTTCGCGGTCACCCGCCCGGCGGCCCGCCAGCTGGTCTCGCACCGCGGCGTCACGGTCAACGGCAAGCCCGTCAACCTGCCGTCCTACCTGGTCAAGGCTGGCGACGCGATTGCACTGTCCGAGAAGGCACAGAAGCAGCTCCGCGTGCAGGAGGCCCTGACGGTCTCTTCCACGATGGACCTGTCGCCCTCCTGGGTCGAGGTTGATTCGAAGAAGTTCAGCGGCGTGTTCAAGGCGGTCCCTGACCGCGGCGACCTGCCGGCTGACATCAACGAAGCGCTGATCGTCGAGCTGTATTCGAAGTAATTCACTTGGCCCGCCGGCGTCAGTCGACGGGCCCCAGGAGACACCAAACATGACGGTTACCGCCAACCAGGTCCTGCGCCCGCGTGGTCCCCAGATCGAGCGCATTACCGGCAATCGCGCGAAGGTCGTGATCGAGCCGCTCGAGCGCGGCTACGGCCACACGCTCGGCAATGCCCTGCGCCGCGTGCTGCTGTCCTCGATTCCCGGCTTCGCCATCACCGAAGTGGAGATGGACGGCGTGCTGCACGAGTACAGCACGATCGAAGGCCTGCAGGAGGACGTGCTCGAGGTGCTGTTGAACCTCAAGGACGTCGCCATCCGCATGGGCACCGGCGAAAGCGCCACCCTCACCCTGGCCAAGTCCGGCCCGGGCGTGGTGACCGCCGCCGACATCAAGACCGACCACAACGTCGAGATCCTCAACGGCGAGCATGTGATCTGCCATCTGACCAAGGATGCGTCGGTCAACATGCGCCTGAAGATCGAGCGTGGCTTCGGCTACCAGCCGGCCGCCGCGCGTCGTCGCCCGGACGACGAGACCCGCGTCATCGGCAGGCTCATGCTGGATGCGTCGTTCTCGCCGGTCCGCCGCGTGGCGTATGAAGTGGAAGCCGCACGCGTCGAGCAGCGCACCGACCTCGACAAGCTGGTTCTCGACATCGAGACCAATGGCACCATCGATGCCGAGGAAGCCGTGCGCACCGCCGCGGACATCCTCACCGACCAGTTGAGCGTGTTCGGCGATTTCACCCGCCGCACCGCCGGCCCCACGCAGCCGACCGCGCCTGGCGTCGACCCGATGCTGCTGCGTCCGATCGACGACCTCGAGCTGACGGTGCGTTCGGCCAATTGCCTCAAGGCCGAGAGCATCTACTACGTGGGCGACCTGATCCAGAAGACCGAGGTCGAGCTGCTCAAGACCCCGAACCTCGGCAAGAAGTCGCTGACCGAGATCAAGGAAGTCCTGGCCCAGCGTGGCCTTTCGCTCGGCATGAAGCTCGAGAACTGGCCGCCGGCCGGCGTCTCGGCGCACGGCATGCTCGGCTAAGACAGACAAACAGGAACCAAGACCATGCGCCACCAGAAATCCGGACGCAAGTTCAGCCGCACCAGCGCACACCGCGATGCCATGTTCACCAACATGGCGGCGTCGCTGATCAAGCATGAGCTGATCAAGACCACGCTTCCGAAAGCCAAGGAGCTGCGCCGCGTCGCAGAGCCGCTGATCACGATGTCGAAGACCGACGGCGTTGCCAATCGTCGCCTCGCCTTCTCGCGCCTGCGCGACAAGGAAGCGGTGGGCAAGCTGTTCGTCGAGCTTGGCCCGCGCTACCAGACGCGCCCGGGTGGCTACCTGCGCATCCTGAAGTGCGGTTTCCGCGACGGTGACAACGCGCCGATGGCGTACGTCGAGCTCGTGGATCGCCCGGAAGCGTCGGCCGAGTAACATCGCGGCATGCGCCACCTGTGAGAACCCCGGACCTGTTCCGGGGTTTTTGCTATGTTGACCGCCGTTTTCGGGAAGCCCTTGCCATGGTCCTCAATCCATTTCGCTGGTCGTTTCGCGCCCAGTGCCTGTCCGGTTTTGTCGCCTGCATCGCGCTGATCGGTTTTGCGATCTTCTCGCAGTTTGCGTGGGGGCTGGAGCCGTGCCCGCTGTGCATCTTCCAGCGCATCGCGTTCGCGGCGCTTGGCGTGGTGTTCCTGGTGGCGGCCGTGCATTCGCCGCGGGCATCGTCGACCCGGGCGTTCTACGGCGCGCTGGGCTTCCTCGCCGCGGCGGTGGGGATGGCGATTGCCGGTCGCCACGTCTGGATGCAGTTCAATCCGCCGGAGATCCCCGGCTGCGGGCCACCGTTGTCGTTCCTGCGCGAGACCATGTCGACCGGGAACGTGATCCGCAAGGTGCTGACCGGTACCGGCGACTGCGGCGCCGTGGACTGGACGTTCCTCGGGCTGTCGATGCCCGCGTGGAGCCTCGTGTGGTTCGTGCTGCTGGCCGCGCTGGTCGTGGTCGCGGGCTTCCGCAGCCGTCGCTCGCGCTGGGCGTGATCCGCCATTGCGGCGCGCGCCCAAGCGGCGGATGATGGTGTCGCTGCAGTGCAACAAAGACCGATACCCATGCCCGCCAACGACCGTGCCCTCCATTCCGTGAACCTGCCCGAGCAGTGGAGCCCGAGAAGCTGGCGCCAGCGCCGTGCCCTGCAGCTGCCGACGTATCCCGACGCGGACGAACTCGGCCGCGTGCAGGACGAGCTGCGCGCGCTGCCGCCGCTGGTCACGTCGTGGGAGATCCAGGCGCTCAAGCAACAGCTGGCCGAAGCGCAGGAAGGTCGACGCTTCCTGCTGCAGGGCGGCGACTGTGCCGAGAACTTCAGCGACTGCACATCGCAGGTGGTGTCCAACCGCCTCAAGGTGCTGCTGCAGATGAGCCTCGTGCTGGTGCATGGCCTGCGGTTGCCGGTGGTGCGCGTGGGGCGATTCGCCGGCCAGTACGCAAAGCCGCGCTCCGCCGATACCGAGACGCGTGGCGACCTCACCTTGCCCAGCTATCGCGGCGACATGGTCAACGGACCGGAGTTCACCGCTTCGGCGCGCATCCCCGACCCGCGGCGCATGGTGAAGGCGCATGCGCGTTCGGCGATGACCATGAATTTCGTGCGTTCGCTGATCGACGGCGGGTTTGCCGACCTGCACCACCCGGAATACTGGGACCTGGGCTGGGTGACGCATTCGCCGCTGGCCGACGACTACCACCGCATGGTCGCCAACATCGGTGACGCGGTGCGCTTCATGGAGACGCTGTCCGGGAGCGAGGTGCACAACCTCAACCGGGTCGACTTCTACACCTCGCACGAGGCGCTGCTGCTGCCGTACGAGGAGGCGCAGACGCGCCAGGTGCCGCGGCAGTGGGGCTGGTTCAATCTCAGCACCCACTTCCCGTGGATCGGCATGCGCACTGCGGCGCTCGATGGCGCGCACGCCGAATACTTCCGCGGCATCCGCAACCCGGTGGCGGTGAAGATCGGCCCGTCCGTGGAACCCGACGACCTGCTGCGCCTGGTCGACCTGCTGAACCCCGACGACGAACCCGGCCGGCTGAGCCTCATCTGCAGGATGGGCGCCGCCCACGTTGCCGACCGTCTGCCGCGCCTGCTGGACGCGGTCAAGCGAGACGGCCGCCGCGTGCTGTGGATCTGCGATCCGATGCACGGCAACACCGAAGCGACCAGCAACGGTTACAAGACCCGGCGCTTCGACAACATCCGCAGCGAGATCGAGCAGAGCTACGACCTGCACGCCGCGGCCGGCACGCGCCTCGGCGGCGTGCACCTCGAACTCACCGGCGAGGACGTCACCGAGTGCACCGGCGGTGCGCGCGACCTGGGCGAGATCGACCTCGAACGCGCCTACCGGTCATCGGTGGACCCGCGGCTCAACTACGAGCAGTCGCTTGAGATCGCGATGGCGATCGTGCGCAAGCAGGCGCAGCTGGCCACGCCCGCGCCGGCGTAAAGCTGCCACATCACGAAAGAGGTCTGGACCGCCGTGGTGGCCGGCAGGCCTTCGCGGCTCATGTCCCCCGGCATCCGCCTCACGGCGGGCGCCTCCTCCTTTACTTCCCCGCGAAGGCCTTCCGGCCACTTCGGGGCGGGGCGTGGTGCTGCAGGTTTCGGGGAAGCCAACGCGCGAGGTCGCGAGGTGTGCTCCTGGGCCACCGCGCAAGGCGGCGCCCCAGGCACCCGTGTCAGCAAAAAAAAGGCCCGGCATTGCCGGGCCTTTCCAGATCACGCCGCGCGGCTGGCGCGCTTGCGATCGGTTTCGCTGAGGTGCTTCTTGCGCAGGCGGATTTCCTTCGGGGTGACTTCGACCAGCTCGTCGTCCTCGATGAAGTCCAGCGCCTGCTCCAGCGTGTACTTGATCGCCGGCGTCAGCTTAATGGCGTCATCCTTGCCCGACGCACGCATGTTGGTCAGCGGCTTGGTCTTGATGGCATTGACGGTGAGGTCGTTGTCCTTCGAGTGGATGCCGATCAGCTGGCCCTCGTACACGTTGTCGCCCTCGGCCGCGAACAGCTTGCCGCGTTCTTCCAGCGGTCCCAGCGAGTAGGCGGGGGTGACGCCCGGCGCATTGGCGATCATCACGCCATTGGTGCGCTTGGCGATCGCGCCCTGTTCCTTCGGGCCGTAATGGTCGAACACATGGAACAGCAGGCCGGTGCCCTGGGTCAGCGTCTTGAACTCGTTCTGGAAGCCGATCAGGCCGCGGGCCGGGATCATGTAGTCCAGGCGCACGCGTCCCTTGCCGTCGGACTCCATGTTCTTCAGCTGGCCCTTGCGGATGCCGAGCTTCTCCATCACGCCGCCCTGGTGCACTTCCTCGATGTCGACCACCAGCTGCTCGACCGGCTCCATCTGCTGGCCGTCGATGGTCTTGATGATCACTTCGGGGCGCGACACGGCAAGCTCGAAGCCTTCGCGGCGCATGGTTTCGATCAGCACCGAGAGGTGCAGCTCGCCGCGGCCTGAGACCAGGAACTTGTCCGGGTCCGAGCCTTCCTCGACCTTGAGCGCGACGTTGTGCAGCGTCTCGCGTTCCAGGCGCTCGCGGATCTGGCGGCTGGTGATGAACTTGCCGCCGCTGCGGTCCTTGTTGCCGGCGAACGGCGAATTGTTGACCTGGAACGTCATGCTGATGGTCGGCTCGTCGACCGTCAGCGCAGGCAGCGCCTCGGGCGTGTCGAGCGCGCAGACGGTGTCGGAGATCGACAGGTCGGCGATGCCGGAGAGGGCGAGGATGTCGCCTGCCTTGCCTTCATCGACTTCGACGCGCTCCAGGCCGAGGAAGCCCAGCACCTGCATCACCTTGGCCTGGCGCTTCTTGCCGTGGCGGTCGACCACGCTCACCGGCATGTTGGTGCGCACCGTGCCGCGCTGGATGCGGCCGATGCCGATCAGGCCGACGAAGTTGTTGTAGTCCAGCTGGCTGATGCGCATCTGGAACGGGCCGTCCGGATCCACGGTGGGCGGCGGCACGTGCTTCATGATCGCTTCGTACAGCGGGGTCATGTCGCCGTCGCGGGCCGTGTCTTCCAGGCTCGCGTAGCCGTGCAGCGCCGACGCGTAGACGATCGGGAAGTCGAGCTGTTCGTTGGTGGCGCCGAGCTTGTCGAACAGGTCGAACACCTGGTCGATCACCCAGTCCGGGCGCGCGCCCGGGCGGTCGATCTTGTTGACCACGACGATCGGGTTGAATCCCATCGCGAACGCCTTCTGGGTCACGAAGCGCGTCTGCGGCATCGGTCCGTCCATGGCGTCGACGAGGATCAGCACCGAGTCGACCATCGACAGCACGCGCTCGACCTCGCCACCGAAGTCGGCGTGTCCAGGGGTGTCGACGATGTTGATGCGGTTGCCATTCCAGTTGATGGCGGTGTTCTTGGAGAGGATCGTGATGCCACGTTCCTTTTCCTGGTCGTTGCTGTCCATCATCCGCTCGGCCGTGACCGTGCGTTCGTTGAACGTACCGGATTGCTTGAGCAGGCAATCGACGAGGGTGGTCTTGCCGTGGTCGACGTGGGCGACGATGGCGATATTGCGGAGGCGTTCGATGGACATCGGGAAAGCCGCACCTGGGTGCCGTTGTCGGGCAGGGCGCGCGGGACCTTGTTTTGGGAAGCCCGGTAGTATACAGCCCCATCCGCTGGCGTCATCTAGTGTTGGAATCCGCCCCGGCGGCTCCATATCGTCGCCACGGTGCCGTCGCCCCGACGAGGTCCGTCAGCCGCGCCCGGGCCGGCCCTTCCAGCATCCCTCCACCAGGAATCCACCATGTCCCTGAATGCCGTTTTCGACACCGCCCGTGGCCAGATCAAGGTCGAGCTCTACCCCGACAAGGCCCCGCTCACGGTCGCCAGCTTCGTCAACCTCGCCAGGCACGGCTTCTACGACGGCCTGAGCTTCCACCGGGTGATTCCGGACTTCATGGTCCAGGGCGGCTGCCCCCAGGGCACCGGTACCGGCGGCCCCGGCTACAAGTTCGAGGACGAGACCGGCAACGGCGTGAAGCATGAGCGCGGCGTGCTGTCGATGGCCAACGCCGGCCCCAACACCAATGGCAGCCAGTTCTTCATCACCCACATCAAGACCGACTGGCTCGACGGCAAGCACACCGTCTTCGGCAAGGTCGTGGAAGGCCTGGACGTGGTCGATGCGATCAAGCAGGGCGACGCCATTACCTCGGTGACCGTGCAGGGTGACGTCGACGCCGCGCTGGCGGCCAAGCCGGAGCGCGTCGCCGAGTGGAACCGCATCCTCTCCGCGTGACCCGTGCCGCCCTGCGACGCGCCGCCGCGTGCGGCCGCGCAGGGCCCCGGCGATGCCCGGGCTGTTAGAATAACCGGCTGAAATACGCGCGGCGCGGCCACCGGCCCGCCGCCCAGCCCACCCAACTCCCGAGGTTCCGCGATGCTGCAGCTCGCCAAGCGAATGGGCCGCGCCAAGCCCAGCGCGATCATGGTCGTGGCCGAAAAGGCCAAGCGTCTCAAGGCCGAAGGCCGCGACATCATCAGTTTCTCGATCGGTGTTCCCAACTTCCTGCCCGGCGAGCATGTCTACGCCGCCGCGCGCCAGGCGCTGGAGCACGATTCCGGCCAGTACGGCAGCAACCGCGGCGCCAACGAGCTGCTGGATGCCTTCCTGGCGCACATGCAGGCGCTCGGCCTCGACGGCTACACCCGTGCCAACTGCGCCACCGGCGTGGGCGCCAAGCACGTGCTCTACAACCTGGCGGAAGCGCTGCTGGACGAGGGCGACGGGTTCGCCTTCGCTACCCCGTACTGGACCAGCTACCTGGACATCGGCGAGATCGTCGGCGCGGACATCCAGCTGCTGCCGTGCCCGCCCGAGCAGGACTACAAGCTCAGCCCCGCGCAGCTCGACGCCGCGCTGGCGAAGAAGCCGAAGGTGTTCCTGTTCAACAACCCATCCAACCCGACGGGCATGGTCTACACCCGGGACGAGATCAGCGCGCTGGCCGACGTGTTCGCCCGCCATCCGGACACCTGGATCATCACCGACGACATCTACAACACCATGGTGTTCGACGGTGTCGGCTACCACAACTTCGTGCAGGCGCGCCCCGAGCTGCGCGACCGGGTGATCTTCGTGGACTCGCTGTCCAAGACCTACGGCATGCCGGGCTGGCGCGCAGGCTTCATGGCCGGTCCGGAGGTCGTGGCCCAGGCCGTGACCACCATGAACTCCAACCACATCACCAACCTGCCGGAGATCGTCACTGCGGCCGCCGTCGCCGCGCTGTCGGGCCCGCAGGACGTGCCGGCGGCGCGTTGTGCCGAGTTCCAGGCCAAGCGCGACCAGGTGGTGGCGGCGCTGCGCGCGATCCCGGGCGTGGTCTGCCCGGTGCCGCAGGGCGCGTTCTATGCCTTCCCGGACATCAGCGTGGCCTACGGCAAGTCGCACGCCGGCAAAGTGATCGCCAACGACGTCGACTTCTGCGCGGCGCTGCTTGAAGCCAAGGGCGTCGCTTGCGTGCCGGGCTCCGCCTTCGGCGAGCCGCGCGGCATGCGCATCAGCTACACCTGCCCGACACCGCAGCTGGCGCCCGGGCTCGAGCGCATCCAGGCGTTCTTCGCCGAACTCCAGTAATTCCCCACGACAACCCCCACACCCCGGAGTCCCCGCACTGATGAACGCCCCCGTCCGAGTTGCCGTCACCGGCGCCGCCGGCCAGATCGGCTATGCGCTCCTGTTCCGCATCGCCTCCGGCGAAATGCTGGGTCGTGACCAGCCCGTGATCCTGCAGATGCTCGAGCTGCCGATGGAGAAGGCCCAGGCCGCGCTCAAGGGCGTGATGATGGAGCTGGAAGACTGCGCGTTCCCGCTGCTGGCCGGCATGGTCGGCACCGACGACCCCGAGGTCGCGTTCAAGGACGCCGACGTCGCCGTACTGGTCGGCGCGCGCCCGCGTGGCCCCGGCATGGAGCGCAAGGACCTGCTGCTCGAGAACGCCAAGATCTTCACCGCACAGGGCGCGGCGCTGAACAAGGTCGCCAGCCGCGACGTCAAGGTGCTGGTGGTCGGCAACCCGGCCAACACCAACGCCTACATCGCGATGAAGTCGGCGCCGGACCTTCCGGCCGCCAACTTCACCGCCATGCTGCGCCTCGACCACAACCGCGCGCTCAGCCAGTTGGCCAACAAGGCCGGCGTGGCCGTGGGTGACATCGAGAAGCTGGTCGTCTGGGGCAACCACAGCCCGACCATGTATCCCGACTACCGCTTCGCCACCGTCAACGGTGCGTCGCTGAAGGACAAGGTCAACGACGCCGACTGGAATGCCAACGCCTTCATTCCGCAGGTCGGCAAGCGCGGTGCGGCGATCATCGAGGCGCGCGGGCTGTCCTCGGCGGCGTCGGCGGCGAATGCGGCCATCGACCACATCCGCGACTGGGTGCTGGGCAGCAAGGGCAAGTGGGTGACCATGGGCGTGCCGTCGGACGGCAGCTACGGCATTCCCGAGGGCATCATCTACGGAGTGCCGGTGACCACCCAAGGCGGCGTGTACACGCGCGTCGAGGGCCTCGAGGTGGACGCATTCAGCCGCGCCGCCATGGACAGGACCCTCGCCGAGCTCGAAGAGGAACGCGCCGGCGTGGCGCACCTGCTCGGTTGAGGCCAGGCGCCAGGCGATACTGGGAAAACCGGGCGCGTGCCCGGTTTTTTCGTTTCCGGGCCGCGACGGCCACCACCCGCCGCTGCCGCGCGGCGCTTGCCATCGGGCGCAGGCATGGACCATCGTCGTAGTGCGCGGGTACGGCCGACCGCCCAGGCTGTTCGAACCCACGGGAGGCAGACATGCGCTACGAAGACTTCCACCGCCGTTCGATCGAGGAGCCGGAAGCGTTCTGGGCCGAACAGGCCCGTGCGATCCATTGGCACAGGCAGCCCCAGTCGATCCTCGACTACGCCAACCCGCCGTTCCGCAGCTGGTTCGCCGGCGGCGAGACCAACCTCTGCCACAACGCCATCGATCGCCACCTCGCCGCGCGTGGCGACCAGCTTGCGCTGGTGGCGGTCTCGAGCGAGACCGGCGGCACGCGCGAATACTCCTATCGCGAACTGCACCGCGAGGTGAGCACCTTCGCCGCTGTGCTCAAGTCGCTCGACGTGGGCCGGGGCGACCGCGTGGTGGTCTACATGCCCAACATTGCGGAGGCCGTGTTCGCCATGCTCGCCTGCGCGCGGATCGGCGCAGTGCATTCGGTGGTGTTCGGCGGGTTTGCCGCGCACAACCTCGCGGTGCGCATCGACGATGCCGAGCCGAAGCTCCTGATCGCAGCCGACGCAGGCAGCCGCGGCGGCAAGGTCATTCCCTACAAGCCACTGGTGGATGCCGCCTGCGAGCAGGCGAAGTCGCCACCGGCACGCGTGCTGATGGTCGACCGCGGCCTCGCGCCATACGCCCGCACCGACGGCCGCGACGTCGACTACGACGAGGCGCGCCGCCAGTACGCGCATGCCGAGGTGCCGGTGCAATGGCTGGAATCCAACGAACCCAGCTACCTGCTGTACACGTCCGGCACCACCGGCAAGCCCAAGGGCGTGCAGCGCGACGTCGGTGGCTACGCCGTCGCCATGGCGCTCTCGATGTGGTCGATCTACGACGTGCGCGCCGGCCAGGTGATGTTCTCCACCTCCGACGTGGGGTGGGCCGTGGGCCACTCGTACAACGTCTACGGCCCGTTGATCGCCGGCGCCACGACCATCCTGTACGAAGGACTGCCCACGACGCCCGATGCCGGCATCTGGTGGCGCATCTGCGAGCAATACGGCGTGCGCACCATGTTCTCCTCGCCGACCGCGGTGCGCGTGCTGAAGAAGCAGGACCCGGCCTGGCTCACGAAGTACGACCTCTCCGCGCTGAAGTACCTGTTCCTTGCCGGCGAGCCGCTCGACGAGCCCACCGCGCACTGGATCAACGAAGGCCTGGGCAAGACCATCATCGACAACTACTGGCAGACCGAGACCGGCTGGCCGGTGCTGTCGCTGATGCCCGGCGTGGAACTGAAGCCGGTGAAGTTCGGCTCGCCCGGGCTGCCGACGCCGGGCTACGACTTGCGCGTGATTGACGAGGCCACCGGCGAGGAAGCCGCGCCCGGGCAGAAGGGCGTGCTGGTGATCAGGCCGCCGCTGCCACCAGGCTGCATGACCACCGTGTGGCGCGACGACGAGCGCTTCCTGTCCAGCTATTTCTCGCACTTCAAGGAGCTGCTCTACAGCTCGCTGGACTGGGCGATCCGCGACGAGGACGGCTACACGTTCATCCTGGGCCGCACCGATGACGTCATCAATGTCGCGGGCCATCGCCTGGGCACGCGCGAGATCGAGGAATCGGTCTCCAGCCACCCCGGCGTTGCCGAGGTCGCGGTGATCGGCGTGCACGACGAGCTCAAGGGCCAGGTGCCGGTGGTGTTCGCCACGCTCAAGCGGGCCGCGGATTCGGCGATGGCGGCGCAGGAGATGCAGGGCAGGGTGGTGGAGCAGCTCGGTGCGATCGCGCGCCCGGCGCGGGTATACGTGGTGGGTGCGCTGCCCAAGACCCGCTCCGGCAAGCTGCTGCGGCGCTCGATCCAGGCGCTCGCCGAGTCCCGCGATCCCGGCGACCTGTCGACGCTCGACGACCCCGGCTCGCTGGAGGAGATCCGCGATGCGCTGGAGCGCGGGGCGGATGCCGGCAGCTGAGCCCGCGAAGCGCGCCCGCGGCAGGACCGCGCCGCGCGCTCGGATAGAATGACGGTCCCGCAACACGCAGGTTCGCCATGTCCCAGTCGACCTCATCGGGCGCGCGTTTCCGCGCCGCCGTCGCCGCCGAATCCCCGCTGCAGGTGATGGGCGCCATCACCGCCTATGCCGGCCTCATGGCCCGGCGCGTGGGCTACAAGGCGCTGTATCTCTCCGGCGGGGGCGTGGCCGCCAACTCGCTGGGCGTGCCGGACCTCGGCATCAGCACCATGGAAGACGTGCTGGTCGACGCGCGCCGCATCGTCGACGCCACCGGCCTGCCGCTGCTGGTCGACATCGACACCGGCTGGGGTGGCGCGTTCAACATCGCGCGCACCGTCCGCTCGTTCGAGCGCGCCGGCGTGGCCGCGGTGCACATGGAAGACCAGGTGGGGCAGAAGCGCTGCGGCCACCGCCCCAACAAGGAAGTCGTGCCGAAGGCGGAGATGGTGGACCGGGTGAAGGCCGCGGTCGATGGCCGCAGCGATGCCGGCTTCGTGATCATGGCGCGCACCGATGCCGCCGCGGTCGAAGGCATCGACGCCGCGATCGAACGCGCGGTCGCCTACGTCGAGGCCGGCGCAGACATGATTTTCCCGGAGGCGATGAACTCGCTCGCCGACTACGCGCGCTTCAAGGATGCGGTGAAGGTGCCGATCCTCGCCAACCTCACCGAGTTCGGCTCCACGCCGTTCTTCACCACCGACGAGCTGCGCGGCGCCGGCGTCGACATCGCGCTGTACTGCTGTGGCGCGTATCGCGCCATGAACAAGGCCGCGCTGAACTTCTACGAGACCGTGCGTCGCGAGGGCACGCAGAAGGGCATCGTCGACACCATGCAGACGCGCGCCGAGCTGTACGACTACCTCGGCTACCACGCCTACGAGGACAAGCTGGACGCGTTGTTCGCCAGCGAAGAGTGACGCGTCGCGGGCCGCCGCGTCTGCGCGCGCGCCTACCACCCCGATACCAGATCCGGAGCATGCACATGAGCAATACCGCACCCACCCCGCCGAAGCCGAAGAAGTCGGTGGCGTTGTCCGGCACGCCCGCCGGCAACACCGCGCTGTGCACGGTGGGCCGCAGCGGCAACGACCTGCATTACCGCGGTTACGACATCCTCGATTTCGCGACCACCGCCGAGTTCGAGGAGATCGCCTACCTGCTGGTGCACGGCAAGCTGCCGTCCAAGCCGGAGCTTGCCGGCTACAAGGCCAAGCTGAAGTCGCTGCGCGGCATCCCGGCGTCGGTCAAGGCCGCGCTCGAGGAGCTGCCGCCGTCGGCGCACCCGATGGACGTCATGCGCACCGCGGTCTCCGTCCTCGGCTGTGTGCAGCCGGAAAAGGACGACCACAACCATCCCGGCGCGCGCGACATCGCCGACAAGCTGATGGCGTCGCTGGGTTCGATGCTGCTGTACTGGTACCACTACAGCCACAACGGCCGGGTCATCGATGTCGAGACCGACGACGACACCATCGGCGGGCATTTCCTGCACCTGCTGCACGGCGAGCCGCCACCGGAGTCGTGGGTGCGCGCCATGCACACCTCGCTGATCCTCTACGCCGAGCACGAGTTCAACGCGTCCACGTTCACCGCGCGCGTCATCGCCGGCACCGGCAGCGACATGCATTCGTGCATCAGCGGCGCGATCGGCGCGCTGCGCGGGCCGAAGCACGGTGGTGCAAACGAGGTCGCGTTCGAGGTGCAGAAGCGCTACGACAGCGCCGACGAGGCCGAGGCCGACATCAGGGAGCGCGTGGGCCGCAAGGAAGTGGTGATCGGCTTCGGCCACCCGGTCTACACCGTCGGCGATCCGCGCAACGACGTGATCAAGCAGGTCGCCAAGGACCTGTCCGCCGAACGCGAGGACATGCGCATGTACGACATCGCCGAGCGCCTGGAGACGGTGATGTGGGACATCAAGAAGATGTTCCCCAACCTCGACTGGTTCAGCGCGGTGAGCTACCACATGATGGGCGTGCCGACGGCGATGTTCACGCCGTTGTTCGTGCTGGCGCGCACCAGTGGCTGGAGCGCGCATGTCATCGAGCAGCGCATCGACGGCAAGATCATCCGCCCCAGCGCCAACTACACCGGTCCTGAAGACCGCGCCTGGGTGCCGCTCGCCGCGCGCGACTGACGGATCCGGGTCCGTGAAATGAAAACGGCGCCCAGGGGGCGCCGTTTTCGTGTGTGGCGTTGCGGAGTGCCTCAGGCAAGGCCTTCCGCCTTGAGCGTTGCCTGCACGCCGGGGTCGGCGTCCATGCGCGCCTTGAAGGCGGCGATGTTGTCGAGGCCGGCCATGTCCACGCCGGTGCCATGTGCCCAGCGCACGGTCATGTAGAAATAAGGGTCGGCAAAACTGCGGAATCCCGCCAGCCACGTGTTGTCGGCGAGCTGCCTGTCGGCGGATTCCATCAGTCCGCGCACCAGCGTCCGTGCCGCTGCCTTGACCGCATCGTGCTCCGACTCCTCACCGATGTAGCGGGCTGGCGAGAACATCGGCTTGAACGCCGGATGCACATCGGAGTTGACGAAGGCCAGCCAGCGGGTGGCCTCGGCACGCTCGCGCGCCGATCCGTCGCCGCCCAGTCCCGCCTGCGGATGGGTGTCGGCGATGTAGCCCATGATCGCGGCGTTCTGGGTGAGCACGAAGTCGCCGTCGACCAGCGCCGGCACGGCGCCCGCGGGATTGATGGCGAGGTAGGCCGGCGCCTTCATCGACGGGCCGTCGAGGATCTCGGCCTGGAACGGGCCGCCGGCCCACTGCAGGGCGATGTGGACGGCCGTCGAGCAGGCGCCCGGCTTGGTGTACAGCTTCATGTGCGGCTCCAGTTGGAAGACCCCGCCATCATCGGCGCTAGCCGCCGCCCGCTCAATGCGGGGGCTTCGCCCGCATCAGGTCTTCGGCTTCAGGCTCTGCACTTTCAGGAACGTGTGGTCGCCGATCGTGGCGACCTGGTAGGCGTTGCGCCAGCTCGGGCTGGCGATCGCATGCGCCAGGAAGTGGCTGGCACCGGGTACGACTTCCTTGCGCTCGCCCGCGGGCAACGCCCAGTTGTGCTGGGACTCCAGCGCGATCGTCACCGCCTGCGACCAGGCTTCGGTGTTGGTCAGGCGCGTCCGCGGCGACACGATGGTCGGCGCGAACTGTTTGCGCGCGGTGACCACGTCGCACACGGAATCGCCCCACAGGCCGCTGTCGGTGCGGCGCAGGGCCACTTCGGCCACGGCGCGCTGGCCAAGGACGGACTGGTCCCGGGCCTCAAGGTAAAGCGTGGTGCTCAGGCAGAGTGAATCCGCGGCCTGTGGTGGCAGCACTGAGGCCAGCCACAGGATCCAGGCGAGTTTCATGACGACTCCTTGCTCCGTTGCGTCGGGCGCTACGGCGCAACCCGTCCAAATGGATTCGGGAAGCCGCTGTCGCGGACCGGCATGGCGTGTTGGGGAGGGCGGCGGCACTCTGTGGCGCATTTGCTGCCCGGGCGCGAACCCGCAGGGTTGCGTGTCGCGCCGGTTCCGCCGAAGAAGCGGCGGGAAAGTGGGCGCACCTTAATGCGCGTTTTAAAAACCTCACCTGAACGCGTGGCGAGCGCGGCACTTGCCGCGTTCACGCCATCCGGCTAGAACGCGGCCGCGAGACGGGAGCCCTGGTCGATGGCGCGCTTGGCGTCGAGTTCGGCCGCCACATCCGCGCCACCGATGACATGCATCTCGATTCCCGCATCGCGCAGCGGCCCGGCCAGGTCGCGTCGCGACTCCTGCCCGGCGCAGACCACGACATGGTCCACCGGCAGCAAGCGGGCTTCGTCGCCGACCCGCAGGTGCAGGCCGTCATCGTCGATGCGCTCGTACGCGATGCCACCCAGCATCTGCACGCGCTTGCTCTTGAGCGTCGCGCGATGGATCCATCCGGTGGTCTTGCCAAGGCGCGCGCCGGGCCGGCCCGGACTGCGTTGCAGCAACCAGACTTCTCGCGCCGGTGCCTCGGGCCGGGCAGCCACCAGGCCGCCGCTCGTGGCGAAGCGGGGGTCCACGCCCCATTCGGCCATCCATCGCGCCGGATCGAGACTGGGCGAGGGGCCTTCCTGCACCAGAAATTCGGCCACGTCGAAGCCGATCCCGCCCGCGCCGATGATCGCCACGCGGCGGCCGGGGACGACCTCACCGCGCAGGACTTCGGCGTAGCCGAGGACCTTGGGATGGTCGTGACCCGGCAGGTCCACCCCGCGCGGCGTCACGCCCGTTGCCAGCACCACGGCATCGAAGCCGGCCAGCAGCGCAGGCGTGGCGGTGGTGCAAAGGTGCAGCGCTACCCCGGTCTCGGCGATGCGCTCGCGGAAGTAGCGCACGGTCTCGTCGAACTCTTCCTTGCCCGGCACGCGCCGCGCAAGGTTGAACTGCCCGCCGATCTCAGCGGCGGCGTCGAACAGCGTGACCGCGTGCCCGCGCTGCGCCGCGACCGTGGCGCAGGCCAGCCCGGCCGGTCCCGCGCCCACGACCGCGATGCGTCGAGGCGACGCAGTCGCGGCGTAGTTGAGTTCGGTCTCGTGGCAGGCACGGGGATTGACCAGGCAGCTTGCGCGACGGTTCTGGAAGACATGGTCCAGGCAGGCCTGGTTGCAGGCGATGCAGGTGTTGATGGCCTGCGGCCGGCCGGCGCGCGCCTTGGCCACCCACTGCGGATCGGCGAGCAGCGGGCGTGCCATCGACACCATGTCGGCGGCGCCCGTGGCCAGGATGCGCTCGGCCACGTCCGGCATGTTGATGCGGTTGGTCGCCACCACCGGCAGCGACACCAGCGGACGCAGCTTGGCGGTCACGCCTGCGAAGACGCCGCGTGGCACCGATGTGGCGATCGTCGGCACGCGCGCCTCGTGCCAGCCGATGCCGGTATTGAGGATGGTGGCGCCGGCGGCCTCGACCGCGCGGGCCTGCGCCACGATCGCGTCCCAGTCATTGCCGCCGTCGACCAGGTCGAGCATCGACAGGCGGTAGATGATGATGAAGTCGGGTCCGCAGGCCTCGCGCACCCGGCGCACGATCTCCACCGCGAAGCGCATGCGGTTTTCGACGCTGCCGCCCCAACGGTCGTCGCGCTGGTTGGTCCGCGCCACCGTGAACTGGTTCAGCAGGTAGCCTTCGGAACCCATGATCTCCACGCCGTCGTAGCCGCCGTCGCGGGCGAGCCGGGCGGCGATGGCGAATGCCGTGATCTGCCGCTCGACGGCGCGCGCCGAGAGCGCACGTGGCGTGAACGGATTGATCGGCGCCTTCAGCCGCGATGCCGACACCGACAGCGGGTGGTACGCGTAGCGCCCCGCGTGCAGCAGCTGCACGCAGATCCGTGCGCCGTGGGCGTGCACGGCCGACGTCACCTGGCGATGCTTGGCCGATTCCCAGGGCCAGCTCAGCTTGCCGGCAAAGGGCTTCAGCCAGCCGACCACGTTGGGTGCAAACCCGCCGGTGACGATCAGCCCGACGCCGCCTTCGGCGCGCTCCGCGAAATAGGCGGCAAGCTTCGGGAAATCGCGGCGATGGTCCTCGAGGCCGGTATGCATCGACCCCATCAGCACCCGGTTGCGCAGGGTGGTGAAGCCGAGGTCCAGCGGCGCGAACAGATGCGGATACAAGGGTGCGTCGGGCATGCCGCTGGCGCGAGGTGAGGATCGCGCACAGTGCCGGGAATGCGCCGGGGCGGCAAGGCGGCGCGCGACGGCGCGCAGCTAATTGTTATCTGGGTGTTAACGCCGTCTTCACGGGCCCGAACCTAACCTGCCTCGCGATGGTGGCCAGCGTGGCGGCCATCTTTCCCCCAACACGATAGCGACCGCTGACTTCCGCCTGGTCCGTCGAAGCGACCCAAGGAGCCCTAACGACATGAACAAGAAACTGCTTTGCACGGCCATCCTGATTGGTGGACTGGGCGTTGCGCAGGCTGCCTCCGCGCAGGATTTCGATGATCGCTGGTACATCACCGGCAGCGCCGGTTTCAACTTGCAGGACAATGACCGCGGTACCAATAACGCGCCGTTCGGAACCCTGGGCGTGGGCAAGTTCCTGAACCCGAACTGGTCGTTTGACGCCGAACTGAACTATCAGAACCCGAATCACGAAGACAATCAGGATCTGAACTGGAGCCAGTACGGCATTTCGTTCGATGCCCGCCGCCACTTCGTGACCGAAGGCCGCTCGTGGAACCCGTACCTGCTGATGGGGCTGGGTTATCAGCGCGAAGAGATTGAAACGGACAACTTCCCCAATCCGGACTCGCCGTTCCACGAAGAGGAAGGCGCGATCGCCGGCAAGTTCGGCGTCGGCCTGCAGGGTGGTACCGGACGCGTGAAGGTCCGCACCGAGCTCGCCTATCGTGCCGTGGCCATTGACGACACCCGCGCCCAGTTTCTGAACGACGATCCGCCGCCGGAGCGCAACGACGGTGAAGACTGGTTCGGCGACGTGCTGGCCTCGGTCGGCGTCGTGATCCCGCTCGGCCCGGAGCCGACCGCGCCGGTCGCCCCGGCCCCGGTGGCCCCGAGCTGCGCCGACATGGACAGCGACGGCGACGGCGTG
>NZ_JACJFT010000004.1:0-10309 GCF_014164605.1 Luteimonas sp. MC1782
AGGTGTTAGGCGCACTACTGCACCGCAAGGAGGCGTGAAGTGAAACTGACAGACTCGGAAATTCGCCACTTCAAGAACGTACTGTGGGGCACCCGCTTCTGGGCGTGGTTCCGCTGGGTTCTGTTGGGTGTCTTGGCCTACACCGCCGTCGCACACTTCAGCGGCTGGAAGCCGCTGACCCGCCCGGACTGGCTGGTTGCCGGGGCTCTCTACATGCTTGTCGCTTGGCCAGGTCTGTGCCGCACCTACGTATTTCACACGCTTCGCCGCGTGGTTGCGGAGGATCCGGAGGCCCGGGCACAGCTCGCTGCGGCTGGCGTTAAGGAGTTCGCGCTTGGCACACCGGCGGGGCGCGCCTAACAATGCGTTCAAGCCGAAGCCGCTTCGTTACGCAAAGCACATGGCAGGTACAGCTTGCCATGCGCTTTGCTCCACTACGCGTCTCGGCTTAACTTAGGTGTTAGGCGCACTACTGCACCGCAAGGAGGCGTGAAGTGAAACTGACAGACTCGGAAATTCGCCACTTCAAGAACGTACTGTGGGGCACCCGCTTCTGGGCGTGGTTCCGCTGGGTTCTGTTGGGTGTCTTGGCCTACACCGCCGTCGCACACTTCAGCGGCTGGAAGCCGCTGACCCGCCCGGACTGGCTGGTTGCCGGGGCTCTCTACATGCTTGTCGCTTGGCCAGGTCTGTGCCGCACCTACGTATTTCACACGCTTCGCCGCGTGGTTGCGGAGGATCCGGAGGCCCGGGCACAGCTCGCTGCGGCTGGCGTTAAGGAGTTCGCGCTTGGCACACCGGCGGGGCGCGCCTAACAATGCGTTCAAGCCGAAGCCGCTTCGTTACGCAAAGCACATGGCAGGTACAGCTTGCCATGCGCTTTGCTCCACTACGCGTCTCGGCTTAACTTAGGTGTTAGGCCTTGTTTCCCGCACTGCCGGGGAGAAGGTCCAGGCGAGTTGGAAATCTCGCTCATCCACGGCATTTGCACCTCGCACGCGCGGTGAGCGGCGTCGGTTGTCGGCCGTGAAGCAGCTCGGCTTCGGATAGGCGCGACCCTCCGCAAGATTCGACCTGCCGAGTCGGCTTCGGACGGGCCGCGGTGAGAGTTCTTGGCCGCGCGACTTGATCTTGTAGGCTCCGCTCGTGCCAGGTGCCAGGCCAAGCTCTCCAGCAAGACTTGTTGTACTGTTCGGCTCAGGGGTTGGGTCCGGTGCTGGGTAGCGGCGGCCTAACGAGTCGTTCAAGCCGAAGCCGCTTCGTTACGCAAACCACATGGCACAGAAAGCTTGCCATGTGCTTCGCTCCACTACGCGTCTCAGCTTAACTCTGGTGTTAGGCCGCAGTGGATGCATCTCTGATCCCCAAACTGATCAAGCAGAGGCGGCGGCTCCTACAGAGCTACGTGGTCCACGTGGCGTGGTTCGCTGCCATGATCGTCACTGCATTAGTGCACTCGTCCAGAGCGGTGGTCGCCAGTTCAATTTTCTTGGCGCTCATCACGGTTCCCCCCGTCATCGCTTACGCAACAGCGGTGCACCGAACTTGCCGAGCGATTGACCCGAGTGCCAAGACGATCGGCCTTGTTCCAATGATCATTATGACGGTGCTTTTTACCCCATTCGAGTCAGGCTTGGTCGTTCCAGCAAAGAATCTGTTGGTCTCAGGCAAGCTGGTACGAGAGCGTCAGGCTGCAGATATGCGGGCTAACGAGTCATTCAAGCCGACGTCGCTTCGCGACGCGGATTAATTCTGGTGTTAGGCCTTGTTCCCGAACTGTTGTTGCCGGGTTCCAGGCAATCTGTACTGCCTCGCTTATCCGCAGCTTTTGCACCTCGCACGCGCGGTGCAGGCATCGGCAGTCACCCCTGCAGTACCTCGGCTTCGGACAGGCGCGACTCTCCGCAAGACTCGACCGGCCGAGTCGGCTTTGGACAAGGCGCGGTGAGAGTTCTAGGCCGCGCGAGTCGAGTGTTCTGGCTTTGGCCCCGGCAAGTGCCAGCCTCAGGCCGTTCGGCCAGACTTGTTGTACTGTTCGGCTCAGGGGTTGGGCTGTCGCAAGGTTGGGCGCAAGCTCGGCGTGCGGCGGCCTAACAAGTCGTTCAAGCCGAATCCGCTTCGTTACGCAAACCACATGGCAGGTAAAGCTTGCCATGTGGTTCGCTCCACTGCGCGTCTCGGCTTAACTCTGGTGTTAGGCAACATAGGGGAGATTCTCGGTGGACAAGCATTTCTTTGGGCTGGCCGCCGCGGAAGTTGCAAGCGGTCAGATTGACGCCGCCCTGTTCGTGAAGTCTGTTGCTCTATCCGACGGGGATGAAAAGCGAGGAAGAGCGCTCTACATCAAACTTCGCGCAGATGAACTGGCGCAAGAATACAAGCGCCGGGAGGCAGCCCGTATTAATGCCGCAATGAACAGCGATGAGGACATGCAGCGCGGCGCCAAAGCGTTGAGGGACATGCTTTGGATTGTCCCTCTTGCTGTGCTTGTTATTGTTATAGCCATTGCCGCTTCAGGCAGCTAGCCGCATGTTGCCTAACAATTCATTCAAGCCGAAGCCGCTTCGCGGCTCGGCTTAATTCAGGCGTTAGGCCTTGTTTACCGCACTGTTGTTGCGGGGTTCCAGGCAATCTGTAGCACCTCGCTGATCCGCAGCGTTCTCACCTCGCACGCACGTTGCGGGCATCGGCAGTCAGCTCTGTAGCACTTCGGCTTCGGACAGACGCGACTCTCCGCAAGATTCGACCGGCCGAGTCGGCTTCGGACAGAGCGCAGTGAGAGTTATTGGCCGCGCGAGGTGGTGGTCCCGGCCTTGGCCCCGGCAAGTGCCAGCCTCAGGCCGTTCGCCCAGACTTGTTGTACTGTTCGGCTCAGGGGTTGGGCTGTCGCAAGGTTGGGCGCAAGCTCGGCGTGCGGCGGCCTAACAAGTCGTTCAAGCCGAAGCCGCTTCGTTACGCAAACCACATGGCAGATACAGCTTGCCATGTGCTTCGCTCCACTACGCGTCTCGGCTTAACTCTGGTGTTAGGTGCCACATGAAGAATGTCCTCTGTTTGATGCTTGTTGCTCTATTGATGGGCTGCGATAGCGGCGGATTCACGGAAGTCACTCCGTCGGCCCTGGTGAAGAGCGCTAGTTCTTGGGACGGAAAGTTTGTTAGAACTTGTGGCTACGTGGTGGCTGATGGCAAAAGGTGTAATCTCAACGTGTGCGCAGACGGGGATACAACAAATTCTGCCGCTTCCTGTCAGCCGGTCGAGACAATTCACCTCTCCAGCGTTGCGTGCGTCCAGGGTCAGTTGCCTCGCGAGGGGTGGGCGATGGTGGATGGCTACTTTCTGGCTCTGAGGGAAGACACCGGCTCCAAGAACGAGAGCCCGTTTGTTTTACGCCGGGCGCTCATCCAGCCGGTGACAGAGCATTGCATTACGGGTGGCACCTAACAATGCGTTCAAGCCGAAGCCGCTTCGTTCCACCAACCACATGGCAGATACAGCTTGCCATGTGCTTGGCTCCACTACGCGTCTCGGCTTAACTTAGGTGTTAGGCGCACCACTGCACCGCAAGGAGGCGTGAAGTGAAACTGACAGACTCGGAAATTCGCCACTTCAAGAACGTACTGTGGGGCACGCGCTTCTGGGCGTGGTTCCGCTGGGTTCTGTTGGGTGTTCTGGGCTACACCGCCGTCGCACACTTCAGCGGCTGGAAGCCGCAGACCCGTCCGGACTGGCTGGTTGCCGGAGCTCTCTACATGCTTGTCGCTTGGCCAGGCCTGTGCCGCACCTACGTATTTCACACGCTTCGCCGTGTTGTTGCGGAGGACCCGGAGGCGAGGGCGCAGCTTGCTGCGGCTGGCGTTAAAGAGTTCGCGTCTGGCACCCCGGCGGGGCGCGCCTAACAATGCGTTCAAGCCGAAGCCGCTTCGTTACGCAAAGCACATGGCAGATACAGCTTGCCATGTGCTTCGCTCCACTACGCGTCTCGGCTTAACTTAGGTGTTAGGCGTCATATGAAGAATCTCACGCTCGTGTGGATCTGCACCGCTCTGTTCGCTTCTGCGCAGTCGGGGGCGTGCGAGCCTACGGCCGATCAAATGGAGGATTACTGGCAGCGAAGCCGCAAGAGCGAGGAAGCGTACCTCACCAACCTGGCTCAAAACGTAGATCAGATACTTACCGGAACCGTCAGCGACGTCACCCAACTGTCTGACGGCCCGTACGCTCAGCTGGCCCATATAACGGTAGACGCGACCATCAAAGGTCATCCGGACAGCTTTGCATCCGCGAAGATGTGGCTGCGCGTCAATCCGAAGCGCGACAGCCCCACTTTGGACAGCATTCGGTCCTGCGACGAGCCGCCGGATCCAGCGCAATACAATCCATACGTGCTGAAGAGCTACCGATATCTCTACTACATCAAGGACGGGGTCCTTCTACGCGCAAGTGGATTTCCTCTCGGCCCTCCGCCGCTGGAGCCAGAAAGCGAGATTGAGCTTCTCAAGCGAGCAGGCGTCTAGTGCTCCACGTGACGCCTAACAATGCGTTCAAGCCGACACCGCATCGGGGCGCAAACCACATGGCAGGTGTAGCTTGCCAGGTGCTTCACGCCCCGCTGCGGCGCGGCTTAACTTAGGTGTTAGGCACTGGGATGGAACTCTCTCGTACGTTCGACATCTTTGCTGATTACTTCCAGTTCATTCTTATGGATGAAGGTTGCGACGATGACTTTGGTTCCGTTTGGACTGAAGAGGCGCTTGAGCGAATGCTTGCGGTCGGAGAAACCTCGGTCTGCCCGGGCACCCTCCGCAACGTCAATGTTCCAGTGGAGATTCATGTCCACGGGGCCGAGCCGTCCGTTGACCCCACTGGCTACGATCATGCGGTGTTGGCATCCCTACAGGTACCAAGCGGTCGGCTTGTCGTTATGGGTTGCACTGACCACCTGCCAGAAGCTCCGCGTGTTGAGCTAAAGGCAGGCTCTTATCAACTGCTCTACTTGGCGACTGGCGTTGAGTCCATCACTTACGAGTCTGATCCAGCAGACGACCGCTACATCGTTCACCTCTGGCCTGGATCGCCTCGTGAGCCTGTACTGCTCAGGCATTGGCGGCCCCGTGCCTAACAATTCATTCAAGCCGATGCCGCTTCGCGGCACGGCTTAATTCTGGTGTTAGGCCTTGTTTCCCGCACTGTTGTTGCCGGGTTCCAGGCAATCTGTAACGCATCGCTTATTCGCAGCGTTTGCACCTTGCACGCGCGGTGCAGGCATCGGCAGTCAGCACTGCAGCACCTCGGCTTCGGACAGGCGCGACTCTTCGCAAGATTGGACCGGCCGGGTCGGCTTCGGGCAGTGCGCGGTGAGGGTTTTTGGCCGCGCGCGTGGTGCGTTTCGGCAGCACCAGGCACGGCGCTTGTTGTACTGTCGCTTCAGGGGTTGGGCTGCCGCACGTCGGGCGCAGGTGCCAGGGAACGGCGGCCTAACGAGTCGTTCAAGCCGATGCCGCTTCGCGGCACGGCTTAACTCTGGTGTTAGGCCTTGTTCCCCGCACTGTTGTTGCCGGGTTCCAAGCGATCTGTAGCGCAGCGCTTATCCGCAGCGTTTGCACCTCGCACGCGCGGTGCAGGCATCGGCAGTCAGCCCTGCAGCACCTCGGCTTAGGACAGGCGCGACTCTCGCCAAGATTCGACCTGCCGAGTCGGCTTCGGACAGGGCGCTGTGAGAGTTCATGGGCGCGCGAGTCGACGGTTCTGGCTTCGGCCCCGGCAAGTGCCAGCCTCAGGCCGTTCGGCCAGACTTGTTGTACTGTTCGGCTCAGGGGTTGGGCCGTCTCAAGGTCGGGCGCAAGCTCGGAGTACGGCGGCCTAACAAGTCGTTCAAGCCGAAGCCGCTTCGTTCCGCAAACCACATGGCAGGTAAAGCTTGCCATGTGCTTCGCTCTACTGCGCGTCTCGGCTTAACTCTGGCGTTAGGTTTCCTCCCATCCATCTGCGCGGCTCGCAATGACAAACAACAAACTTGCGGTACTAATCGATTCAGATAATGCTCAAGCCGCCATTGCACAGGAGCTTTTGAATGAAGTGGCTCGCTACGGCACGGCCACGGTGAAGCGCGCATACGGAGATTGGACAACAACTAATCTTTCTGGATGGAAAGAGACGCTCCACAGTCTTGCCATCCAGCCTATCCAGCAATTTCGATTCACAGTAGGAAAGAACGCAACTGATTCTGCGCTCATCATCGACGCTATGGATCTACTGCATTCCGGGGGCGTTGACGGCTTTTGCCTCGTCTCATCTGACAGTGACTTCACGCGCCTCGCGACTCGAATACGCGAGGCTGGTCTCGCTGTTTACGGATTCGGCGAGAGAAAGACCCCTAAACCGTTTGTCGCAGCCTGCGACAAGTTCATTTTCACCGAGATCCTCCGAACCTCCAGCCCCGAGAAGGTTCAGCCGGAGCCTACACAGGAGTCGTTGCATACCATCCTGGTTCCAGCCATCGCAGCTGCGGCGCGAGAGGATGGTTGGGCAGCCCTGTCCGCTGTAGGCAACCTAGCCACGAAGAGCCATCCGTCGTTCGATTCCCGCAACTACGGCTGCCAGAAGCTCAGCGAACTGATTCGAAAGCAAAAGTTTCTTGATACAAAATCGGTGGCATCATCGGATGGGTCTCCGAACGTGCATTACTATGTTCGCGTAAAGGAAACCTAACAAGTCATTCAAGCCGATGCCGCTTCGCGGCACGGCTTAATTCTGGCGTTAGGCCCCACGGGGACATCATCGAAACTCATGGATAGAGCGCAGATCACTCGCCTACTGCTCATCGCGTGCATCTTGTATGTGATTGGCTTCTACTTCATCGGAAGCGCCATTAAGCCAGGCTACTCTCAGCTAGCCAACTTCGTGAGCGAGTACAACGCAACTGGCACTGCGTGGGCACGGACCCTAACTTTCGGCGGATTCTTTGCGACCGCCATTCTATTTTCTGCGTTTCTATTGTCAGCCAGGCCGCTTGCCCAGGTTTCGGGGATTAGCCGCTTGGGCTTCTGGCTCTTGTGGTCGCTTCCTGCTTCACTCCTTCTTGGCGTACTCGCTCCCTGCGACGCCGGCTGCCCCATCGAGGGTTCAACGAGCCAGCAGCTGCACAATCTATTCGGGGTCTTGGTGTACCTAGGCATGGGTGTCAGCGTCGCTTTGTTGTCTCTGGCTTACGGCTTCAACGCATACGCATGGCGGCGCACCTTCATGCTGCTGACTGGCTTGGCTTTCCCGCTTGTATTTGCTCTCATGGTTCAACCTGATTTGTCACCTTGGCGCGGCTTCCTTCAGCGGCTCCTGGACATAGCAATGGCAATCTCACTCATCTTCTTCTACCAAACCCTTGTTCGGCCGACACGTCGAGGTGTGGCCTAACAATGCGTTCAAGCCGACACCGCATCGGGGCGCAAACCACATGGCAGGTACAGCTTGCCATGTGCTTCACGCCCCGCTGCGGCGCGGCTTAACTTAGGTGTTAGGCCCTACACGGAGCGTACATGGCAACCGATACGTGTAAGTCTTGTGGTGAAGCCATCGAAGATGGCTATGTCGTGTGCTGGAAATGTGGGGCCGGAGTAGATGGGAGTCCGCCCGCTGAAGACTTCGTCCAATATCGCGAGTCCTCATCGCATGCCGAGCAGCGAGCCTTGGCATGCTTGCGGTGTAGCAACAAGATGAGTTTTGTTCGGCGCATGAGGCTGCACGAAGGAAGCCTCTTGCCTGGACTTCTGCTCGACGTGGGAAGACTCTTCACTAACCGGGAGAACTTTGACACTTACGCATGCGAAACCTGCGGAAAGGTTGAGTTCTTCGTGGCAGAGTAGGGCCTAACAATGCGTTCAAGCCGAAGCCGCTTCGTTCCGCAAAACACATGGCAGGTACAGCTTGCCATGTGTTTAGCTCCACTACGCGTCTCGGCTTAACTTAGGTGTTAGGCCGCTCGGAGAGAGCTGTGGCGGACGGATGCATCTTCTGCGAGATCCTTGCCAAGGACGCGCCGGCCAGCTTCGTGAGAGAGGACACGCTTACCGTGGCCTTCGTCGATACCCGGCAGTTCCATCCGGGCCACATCTTGGTGGTGCCCAAAGCTCACTTGGCGGACATCCGCGAACTTGATAGTGAGACTGGAGCGGCTTTGATGGCGGCTGTGGCAGACGTCACTCGTGCCGTGTCCAGTGCGCTTTCCTGTCAGGGCATTAGCGTGTGGAGTTCCAACGGTGAGGCGGCGGGCCAAGAGGTTCCGCATCTTCACTTTCATGTTCACCCGCGCTGGCGGTCCGATCGGCTTCTGGAGGTTTACCCGTCGCCACCAAGTACGCCAGATCGTGCAACACTTGACGCATTGGCAGCATCCATTCGACCGCACTTGCTGTGCGGTAGCGCGGCCTAACAATGCGTTCAAGCCGACACCGCATCGGGGCGCAAATCACATGGCAGGTGCAGCTTGCCATGTGCTTCACGCCCCGCTGCGGCGCGGCTTAACTTAGGTGTTAGGCCTTGTTTCCCGCACTGTTGTTGCCGGGTTCCAGGCGATCTGTAGCGCATCGCGTATCCGCAACGTTTGCACCTCGCACGCGCGGTGCAGGTATCGGCAATCAGGCCTGCAGCACCTCGGCTCCGGACAGGCGCGACTCTTCGCAAGATTCGACCTGCCGAGTCGGCTTCGGGCAGTGCGCCGTGAGAGTTCTTGGTCGCGCGAGTCGCTGGTTTTGGCTCCGCCCCGGCAAGTGCAAGTCTCAGGCCGTTCGGCCAGACTTGTTGTAGTGTTCGCCTCAGGGGTTGGGCTGTCGCAAGGTGGGGCGCAAGCTCGGAGTGCGACGGCCTAACAAATCGTTCAAGCCGAAGCCGCTTCGTTACGCAAAACACATGGCAGGTAAAGCTTGCCATGTGTTTCGCTCCACTACGCAGCTCGGCTTAACTCTGGCGTTAGGCGGCACAGGAAGATCTGGGGGATCCGATGCTTCACAGACAGAACGTTCAAGAGTTGCTTGACGCATTGGCGCTAGAGATCCTCGATTTCGTCAAGAAGTCGGAGTCCAGCTATCCCGATCGCTGGGTACCCATAGCTCACGTCAAGAATTGCCTTGACCTCAATATGGTCGCCGTTCCACAGGGTGGAGCGCAGTACGGGCCTAAGGGTTGGGTGTTCGCTAGTCTCGCAAGAAGACTCGAAGACCAGAGGCTGCTGGAGCACACGCGCATCGGCTCACGCTCATTCTGTCGTTCTGCGCGTGCCGCCTAACAATGCGTTCAAGCCGACACCGCTTCGTTACGCCAAGCACATGGCAGGTACAGCTTGCCATGTGCTTGGCTCCACTGCGCGGCGCGGCTTAACTTAGGTGTTAGGCCTTGTTTCCCGCACTGTTGTTGCCGGGTTCCAGGCAATCTGTAGCGCCTCGCTCATCCGCAGCGTTTGCGCCTCGCACGCGCGGTGCAGGCATCGGCAGTCAGCCATGCAGCAGCTCGGCTTCGGACAGGCGCGACTCTTCGCAAGGTTCGACCTGCCGGGTCGGCTTCGGGCAGTGCGCGGTGAGGGTTCGTGGCCGCGCGCAGGGTGCGTTTCGGCAGCACCAGGCACAGCGCTTGTTGTACTGTTCGCCTCAGGGTTGGGCTGCCGCACGTCGGGCGCAGGTGCCAGGGAACGGCGGCCTAACGAGTCGTTCAAGCCGATGCCGCTTCGCGGCACGGCTTAACTCTGGTGTTAGGCGTCACTGGACAAGCCCGCTCGCACATCGTGGGTTGCTCTTCGGACAGTCCCGGCCAGCTCGTAGGGTCGCTTCGTTGAGAATCGCCCAGGCCGGGCAGCAGGCTCCGCGCCAACATCGTGACCATGAGCATTCGGGGCTGCCGAGCAACCTCAGCTTCGGCAACAGTCGCTCGTCGCAGCGGTTCGCAAGCCTGCCGCAGGCCACATCGCGCCCCGACCGGGCGGCACGGCCAGATCGGCTCAAGGTGTTGTAGTGTTCGGCTCAGGGGTTGGGCTGCACGGTTTCGGGGTCGGTGAGTGCACCATCCGGGCCAGCTGCCGCCTAACAAGTCGTTCAAGCCGAAGCGGTAGTTCCTTCGCTTCAGTGGACACCCTGACCTAACGATCAGGAGTGTCTTTATGCCTACGCCAGGCCCCCGAACAACCTATCGCTACACAGACCACTTCAAGGCCACCGCAGTACGCCTGAGTGAGCTTCCCGGCGTCTCCGTCGCCGATGTTGCCGAGTCGCTTTACATCCACCCTTTCATGTTGTCTCGTTGGCGCAAGTTGGCCCGCGAGGGA
>NZ_JACJFT010000005.1:0-10000 GCF_014164605.1 Luteimonas sp. MC1782
GTGTTCGCCGTGACGGGGCCTAACAATGCGTTCAAGCCGAAGCCGCTTCGTTACGCGAAGCACATGGCAGGTACAGCTTGCCATGTGCTTCGCTCCACTACGCGTCTCGGCTTAACTTAGGTGTTAGCCCCCAAATGAAGAGTCTCGCTGCGTTGCTTCTACTCTTGTCGGCCTGGGCACCTAGCCCTGCAAGTGCGACTGATGTTTCGGCATTAGCTGAGTGGGCCACTGCATTGCAGAGAAGCGTTCTAGGCAATTGGGCTCGCCCGCCTGGCCACGCTGAAACAGCAGTTCACTGTCGCATCTACCTCAAGATATCGCCTATCGGTGTTGTGGAATCTGCAGAGATCAAGGAACCTTGTGGGGACGCGGCCTTGGAGCAGTCTGTGCGCTCAGCCGTTCAGCGCTCTTCGCCACTGCCACTTCCACGTGACCCTGCTGTGTTCCAACGGTCGCTAGTTCTCAACTTCCAGGCCCTCTGAGTTGGGGCCTAACTATGCGTTCAAGCCGAAACCGCTTCGTTACGCAAACCACATGGCAGGTACAGCTTGCCATGCGGTTAGCTTCACTACGCAGTTCGGCTTAACTTAGGTGTTAGGCCGCTGGGGAGCTGCATGGCCAGTTCAACCAACAAGCTTCTGGTAGTCGGCGCCGCCCTTAGCGGGCTCGCCGCGCTGATTCATCTGGCGTGTCTGGTAGTAGGCGCTCCGCTCTTTCGGCTCTTGGGCGCCGGAGAGCAGATGGCGCAGCTCTACTTGGCCGGCCACTGGTATCCCACCGTCGTTACCTTGGTCATTGCCGGCGTTCTTGCTGCGTGGAGTGCTTACGCCCTGTCCGGAGCCGGCGTGATTCGCAAGCTTCCGTTGCGCCGTACCGCCCTCTGCGCAATCACCGCCATCTACATTGTCCGGGGCGTCGCGTTCGCGCCGGTCATGGCGTACTTCCCGGGAAACAGCATGACGTTCTGGGTCGTAAGCTCTTCAATCTGCCTGCTGATCGGCATCGTCCACCTTGTGGGCCTTCGGCAGTCTTGGGGCAGGCTGTCTGGCGGCGCGGCCTAACAATGCGTTCAAGCCGAAGCCGCTTCGTTACGCAAAGCACATGGCAGGTACAGCTTGCCATGTGCTTTGCTCCACTACGCGTCTCGGCTTAACTTAGGTGTTAGCCATCACAGGAGAGGTTGCGGGTGAGCAAGAAAAGTCTTTCTGAAATTGCCGTCGACGTAGCGTACGAGGCGTTTGTTCCTGGGTACGTCAAGGTCCTGAGAACAGCCCTCACAGAGTCGCAGGGAGACATCAAGACCGCAGAGTCGCAGGGGATGCAAGAGTTGCAGGCAGAGGCCCAGAAACAGAAGATCGTTATGGAGTTCCAAGCCCACCAAGCGCGCGTGTCTCAAGAGATCGCCATCGCTGAGAGAATTTCAACGTCAAACGAGGTGGAGATCACTGAGTACTACGACGTTTCTGGCAAAGGGCATGCCGGATTGAGCGCTCAAGAAAGCAGCATCACCGCAGGCGTAGGCGGCGAAGGGCGCAAGGTGACTCATCGGATCATCAAATTCTCCGGATGCAATCGGTCTGAGGCCAATAGCAGTGATGGCTAACAAGTCATTCAAGCCGAAGCCGCTTCGCGGCTCGGCTTAATTCTGGCGTTAGGCCTGCGGAGCAAAGTATGAGGCTGCTTGTTGCAATAGCCGGTGCCGGATTGCTGCTCCTCGTCGGGTGCGCCGCACATGCTGGATCTGCCGCCGACGATATTGAGCAACAGTTGCGTTCATCCTCGTCTGTTTCGTTCTACTTTGTCTCTCGAACCGAGGACTACGACTACGACGCTCGCAAGATCCAGTCTGAGGCTAGCGTTCAAGTTCGGCGATCTTGCGGCGCCAACTGTCACAATTTCATGGAACCAGTTCTCGCCAGCCTACGAGCATCTAAGACATCCAACTGCCTGCAAGGGCAGCAGGATCTTTTGATCACGTTTGGCAAATCGCAGCTTATCTACAGCTACAGTGGCCGGCAAGTCATGTACGAAGAGCAGTGCTATTTCAACCCAGCAAGTGTTCACGAACTCCTCAAGAGTGATGGCTTCTTCTTTCGGTAGCATCATGGGCCGCAGGCCTAACAAATCATTCAAGCCGATGCCGCTTCGCGGCACGGCTTAATTCTGGTGTTAGGGCCCACTGATGCAGAGTCGCAATTGGTCAAAGACGTTTCTCGTCGCTTCCTGGGCTCCCAGCGCGCTCCTGGTTGCCTACATTCTTTGGTACATGCTCATTTTCCGCCCGTCAGGCCAAGAGGTTTGGGGCGACGGTGCAACCATTTTCTACCTCGGTGTACTTGCGTACCCGTTGGCGCTTCTGCTTCTGGCAATTGGCACATACATGAGCTTTCGCTGGCATCGCCGGCATCCCGGTCAACGCACCACAGACCCGGCGTTGTTTGCGGTCTCAGTTGTGCTTCTCGTAGTGCCGTTTGTGGCACTCTTCGCCGGGACCGCTCTGGGCGGGCCCTAACAATGCGTTCAAGCCGAAGCCGCTTCGTTCCGCAAAGCACATGGCAGATACAGCTTGCCATGTGCTTCGCTCCACTACGCGTCTCGGCTTAACTTGGGTGTTAGGCGCCATGGGTGAGTCTGTCGCAATGGAAGCTCGTCATATCATTGGCGTCGCAGCGGTCTACGCCTTCGTTTACTACGCAGTCGCACGCTCCGCATTGGCGGATATCCGGCGCTTTGACCCTGGGCTGTCTCAGCATCTTGGAGCTCCCGGAGGTATCAGCTCCAAGAACTCGATGGCTGTAATTGAGATGCTCTTGGATCGAGGTCTCCCCCAAGAGCACCAGCCGCGCAGATTTCGGGCAAAACTGCTACTGGCCCGAGCCATGCTGCTGCTTTCCCCGGTAGTGCTGATCGCCGCGTTTTTGCTCCTTTAGGATGGCGCCTAACAATGCGTTCAAGCCGAAACCGCTTCGTTCCGCAAATCACATGGCAGGTAGAGCTTGCCACGTGCTTCGCTCCACTACACGGTTCGGCTTAACTTGGGTGTTAGGCCGCAAAGGAAGGCTATGGCGACCGTTTACAAATCAAAAACTGATGCGTGGTTGCTTGCTGTTCTCGCAGTTGCGATTGCGGTGTCACTTTTCGCCGCTGTCGTAACCGTGTCTGACGGGTCCCCCGCTGCGTGGCCCGTGGCCGCGTTCATCGTCGTCATAGGTGTCGGCCTGCCTATCTGGCTGTTGCTTTCAACGCGCTATACGTTGGAGCCCCGTCAGCTAAGAGTACTAAGCGGCCCGTTCAAGTGGCACATCAAAGTAGCGGACATCACCAGCATTACGCCCAGTTCCAACGCGCTCTCCAGCCCAGCGCTTTCATTGGACCGGCTGCGTATTGACTACGGCTCGGGAAGGTCGCTCATGATTTCTCCACGGAACAAGGAGCGGTTCCTCCGAGATATTGAGGCTGCCCGTCGCGGTGCGGCCTAACAATGCGTTCAAGCCGAACCCGCTTCGTTACACGGCCCACATGGCAGGAAGAGCTTGCCATGTGCGCCGCTCCACTGCGCGGGTCGGCTTAACTTAGGTGTTAGCCGCTGATGAGAAATCGACGCTTACTGAAGCTAGCTGCCCTTGCCTTGGTGGTCGCCATGCCGGCGATCGCCTGGGCCACGTTCAAGCCCGTCCGAATTCTTGCGCCGGCTCTTAACGGGGTGACCTGCGCGGACCGAGTATGCGTCGAGGATCCGTCACGACTCACTGAAGCTCTGGCGCTGCAACGTGCTGCCGTTGCTGAGGTTGGTCGCAAGCTGGTTCCCCTAAAGGATGCTCCGGTTACGGTGTTCTGCTCCACCCGTCGGTGCTACCACTCCTTCGGCGGGGGCATGGAGCGTGGGGCTGCGCTGTTCAATTGGGGTGTAATTCTGCCGCCAGAGTCTTGGGTTCCTTACATCGTGGAGCATGAGTACATCCACATGCTTCAAGCCCAGCAGCTCGGTCTGCTGGGGAGGCAACAGACACCCGCTTGGTTCAAAGAAGGCATGCCGTTCTTCGTCAGCGAGCCGCCAGCCCACGAGCTGCCGGAGTATGCTCGTCCGCTCGCCTCCCGATATCAGGCATGGGAGCAGCGGATCGGCCGTGAAAACGTGTGGGACGCGGCCGCAGGGCTGTAGTACGCGGCTAACAATTCGTTCAAGCCGAAACCGCTTCGTTACAGCAAAGTCATGGCAGGAAAAGCTTGCCATGCCTTTGCCTCCACTACGCAGTTCGGCTTAACTCAGGCGTTAGGCGGCACTGGGGAGATCTATGGCGATCGATCTGTTTGACCTGGCGGGGAGCTGGCTAGACCTACTGCTCGTGCGTCGGATAGTCATTCCAACCGCTGTGGGTATCGTCGTAGCTCTTGGGGTCTACTACTTGACCGGTCAAACTCCGGGGTCCGCTGCGGTGGCGTTCGGTATCGGTCTACTGAGCGTCTGCGTTGGCGTAATCTGGCACATCGCTGGCGGCAGCAAACCAGGTGCCGCCTAACAATGCGTTCAAGCCGAACCCGCTTCGTTACGCGGCCCAGGCGGCAGGTAAAGCTTGCCACCTGGTCCACTCCACTGCGCGGGTCGGCTTAACTTAGGCGTTAGGCCGCATGGCAGCCGTCCTCGCAATCGTCCAGTTCGCTCTCGTGCCGATCCTGCTAGCGGTGGCTCTGGCTGTGCGCTTTGCGGGGGTCTCAAAGCCACTCAACGTCGTTGATTACGCTCGCGTGGCTGATCCTGTGGCTCTTCATCGCTGGGCAGGAAACCGACTTCTTCTCTTGCCGGCGGCTTTCCTGGTCGGAGGCTTTGCTTCGTACCGCTTCCCCGGACTGGCCCTGCTGCTTCTTGGCGGGGCAACAGTCGCGTGTCTTTGCGTTGCCGTCTGGCTTGCACTCGGCGCTGAAAGATTCCAGAGTGCGGCCTAACTATGCGTTCAAGCCGACACCGCTTCGTTACGCCAACCACATGGCAAAGAAAGCTTGCCATGTGGCCGGCTCCACTGCGCGGCGCGGCTTAACTTAGGTGTTAGGCCCCAAATGAAGACTGTCGCGTTGTTGCTCCTACTCTTCTTGGCTTGGGGAACCAATGTTGTCCGCGCGGCTGAGCTCACAGCGTCAGCCGAGTGGGCCGCTTCCGTGCAGGAGAGAGTTCTGAGCAACTGGTCGCGGCCAGCCCCCCGGTCTGCGCCCGTAGCGACTTGCCGTATCTATCTCACGATATCGCTTGCCGGTACTGTAGAAGCAGCAGAGTTCAGACAACCGTGTGGAGATGATGCGCTGGAGCAATCGATCCGCGCAGCTGTTCAGCGATCGTCGCCGCTGCCACTGCCACGGGATCCTGGTGCATTCCAGCGCTTGCTGGTTCTAAACTTCCAAGCTCGCTGAGTTGGGGCCTAACAATGCGTTCAAGCCGAAGCCGCTTCGTTCCACAAAGCACATGGCAGATACAGCTTGCCATGTACTTTGCTCCACTACGCGTCTCGGCTTAACTTGGGTGTTAGGCCTTGTTCTCGGCACTGTTGTAGCAGTGGCTTTCTGCTGCTTGTCGCATCTCGCGTTGACAGTTGCGCTGGGTTCTTCGCACGCGCATTGAGGGCATCGGCAGCCGGCGTTATGCACCTGGGCTTCGGACAGGCGCGACCCTCCGCAAGATTTGACTTGCCGGGTCGGCTTCGGACAGTGCGCGGTGAGAGTTCTTGGCCGCGCGAGTTGCTGGTTCTGGCTTCGGCCCCGGCAAGTGCCAGCCTCAGGCCATTCGGCCAGACTTGTTGTACTGTTCGGCGTAGGGGTTGGGCTGTCGCCAGGTCGGGTGCAAGCCGGGCGTGCGGCGGCCTAACAAGTCGTTCAAGCCGAAGCCGCTTCGTTACGCAAACCACATGGCAGGTAAAGCTTGCCATGTGCTTCGCTCCACTGCGCGTCTCGGCTTAACTCTGGCGTTAGGCGGCTATGGAAGGATTTCTCTACTTCGCAGCAGTTCTCGCCGTGGCTTTGGGCGCAGCCCATTCGTTCCTCGGGGAGCGGTACATCCTCACCCGCCTGTTTCGCCGCAGTGACCTGCCAAAGCTATTCGGCAGCTCGGAGTTCACGATCCGAACGTTGCGCTTTGCTTGGCACATCACCACGGTCGCGTGGTTCGGATTTGCTGCGCTCCTGGTACATGCGGGTCGCGGCGACCTCACGGTGTCCGGCATGCTCCAGATCATCGGGCTAACCTTCGTTGCGTCCGGAGTCTTGCCGTTGCTTCTCACCAAGGGCAAGCACCTGTCGTGGCTGGTACTGTTTGTCATCGGCGGCATTGCACTCCGGTGCGCCGCCTAACAGTTCATTCAAGCCGACACCGCTTCGCGGCGCGGCTTAATTCAGGCGTTAGGCGCCACGGGTGAGTCTGTCGCAATGGAAGCTCGACACATCATTGGCGTCGCAGCGATCTACGCCTTCGTTTACTACCTGGTCGCACGCTCCGCTTTGGAGGATATCCGGCGCTTTGACCCTGGGTTGTCTCAGCATCTTGGAGCCCCCGGCGGTGTCAGCGGCAAGAACTCGATTGCTGTAATTGAGATGCTCTTGGACCGCAGTCTCCCGCAAGATCACCAGCCGCGTAGATTCCGGGCCAAGCTTCTCCTGGCGAGAGCCATGCTGCTACTTGCCCCGGTACTGCTTATCGCCGCGTTTTTGCTCCTGTAGGATGGCGCCTAACAATGCGTTCAAGCCGACACCGCTTCGTTACGCCAAGCACATGGCAGGTACAGCTTGCCATGTGCTTGGCTTCACTACGCGGCGCGGCTTAACTTAGGTGTTAGCCCTCATGAAAGCTTTGCCGCTACTTGTCGCCGCGGGAATTGGCCTGCAGCCGGACGTGCAATACGAGTCAACGGATGGCATTGACGCGAACCTGAGCTACGCGAGCGAGACGTTGCGCATTGGGCACGACGCGATGGACATTCGGAACTGCGCATCGAAGTTGCTTCCCACTTGCATAATCGGAACCTACTTCACGTTCGGCATTCCGGATATGCCATCTGAGCACTGGACGTTGAATGGGATCGAGTTCACGCAGGTAGGTGAGCCCCATCTGCGCGAATGCACCGAGCCCAAGGGGGCCAAGGTAATCCATTCGCTTCAAGGTGGAATGGAGTTCAGCTTCTACTGGTCCGCCACCGAGGGTCTGGCGGGGTGGAGCGTCTCGCATCAGTCTCAACAAGGCAGATGGTTCAAAGAATGCTGGACGATGGCTAACAATTCATTCAAGCCGAAGCCGCTTCGCGGCTCGGCTTAATTCAGGCGTTATGCCCCAATGGAGAGTCCATGAAGTTCTGGCGTATGCAGCTCCACCCTTCGGACAGCGCCCAGTCGGTGTCACACACCATGAAATCTTTGGGCCTTGGCTATATCGGCCTCGACTTCGCAGACCCGCCCGGCGACCTGACGGATGTAGATCGCGAGAACATTCCTGTCGCACAACGCGACTATTGGGAGTTCGCTCACACCATGTCGGAGGGGGACGCAGTCCTGGTCATTGCGCATCACTATCCATGTGCCTTGGTTCGTGTCACTGGCAAGTACAACTACATCCGCGCCCCGCACCAGGAGCTTGGCGTCTGGTTCCGACACTTCCGCCGCATAGATGTCCTTGGCTACTACGCAGATTTTGTTACGAACCCTGCCAAGTGGGAGCAGACCAAGATGACCGACACCATCTCTGTTCTACACACGCCAACCAGCAAGTCCTACACGCTCATCAAGCGCTGGCTTCCTGAGGTTGGGGCATAACAATTCATTCAAGCCGATGCCGCTTCGCGGCACGGCTTAATTCTGGCGTTAGGCCCCATGTATCGAGTAATCCTTGCCTGCAGTGAAGTTCCTGAGCATGTCGGTGCTGTCGCTGCCCGGGACATCGCTGAAGAATTCGTGCACCGGCCTTGGCACCAGAACGTTCAGTGCACTTGGGACGGATCTCGGTTGCTGTTGCAAGCCGACAACGACTACGACACAGATGGCTCTGCTTTGAGGGATGAGTTCTCGGACGCCATCGCAGCGTGCATTGCGGAGGGGTTCAATGGCAGCATCACCGTCGTGTCGGTTGCAGCACGGGCTGGGGCCTAACAATGCGTTCAAGCCGAAGCCGCTTCGTTACGCAAAGCACATGGCAGGTACAGCTTGCCATGTGCTTCGCTTCACTACGCGTCTCGGCTTAACTTGGGTGTTAGGGCTCAGGTCGAGCAAAAGGGGACGTTATGCATGGGAAAGCAGCAACATGGGGTGATTTCTTCCAAAAAAACATCTGGCAGATTATCGGCAGTCTCGCATTCTTAGGGATTCTTGGCTTCTGCTTTTACAAGACACAATCACTGATAGCTGCCGAACCAGCTAATGCTATTTACTGGTTTGGTGGAGCCATACTTGCCTGCGAGACAGTATTGGACTTTGTCGGTTGGGAGGGAGCACGTGGAGCGATTGCATCACTTGTGCTCCGAGCACTTACCTTCATAGTGGCTGGTTGGACGCTGGGTCTAGTCTGAGCCCTAACAATTCATTCAAGCCGACGCCGCTTCGCGGCGCGGCTTAATTCAGGCGTTAGGCGCTCACATGACTCTATCTCTGGGCCTAGTTCTTATCGCGCTATCTGGACCTGTTACAGGCGCGGACATTGCGGAGCGGGTGCAACCTGACCTCGACACGTTCGTGTTCTGCGTACTCGACAAGTCCGTTGAGCAACTTCCATCAGGCAACGAGTCCGCGGTTATTGCCCGGCTGGCGGCGGAGGAGTGCTTGACTGAGTTGAAGATCCTGGAAGAGGCGGTCGCCTCGCAGTACCGTGAAATCAACAAGAGTGTTTGGCCGGCCGGTTTGGCTGAGCAGACAGCGCGGGAGAACCGCGACGAGTACCGTAGACTCGCCATCGCGGCTGCGGTAGGGGTCATCGATGAGCGGCGTGGCTCTCCATAGCGCGCCTAACAAGTCATTCAAGCCGATGCCGCTTCGCGGCACGGCTTAATTCTGGTGTTAGGCCCCACTTTCGGGGAAACGCGGCAACTCAGGAGAATGCTAATGACGCAGTACCTGATTGAACGGGAGATAGCCGGTGCCGGAGACATGTCAGGCGAAGAGCTACGTGACGCGTCCAAGCACTCCAACGCTGTGCTCTCGGAGATGAGTGCTGAGATTCAATGGGTTCATAGTTACGTCGCGGGTGACAAGATCTACTGTGTCTACAACGCACCGAGTGAGCAGCTCATTCGGGAGCATGCTGAGAAGTCGGGATTTCCGGCCAACAAGATCACGCCAATCAGTGCGGTGATCGACCCATCCACCGCTAATGGCGGCTAGTGTGGCCTAACCATGCGTTCAAGCCGACACCGCTTCGTTACACAAACCACATGGCAGATACAGCTTGCCATGTGGTTTGCTCCACTGCGCGGCGCGGCTTAACTTAGGCGTTAGGCCTATGCTCAAGATCCTCGCAATCTTGCTAGCTATGCTCTCCACGTCGTGTGCTTATGCACCTTCTAGGACTGCGTCCTGCTTGCCTTTGGACGGAGGATTTCGCGTAACTGGCCCCTCCTACACAGTCGACGATCTTGAGGGTATCGGCATGGCTTTTGCAGCACGCAATCCCACTGCCCCGCAAGTTCCGTTCGCTTACGGAAACGGTGAGTGGAATCGTATGAAGGCCTTGATGCAGCCCGGCGATGACTTGCGAGAGTTGGACAACCCCATGGTCGGCCCTGGCCTCCCTGATCCAGATGGGTATGTGCTTCTCCGTGGCACATGTGTCATTGCAATGCTTGGCCTTGTCGCGGCATAGGCCTAACAATTCATTCAAGCCGACGCCGCTTCGCGGCGCGGCTTAATTCAGGCGTTAGGCCCCTATGAAAGCACTGCTGTTACTTTTGGTGATCTGCGTCCAATCAACCATGGCCTGCTCGAATGCCACGTCCATTTCTGGGAATGAGCGGCTAGAACTAGGCGGAATCACTCTCGG
>NZ_JACJFT010000006.1:0-8466 GCF_014164605.1 Luteimonas sp. MC1782
CATCCGCGGCTACGTCGACTTCTACAACCACCAGCGCCTACACTCGGCGCTGGGTTACACCGCACCCGCCGACTACGAGCGCAGATGCGCCTAACCAACGGGTGTCCACTTTATCGAAGGAAGTCCCCACCGCTTCGTTACACCAAGCACATGGCAGGTACAGCTTGCCATGTGCTTGGCTCCACTACGCGGCGCGGCTTAACTTAGGCGTTAGGCGCACATGGACTGGATCGACAGACTGGAAGAAGAGGCTTGGAACGTCGTGATCGACGAGCTGGTATGGCACCTTCGTGAGGATCGCCTGCCCATTTCTATCCATTGGCAGCTGTCGCCTGCCCGGGGGATCGAGTTCCGCTTCAAGGACTCAGCGCCTGCCTTCTTTGCTCTCAAGGAGCACGCTCTTGAAGAGCACGTTCTCGAGGAGCACTGGGATGAGGCAGTTCAGATCATCGCTAGGTTCCCGCAGCTACAAACAATGGATGTGCGGAGTGGCGCCTAACAATGCGTTCAAGCCGACACCGCTTCGTTACGCCAGGCACATGGCAGGTGCAGCTTGCCATGTGCCTGGCTCCACTGCGCGGCGCGGCTTAACTTAGGTGTTAGGCGGCACTGGGGAGATCTATGGCGATCGATCTGTTTGACCTGGCGGGAAGCTGGCTAGACCTACTGCTCGTGCGTCGGATAGTCATTCCAACCGCTGTGGGTATCGTCGTAGCTCTTGGGGTCTACTACTTGACCGGTCAAACTCCGGGGTCCGCTGCGGTGGCGTTCGGTATCGGTCTACTGAGCGTCTGCGTTGGCGTAATCTGGCACATCGCTGGCGGCAGCAAACCAGGTGCCGCCTAACAATGCGTTCAAGCCGAACCCGCTTCGTTACGCGGCCCAGGCGGCAGGTAAAGCTTGCCACCTGGTCCACTCCACTGCGCGGGTCGGCTTAACTTAGGTGTTAGGCCTCAATGAAAGCTGCTCTGCTTCTGATACTAAGTGCAGCAACTGGCTGTGTTCGCACACCAGCGCCGCTACCTATCGTGGATCCAGCGCCAAAGATCCATGCTGGCTACTACACAGAGGGCTTTGAGACCCTGGAGTTTCGTCCGTTGGTTGCGACCCGGGAGCGCTGGTGGGTAGAGGGCTCGGTTCCCTGCGCCTTCCTGACCTTCAACCAAGAGCCCAATGCGCCTTGGAATCGCGTCTACGTGCAGCTTGAAGGTTCTGTCTCATCACCTGGTCAATTCGGCCATATGGGGGCATATCAGCGCAATCTATCCGTGGATCGGATGGTCTCTTGCAGGCCGCTGCGTGAGGGTGAGAGAGTTGAGCCCTAACAATTCATTCAAGCCGACACCGCTTCGCGGCGCGGCTTAATTCTGGTGTTAGGCATCAGGGGGAGTAAGTGGGCACCTTCAAGAACGGACTTCCGAGACTGAAGCCAGGCAAGTGGCTTCCACGGCTGTTTCTGCATGAGAAAAATGAGCGAAAGATTCGATGGACACTGAGAGCGCTCACTGGTCTGGGCATTGCCACAAGCATTGTCAGCTTGCCTTGGCAGCAAGGGCTCTCCCTTGCCGTCGCGCTGGTTGCCGTTGACTACTTTCTCGAGAGGACGCTGTTCTATTACACAAGCCTTTACGTCCAGCCGCTTCCAGACTTCACGTACGATCCAGACAAATGGGTCGCGAATGCTTTTGTCTCGCTCGGAAGACCCTCAGATCCGTCCAGTGAAAAAATTGTTGGCCTCGTTTTCAACGATCCAGAGTACGCCCATAAGTTCTTCACGCTGCTTCGATCATGGAATTATGGAAGGCCGGAGGACGAATCAGGCAACATATGCCTGTCCTTTATCACTGACGAAGACATGTACTACGTCTACCTATACCCAAGCTTTGATAGGGCCGGCATCAAGCAGATGCACGAGAAACTTAGGAGGGACAACGCTGTAACAAAGTATGGCAAGGAACACTTGGGCCTGATCGTGTCTCTCATAATCTGCAAGGGGTTTGAGACCAAACACGGATACGCTCTGGGTACGTTCACTGACAATCATCCTCAGGACGCCCCGTTCTTGCTTGCTCCATTCATTCACAAGAGTGGAAGTAACCCTGAGCCTCTGTTCGACATCGAGCCAATTAAGATGCGTACTTATAAGGCAAAGATCCCCAAGCATCTTACGGAGAATGACTTTGAGTACGTTCACTGGCGGACAAGAGTCAGACCTCAGGCGTCCGGATCTGATGCCTAACAAATCATTCAAGCCGACACCGCTTCGCGGCGCGGCTTAATTCTGGTGTTAGGCCTCATGAGCAAGATTGCCGCAACTTCAGCTCTTCTCTGCTTGCTGTTCTCTGGCTGTGCGGCGCTAGTCCCGATGACCACGGTACTCAACGGTGACGTTCCCAGCGGCAGCATCATCGTGCTCCAAGGCTATGTCTCACTAGAGTTTGAGGGTCAGTCCATCCATGAGTCTCGACAGGACTGTGTGGCGGGTGATACAGCGCGTGCCCTCTGGGTAGATATCCAACGCAAGAACATCCCAGATGGGTGGCAGCACTGCTCTCTCGCAGAGGTGTCGGGGGTCTATCGGCCAGATGACACAGGGCACTTCGGTGGCTGGCCTTCTGGTGCCATTGTCTCGGTCAACAGTATCCGGGCATTGCGCAGATGAGGCCTAACAATGCGTTCAAGCCGAAGCCGCTTCGTTCCGCAAAGCACATGGCAGGTACAGCTTGCCATGTGCTTTGCTCCACTACGCGTCTCGGCTTAACTTAGGTGTTAGGCCGCAAAGGAAGGCTATGGCGACCGTTTACAAATCAAGAACTGATGCGTGGTTGCTTGCTATTCTCGCAGTTGCGATTGCGGTGTCACTTTTCGCCGCTATCGTAACCGTGTCTGACGGGTCCCCCGCTGCGTGGCCCGTGGCCGCGTTCATCGCCGTCATCGGCGTCGGCCTGCCTATCTGGCTGTTGCTTTCAACGCGCTATACGTTGGAGCCCCGTCAGCTAAGAGTACAAAGCGGCCCGTTCAAGTGGCACATCAAAGTAGCGGACATCACTAGCATTACGCCCAGTTCCAACGCGCTCTCCAGCCCAGCGCTTTCATTGGACCGGCTGCGTATTGACTACGGCTCGGGAAGGTCGCTCATGATTTCTCCACGGAACAAGGAACAGTTCCTCCGAGATATTGAGGCTGCCCGTCGCGGTGCGGCCTAACAATGCGTTCAAGCCGAACCCGCTTCGTTACACGGCCCACATGGCAGGAAGAGCTTGCCATGTGCACCGCTCCACTGCGCGGGTCGGCTTAACTTAGGTGTTAGACATCACACACAGGAGGTCGCGATGTCAAAGATTATTGCAATGGCATGCTTGCTTGTATCAGGAGTGGCTTGGGCTGATGAACTGCCGAAGATGGAGGAGACGGAGCTATTTGCAAAGACGGTCCGCGGCTGTAAAGAGGTAGGCACCGATTGGAGCCATCCTACAAAGCAAGTTCTGATCGAGCGAGGCGTGACACTCCAGAAGGTCAGCCTATGCAACGACAGGACGTTCCCGGTCTTCTACGCCGAAGTGCCTTACGACCCGTGGTTGATTCACAACAACAATTACTTTCTCCCGCTTTATGGCGCTCTCCATGAGGCGAACGGCAAGTGGCCTCTTGCGATTGTCGGAACAAGTGACAACACGATCATCGTCATCGCAGAAGAGTCGGGCTCAGTTCGCGAGAGTCTTGAGATGTACGCAGAGTGATGTCTAACAATTCATTCAAGCCGACACCGCTTCGCGGCGCGGCTTAATTCAGGCGTTAGGCGCATGAAGACTCTACTGGCAATTCTGTTAACGCTCACGGCAACACCCGTTGCTGCCACGAGCACAATATGCCGGTTCTCGGCGCCTGATGATGCTGGAGATTACGATCTTGAATTCTTAGGCTACGGAGAGATTGCCCAGATTCTATTTCACGTACCGGGTCAGGGCTATCCCAGCAGCCTGCCTGGCGGCTCATACGAGATCCACGACTTTGACAGAGCCTCGGCGCGAGTTCATATCGTTTATCGCAATCCAGGCGACAAGCGTCTATTTCCATCCTTCACTCTAAAGGGGTCTGGCAACAGCGTACGTATGTCTGTTGCCGGTCAGGAGTTCGTTGGAGAATTCAGATGCGACTTCTAGGGTTGCCGTGCTGGCGCCTAACAATGCGTTCAAGCCGACACCACATCGGGGCGCAAACCACATGGCAGAAAGAGCTTGCCATGTGCTTCACGCCCCGATGTGGCGCGGCTTAACTTGGGTGTTAGGCCTACATTGGGGAATGCATGGCAACTCTTAAGGACTTCAGGCTCTACGTTGCGATCACATCAACTGCAGCTGCATTCGCATTGATGTACTTCTACAAAGACTTCGTCAACTCACCACCCGACCGGATCGACCGGTTTGTTGCTGGATACGTATTGGGCACATTGGCGTCAATTTGTTCAGCACTCGTCGTGAAAATGGCGAGAGATGTCTGGTCCAAAGGAGCCTCCGCTCTAGACTCCGACAAGAAGTGGCGACCTTTTGCCTTTCTGCTATACCTATGCTTCGCCGCCATCGTAGTCATAGTTTGGCTAGTAGGATGGGAGGGGAGAAACACAGGGCTTTTTTACGGCGCTGGAATCCTCCTTTCTGCAATGCTTGTCACTTATGGGGTTAGTCATTACGTCTTCCGCAAGTAGGCCTAACAACTCATTCAAGCCGACGCCGCGTCGCGGCGCGGCTTAATTCAGGCGTTAGGCGCTTCAATGACCTTTTCCGCAGCCCTCGCGATCATCGTCCTGGCCAGCTCTTCGGTAAGTCCGGAGTTGTGTCGCAACGTCGAGAACAAGATCGAGCCAGATATGCGCATTCTGGAGTCAGATCTGAGCCAGTCAGCTGCAATCCAAGCTGCTGAAGAACTCGAGGACATGATTGCTCGCGGCGACTTGACAGGTGCGTTCCAGTTTGGGGCGCTCAACCAGTCAAAGATAATCCACGGGCACATCCTGCTTCGTCAGGCAACGACGGACCGAGATGAGTTTGGCTCCGGCTCGGTAGAGTCGAGAGAATCGGCGAGGTTGTTGTGCACATGGCTCAACACGGAGGGCTTCTGGTATGACTAGTTCATCGCAGCCAGCGCCTAACAATTCATTCAAGCCGACGCCGCTTCGCGGCGCGGCTTAATTCAGGTGTTAGGCGGCATGACATGAATTTCAGCGATCTCGAACAAGCAGCACTCGAACTCAACGAGCTCTACGAGCAACTGGAGGTTAAGCGCTGGGGTCGCGTCTGGAGCACTCAGGAACTGGCGCTCGGATTCACGGGAGACGTCGGTGATCTGGCAAAGCTGATCCAGGCACATGCCGGCGTCCGGACCATCGAGAACCATCACGCCAAACTCGGGCATGAATTGTCGGACTGCCTGTGGTCAATTATGGTTCTGGCCAATAAGTGCGGCGTTGATCTAGAGGCGGAGTTCATCAGGAACACTCGTGAGATTTCCGCCTACGTGTCAGGCGAGCTCGCCAAGTAGCCCGGCAGCCGCCTAACAATTCATTCAAGCCGATGCCGCTTCGCGGCACGGCTTAATTCTGGCGTTAGGCCTCATCCCAATGACTCACCGGCTTGTTGCCATACTGTCGTTGTTAGCAGCCTTTGCCGGATGCACCCCGGCTGACGAGATCCCGAGTGGCGGCTCAATGGCGGTGCCAATAGACGCGGCAATCGCGGCTTTTGAGCGAATGGTTCCGCCAGCCACAAGCAGTCGCGCATATGCAAATTGTCTCCTGATCGACGGGCATGACCCTCCTAGTAGCGTTCTGGCGGCCTTGCTTGTTGGCGGTCGCGAGGTGGTGCCAGCATCGGAGTGCGCATACGCGATCAACGCTCCAGGAGGCATCCACCGCGAGACTGGAAAGCGCGCCCAGTTCCATGAACTTCGCGAATTCAAGAAGTACGGCGCTATGGCGGCTGAGCTAAACGGATCAAGCTATGTTCACGGCCTGTCTGGCTCTTCGGTGCTGTTTGATCTGGAGTATCGCAATGGACAGTGGCGGGTTGCGTACGTCAAGCCCACTGGTGTCTCATGAGGCCTAACAATGCGTTCAAGCCGAACCCGCTTCGTTACGCGGCCCAGGCGGCAGGTAAAGCTTGCCACCTGGTCCACTCCACTGCGCGGGTCGGCTTAACTTAGGTGTTAGGCGCGCTATCGCACCGCATGGAGGCATGAAGTGAAACTAACGGCATCCGAAGTCCGTCATTTCAAGAACGTGTTGTGGGGAACTCGCTTTTGGGCGTGGTTTCGCTGGGTACTCTTGTCGGTTCTTGGCTACACCGCCGCCGCACACTTCACTGGCTGGAAGCCTTTGGCCCGAACTGACTGGCTGGCCGCAGGCGCGGTCTACCTGCTGGTCGCTTGGCCAGGCTTGTGCCGCACATACGTGTTTCATACGCTGCACCGTGTGGTGGCGGAGGATCCGGAGGCACGGGCACAGCTCGCTGCTGCTGGTGTGAAAGAGTTCGCGTCTGACACGTCGGGCGGGCGCGCCTAACAATGCGTTCAAGCCGACACCGCATCGGGTCGCAAACCACATGGCAGGTCCAGCTTGCCATGTGCTTCACGCCCCGCTGCGGCGCGGCTTAACTTAAGTGTTAGGCACCACAGCATGCATATGTGGCAACTGATTCTCGTGGCACTAGCAGCGGCGGGCACCGGCTGTAGTGGTGACCGTAGTGGCTGCAGCACTTCATCGGGCGCGCGTCTCGTACAACTCGCCACCGCCGGTGATATGTCTCAGGCAAGACAGCTCGGCCTCAAGGGGGAGACGAGCATAGAGGTGTTGGTTGGAGTGCAAGGTGGTGGCGGTTACCTGGCTGAGGCAAAGGTGGCTCGGTCCAGTGGAGCGCCAATCCTCGATAGAGCTGCCATGTACGCTGTTCGCTACTCCATCTTTGAGCCTGCTTCATGCGATGACGTTCCAGTTCCGGGCAAGGTCGTTGTTGAGGTGGCGCTGCCGTAGGATGGTGCCTAACAATTCATTCAAGCCGACACCGCTTCGCGGCGCGGCTTAATTCAGGCGTTAGCCAACTAAGCACATGCGCGCAGCCTCGGTAACTCTCCAGGTGTTTATCAGCACCGCACTGATCGGAGGTGTGTTGTGGCTCCCTCAGCTCGTCCGGAGCCACAGAGCGCTTGAGAACCAGCGAGGATTGGATCAACGAGCTGCGCAAAGATGGGAAGCCGAAAGAGGTTTCTCACCTTGTGACTCTCACGGGTTCGAGGTTCTAGCCCGCGCAAATTCTAAGCTCCGGAGTAGCGGCTACAGCAGTGACGGGATAACGGGAGTTGTACTGCCTACGTTTCACGAAATGAGAATCGTCACTTTCAGCAGAGAGGGGCTCTATTCTTACCGCGTGGCTGGCGAATCCGTGTTCGCTCCGCCTGCCAGTGACTGGTTCGCGGGCTCTCTGCACGTGGTGGCGCAAGAAACTGAAAGTGCGCTGGAAATGCATGGCATCAACGCGACACTAGGCAGGGCTGCGACTTACGCGATGACAGCGCCAACCTATTCTTCCGATGGGGTGTACTACTATATTGGTCGCGGCGATGATGTATGTGCTTTCGCTGCACATCCACGTGGCGCTGGTCCTGCCGCTCTCGTCGCTAAGATGCTTGACGAGGCCACGAGCCCTAAGCCTGACATAGAGCTGATCGGCGCACTGGCGCGAAGGACTGACCTGTATGACATGCCGCGGTAGTTCGGCTAACAATTCATTCAAGCCGACGCCGCTTCGCGGCACGGCTTAATTCAGGCGTTAGCGCCCGCAATGAAAGTTCTCGCCATCGTCCTGGTTTCGCTCCTCGCTTTTCCGGTCCATGCGTGTCGCGTCCGGCACATCCCTGCAGAAGAGAGACTAGCCTTGGCTACTTCGGTCCATCTTGGCGTGGTGACCGGACTGCACCTTGTGGAGCTTGAGCGCGCGTTAGTAGCAGCGCAGGATGACGTCTTGGTCGCAAACGGCGCTCGTAAGGGCCGCGTAACGGTGATCCGTACACTGCGCGGAAGAAGTCGCTCAATCGTGGAGACGCTTCTCCCTAGTTGCGGGCCGTTCCTACCTGAGATGCAAGCCAAGGTAGTTGTCCTAGCGCACGGCAACTCGTATGAGGTTTCATCAGATCCTGAGCTGGTACGACTGGTTGAACGCCAGCTAGGCGGGCTCTAACAATTCATTCAAGCCGACACGGTAGTTCCTTCGCTTCAGTGGACACCCTGACCTAACGATCAGGAGTGTCTTTATGCCTACGCCAGGCCCCCGAACAACCTATCGCTACATAGACCACTTCAAGGCCACCGCAGTACGCCTGAGTGAGCTTCCCGGCGTCTCCGTCGCCGATGTTGCCGAGTCGCTTTACATCCACCCTTTCATGTTGTCTCGTTGGCGCAAGTTGGCCCGCGAGGGA
>NZ_JACJFT010000007.1:0-6675 GCF_014164605.1 Luteimonas sp. MC1782
CATCCGCGGCTACGTCGACTTCTACAACCACCAGCGCCTACACTCGGCGCTGGGTTACACCGCACCCGCCGACTACGAGCGCAGATGCGCCTAACCAACGGGTGTCCACTTTATCGAAGGAAGTCCCCACCGCATCGGGTCGCAAACCACATGGCAGGTACAGCTTGCCATGTGCTTCACGCCCCGCTGCGGCGCGGCTTAACTTAGGCGTTAGGCCGCTTGGTGTGCGTGTTCCGTTGTGCGCTTCTTCGGACAGTCCGTGACGGCTTGCAGGGTCGCTTCGTTCCAGGTCGCACTGACCAGCATCGCGCTTCGACAAAACGCCGCAGCCTGTTGCCTGCCGCGCTTTGCAGCAGCGGTGGCTTCGGCTACACGCTCCGCCCGTTGTTCTGGCTAGCCTCCGGCGGAAAACACCCAGGCCAGCCCAAGGGGCATCGGCCAGTCGAGCCAAGTTGTTGTAGTGTTCCGGCCAAGGGGTTGGGCGGCGGCGGTTTGGGGCAAGAGGTCAGGGTTCCCGCCAGCCGCGGCCTAACAATTCGTTCAAGCCGACACCGCTTCGTTACGCAAACCACATGGCAGAGAAAGCTTGCCATGTGGTTCGCTCCACTGCGCGGCGCGGCTTAACTCAGGCGTTAGGCCTTGCTTCCCGCACTGTTGTTGCCGGGTTCCAGGCAATCTGTAGCGCATCGCTTATCCGCGGCGTTTGCACCGCGCACGCGCGGTGCTGGCATCGGCAGTCAGTCCTGCAGCACCTCGGCTTCGGACAGGCGCGACTCTCCGCAAGATTTGACCTGCCGAGTCGGCTTCGGACAGGGCGCAGTGAGAGTTCTTGGCCGCACGAGTCGGTGGCTCGGGCTTTGGCCCCGGCAAGCGCCAGCCTCAAGCCGTTCGGCCAGACTTGTTGTACTGTTCGGCCCAGGGGTTGGGCTGTTGCGGGTCGGACGCAAGTTCCGGGCAGCGGCGGCCTAACAAGTCGTTCAAGCCGAAGCCGCTTCGTTACGCAAAACACATGGCAGGTAAAGCTTGCCATGTGTTTCGCTCCACTACGCGTCTCGGCTTAACTCTGGCGTTAGGCGCTCACGAGAGCCGCGGTTGTTAGCAATTCAAGTGTCCGTTGCAGTCGGCACTGTTGCAGCTTCGGTGTTCCGTTGTGCATTTCGTACGCGCGGTGGTGGCGTCGTCTAGCATTTCGGCTTCGGCTACGCGTAGCCTCACGGGAGATTGTTGGGGCCGCATTGGTCTTCGTAGAGTTTCCGGTGAGGCTTTTGGGCCGCGCGTTAAGCAGGTCCGGCTTCGGCAACATTCCTGTCTCGGTGGTGCGTGTGCCGTGGCAAGCCCGTCTTGGGCTTCGGCTAGTTCCAGGCGTGGTTCTGGCCTCGGCTTCGGCTACAGTGGCGCCTAACTATGCGTTCAAGCCGAACCCGCTTCGTTACGCGGCCCAGGCGGCAGGTAAAGCTTGCCACCTGGTCCACTCCACTGCGCGGGTCGGCTTAACTTAGGTGTTAGGGCCCGCATGAAGTCTTTCGTTTGCTCAACCTGTGGTGAAACGCATGACGGCCTGCCCACCGACCATGGCTGGAAGCTTCCGGATGTGGTTTGGGCCATCCCAGAGAGCGAGCGAGCCAATCAGGCAAAGTTCAATAGCGACCTTTGCCAGTTTGGCAGTAGCTTCTTCATACGCTGCCTGCTCAAGCTCCCCTTCAACGAGCAATCCGACTACTACGGCTGGGGTGTCTGGGTAGGAGTGCAAGAGCCAGACTTCTTCCGGTACGTCGAGCTCTATGACAAGGACGGGAGTAATGAGCCGCCAGTCGCGGGCACTATCGCCAATGCAATGCCAGGTTACCCATCTACTCTTGGCCTAGCTGTAATGGTGCAGTTCCAAAACAGCACAAGCCGGCCCGCTGTTCACGTTCCAGCGGTCAGTGGTCATCCTCTGGCTGTGGAGCAATCCAACGGCATAGACAATCGGCGGTATCACGAGATACTTGTTGCCACAGGGTCCGCGGGCGGGCCCTAACAATTCATTCAAGCCGACGCCGCTTCGCGGCGCGGCTTAATTCAGGCGTTAGGCCGCATGTCGGAACTCACGGAAAACTACCTTCGAGACCTCGGGTTCCTGCTTAAAGAGGAGTGGAAAGCGAGTGAGCGCGCTCTACATGAATCTAGCTCAGAGCAGAGGCAGTACGAGGCTGGACACAATCGGGCTTACCGCCGCGTTCTCTCGCTCATGTTGCAGCAGGCCGAAGCATTCGACCTCCCTTTGTCAGCGATATGCCTTGAAGGAATCGACAGGGACAAAGACTTGAGCTGCTAAGCCGTACAGCTGCGACGTATCCGCGTCGGTAGCCGTGGCTCGGTCCAGCGTCTGCGAGTTGTTGTAGTGTTCCGGCTCAGGGGGTTGGGTCGCAGCGTGTTCGGCGCGGGTGCTGGGCAGCAGCGGCCTAACAAGTCGTTCAAGCCGACGCCGCTTCGGGGCGCAAACCACATGGCAGATAAAGCTTGCCATGTGCTTCACGCCCCTACGCAGCGCAGCTTAACTCTGGTGTTAGGCCTCATGACAAGCGAACTTGCGGATCACGTATCAACCTTGCTCCAAGGTCGCTGCGGCAGCCTTACAGAGGCGGCCCTGACTGACGGAAAAAAGATCGTGATCCACAACATCGCTTGGGGTCGAGACATGGGAGCTGCGAGTGATCACATCACCACCAACATCTCCCCAGGACCAAGCGTCCCGCACACCGTGGACTTCTTCACGACGGATAAGGTCGCGCTTCTCATTGCCCCAGAATCTGGCGCAGTTTTGTACCGCAAGCCCGCGGATGAGGCCTAACAATGCGTTCAAGCCGAAGCCGCTTCGTTGCGCAAAGCACATGGCAGGTACAGCTTGCCATGTGCTTTGCTCCACTACGCGTCTCGGCTTAACTTCGGTGTTAGGCCTTGTTTCCCGCACTGTTGTTGCCGAGCTCAAGGCAATCTTTAGCTCCTCGCTTATCCGCAGCGTTTGCACCTCGCACGCGCGGTCAGGCATCGGCAGCCAGTCCTGCAGCACCTCGGCTTCGGATTGGCCAGACTCTCCGCAAGATTTGACCGGCCGAGTCGGCTTCGGACAGGGCGCTATGGAAGTTCTTGACCGCACGAGTCACTGGTTTCGGCTTCGGCCCGGACAACTGCCAGGCTCGGGCGCTCGGCCAGACTTGTTGTACTGTTCGGCTCAGGGGTTGGGCTGTCGCAAGGTCGGGCGCAAGCCTAGCGTGCGGCGGCCTAACAAGTCGTTCAAGCCGAAGCCGCTTCGTTACGCAAACCACATGGCAGGTAAAGCTTGCCATGTGCTTCGCTCCACTACGCGTCTCGGCTTAACTCTGGTGTTAGGCCGCACTAGAGTCCCGTGAACCGACTACTTCCAGCTCTGGGCTTCTTGCTTCTCTTGGCCGGGTGCGACCAGGTTCGTGAGCGCTGTCGTAAGGTTGAGCCGGGAATGACCATGTCCCAACTAACCGCCGTGATGGGTGAGCCTAGAGACTCCTTCCTGCTTGGAGACCCGCCTGCGGGGATCATGCTGGTGTATGGACCGAAGACTCGCGACAAGTGGCCGCAAGAAGCCGACGGGCCGATAGCCATCGAGATGCGAGATGCGCCGTCGCGTGACCCAGCTGACAGGGCCGTCGTGGAGACACATTGTCGTGCCAACTAACGTGCGGCCTAACAATGCGTTCAAGCCGAAGCCGCTTCGTTACGCAAAGCACATGGCAGGTACAGCTTGCCATGTGCCTCGCTCCACTACGCGTCTCGGCTTAACTTAGGTGTTAGGCCGATCTCATTGCATCGCTGTAGCTGCAGCGTCGTAAGCCGGTTGGTTCCGGCATCCTCGGGGCTATATCGCATGCGCGGTGAGCGGTATCGGCAGTAGCGCCAGTCGCACCTCGGCTTCGTTCGGGCTGGCTGTGCGGGTTCTCGGCCGCGCGGGCTGTGGTTCCGGCTTCGCTCCTGCTGGCACCGCCCAGTGCCGGTGGGTTGTTGTAATGTTCGGCTCAGGGGTTGGGCTGTCCGGCACAGGTGCCACGCATCGGCGGCCTAACGAGTCGTTCAAGCCGATGCCACATCGGTACGCAAATCACATGGCAGGAAGAGCTTGCCATGTGCTTCACGTCCCGCTGCGGCACGGCTTAACTCTGGTGTTAGGCCTCATGCCGCTACACATTGAGACATCTGATGCGACGCTTCTCAAGCGCTTCAATTCGGTAGCGCTATGGAGCTTTTTCTTCATCCTGGTCTGTGGCGGCGTCCTGTGGATCGCGGATTGGTTGAACTTATCGTGGTTGCAGGCGACGGCGAGTGTTGGCATCTGGATTGGAATGACAGTGTTCTTCCTCTCGGCCTTACTTATCGGGTTGTCGGCCTTGATCCTGATCTTCAGTCAAGCGGGTCCCAAGAGTGGCGCCTAACAATGCGTTCAAGCCGAAGCCGCTTCGTTCCGCAAACCACATGGCAAAAAGAGCTTGCCATGTGCTTCGCTCCACTACGCGTCTCGGCTTAACTTAGGTGTTAGGCCTTGTTTCCCGCACTGTTGTTGCTGGGTTCCAGGCACTCTGCAGCGCGTCGCTTATCCGCAGCACTTGCACCTCGCACGCGCGGCGCAGGCATTGGTAATCAGCCCTGCAACTCGTCGGCTTCGGACAGATGCGACTTTCCGCAAGATTCGAGCGGCCGAGTCGGCTTCGGACAGGGCGCGATGAGAGTTCTTGGCCGCGCGAGTCGGTGGTTCCGGCCTGGGCCCCGGCAAGTGCCAGCCTCAGGCCGTTCGGCCAGACTTGTTGTACTGTTCGGCGCAGGGGTTGGGCTGTCGCAAGGTCGGGCGCAAGCTCGGCGTGCGGCGGCCTAACAAGTCGTTCAAGCCGAAGCCGCTTCATTACGCAAAACACATGGCAGGTAAAGCTTGCCATGTGTTTCGCTCCACTACGCGTCTCGGCTTAACTCTGGTGTTAGGCCTTGTTTCCCGCACTGTTGCTGCCGGGTTCCAAGCAAACTGTAGCGACTCGCTCATCCGCAGCGTTTGCACCTCGCACGCGCGGTGCAGGCATCGGCAGTCAGTCGGGAAGCACTTCGGCTTCGGACAGGCGCGACTTTCCGCAAGATTCGACCTGCCGCACCGGCTTCGGCCAGGGTGCGGTGAGAGTTCTGGGCCGCGAAGGCTGCAACATCATCGCTTCGGCCTGGCAGATTCCAGCCTCGGGCTGACCGGCCAGACTTGTTGTAATGTTCGGCTCAGGGGTTGGGTCACCGCAGGTCAGGCACAGGTGCTGGGCAGCGGCGGCCTAACGAGTCGTTCAAGCCGAATCCGCTTCGTTCCGCAAAACACATGGCAGGTACAGCTTGCCATGTGTTTCGCTGCACTACGCTGCTCGGCTTAACTCTGGTGTTAGGCCTTTGGTTCGCGGCACTGTTGTAGCGGCGTCTCGGCAAGATTGCTTTGTTCTCGCGGCTCCCGCTTCTCGCCGTTGCGCTTTGCTCGCGCGGTGAAGGGCATCGGCAGTCACTCGTGGTGCACCTCGGCTTCGGATAGGCGCAGCCTCGGCGCAAGTACGATCATCCTGAGTCGGCCTCGTGCAGGTTGGCGGTGCGGGTTCTTGGCCGCGCGAGCCGGGAAATCAGGCTTCGGTTGCGGCACGCTCCAGTCCAAGCTGTCCGTCCAAACTTGTTGTACTGTTCGGCGCAGGGGTTGGGGCGCGGCAGGTCGGGCAGGGGTGCCAGGCATCGGCGGCCTAACAAGTCATTCAAGCCGACGCCGCTTCGCGGCGCGGCTTAATTCAGGCGTTAGGCGCTCAACAGAGATTGCGATTGACCATGAAGAATCGTGGAGAGTTTTGGGTCGCTGTCGCGGTGTTCATGGTGCTTATGACCATGAGTAGCCTCAATCGGCTGTATCGCGTCTCTAGTCGCGAGGGGATACCCATGTTCTCCTCGGAGGCTATTGCGGCAGGCTGGCTGTATTGCCTTGGCATGGCAGTCGGTCTTGTTGGGGCGGGCCTGTACTACTTCAACAAGCGGGATTAGTCTGGGGCTGTGGCTGCCGCGCCTAACAATGCGTTCAAGCCGACGCCGCATCGGGGCGCAAACCACGTGGCGGGTAAAGCTTGCCACGTGCTTCACGCCCCGCTGCGGCGCGGCTTAACTTAGGTGTTAGGCCCGCTGGGAGATGTACGGTCATGTGGAAGAGCGGCTACGAGCAGAGGCGTCGAACGATAGGCGCGGGAATAATCTTTGGGGTCGCAATCGGCGCGGCACTCGGCATTGTCCTTGGTCAACTCGTCCTGGGCATGGGGGTGGGTTTCGCTCTGGGTGCTGCTGCTGCGCTCGCCGTATCCAGCCGACGGCCGGATGGGGCCGGTAAGTCGACGCCGCGCTCTCCTAGTGACAGCGGCGGCGGCTGGGCCTAACAATGCGTTCAAGCCGACGCGGTAGTTCCTTCGCTTCAGTGGACACCCTGACCTAACGATCAGGAGTGTCTTTATGCCTACGCCAGGCCCCCGAACAACCTATCGCTACACAGACCACTTCAAGGCCACCGCAGTACGCCTGAGTGAGCTTCCCGGCGTCTCCGTCGCCGATGTTGCCGAGTCGCTTTACATCCACCCTTTCATGTTGTCTCGTTGGCGCAAGTTGGCCCGCGAGGGA
>NZ_JACJFT010000008.1:0-5507 GCF_014164605.1 Luteimonas sp. MC1782
CATCCGCGGCTACGTCGACTTCTACAACCACCAGCGCCTACACTCGGCGCTGGGTTACACCGCACCCGCCGACTACGAGCGCAGATGCGCCTAACCAACGGGTGTCCACTTTATCGAAGGAAGTCCCCGCCGCATCGGGTCGCAAACCACATGGCAGGTGTAGCTTGCCATGTGCTTCACGCCCCGCTGCGGCGCGGCTTAACTTAGGCGTTAGGCCTTGTTTCCCCGCACTGTTGTTGCCGGGTTCCAGGCAACCTGCAGCGCCTCGCTTATCCGCAGTGTTTGCACCTCGCACGCGCGGTGCCGGCATCGGCAGTCAGACCTGCAGTACCTCGGCTTCGGACAGGCGCGACTCTTCGCAAGATTCGACCGGCCGGCTCGGCTTCGGGCAGTGCGCGGTGAGAGTTCTTGGCCGCGCGACTTGATCTTCTAGGCTCCGCTCGCGCCACGTGCCAGGTCAACAAGCTCTCCAGCAAGACTTGTTGTACTGTTCGGCTCAGGGGTTGGGCCGTCGCGGGTTGGGCATAAGTGCCGGGCAGCGGCGGCCTAACAAGTCGTTCAAGCCGAATCCGCTTCGTTACGCAAAACACATGGCAGGTAAAGCTTGCCATGTGTTTCGCTTCACTACGCTGCTCGGCTTAACTCTAGTGTTAGGCCGCTCACATGATCCGCTGGCCACTGATAGTTCTGATTGCTCTCCCCGCAGCGTGCAGTTCAGCACCCGTTGCGGATGAAACCTCTGTGGATCATTGCAAGGTCGGAGAGAGCTGCACGGTGACGGGCCATGTGCAGCTGTTCCAAGGTGAGCCGGCCTGGGCTTCGGTTGTGGAAACGGAGGGTAGCTGCGTAAAACTCGCGCTGCCTGCCGATTTCTACGCAAATGCTGCGTTGTGGCGTGGCAAGACCGTAACCGTCACTGGCAGGGCGTTTCTGCAGCCATCCACAGAGGGTGCGTTGTCTTGGTACGCCGAGGGTGACCGTCGCTTGGCCGCGGGAATTTGCGACCATGGTCTTGGGATCTATGTCCAGACGTTATCAACAGATGGGCTCGTGTGGCCGTAACCGGGCAGCGGCCTAACAATTCATTCAAGCCGACACCGCTTCGCGGCGCGGCTTAATTCTGGTGTTAGGCGGCACCCAATGTCCCCGCGATCTCTATTAGTCGCTTTGACCTCACTTGCTGCCATCGCGTGCGGCGACAGCCAGTTGCTGTCACCTCCAAGCACTTGGGGTGGAGATTTCACCGTTCGGTCGCTTCCCACTGATGAGTGCCTTGGAGGCACTCTCACCCAGCTTCGTACACGCATGGCAGTCTCAGATCGACTCGCGTTGGCAGAGATTGGAGCAGACATTCCTGATTCTGTTCGCTCCGGCATCGTGGATAGCGCCAAACTCTATTTGTTTCAGTACAGCACGGCCCCAGACTCAGGCAAGTTCTGGGGGTTCAGCGGCTACTTGGTTGCACGCGGCGACTGCATCATCCACGCAGAGATCACCGGCTATGACAACTGAGCAGCCGCCTAACAATTCATTCAAGCCGACGCCGCTTCGCGGCGCGGCTTAATTCAGGCGTTAGGCGTCACTGGGCGTGCGCCGTCGTGTGTCGCGGGTTGCTCTTCGTATAGTCCGCACCAGCCCGAAGGGTCGCTTCGCTGGGCATCGCCTCAGGGCGCAGCGGGCTCCGCACCAACACCGTGACCGTAGGCATCCGGCGCTGCCGCGCAGCCCCAACTTCGGCAGCGGTCGGCCGATTCAGCGGCACGCACGCCCGCCACGCGCAGCTTTACGGGGCGACCAGACGTCGCGGCCAGATCGGCACAAGGTGTTGTAGTGTTCGGCTCAGGGGTTGGGCTGCGGGTGTCCGGGTTGGGGAGTGCACCATCCGGGCCAGCTGCCGCCTAACAATGCGTTCAAGCCGAACCCGCTTCGTTACGCGGCCCAGGCGGCAGGTAAAGCTTGCCACCTGGTCCACTCCACTGCGCGGGTCGGCTTAACTTAGGTGTTAGGCGGCCATCATGGAATTTCTCGTTCCCGTAGCTCTTGTCGCCGCAGTCCTGGCGGCTCTCATGACCTATCGAAGACTTGTGGCCAACGGAACCACAAGGCAACGGAACGCAGGACTGGTTGAACGGCAGGAAGCAATCCAGTCCGCGATCGACACGCTTGGATCCACTCTCAAGAACAGCAGCATCACGATTCAAGAGGGCGACGACGCTATGCGGATCGCACGCGATGCACTTCAACAACTGGACGCTCAAGGAGACCTTTCAGAACTAATCGCTGACAATGAGCAGTTCTTCAAGGAGTGGCGGGCATCGCGGGTGTCCGCCTAACAATGCGTTCAAGCCGAACCCGCTTCGTTACGCGGCCCAGGCGGCAGATTAAGCTTGCCACCTGGTCCACTCCACTGCGCGGGTCGGCTTAACTTAGGTGTTAGGCCGCATGGCAGCCATCCTCGTAATCGTCCAGTTCGCTCTCGTGCCGATCCTGCTAGCAGTGGCTCTGGCTGTGCGCTTCGCTGGCACCTCCAAGCCACTCAATGTCGTTGATTACACTCGCGTATCGGATCCTGTGGCGCTCCATCGCTGGGCAGGAAACAGGCTTCTTCTCCTGCCGTTGGCTTTCCTGCTCGGTGGCTACACTTCGTACCGCTTACCGGGTCTCGCTCTGCTGCTTCTTGGCGGAGCAACAGTCGCTTGTCTGTTCGTAGCCGTCTGGCTTGCGCTCGGGGCTGAAAGATTCCAGAGTGCGGCCTAACTATGCGTTCAAGCCGACGCCGCTTCGTTACGCCAACCACATGGCAAAGAAAGCTTGCCATGTGCTCGGCTCCACTGCGCGGCGCGGCTTAACTTAAGTGTTAGGCGGCATTGTGGCTAAGCGGCGATCTCAAGAGCCTGAGTTCAACATCTGGCAAGTTCTATGGGCCCTGGTCTGCATTTGGCTAGGCCTGAGTATCGGAGGATGGGAAGGAATTGTTATTGGCTTCATTGCCTTCGGTTTGGCTTCGCCGACCTTTAAGTGACTCCGTATATCACGCTACCTGGGAGCTAAAGATTCATGTCTAAGATTGAGTCGTTTCTTGACGCTGCAACTGACGACAAAGCTTTGCGGCAACACGTTATATCGATTCATGATGACCTGGAGACGGCACATAAGATTCTCGACTCTGCTGCATCAGCAGCGGGTGCCGGCGCGCATCGTTCGGAGCAAGTCTTGCTTGCCGTATTCCATGAGCTGCGCAAGTACCATTCAGAGAGCGGCAGTGCCGCCTAACATTGCGTTCAAGCCGACACCGCTTCGTTACGCCAACCACATGGCAGAGAAAGCTTGCCATGTGGTCGGCTCCACTGCGCGGCGCGGCTTAACTTAGGCGTTAGGGCCCACTGATGGTTTCGAGCAATCTGCTAGCCGTACTTCTGATTGTTTCAGTCACGGGCGGCTGCGCAACTTTGTCCAAAGACGAGCGCAACACAGCTCGGCAACTCGTCGGTCAGTGGGGTGAGGATGGTTCCAATGATTGTGCGGTCAACCCTCAGTCCGTCAGCTTCTCTCCTGCCATGCGCAAGATGTATGTACGCTACCCGGAGGGTGGTACGTCAGACAACGAAGAGCTCCAGCGCGGTTTCACCTACCGAGTGCTTTCGGCATCTAATCAGAGAGTCCGTCTATTTCTTCTAGGAGAGCCTCGGAAGGACGACACGGATCTCTCCGTTACTTGGGACGCAGTTCTCTTGGCAAGGGACAGCTTCTGTTGGCGCCGAAGCGACTGGTCAGACAATGAGTGCACAGTTAAACGGGCGCGGTGCGGGCCCTAACAATTCATTCAAGCCGACACCGCTTCGCGGCGCGGCTTAATTCTGGCGTTAGGCCGCTCAACATGATCCGTCGCATACTGACAGTTCTCCTGCTCACTCTGTCCTCCGTGGCATGTGCCGAGCAGCCGTATCAGCAAGTTTTTGCTGGCTACAACGGGCCCGACTCCCCCACCACTACCTACTTCCAAGACGAGCAATCGCTTCGTGATTCATGGGTGAGCACAGCACTGCAGCCTCGCGAGCTTGATGAGATTCTCAGCAAGGTGCGCTTTGGCCCTCAAATGCTGGTCGTGAGTGCTGTCGGCGGACGAAGCGCTGTTACTGGAGTGCAACTGGGCGGCGTCGAGCGATATGGCGATTCCCTATCGGTCTTGGTCCTGGTGGGTGTCGCTGATACTCACTGCCCAGGACCACGTCCGGATTCGTATCCTTTCGTCATTGGCGTTGTACAAAAGCCTGACGCTTTCGACGCGATTCCCAACTATTTTCACCAGAACTTTCCCGACGAGTGTAAAGCAGTCAAGTCAGGCAGCCCTGCGCAAGAGCGGCCTAACAATGCGTTCAAGCCGACACCGCATCGGGGCGCAAATCACATGGCAGATACAGCTTGCCATGTGCTTCACGCCCCGCTGCGGCGCGGCTTAACTTAGGCGTTAGGCCGCACTCGGGTGCCGTCGCAAGCATGATCAAGAAGAGCGTGATCGTTTCGGTGCTTGTGGCGTTCGTCGCCTGGGTCGTGCTGTCGCTCATCCGTGGCGCGCCCTACCTCGAGATATCTCTGCCTGGTGGCCTTCCACTCGGCAATGTCTTGGTCGCTTTAGGGCTCGGTGCCCTGGCGGGTTCAGCACTTGTACTTAGCGTGCGGGGTTCTGCGCTACGCGCCGCCTCCCTCATCTCGCTGGTTGGGGCCGTGCTCTGGCTTCCCGCATCAGTCGCCCTTGCGGGCAACGCGCAGCTCAACTTCAGCGGTGGGCGTGGCGCCGTATGGCTCGCGCTTAGCGTGGCGATCTTCGCCGGCGCATGCTCTACTTTGCTCTGGGCGTTAGGGGTAGCAGCGCTAGCCAAGATCCGGGGCGCAGGTGCGGCCTAACAATTCATTCAAGCCGACGCCGCTTCGCGGCGCGGCTTAATTCAGGCGTTAGGCGTCACTGGGCAAGCCCGCTCGCACATCGTGGGTTGCTCTTCGGACAGTCCTGGCCAGCTCGCGGGGTCGCTTCGTTGAGCACCGCCCATGCCGGCAGCAGGCTCCGCGCCGACATCGTGACCATGAGCATTCGGCGCTCTCGATCAGCCTCAGCTTCGGCAACAGCCGCTCGTCGCAGCGGCTCGCAAGGCTGCCGCTGGTCACATTACGACACGACCGGGCGGCTCGGCCAGATTGGCTCAAGGTGTTGTAGTGTTCGGCTCAGGGGTTGGGCTGCAGGTTCTCGGGGTCGGTGAGTGCACCATCCGGGCCAGCTGCCGCCTAACAAGTCGTTCAAGCCGAAGCCGCTTCGTTCCGCAAATCACATGGCAGATAAAGCTTGCCATGTGCTTCGCTCCACTGCGCGTCTCGGCTTAACTCTGGCGTTAGGCCCCTATGAAAGCACTGCTGTTACTTTTGGTGATCTGCGTCCAATCAACCATGGCCTGCTCGAATGCCACGTCCATTTCTGGGAATGAGCGGCTAGAACTAGGCGGAATCACTCTCGG
>NZ_JACJFT010000009.1:0-4634 GCF_014164605.1 Luteimonas sp. MC1782
GTGTTCGCCGTGACGGGGCCTAACAATGCGTTCAAGCCGAAGCCGCTTCGTTACGCGAAGCACATGGCAGGTACAGCTTGCCATGTGCTTCGCTCCACTACGCGTCTCGGCTTAACTTAGGTGTTAGGCGCTCATAGCTCCGCAGTAGTTGTGGTCGCGGAGTCGTGTACCAGCTCGTCTTGTCGTGGCTTCTGGTTCTTCGCTGTGCATTGCGCACGCGCGGTGAGCGGCGTCGTCAGGCCACTCGGCTTCGGCCACACGCAACCTCGAGCCAAGATTGCGACGTCCGCGGCCGGCCTCGTGCGGGCTACGGGTGCGGATTATGGCCGCGCGACCGGTCGGCCAGGCTCCGGAAAGATCTCTGTCACGGGGGTCCGGGTTCTGCCGCAAGCTCGTTACGGGCTTCGGCTAGAGCGCGGGCTTGTACCGGCTTCGGCTTCGGATACAGTTGCGCCTAACAGTTCATTCAAGCCGACACCGCTTCGCGGCGCGGCTTAATTCAGGTGTTAGGCGTCACTGGGCAAGCGCCGTCGTCTGCCGCGGGTTGCTCTTCGGATAGTCCGCACCAGCGCGAAGGGTCGCCTCGCTGAGCATCGCCTGGGTACGCAGAGGGCTCCGCATCATCACCGTGACCTTAAGCATTTGGCGCTGCCAGACAGCCCCAACTTCGGCAGCAGTCGCCCGCATCATCGGCACGCAGGCCTGCCACAGGCCACTTTGCGGCGCGACCTGACGTCCCGGCCAGTTCGGCCCAAGGTGTTGTAGTGTTTGGCTCAAGGGTTAGGCTGCGGGCCGTCCGGGCCGGGGAGTTCACCATCCGGGCCAGCTGCCGCCTAACAAGTCGTTCAAGCCGAAGCCGCTTCGTTACGCAAACCACATGGCAGATAAAGCTTGCCATGTGCTTCGCTCCACTGCGCGTCTCGGCTTAACTCTGGCGTTAGGCGGCTATGGCAGGACTTCTCTACACCGCAGCGATTCTTGCCGTAGCACTCGGCGCGGCCCATTCTGTCCTCGGGGGCGGTACATCCTCATCCGCCTGTTTCGCCCCAGTGATCTTCCAAAGCTATTCGGCAGCTCGGAGTTCACGATGCGGACGTTGCGCTTTGCCTGGCACATCACCACGGTCGCATGGTTCGGCTTTGCTGCGCTCTTGGTGCATGCGGGTCGCGGCGACCTTACGGTGTCCGGCATGCTCCAGATCATCGGGCTAACCTTCATTGCGTCCGGGGTCTTGCCGTTGTTTCTCACTAGGGGCAAGCACTTGTCGTGGCTGGTACTGTTCGTCATCGGCGGCATTGCACTCTGGTGCGCCGCCTAACAGTTCATTCAAGCCGACGCCGCTTCGCGGCGCGGCTTAATTCAGGTGTTAGGCGCACTACTGCACCGCAAGGAGGCGTGAAGTGAAACTGACAGACTCGGAAATTCGCCACTTCAAGAACGTACTGTGGGGCACCCGCTTCTGGGCGTGGTTCCGCTGGGTTCTGTTGGGTGTCTTGGCCTACACCGCCGTCGCACACTTCAGCGGCTGGAAGCCGCTGACCCGCCCGGACTGGCTGGTTGCCGGGGCTCTCTACATGCTTGTCGCTTGGCCAGGTCTGTGCCGCACCTACGTATTTCACACGCTTCGCCGCGTGGTTGCGGAGGATCCGGAGGCCCGGGCACAGCTCGCTGCGGCTGGCGTTAAGGAGTTCGCGCTTGGCACACCGGCGGGGCGCGCCTAACAATGCGTTCAAGCCGAAGCCGCTTCGTTACGCAAAGCACATGGCAGGTACAGCTTGCCATGCGCTTTGCTCCACTACGCGTCTCGGCTTAACTTAGGTGTTAGGCCTTGTTTCCCGCACTGCCGGGGAGAAGGTCCAGGCGAGTTGGAAATCTCGCTCATCCACGGCATTTGCACCTCGCACGCGCGGTGAGCGGCGTCGGTTGTCGGCCGTGAAGCAGCTCGGCTTCGGATAGGCGCGACCCTCCGCAAGATTCGACCTGCCGAGTCGGCTTCGGACGGGCCGCGGTGAGAGTTCTTGGCCGCGCGACTTGATCTTGTAGGCTCCGCTCGTGCCAGGTGCCAGGCCAAGCTCTCCAGCAAGACTTGTTGTACTGTTCGGCTCAGGGGTTGGGTCCGGTGCTGGGTAGCGGCGGCCTAACGAGTCGTTCAAGCCGAAGCCGCTTCGTTACGCAAACCACATGGCACAGAAAGCTTGCCATGTGCTTCGCTCCACTACGCGTCTCAGCTTAACTCTGGTGTTAGGCCGCAGTGGATGCATCTCTGATCCCCAAACTGATCAAGCAGAGGCGGCGGCTCCTACAGAGCTACGTGGTCCACGTGGCGTGGTTCGCTGCCATGATCGTCACTGCATTAGTGCACTCGTCCAGAGCGGTGGTCGCCAGTTCAATTTTCTTGGCGCTCATCACGGTTCCCCCCGTCATCGCTTACGCAACAGCGGTGCACCGAACTTGCCGAGCGATTGACCCGAGTGCCAAGACGATCGGCCTTGTTCCAATGATCATTATGACGGTGCTTTTTACCCCATTCGAGTCAGGCTTGGTCGTTCCAGCAAAGAATCTGTTGGTCTCAGGCAAGCTGGTACGAGAGCGTCAGGCTGCAGATATGCGGGCTAACGAGTCATTCAAGCCGACGTCGCTTCGCGACGCGGATTAATTCTGGTGTTAGGCCTTGTTCCCGAACTGTTGTTGCCGGGTTCCAGGCAATCTGTACTGCCTCGCTTATCCGCAGCTTTTGCACCTCGCACGCGCGGTGCAGGCATCGGCAGTCACCCCTGCAGTACCTCGGCTTCGGACAGGCGCGACTCTCCGCAAGACTCGACCGGCCGAGTCGGCTTTGGACAAGGCGCGGTGAGAGTTCTAGGCCGCGCGAGTCGAGTGTTCTGGCTTTGGCCCCGGCAAGTGCCAGCCTCAGGCCGTTCGGCCAGACTTGTTGTACTGTTCGGCTCAGGGGTTGGGCTGTCGCAAGGTTGGGCGCAAGCTCGGCGTGCGGCGGCCTAACAAGTCGTTCAAGCCGAATCCGCTTCGTTACGCAAACCACATGGCAGGTAAAGCTTGCCATGTGGTTCGCTCCACTGCGCGTCTCGGCTTAACTCTGGTGTTAGGCAACATAGGGGAGATTCTCGGTGGACAAGCATTTCTTTGGGCTGGCCGCCGCGGAAGTTGCAAGCGGTCAGATTGACGCCGCCCTGTTCGTGAAGTCTGTTGCTCTATCCGACGGGGATGAAAAGCGAGGAAGAGCGCTCTACATCAAACTTCGCGCAGATGAACTGGCGCAAGAATACAAGCGCCGGGAGGCAGCCCGTATTAATGCCGCAATGAACAGCGATGAGGACATGCAGCGCGGCGCCAAAGCGTTGAGGGACATGCTTTGGATTGTCCCTCTTGCTGTGCTTGTTATTGTTATAGCCATTGCCGCTTCAGGCAGCTAGCCGCATGTTGCCTAACAATTCATTCAAGCCGAAGCCGCTTCGCGGCTCGGCTTAATTCAGGCGTTAGGCCTTGTTTACCGCACTGTTGTTGCGGGGTTCCAGGCAATCTGTAGCACCTCGCTGATCCGCAGCGTTCTCACCTCGCACGCACGTTGCGGGCATCGGCAGTCAGCTCTGTAGCACTTCGGCTTCGGACAGACGCGACTCTCCGCAAGATTCGACCGGCCGAGTCGGCTTCGGACAGAGCGCAGTGAGAGTTATTGGCCGCGCGAGGTGGTGGTCCCGGCCTTGGCCCCGGCAAGTGCCAGCCTCAGGCCGTTCGCCCAGACTTGTTGTACTGTTCGGCTCAGGGGTTGGGCTGTCGCAAGGTTGGGCGCAAGCTCGGCGTGCGGCGGCCTAACAAGTCGTTCAAGCCGAAGCCGCTTCGTTACGCAAACCACATGGCAGATACAGCTTGCCATGTGCTTCGCTCCACTACGCGTCTCGGCTTAACTCTGGTGTTAGGTGCCACATGAAGAATGTCCTCTGTTTGATGCTTGTTGCTCTATTGATGGGCTGCGATAGCGGCGGATTCACGGAAGTCACTCCGTCGGCCCTGGTGAAGAGCGCTAGTTCTTGGGACGGAAAGTTTGTTAGAACTTGTGGCTACGTGGTGGCTGATGGCAAAAGGTGTAATCTCAACGTGTGCGCAGACGGGGATACAACAAATTCTGCCGCTTCCTGTCAGCCGGTCGAGACAATTCACCTCTCCAGCGTTGCGTGCGTCCAGGGTCAGTTGCCTCGCGAGGGGTGGGCGATGGTGGATGGCTACTTTCTGGCTCTGAGGGAAGACACCGGCTCCAAGAACGAGAGCCCGTTTGTTTTACGCCGGGCGCTCATCCAGCCGGTGACAGAGCATTGCATTACGGGTGGCACCTAACAATGCGTTCAAGCCGAAGCCGCTTCGTTCCACCAACCACATGGCAGATACAGCTTGCCATGTGCTTGGCTCCACTACGCGTCTCGGCTTAACTTAGGTGTTAGGCGCACCACTGCACCGCAAGGAGGCGTGAAGTGAAACTGACAGACTCGGAAATTCGCCACTTCAAGAACGTACTGTGGGGCACGCGCTTCTGGGCGTGGTTCCGCTGGGTTCTGTTGGGTGTTCTGGGCTACACCGCCGTCGCACACTTCAGCGGCTGGAAGCCGCAGACCCGTCCGGAC